>NZ_JBQFRI010000033.1:0-517 GCF_056537325.1 Ruegeria sp. CF5 | reverse complement strand
TTCCGGGACTGCTGCGAACAGGTCTGCGACCAGTCCGAAGTCTGCGACCTGGAAGATCGGCGCTTCTTCGTCCTTGTTGATCGCAACGATGACCTTGGAGTCCTTCATGCCCGCCAGGTGCTGGATCGCGCCCGAGATACCGACGGCGACATAGAGGTCCGGGGCAACAACCTTACCGGTCTGACCCACCTGCCAGTCGTTCGGCGCGTAGCCCGAGTCGACCGCCGCGCGCGAAGCGCCAACAGCCGCGCCCAGTTTGTCGGCCAGACCTTCGATCAGTTTGAAGTCCTCTTCCGAACCGACACCGCGGCCGCCCGAGACGACAACGCCAGCCGAGGTCAGTTCCGGACGATCGCTTTCAGCAACCTTGTCCTCGACCCATGACGACAGACCCGGGTTTTCACCAACCGAGATGGTCTCGACCGGGGCCGAACCGCCTTCGCCCGCCGCGTCAAAGCTGGCGGTCCGCAGGGTGACAACCTTCTTGGCGTCGTTCGATTTCACGGTCTGGATCGCG
>NZ_JBQFRI010000032.1:0-720 GCF_056537325.1 Ruegeria sp. CF5 | reverse complement strand
GGTTCTGTCGCAAACTTTTAGATGGCAGAGCATCAGTGGAATTGGTGGGCGGTTTACGCCACCAGTTCGGCGAACTGCTGAAACGGACGGAGTCCAGGCGTGAATTGACCTTTGCGGATCATGTTGACCAGTTCTATGCCTGCTAGGACAGATGCGGCTGATGCGAGAGATTTGAATCCCAGCATGGGTCTGATCCGTCGTTTGATGAATCGATGGTCTTGTTCAATGATGTTATTGAGGTATTTCCGCCTGACCATTTCGATCGGGATCGGGCAGCCATAGCTTTTGAGCATCTTGTTGATGGCCTTGATGCCAGCAGTGTTGGCCCCGCTTTTGTCGATGACAATCTTGCGCGGTAAACCGTTCACCTCAAGCGCAAGAGCGAAGAACTTCGTCGCAGCAGCTTTATTCCGGCGCTCGGACAACATAAAATCTAGTGTCTTGCCGCGCTTATCGATGGCCCGATAAAGATAAACCCATTCACCCTTCACTTTCACATATGTCTCATCCATGCGCCATGAACGGTCTGCGGGGCGCTTTCTATACCGCGCTGCTTCAGCAATGAGACCTGCATATCGGCTGACCCAGCGGTTTAGCGTTGCATGATCCAGATCAACGCCACGTTCCGCCATGATTTCTTCCAGATCCCGGTATGACACGCCGTAGCGCAGGTAGAAGAAAACCGCGTGCAAGATCACGTCCTTCGGAAAATGCGTGCCC
>NZ_JBQFRI010000031.1:0-1106 GCF_056537325.1 Ruegeria sp. CF5 | reverse complement strand
CCGTTTTCCATCGCGATCGGTGCGATCAGTTCAACTTCGAACGACACGTTGTCGCCGGGCATGACCATCTCGGTGCCAGCCGCCAGCGTCACGGTGCCGGTCACGTCAGTCGTACGGAAGTAGAACTGCGGACGGTAGTTCGCGAAGAACGGGGTGTGACGACCGCCTTCTTCCTTGGTCAGGATGTAGGCTTCGGCTTCGAACTTGGTGTGCGGTGTAACCGAACCCGGCTTACACAGAACCTGGCCACGCTCAACGCCGTCACGGTCGATGCCGCGCAGCAGGGCGCCGATGTTGTCGCCCGCTTCACCGCGGTCCAGCAGCTTGCGGAACATTTCAACGCCGGTGCAGGTGGTTTTCGAAGTGTCGCGGATGCCGACGATTTCGATCTCGTCGCCAACGTTGATCACGCCACGCTCGACACGACCGGTCACAACGGTACCACGGCCCGAGATCGAGAACACGTCTTCGATCGGCATCAGGAACGGCTGGTCAACAGCGCGCTCAGGGGTGTCGATGTAGTCATCAACAGCCGCCATCAGTTCCTTGATCTTCTCTTCGCCGATTTCCGGGTTGTTGCCTTCCATCGCCGCCAGAGCCGAACCTGCGATGATCGGAATATCGTCGCCGGGGTAGTCGTAGCTGGACAGCAGTTCGCGAACTTCCATCTCAACCAGTTCCAGCAGCTCTTCGTCGTCAACCTGGTCAACTTTGTTCAGGAACACGACCATCTTCGGGATGCCAACCTGGCGGCCCAGCAGGATGTGCTCGCGGGTCTGCGGCATCGGGCCGTCAGCAGCGTTCACAACCAGGATCGCGCCGTCCATCTGAGCGGCACCGGTGATCATGTTCTTGACGTAGTCAGCGTGGCCGGGGCAGTCGACGTGCGCGTAGTGGCGGTTGTCGGTCTCGTATTCCACGTGGGCGGTCGAGATGGTGATGCCGCGCGCTTTTTCTTCCGGCGCACCGTCAATCTGGTCATACGCCTTGAAGTCGCCGAAATACTTGGTGATTGCTGCGGTCAGCGTCGTTTTACCATGGTCAACGTGGCCAATCGTGCCGATGTTGACGTGCGGTTTTGTACGCTCAAACTTTTCCTTTGCCAT
>NZ_JBQFRI010000030.1:0-1261 GCF_056537325.1 Ruegeria sp. CF5 | reverse complement strand
ATGAAGGTACTCGTGCCTGTCAAACGCGTGATTGACTATAATGTGAAGGTCCGCGTTAAAGCGGACGGTAGCGGTGTTGATCTCGCCAATGTCAAAATGTCGATGAACCCATTCGACGAGATTGCGGTGGAAGAGGCGATCCGCCTGAAAGAAGCGGGCAAGGCTGACGAAGTCGTTGCGGTTTCGATCGGCGTGAAGCAGTCGCAGGAGACCCTGCGGACCGCGCTGGCCATGGGTGCCGACCGCGCCATTCTGGTTGTGGCTGCCGATGACGTCCATCAGGACATCGAGCCGCTGGCCGTTGCCAAGATCCTGGCCAAAGTGGTCGAGGAAGAGCAGCCCGGCATCGTTCTGGCGGGCAAGCAGGCGATCGACAACGACATGAACGCCACCGGCCAGATGCTGTCGGCCCTGCTGGGCTGGAGCCAGGGCACCTTTGCGTCCGAGCTGGACATCGAAGGTGACAGCGCCAAGATCACCCGTGAGGTGGACGGCGGCCTGCAGACCATCAGCGTCAAGATGCCGACCATCGTCACCGTTGACCTGCGCCTGAACGAGCCGCGCTATGCGTCGCTGCCCAACATCATGAAGGCGAAGAAAAAGCCGCTGGATGAGAAAACCGCCGCCGATTACGGCGTCGACGTCACCCCGCGCCTCGAGGTCGTCAAGACCGAAGAGCCGCCGGCACGTGCCGCTGGCATCATCGTGGGTTCGGTCGACGAACTGGTTTCGAAACTCAAAGAAGCGGGGGCTGTGTAATGGCTGTACTTCTTCTTGCCGAAGTCAACAATGGTGAGCTGGCGCTGGACGCCACCGCCAAGGCCGTCAATGCCGCGAAAGTTCTGGGTGATGTGACCGTTCTGGCCGCAGGCGGTTCCGCCGCTGCTGCCGGTGAGGCCGCCGCCAAGATCGACGGCGTGTCCAAGGTTCTGGTTGCCGAGGATGCCTCGCTGGGTCACCGCCTGGCGGAATCGACCGCAGCGCTGATCGTGGGTCTGGCCGACGGGTACGAGCACATCGTGGCCCCCGCGACCACCGACGCCAAGAACGTGATGCCGCGCGTGGCCGCACTTCTGGACGTGATGGTGATCTCGGATGCGTCCGGCGTGGTCGACGGCTCGACCTTCGAGCGTCCGATCTATGCGGGCAACGCGATCCAGACCGTGAAATCGAACGACGCCAAGAAGGTTGTCACCCTGCGGACCGCCAGCTTTGACGCGGCGGGCGAAGGCGGTTCGGCCCCGGTCGAGACCATCTCGGT
>NZ_JBQFRI010000029.1:0-1318 GCF_056537325.1 Ruegeria sp. CF5 | reverse complement strand
GAAACGGCGCCATTGTGGCGCCGTTTGCGTGTCTCAAAGAGGGTCTCTTCACAGATTTGGATAGATCGGGAAGCGGGCGCAGAGGGCGGCGACTTCGGCCCGGACCTTGGCCTCGACGGCGCTGTTGCCGTCTTCGCCATTGGCCGCCAGACCGTCCACAACCTCGATGATCCAGTCGGCGATCTGGCGGAATTCGGCCTCGCCGAACCCACGGGTGGTGCCGGCGGGCGAGCCCAGGCGGATGCCGCTGGTGATCGTCGGCTTTTCCGGATCAAACGGCACACCGTTCTTGTTGCAGGTGATATGCGCACGGCCCAGAGCCTTTTCGGTGGCGTTGCCCTTGACGCCCTTGGGGCGCAGATCGACCAGCACCACGTGGGTGTCGGTGCCGTGGGTCACCGTGTCCAGACCGCCCTTGATCAGCTGATCCGACAGCGCCTGTGCGTTGGTGACGACCTGGCTGATGTAATCCTTGAACGCGGGCTGCAGCGCCTCGCCAAAGGCAACCGCCTTGGCCGCGATCACATGCATCAGCGGGCCGCCCTGAATGCCGGGGAAGATGGCCGAGTTCACCTTCTTGGCGATCGCCTCGTCATTGGTCAGGATCATGCCGCCGCGCGGGCCGCGCAGGGTCTTGTGCGTGGTGGTGGTGGCCACGTGCGCGTGCGGGAAGGGGCTGGGATGCGCGCCTGTCGCCACCAGACCGGCGATATGGGCCATGTCCACGTGCAGATAGGCGCCGACCATGTCCGCGATCTGACGCATGCGGGCAAAGTCGATCTGGCGCGGAATGGCCGAGCCGCCTGCGATGATCAGCTTGGGCTGGTGTTCTTTCGCCAGCGCCTCGATCTGGTCATAGTCGATCAGGTTGTCCTGCTGGCGCACGCCGTAATGCACCGCGTTGAACCACTTGCCCGACTGGTTGGGGGCCGCGCCGTGGGTCAGGTGACCGCCGGCATCCAGGCTCATGCCCAAAATGGTGTCGCCGGGTTTGATCAGTGCCTGAAACACACCCTGGTTGGCCTGGCTGCCCGAGTTCGGCTGGACGTTGGCAAAACCGCAGCCGAACAGTTCCTTGGCGCGGTCGATGGCCAGGTTCTCGGCGATATCAACGAACTGGCAACCGCCATAGTACCGACGACCGGGATAGCCTTCGGCGTATTTGTTGGTCATCACCGAGCCCTGCGCCTCCATCACGGCGGCGCTGACGATGTTCTCGCTGGCGATCAGCTCGATCTCGTCGCGCTGGCGACCAAGCTCAGACGTGATCGAGCCGAAAAGCTCGGGGTCACGCTCCGAAAGAGACTGGGTAAAGAAA
>NZ_JBQFRI010000028.1:0-1462 GCF_056537325.1 Ruegeria sp. CF5 | reverse complement strand
GCGGCGCGCTGACAGGAGGAAGCCCAGTGCCTAAGGACAATGCAAACAGCAAGATCTATTACGAGAGCTTTCAGGACGCGGTTGAACGCAACCGCCCCAAAATTCCCGCCGTCAAAAAGCGGCTGGAAGAGGCTGGCGTCAAATATGTGATGGGCGCCTGGATCGACCTGCATGGCATCCCCAAGACCAAACCCGTCCCGATGAGCGATTTCGAACAACTGTGCCTTGGCAAAGGCCCGCAATTCGCTGTGCACTCGATCTCCTTCGTGCCGGAACTCAGCCCCGCCGACAGCGATCAGGTCGTGGTTCCGGATCTGGATGCAGTTTACATCTGCCCCTGGGACAACACGCTGGCGATCATTTTCTCGGATCTGTACTGGGAAGACGCGCCCTATAATGTTTGCCCGCGCCAGGCGCTGAAGCGTGCGATGCATGAGGCCGCGCAGGAGGGATATACCGGGTACGCCGGGGTCGAGCCCGAATTCATCGTCATGAAATATGACGAGAACGGCCAGCCGGTGAAGGCGTTCGACGACGATCCCGCAGACGGCCTGCGCCCGCGCCGCCAGGCCTTTGGCTATGACGTGGAATATTCGGTCGACTCGATGCCTTATCTCAAGGACATGATCGACATCATCGAAGATCTGGGCTGGAACCTGCATGACGTGGTGGCCGAGGGTGCCTATTCCCAGTTCGAGCTGGATTTTCACTATACCAACATGCTGGAGATGTCGGACCGTCTGGCCTTCTTGCGTATCGTGCTGAAAGAGGTTGCCAAGAAGCATGGCATGTTCGTCACCTTCATGCCAAAACCCACGGTGGGCGACTGGCGCTCGGGTGCGCATATCAACATGTCGATGCAGCACGAAAGCCGCCCCGGCGAGAACATCTTTGAGACACCGGATGGCGAATGGTCGGATGAAAGCCGTTATGCCGTTGGCGGCCTGATGCAGCACGCCGAGGCGATCACTGCGATCACCTGCCCGACGGTGAACTCGTATAACGGGCTGGTCCCGCGCGTGGGCGGGTTCGAAGGCGGCACCGTGACCTGGGCGCCGACCAACATCACCTACGGGTTCAACAACCGGTCCGCACAGTTCCGCCTGCCGCAGAGCCGTCACTGCATCGAAAACCGCGCCTGCGACATGACGATGAACGTGTATCTGGCGATGGCGATGCATCTGACCTGCGCGGTTCAGGGGATCAAGAACAAGGTCGACCCGGGCAAGCCCACGGATTTCGACCTGTATTCCAAGACCGAATCCGAGCTGACCGAGCTGGGCATTCGCCGTCTGCCGCGCACGCTGTTCAACGCAATCGAGGCGCTGCGCCATGACAAGATGGCCGAGCACGTGATGGGCCCGGTCATGCGCAAATCCTACCTCGAATACAAAAATGACGAGTGGGAACGATACCACCAGTCCGTCACAGACTGGGAAGTCCAGGAATATCTGAGACTGTA
>NZ_JBQFRI010000027.1:0-1759 GCF_056537325.1 Ruegeria sp. CF5 | reverse complement strand
TCATGTCGTTGGCGCTGACGCCTGCGACTGCGACGGGTTTTTTCATGGCGTCGCGGCGGAAGGGTTCGCCCAGTTCCTGGTTGATCAGCGCCTCGATCAGGGTGGTGATGCCGTTCTTCTGGTCCTCGATCGCCTGGTTCAGCGCCGCAGTCAGCTCGTCCTGGGTGCGGGCAACCACACCCTTCAGGCCGCAGGCCGTGGCGATACCGGCATAGGACACCTTGGTGTCCAGCTCGGTGCCCACGAAGTTATCGTCGAACCACAGGGTCGAGTTGCGCTTTTCCGCGCCCCACTGGTAGTTGCGGAACACGATCTGGGTCACGGCGGGCCATTCCTCGCGGCCGATCGCGGTCAGTTCGTTCACCGCGATGCCGAATGCGCCGTCCCCGGCAAAGCCCACAACCGGCACGTCCGGCTGGCCGATCTTGGCGCCGACGATGGCGGGCAGACCGTAACCGCAGGGGCCGAACAGGCCCGGCGCCAAGTATTTGCGGCCCTCTTCGAACGACGGATAGGCGTTGCCGATGGCGCAGTTGTTGCCGATGTCCGAGCTGATGATCGCCTCTTTTGGCAGCGCCGCCTGAATCGCGCGCCACGCCATGCGCGGGCTCATCCAGTCGGGCTTGGCGGCACGGGCACGCTCGTTCCAGCTGGTGCCGGGATCGTCGTCCTCATGCGTCATCGAGGTCAGTTCCTGCGCCCAGGCCGATTTCTTCTGCGCGATGCGCTCCTTGCGCTCTTTACGGCCTTCGTCGCCGGCAGTGCCGCTCAGCTGCGCCAGAATGCCATTCGCCACCTTGGCCGCGTCGCCAACGATGCCGACGCTGACGGCTTTGGTCAGGCCGATGCGGTCGGGGTTGATGTCGACCTGAATGATTTTCGCATCCGCGGGCCAGTAGTTGATGCCATAGCCCGGCAGGGTCGAGAACGGGTTCAGACGCGTGCCGAGGCACAGCACCACGTCGGCCTCGCTGATCAGCTCCATCCCCGCTTTCGAGCCGTTATAGCCCAGCGGACCGGCAAACAGCGGGTGGCTGCCCGGGAAGGCGTCGTTGTGCTGGTAGCCGACGCAAACCGGCGCATCCAGACGTTCGGCCAGAGCCTTCGAGGCCTCGATGCCACCTTCAGCCAGAACCACACCGGCGCCGTTCAGGATGACCGGGTTCTTGGCGTTCGACAGCAGTTCGGCGGCCTGCGCGACGGCGGTTTCGCCGCCCGAGGGGCGCTCGAAGTCAACGATGGCGGGCAGATCGACGTCGATCACCTGAGTCCACATGTCGCGCGGGATGTTCAGCTGGGCCGGAGCACTGGCGCGTTTGGCCTGCATGATCACCCGGTTCAGAACCTCGCAGACGCGGGACGGGTCGCGGACCTCTTCCTGATAGGCGACCATGTCCTCGAACAGTTTCATCTGCTCGACTTCCTGGAACCCGCCCTGACCGATGGTCTTGTTGGCCGCCTGCGGGGTGACCAGCAGCAGCGGCGTGTGGTTCCAGTAGGCGGTTTTCACGGCGGTGACAAAGTTGGTGATGCCGGGGCCGTTCTGCGCGATCATCATCGACATCTTGCCGGTGGCGCGGGTGTAGCCATCCGCCATCATCCCGGCACTGCCCTCATGCGCGCAGTCCCAGAACATGATCCCAGCCTTCGGAAACAAATCCGAAATCGGCATCATCGCCGAGCCAATAATCCCAAACGCATGCTCAATACCATGCATCTGCAGTACCTTAACAAAGGCCTCTTCCGTCGTCATCTTCAT
>NZ_JBQFRI010000026.1:0-2399 GCF_056537325.1 Ruegeria sp. CF5 | reverse complement strand
TCCCGCAATCTTTGGCCTTTTGGGTCGAATGGCGGTTCGGCGAGGATTTTGGCCTTGTGAGGTTTGCCGAGAATAAAGATCTCGACCTCATCGCCCGGCTGCGCCACCTGCGGGTCCGCATAGCCGATTGCCAGTGATTTGCCGACCGAATAGCCATAGGCGCCGGATGTCACGCGGCCCACGGGTTTGCCATCGGGCGTGAAAATCGGCTCGCCGCCGGTCGCGTCAGCGTCATGCGGCACCTCGACCTCGAAGATCGACAGCACCTCTCGCGGGGCGTTGTCCCTGATGGCCAGCCAGGCGTCCTTGTGCAGGAAATTCTTGTCCTGTTTGATGAGGCCAGCCAGCCCAACCTCCTGTGGCCAGTATTCCTGAGAATACTCCCTGCCCCACGAGCCATAGCCTTTCTCGATGCGCAGCGATCCGAGGGCGCGGCCACCCACGGGGCCGCCATCAAACTGCTTTGCGGCCTCCAAAAGTGCGGAATAGAGC
This sequence comes from Ruegeria sp. CF5, assembly GCF_056537325.1. Taxonomy (NCBI): domain Bacteria; kingdom Pseudomonadati; phylum Pseudomonadota; class Alphaproteobacteria; order Rhodobacterales; family Roseobacteraceae; genus Ruegeria; species Ruegeria sp. CF5. The sequence goes on along the minus strand of NZ_JBQFRI010000026.1, from coordinate 1,907 downwards.
CTGATCTGGTCACTTTCCGCGCAGTGCAACTCCCACCCCAGATCGCCGGTAAAGCTGACGCGGATGGCCAGACAGGGGACGCCAGCAACCTCGATGGTCGCGGAGCGCATGAAGCGAAATGCCTCGTTCGACAGATCCGCATTGGTCAGCCGCTGAAGCGTGTCGCGCGATTTGGGACCGGCAACGTTGAACCCTGCGATGCGGTCGGTGGCCACCTCGAATGTGGTGCCTTCGGGCAGGTCGACCATGTTGAAGAACCGCTGGTGATAGCGTTCGGCCATGCCCGAGCCGATCATCATGTATTCATCTTCTGCGACCTTGGTAATCGTGAAATCACCGGCCACACCGCCCCGGACCGAGATCAGAGGCGTCAGACACGAACGCCCCACCTCGGTCGGTACCCTGTTGGCGACCAGCCGGTCCAGCCACTCATGCGCGCCCGGACCCTTGATGACGTAATTGGCGAAGTTCGAGATGTCGATAACGCCCACGTTCCTGCGCAGCATCTCGGCCTCGCGGCCGACCGGCGCCCACCAGTTCTGGCGGGTAAAGCCGTTGGTCTCGACGGTGCCCGGCTGATCGGCGAACCACAGCGGATGTTCCCAGCCGCAGTTCAGGCCAAAGACACAGCCCATGTCCTTTTGCATCTCGTAAGCCGGACGGACACGGGCCGGACGGCCGGCGCTGCGTTCTTCGTTCGGGAAGTGGATGGCGAAACGATGGGTATAGACATCCTCGACCCTCGCCTTGGTGAATTTCTTGTCTGCCCAGTCTCCGAAACGGGCCAGATCCCAGGCGAACATGTCATATTGCGGCTCACCGTCGATCATCCATTGCGCCGCAAGCAGGCCCAGACCGCCGGACTGGCTGAAGCCCGGAATGATACCGCCGCACAGGAAATAGTTCTTCAGTTCCGGCACCGGCCCCCAGAGCGCGTTGGAATCCGGCGACCAGATCATCGGGCCATTGATCACCCGTTTGACCCCCGCCGTGGCCGCCACCGGCACCCGTTCGGTTGCACGGATGACATTGTCCATGATCCGGTCCAGATCGTCGGGGAACAGATCATGCGCGAAATCCAGTGGCGTCCCCTCTTCGGCCCAGAACCGCATATCCTTTTCATAGGCCCCGATCAGCAGGCCGTTGCCTTCCTGACGGAAGTAATACTCCCCATCCCGGTCCGCGATGGAGGGCAGACGGCGGCCCAGATTGGCAACCTCATCAATCGTCTCGGTCACGAAATACTGATGCTCGGTCGGCTGCAGCGGCAGTGTCAGCCCGGCCATCGCCGCAACCTCGCGCCCCCAGAGACCGGCGGCATTGACCACCCATTGCGTGTGGATATCCCCCTTTTCGGTGCGCACGATCCACGAGCCATCGGCTTGCTGTTCCGTCCCTAACACGGGGCAAAACCGCTCGATCGTCGCTCCCATCGCCCGCGCACCCGCCGCATAGGCATGCGTGACACCCGAAGGATCGACATTGCCGCCGTCGGGCTCGTACATGATACAGCGCACGTCATCGAACTGTGCCAGCGGATGCAGCTCTTTGGCCTGTTCCCGGCTGACTTCATAGAAGTTCAGGCCATAGAACCTGGCCTTGGACTCCTGCAGGCGCAACTGGTGCTCGCGGTCCTGCGTCTGGGCCAGATAGAGCGATCCGGGCTGAAACACGCCACACCCCTGCCCGGTTTCCTTCTCCAGCTCCTTGTACAGGTTCATCGTGTAATGCTGGATACGGGTGACATTGTTGTTGTCGTGCAGCCCGTGAATCCCCGCCGCCGCATGCCAGGTCGAACCACTGGTCAGCTCGTCCCGCTCCAGCAGAACAACGTCGGTCCAGCCAAGCTTGGCAAGATGGTAGAGAATCGAACAACCGACAAGACCACCTCCGATAACAACGGCCTG
>NZ_JBQFRI010000025.1:0-2902 GCF_056537325.1 Ruegeria sp. CF5 | reverse complement strand
ACGATGTTCTCGCTGGCGATCAGCTCGATCTCGTCGCGCTGGCGACCAAGCTCAGACGTGATCGAGCCGAAAAGCTCGGGGTCACGCTCCGAAAGAGACTGGGTAAAGAAATTGTTGGGGCGATGGGGAGCGTTCACGTCGTCTATCTCCTGATTATTGAATTAACCGGTCCAGCCGAGGCCAGCCGATATGGCGTTCATGGATTGCAGCAATGGAACGGGTACGGTTCCGTTCTGCGGTTCATTCCTGGTCTGCCGCAGCAAATCCACCTGCAGCGCGTGAATGCGGTTCAACTCTGCCCGCTTGCGTTCAAAGCGCTCGCACAAGTGCGGGAACCGATGTCCAATTTCCTGCCCGCCGGTCAAAAAGCGAATGGCGCTGCAGGTACTGTCGTATTCGTTGGTAACTGCGGTGAGGATGCGCTGGCGGGTCCCCGCGTCACTGACCAGTTCCGCATAGCTTGCGGCAATGGACATGTCCGTCTGGTAAAGCGATTTTTCCATTTCATCGACTGCCAGACGAAACAGACGGGACTGACGGAACAGATCGTGCAGCACCTCGTCACCGCGCGCGCCCCGGAAACGGCGGAAACTGTTCATTGCGGCCCCGAACCCGTACCAACCAGTGATCAGATGGCGGTTCTGCGACCATGCGAACACCCACGGGATGGCGCGCAGATCATTCAGGCTTGCGGCCCCAAACCGGCGGGTTGGGCGCGAGCCAATTTTCAGGCGGGCCAGTTCCTCGACCGGGCTGGCCTGCTGGAAATAATCCAGAAATCCGGGCAATTCGAGCAGCGAGACATAGGCCGTCTGCGACAATTCCGATAACGCATCCATGGCATCTTGGAATTCGGGGCGCGCTGGCGCTTCGCTGCTGTCTGCTGTGTGGCACAGGGTGCTGGACAACAGCAGCTCCAGATGTGCGGCGGCGGTTCCCCGGTTGGCGTACTTGGCCGAAACGACCTCGCCCTGTTCCGTCACCCGAAGCCGCCCGGAAATGGTTCCTTTCGGCTGTGCGGCAATCGCACGTTCGGTTGGAGCCCCGCCACGACTGACAGAGCCACCGCGACCATGAAAAAAGGCTGCTCGAAATCCCTGAGAGGCCAGCGCGGAGACGATCCTGCGCTGCGCGCGGTCCAGTTCACACGTTGAACAGAAGAAACCCCCGTCCTTTCCGCTGTCCGAATATCCCAGCATCACCTCAATCTTGTTGCCCCCTGTCTTGAGGCTGCGCCGGGCCAGAGGAACATCGAGCACCTCAAGCAGGATCGAGGGTGCGTTGCGCAGATCGGCGATGGTTTCGAACAGCGGCACCACCGATATGTCCAGCGTTTCCGTCCCGAATCCGGCATAGCGCGCCAACAGATAGACGCCCAGAATGTCATCCGCCGATCGGGTCATCGACAGGATGAACGGGCCCATTGCGCGGGGGTCGGGACCGGTTCGAACAGAATGAACCAGTGAAAGCAGCGCCAGCAGTTCCCTCGCCTGATCGCTCAGGTCATTTTGATCAAGGTCCGGCAAATCAGGATTGGCCAGCTCGGCCCGCAGGCGGGTGGACCATTCACGCGTTCCATACTCGGGTGCGGCGCCGTACATGCCCCATATTTCAGTCAGGACATTGGTGGTCACGGTCGAGTTCTGGCGAATGTCCAGCGTTGTGGTTCGGAACCCAAAAACCGATGCCGAGCGGCGCAATGGCCGAATGTACTGACGTGCCAGTAGATCAGCGTTGACCGAGCACAATGCCGCATCAAGCGTTTCGAGATCCGCGATGAATTGCGTCGTGTGGTCATAACCCTGATGCTGTAGGAGATGGCTGATCGCAGTGAGCGCCTGCCGGAAAGGTTCGTTTGCGTTTCGACCACTGCCGGGTGCACGATCTGTGATGTCCTGCAGACGTGCGGCGTGGACTTCAGGCAGGGGTAGGATCAGCGCGCTGATGCTCAGCCGACCGGCGGCCTCATCAATGGCCTCGCGATACATCTCGATTGCCGACTCGCGTCCGCGCTGCAGTGCCAGAGCGGTCATTTCGGTTGTAACGTTCGGATTGCCGTCCCGGTCACCGCCGATCCAGCTGTGAAACCGCAGGTTCGGTGCAGTCGACAAGGTCTGCCCCAGCACATCCTGACATGCGTGATCGAACCTTTGCATGACCTGCGGGACAGCGTCGAAAATAGCGTCGCGGAAAAACTGCAACCCCCACTCGATCTCGTCCCTGAGGCTGGGGCGGGCAAGGCGCAGTTCTCCGGTCATCCACAACAGATCGATCTCGCCCTCAAGCGCATTCAGCAGTTCAGCCCGCTCGGTCGGCGTCCAGCGCTGCGCCTCAAGGCTGACAAGGTGGCGATAGATGCGGCGATGTATCTCCAGCACAGTGACGCGCTTGGCTTCGGTCGGGTGCGCGGTAAGGGTCGGACCGACAAGAAGGTCTCCGGCCAATTGCCCGATTTGGTTGTTGGTCAGGGACAGGTTCGACAGCGCCTCGGCGAACCCGCCTTCGACTGTTGCGGGGCCATCGCGGGTTTCCGTCAACCGGCGGTTTCTGACAGCTGCATTTTCCTCGATGATACGCAGCAGCTGGAACCAGATCGACAGCGCCTGCAAATAGGGTGTGGCATCAGGCCCAGTGGGCAGAGGCCCCGGCGTTGTGGCATCGGCCCAAGCGGCGACATGTGGCGCCCGCTTCGACAGAATGTTGCGCCACAGCCTGTGCAGTTCGCTCCGCAGACCTTCGGCATAGGCCGAAGACACATTCGGTGGATATTCGTCCTTTGCCGCTGTTTGCATCAAATCACTCTGTCTTGTGGTTTTTTGCCGTTGAAGAATTGGTTGAGGTTTTTGATGACGCGGAATCCCATAGCTTCGCGGGCCTCGCGTGTTGCGCTTCCGAGATGGGG
>NZ_JBQFRI010000024.1:0-4558 GCF_056537325.1 Ruegeria sp. CF5 | reverse complement strand
GTTTTCCCAAGCATATGAAATTGCCTTTGAATTTGGGATTACCTACCCGTTTTGGTGGTGTGAGTTGCGGTATACGGTGGTATCCTTACCCATTTGGGTAGTTTTTTGCCCGTCTTATTAGAAGTCCTAAAGCAGTAGTAAGTTACGTTGCGCGACGGGGCAAGCATCGGGTTTTCTGGCGCTCGACATGACACACCGGGCCGCGCTGGCCGTCAACTGCCGAGGATATCTGACGATGACGCTTCCGATTTTTCCCCCGCTCGAGATCCCCGAGACCCTGGCGGCCGGTCCGGGGCCGGGCAATACCGATGCCCGCGTGCTGCAGGCTTTTGCCGGTGCCGGGGTTGCCGATCACATGCAGGGTGACGTGCTGCGCGGCATGGTCGAGTGCAAGCAGATGCTGCGCGCGATCTGGGGCACGTCGAACACCTATACCTTTGCGGTGGCGGGCACCGGCTGGAGCGGGCTGGACACGATGTTCTCGGCGGTGATGCCCGGCGACCGGGTCGTGGCCTTTTCCAACGGCACGTTTTCCGGCATCGACGCGCTGACCCTGCGCATCAAGGCGGCCACCCGCGCCGAGCTGGCGGCGAATGCGCTGGACCCGCAGGCGGCAAGCGTCACCGTGATCGACGTGCCGCACGGACAGTCGGTGACCGGTGAGATGGTCGAGGCGGCGCTGGCCGAGCACAAGCCGAAATGGGCCTTCATGGCGCATTGGGAAACCGGCTCGGGGCGGATCAACGACCTGCGCGGCTTCTCGGATGCCTGCGAACGCCACGGCGTCATGGGCCTGATCGATGCGGTGTCGTCGCTGGGGGTCGAGGATTTTTCGATCGACGATTATCCCGGCATTGCCGGCTGGGCCTCGTGCCCGCAAAAGGGTCTGTGCTGCCTGCCGCTGACCTATGCGCCGGTCAGCTTTACCGACGCCTATATCGAGACGCTGAAGGCAAACGGCGCCTATACCTATGTGCACAACCCGATCTTCGAGGCGCGCCACTGGGGCATCGTTGACGGTCAGGACGTTGAAAAGGGCACCTATCACCGGACCCATTCGGGTTATGCGGTGGCGGCCTTTCATGAATCCCTGCGCCTGACGCTGCAGGAAACGCTGGCTGCGCGCGCCGACGCCTATCGCACCCACGAGGCCGCCCTGCGCGAGGCGGTTGCGGCGATGGGCTGCGAGGTGACGTCGAACATGACCAGCCTTGTGGTGCTGAACCTGCCGGGTGCGCTGGCGGGCCGGGAAATGGAGCTGGTGCAGAACTGCCGGGCCGAGGGCTTTGGCATCTGGCCCACCCTTTCGGCCCCGGTGCAGGTCCGCATCGGCATCCTGAACCAGCTGAACCCGACGGCCATCCGCGAGATCGTGCGCCGCTTTGCGGATGCGATGCGCGCCTTGGGCGCCGAGGTGGATCACGCCGCCATCGACGGCATTCTCGACAAGCATTACGCCCCGGCGATTGCCGCGCAGTAACGCCGCTCAACAGGGAGGAGCAAATGGACATCCACGAATATCAGGCCAAGGAAGTTCTTTCGAACTTCGGCGTCGCGGTGCCCTCGGGGGCGCTGGCCTACAGCCCGGAACAGGCGGCCTATCGCGCGCGCGAGCTGGGCGGCGACAAATGGATCGTCAAGGCGCAGGTGCATGCGGGCGGGCGCGGCAAGGCCGGCGGCGTCAAGCTGTGCCAGTCCGAAAGCGAGATTTACGAGGCCTGCGAGGACATGTTCGGGCGCAAGCTGGTCACCCATCAGACCGGCCCCGAGGGCAAGGGCATCTATCGCGTTTACGTGGAATCGGCCGTGCCGATCGACCGCGAGATCTATCTGGGCTTCGTGCTGGACCGTTCCAGCCAGCGGGTGATGATCGTCGCCTCGTCCGAGGGCGGCATGGAGATCGAGGACATCTCGGCCGAGCGTCCCGAGAGCATCGTGCGCTCGATCGTCGAACCGGCGGTGGGGCTGCAGGAATTCCAGGCGCGCGAGATTGCGTTCGAGCTGGGGCTGGAACCTGCCCTGGTGCAGCAGATGGTGCGCACGCTGCAGGGCTGTTATGCCGCCTTCCGCGATCTGGACGCGACCATGGTCGAGATCAACCCGCTGGTGATCACCGGCGACAACCGGGTTCTGGCGCTGGACGCCAAGATGAGCTTTGACGACAACGCCCTGTTCCGTCACCCGCAGATCGCCGAGCTGCGCGACAAAAGCCAGGAAGACCCGCGCGAAAGCCGCGCCGCCGACCGGGGCCTGTCCTATGTCGGGCTGGATGGCAATATCGGCTGCATCGTGAACGGTGCGGGCCTTGCCATGGCCACCATGGACACCATCAAGCTGGCGGGCGGCGAGCCTGCCAACTTCCTCGATATCGGCGGCGGGGCTTCGCCGGAACGTGTCGCCAAGGCGTTCCGTCTGGTGCTGTCGGACAAGAACGTGCAGGCGGTGCTGGTCAACATCTTTGCCGGCATCAACCGCTGCGACTGGGTGGCCGAGGGCGTCGTGCAGGCGCTCAGGGAGCTGCAGCTTGAGCTGCCCGTCGTGGTGCGGCTGGCCGGGACCAATGTGGAAGAGGGTCAGAAGATCCTCGCCCAGTCGGGCCTGCCGATCATCCGCGCCACCACATTGATGGAAGCCGCCGAGCGCGCCGTGGGCGCCTGGCAGAACGACCTTACCCAGGCCACCAAGATGAGGGCTGTGCAATGAGCATTCTTCTCGATCGCGATTCCCGCGTCATCGTTCAGGGCATCACCGGCCGCATGGCCCGGTTCCACACCAAGGACATGCTGGACTATGGCACCAATGTCGTCGGCGGCGTGGTGCCCGGCAAGGGCGGTGAAACCGTCGAGGGCGTGCCGGTCTTCGACACCGTCAAACAGGCCGTCGAGGCCACCGGCGCCGATGCCAGCCTGGTCTTCGTGCCGCCCCCCTTTGCCGCGGATTCGATCATGGAGGCGGCGGATGCGGGCATTCGCTATTGCGTCTGCATCACCGACGGCATCCCGGCACAGGACATGATCCGGGTCAAGCGCTACATGTACCGCTATCCGCGGGAAAACCGCATGGTGCTGACCGGGCCCAATTGCGCGGGCACGATCAGCCCCGGCAAGGCGCTGCTGGGGATCATGCCCGGCCATATCTACCTGCCCGGAAATGTCGGCATCATCGGCCGTTCGGGCACGCTGGGATATGAGGCCGCGGCGCAGCTGAAAGAGCGCGGCATCGGCGTCTCGACCAGTGTCGGCATCGGCGGCGACCCGATCAACGGCTCGTCCTTCCGGGATATACTGGAACGCTTCGAACAGGACGAAGACACCCATATCATCGCCATGATCGGCGAGATCGGCGGACCGCAGGAGGCCGAGGCGGCCGAGTATATCCGCAACCACATCAGCAAGCCGGTGGTGGCCTATGTTGCCGGTCTGACCGCACCCAAGGGCCGCACCATGGGCCATGCGGGCGCGATCATCTCGGCCTTTGGCGAAAGCGCCTCCGAAAAGGTCGAGATCCTGTCCGCCGCCGGTGTGACCGTGGCCGAAAACCCCGCTGTCATCGGCGAAACCATCGCCCGCGTGATGGAGGCTGCGTGATGGTCAAACCGTCGGTTCTTGTCACCCGCCGCTGGCCTGCCGCCGTCGAGGCGCAGCTGGCCGAGGATTACAACGTCGCGCTCAACACCGGTGACAGGCCCATGTCCCCGGCCGAGATCCGGCAGGCCCTGAAAACCTATGACGCGGTGCTGCCCACCGTCACCGACACGCTCAGCGCCGAGGCGCTGGACGTACCCGCCGCCCAGACCCGCATTCTGGCCAATTACGGCGTCGGCTACAGCCATATCTGCGAACCGTCGGCGCGCCAGCTGGGCATGACCGTGACCAACACCCCCGACGTGCTGTCCGAATGCACCGCCGACATCGCCATGACGCTGCTGCTGATGGTGGCGCGGCGGGCAGGCGAGGGCGAACGCGAACTGCGCGCCGGAAACTGGACCGGCTGGCGGCCCACGCATCTGATCGGCACCAAGGTCAGCGGCAAGACGCTGGGCATCGTCGGCTATGGCCGGATCGGTCAGGAAATGGCGCGCCGTGCCCATCACGGATTCGGCATGGACATCCTGGTCTACAACCGCAGCCCCGTGGCGCCCGAGGTGCTGGCCCGCTGCAACGCAACCCAGGTCGACACGCTCGACGACCTGCTGCCGCACTGCGACTTCGTCTCGCTGCACTGCCCCGGCGGCGCCGCCAACCGGCATCTGATCAACTCGCGCCGCCTGGGCCTGATGAAACCCGACGCCTTTCTGATCAACACCGCCCGCGGCGAGGTCATCGACGAATGGGCCCTCATCCAGGCGCTCATGTTCGACATGATCGGCGGCGCAGCCCTCGACGTCTTCGACGCAGAACCCCGCATCAGCCCGGACCTCATGCAATGCGACAACCTCGTCATGCTCCCCCATCTCGGAAGCGCAACACGCGAGGCCCGCGAAGCTATGGGATTCCGCGTCATCAAAAACCTCAACCAATTCTTCAACGGCAAAAAACCACAAGACAGAGTGATTTGA
>NZ_JBQFRI010000023.1:0-5959 GCF_056537325.1 Ruegeria sp. CF5 | reverse complement strand
CCCCTTCACCGGCGCTGCTGAGGCGCTTGGGACGCGGCGGAAGCGGCGGAGACGCTCAGGATAGACTGGGGGCATCTGAGGTTATGATTTGGGCGGTTGCGCTGAGTGATTGGCGTTACGGTCTGATTTTTGGCTCTGGGTGTTTTGTTCTTTGACATTGATGGATAACTGAAGAGATATGTGGGCGGTTTGGTTCGTTTCGACGGATTGAATGTCTGTATATCGCGCTCTTAGGGTTTCGGCCCGATGATTGAGTGTCAGCTTCACTGTTTGAGTGGTTCACTGGTTTCTTAGGAAATCTGTGTACATCAAACAGATGACTTCATCTGGTTTAGCCACCAGATGAGATGTGCAGAGGTTCGAACGTCAAGGATAAGCTGGTAACAGCTTTTCAACTTGAGAGTTTGATCCTGGCTCAGAACGAACGCTGGCGGCAGGCCTAACACATGCAAGTCGAGCGCGCCCTTCGGGGTGAGCGGCGGACGGGTTAGTAACGCGTGGGAATATACCCTTTGGTACGGAATAGCCTCTGGAAACGGAGAGTAATACCGTATGAGCCCTTCGGGGGAAAGATTTATCGCCAAAGGATTAGCCCGCGTTAGATTAGGTAGTTGGTGGGGTAATGGCCTACCAAGCCTACGATCTATAGCTGGTTTTAGAGGATGATCAGCAACACTGGGACTGAGACACGGCCCAGACTCCTACGGGAGGCAGCAGTGGGGAATCTTGGACAATGGGGGCAACCCTGATCCAGCCATGCCGCGTGAGTGATGAAGGCCTTAGGGTCGTAAAGCTCTTTCGCCTGTGAAGATAATGACGGTAGCAGGTAAAGAAACCCCGGCTAACTCCGTGCCAGCAGCCGCGGTAATACGGAGGGGGTTAGCGTTGTTCGGAATTACTGGGCGTAAAGCGCACGTAGGCGGATCGGAAAGTTGGGGGTGAAATCCCGGGGCTCAACCCCGGAACTGCCTCCAAAACTATCGGTCTAGAGTTCGAGAGAGGTGAGTGGAATTCCGAGTGTAGAGGTGAAATTCGTAGATATTCGGAGGAACACCAGTGGCGAAGGCGGCTCACTGGCTCGATACTGACGCTGAGGTGCGAAAGTGTGGGGAGCAAACAGGATTAGATACCCTGGTAGTCCACACCGTAAACGATGAATGCCAGTCGTCGGCAAGCATGCTTGTCGGTGACACACCTAACGGATTAAGCATTCCGCCTGGGGAGTACGGTCGCAAGATTAAAACTCAAAGGAATTGACGGGGGCCCGCACAAGCGGTGGAGCATGTGGTTTAATTCGAAGCAACGCGCAGAACCTTACCAACCCTTGACATCCCGGGACCGGTCCAGAGATGGATCTTTCACTTCGGTGACTCGGTGACAGGTGCTGCATGGCTGTCGTCAGCTCGTGTCGTGAGATGTTCGGTTAAGTCCGGCAACGAGCGCAACCCACATCCCTAGTTGCCAGCAGTTCGGCTGGGCACTCTATGGAAACTGCCCGTGATAAGCGGGAGGAAGGTGTGGATGACGTCAAGTCCTCATGGCCCTTACGGGTTGGGCTACACACGTGCTACAATGGCAGTGACAATGGGTTAATCCCAAAAAACTGTCTCAGTTCGGATTGGGGTCTGCAACTCGACCCCATGAAGTCGGAATCGCTAGTAATCGCGTAACAGCATGACGCGGTGAATACGTTCCCGGGCCTTGTACACACCGCCCGTCACACCATGGGAGTTGGTTCTACCCGACGGCCGTGCGCTAACCTTTTGGAGGCAGCGGACCACGGTAGGATCAGCGACTGGGGTGAAGTCGTAACAAGGTAGCCGTAGGGGAACCTGCGGCTGGATCACCTCCTTTCTAAGGATGTTCCTGGCATCACAGAGTTCGCTCTTGATCGTGGAACACTTAGCAGAAGATCAACAAACAAAGTTGGTCAAACTCATGAGCCGAGCCGTCCTCATATCTCTTCAGAAAATCAGGATCTTGCGAATAGGCGCGAGGTCCGGCAAGGGGCCTTAGCTCAGCTGGGAGAGCGCCTGATTTGCATTCAGGAGGTCAGGAGTTCGATCCTCCTAGGCTCCACCACTTCTGCAGTCGGCCCCGTACAAAGTGGGTCGGTAGCTCAGGTGGTTAGAGCGCACGCCTGATAAGCGTGAGGTCGGAGGTTCAAGTCCTCCTCGACCCACCACTTTCCTTCGATTTGACCGTTAAGCACTGTTTTGAGTGTTTAGCCGTCCAATCGGACGTCAATTGACATCGTATAGAGAGAAATCAATCAACACTGTTTGATCGCGCCGAGTGTGGCGTTGATCTCAGTCGTTCTCATCTTCGGATGAGCGGGTTGTGACACGGGTGTTTCCTCGCCTGTCCACGACTATCCCGGCTGAAACGAACAGAGTTGTCCAAGTCAAGTACACTAACCCGCACGATCATCAGATCGTGCATGTCTTCCATTCTCCATGCGGGGCCGACCGACATCGGCAGCATGGGTTCCAGGATGGAAGGCGGGAAAGTATGCTTTTGGTTCAGAAGAAAGATCGCCTTTAGTTACCAGCTGGGCGGTCGCGATTGACCTGACTGCGCTCAGGTAGCCGAATAGGCGGTAGCGCACTAAGTTGTGTCTTTCTCTTTCTGGATCAAATCAAGCGCGAGAAGGGCGTTTGGTGAATGCCTTGGCAGCAAGAGGCGATGAAAGACGTGATACTCTGCGATAAGCCATGGGGAGCTGAGAATAAGCTTTGATCCATGGATTTCTGAATGGGGGAACCCACCTGAAAGCTTCATATTGTTATCCTTGATAATCAATATGTTGCTTAAACAGGTACTTAAGACCTGAATACATAGGGTTTTAAGAGCAAACCCGGGGAACTGAAACATCTAAGTACCCGGAGGAAAGGAAATCAATTGATACTCCCCTAGTAGCGGCGAGCGAACGGGGACCAGCCGAGCCAGATAAGTGACTAGAACACGTTGGGAAGCGTGGCCATAGCGGGTGACAGCCCCGTATAGGAAGCTTTGATGGACGTATTAAGTAGGGCGGAACACGTGAAATTCTGTCTGAAGATCGGAGGACCACCTTCGAAGGCTAAGTACTCCTTGCTGACCGATAGCGAACCAGTACCGTGAGGGAAAGGTGAAAAGCACCCCGACGAGGGGAGTGAAACAGTACCTGAAACCGAACGCCTACAATCAGTCGGAGGATCCTCGAGATCTGACGGCGTACCTTTTGTATAATGGGTCATCGACTTGGTCTCACGAGCAAGCTTAAGCCGTTAGGTGTAGGCGTAGCGAAAGCGAGTCTTAATAGGGCGCATGAGTTCGTGGGATCAGACCCGAAACCGAGTGATCTAGGCATGGCCAGGTTGAAGGTAAGGTAACACTTACTGGAGGACCGAACCCACATCCGTTGAAAAGGATCGGGATGAGCTGTGCCTAGGGGTGAAAGGCCAATCAAACTCGGAGATAGCTGGTTCTCTGCGAAATCTATTTAGGTAGAGCGTCATCCGAATACCCCGGGGGGTAGAGCACTGGATGGGTAATGGGGCCCCACAGGCTTACTGATCCTAACCAAACTCCGAATACCCGGGAGTACTAGATGGCAGACACACTGCGGATGCTAACGTCCGTAGTGGAGAGGGAAACAACCCTGACCTACGACTAAGGCCCCCAATTCATGGCTAAGTGGGAAAGCAGGTGGGACGACCAAAACAACCAGGAGGTTGGCTTAGAAGCAGCCATCCTTTAAAGATAGCGTAACAGCTCACTGGTCTAAATAAGTTGTCCTGCGGCGAAGATGTAACGGGGCTCAAGCCATGAGCCGAAGTCTAGGGATGCGTAAGCATCGGTAGCAGAGCGTAGTGTGACATAGTTCCTATCCTCTTTAGCGATCTTCGGATCGCCTTGGAGGATATTTGGAGCTTTCGATGAAGCCGGGGCGTGAGCCATCCGGTGGAGAGATCACTAGTGAGAATGATGACATGAGTAGCGACAAAGAGTGTGAGAGACACTCTCGCCGAAAGTCCAAGGGTTCCTGCTTAAAGCTAATCTGAGCAGGGTAAGCCGGCCCCTAAGCCGAGGCCGAAAGGCGTAGGCGATGGGAATCAGGTTAATATTCCTGAGCCAGGAGGATGTGACGGATTGCAGGTGTAGTTCAACCTTATCGGATTGGTTGGGCTGCTGAGCAGTTCCTGGAAATAGCCCTCCATCAGACCGTACCCTAAACCGACACAGGTGGACTGGTAGAGCATACCAAGGCGCTTGAGAGAACGATGTTGAAGGAACTCGGCAAAATACCTCCGTAAGTTCGCGAGAAGGAGGCCCGGTTCCTAGGCAACTAGGGGCTGGGGGCACAAACCAGGGGGTGGCGACTGTTTATTAAAAACACAGGGCTCTGCGAAGTCGCAAGACGACGTATAGGGTCTGACGCCTGCCCGGTGCCTGAAGGTTAAAAGGAGAGGTGAGAGCCTTGAATTGAAGCCCAGGTAAACGGCGGCCGTAACTATAACGGTCCTAAGGTAGCGAAATTCCTTGTCGGGTAAGTTCCGACCTGCACGAATGGCGTAACGACTTCCCCGCTGTCTCCAACATCGACTCAGCGAAATTGAATTGCCTGTCAAGATGCAGGCTTCCCGCGGTTAGACGGAAAGACCCCGTGCACCTTTACTACAGCTTCGCACTGGCATCAGGATTGTGATGTGCAGGATAGGTGGTAGGCTTTGAAGCAGGAACGCAAGTACCTGTGGAGCCTCCCTTGAGATACCACCCTTCGCACTCTTGATGTCTAACCGCGGTCCGTTATCCGGATCCGGGACCCTGCGTGGCGGGTAGTTTGACTGGGGCGGTCGCCTCCTAAAGCGTAACGGAGGCGCGCGAAGGTTGGCTCAGAGCGGTCGGAAATCGCTCGTTGAGTGCAATGGCAGAAGCCAGCCTGACTGCGAGACTGACAAGTCGAGCAGAGTCGAAAGACGGCCATAGTGATCCGGTGGTCCCGAGTGGAAGGGCCATCGCTCAACGGATAAAAGGTACGCCGGGGATAACAGGCTGATACTGCCCAAGAGTCCATATCGACGGCAGTGTTTGGCACCTCGATGTCGGCTCATCTCATCCTGGGGCTGGAGCAGGTCCCAAGGGTACGGCTGTTCGCCGTTTAAAGAGGTACGTGAGCTGGGTTTAGAACGTCGTGAGACAGTTCGGTCCCTATCTGCCGTGGGTGTAGGAGACTTGAGAGGAGTTGCCCCTAGTACGAGAGGACCGGGGTGAACGATCCACTGGTGGACCAGTTGTCGTGCCAACGGCAGTGCTGGGTAGCTATGATCGGACAGGATAACCGCTGAAGGCATCTAAGCGGGAAGCCCCCCTCAAAACAAGGTCTCCCTGAGGGCCGTGGAAGACCACCACGTCAATAGGCCGGAGATGTAAGCGCAGTAATGCGTTCAGTTGACCGGTACTAATCGCCCGATAGGCTTGATTTGATCCAGTAATGGAAAGACAAAATCAAAAGCATACACTGACCTTGAGTTGGACAACGTTGATCTGATTAACAAAACCGTGCAGGAACGCGCATCCGCTTCGCGAATACGCTGCCTCCTGCCCGTCGCTTTTGCTCCGCAAAAGTCGACGTGGGGATTTTCCTCGGTTTGGTGGTCATAGCGCAAGTGAAACACCCGGTCCCATCCCGAACCCGGAAGTTAAGCACTGCCGCGCCAATGGTACTTGGGCTTAAGCCCCGGGAGAGTAGGTCACCGCCAAACCTAGAAAAATCCCCTCATCTCTCTAAAACGATCGAAATAATACCTGGCCTCAAGTAGCGTAAGCGATAGGCCAACAAACGGCCTCAAGTAGCCGAATAGGCGGTAGGCCCACCAAAAGTGTCGCGGGATGGAGCAGCCCGGTAGCTCGTCAGGCTCATAACCTGAAGGTCGCAGGTTCAAATCCTGCTCCCGCAACCAACTTTATAAGTCAG
>NZ_JBQFRI010000022.1:0-6225 GCF_056537325.1 Ruegeria sp. CF5 | reverse complement strand
GCCGAAATACTTGGTGATTGCTGCGGTCAGCGTCGTTTTACCATGGTCAACGTGGCCAATCGTGCCGATGTTGACGTGCGGTTTTGTACGCTCAAACTTTTCCTTTGCCATTCCTCAGGCGCCCTTTTGCGATTTGGGGGACCCTTGGTCCCGTAGGTTACATCTGCGCGCGCGAGATATTGGGTTCAAAGGAGAAAATCAAGCACATCCTGAGGGAAATACCTAACCTTGTACCGGATTCGGTGACGACTGCCCGATTTCGACCGGTTGCAGCACCTCGGGGCGCTTGTCGAACCAGCCGTTCGCCTTGTGTTCTTCGGCGATCCACTCCTCGACCCGGTCGGCAACTTTCAGGGCCAGCCCGTTCATCTGCTCTTCCTTGGTGCGGGCATGGCCGGAACCTTTCAGAGCGCTTTCCCCGGTCGTATCTTCGAGGACCTGCATTTGTTCGCCTTTGGCAAGGAATTCCTTGCGCTCGACGTCGTAGACGTTGACCAGAACGATGGCCGTGCTTTTGGGGTTGAATAGAACCGGCACACCCGGGGGCGCCAGCATGTACCCTTCGAGGCTGATACCGATGTCATATTCCTGCGACCCCTGATAGCGGCCCATCCGGATATCCACGGCATTCTGAATGGCGCTGGTCCATTCCTGCGGTGTGGCGTCGCGCGACACCGGCCCTTGAACGGCCTTGTCGGCAAATGCGTAATTCACGCGCAGCTTGAACTCGCCCAATTCTTCAGGAGCTTCGTCCACAAGCGTCGGCGCGCAGGCCCCAAGCAGGGCCAGTCCAGCGGTCAGCGTCAGTATTCGGATCATTCTCTTGTCTCGACAGGTCCGTTTTTTAACGATGTAGCGCACCGACACGGCCTGTGCCAAGCCGTGTCAGCAAAAATTGACCTACTGGCGTATTTTGGTCAGGAGAACTTATAGTCACGCGGGAAGCCATAGGGTGGCTTTTTCCCGACGCTTGCGCGTTTGGACAGCCACTGTGACAGGTCTGCCTCGTGCCGAGTCTTGTCACCGCCCATGGACCATTTCAGACCGTCCTCCCAGTCAAAGGTCGTCAGGTCGGACAGGCCACCATCCAGTTCCAGCGTGCCCTGACGCCCGCGGGCCATGTTGTACTTTTGCAGGCGTACACCTTTGCCGCGTGTCATCTCGGGCAGCTCGGACACCGGGAACACAAGGAATTTTCCGTTCTGCGAAACGACGGCGACGTGATCACCGGCGACCGGTTTGCAGATCATGGCCGTTTCGTCCCCCTTGACGTTCAGCACCTGCTTGCCGTTTCGGGTCTGGGCCAGAACATCGTCCTCGGGCACCATGAAGCCGTTGCCCGCATCCGAGGCCACCAGCAGCTTGCGCCCCGGCTTATGGATCAGGATATCGACGATCTGCGCCTCGTTCGGCAGGTCGACCATCAGGCGCAGCGGTTCACCCATGCCCCGCCCGCCGGGCAGATTGGCGGCGCTGACCGTGTAGAATCGCCCGTTCGAGGCAAAGACAAGCAGGCGGTCGGTCGTCTCGGCATGGAAGATAAAGCGCGGGCCGTCGCCGTCCTTGAACTTCAATTCGCGGTTCAGGTCGATATGGCCGGTCATCGCGCGAATCCAGCCCATCTGAGAGCAGACGACCGTGATCGGCTCGCGGTCGATCATCGCCTCAAGCGGCACTTCTTCGACATTTCCGGCCTCGGCAAACTGCGTGCGGCGCGCGCCGCCTTCGTAATCCTTGCCGAAGGTTTTCTTGGTCTCTTTCAACTGCTCGGCGATTTTGGCCCATTGCAGGCCTTCATCGGCCAACAGGTCCTCAAGATTGGCGCGTTCCAGCATCAACTCGTCACGCTCACGCACCAGCTCCATCTCTTCGAGACGGCGCAAGCTGCGCAGGCGCATGTTGAGGATCGCGTCGACCTGAACTTCGGACAGTTCGCCCTCACCTGGCTTGGGTGAAACGTAGTCGGTCTCGTTGGTGGCGCGAACGTGGTCGATGCCCCAATCTTCGCGCATCAGCGCGGCTTTGGGGTCGTCGTCATAGCGGATGATGTCGATCACGCGGTCGAGGTTCAGGAAGGCGACGATAAAGCCTTCCAACACTTCCAAACGATGGTCGATCTTGCCCAGACGGTGGCGCGAGCGGCGCAGCAGCACCTCTTGCCGGTGATCGAGGAAGGCGCGCAGCACCTCTTTCATCGAGCAGACCTTGGGCGTCACGCCGTCGATCAGCACGTTCATGTTCAGGCTGAACCGCACCTCGAGGTCCGAGTTGCGATAGAGCATGCCCATCAGAACCTCGGGGTCCACATTTTTAGAACGTGGCTCAAGGATCAGGCGGATGTCGTCGGCGGATTCGTCGCGCACATCAGCGAGGATCGGGATTTTCTTAGTCTGGATCAGCTCGGCGATCTTTTCGATCAGCTTGGATTTCTGAACCTGATAGGGAATCTCGGTGACGATGATCTGCCACTGGCCGCGACCCAGATCCTCGACCTCGTACTTGCAGCGCAGCCGGAACGAGCCGCGCCCGGTACGATAGGCTTGGGCGATATTCTCGGGCGGCTCGACGATTACGCCGCCGGTCGGGAAATCCGGACCGGGCACGTAGTTCAGCAACGTGTCGTCGCGTGCATCAGGTGTTTTGATCAGATGCAGGCAGGCATCGCAGAGTTCAGCGATGTTATGGGGCGGGATATTCGTCGCCATGCCCACCGCGATTCCGCTGGCGCCATTGGCCAGCAGGTTTGGAAACTGCGCAGGCAGCACGACGGGTTCTGTCAGCGTGCCATCATAGTTATCGCGGAAATCAACGGCGTCTTCGTTCAAACCCTCGAGCAGCGCCTCGGCCACGATGGTCATCCGCGCTTCGGTGTAACGTGAGGCCGCCGGATTGTCGCCGTCGATATTGCCAAAGTTCCCCTGCCCGTCGACCAGCGGATAACGGACGTTAAAGTCCTGCGCCAGACGCGCCATCGCGTCGTAAATCGCGGCGTCACCGTGCGGGTGATAGTTACCCATCACGTCACCGGAGATCTTGGCAGACTTACGGAATCCACCGGTTGCACTGAGTCGCAGCTCGCGCATCGCGTAGAGGATTCTCCGGTGAACTGGCTTTAATCCGTCGCGCGCATCGGGCAACGCCCGGTGCATGATGGTGGACAGCGCATAGGTCAGATAGCGTTCGCCAATCGCGCGGCGCAATGGCTCGGCTATCTCGCCCCCGTTCTCAGGGGTCTCCATATTGGGGTCGTCGATCGTATCGTTCATATATGATGTGATACGCCGCAAGAGCCCGCTGGTAAAGCAAGCACAGCATATTTTGCTGGGGACAAGTCGCGCTTTTTGCAACAGGGGGAGACAAGTCCCGGATTTCCCCGCTTTTTCGACTCATCGTCCAAAATATGGTAAGATTTCACTGATTGTACTGCTGCAATTTTTTGATTTTTCTGATTGTCGGGGGAAGCGCCATGAAGCGCCTCATAGTTCTTACGTTTGCTGCACTTGGCTGGGTTTTCTATGTCATGAGCGGAGGGCCGGATTTTGCCCCACGTGGAGAGCGCGCACCCGTTCCGGAACAAGTGGCCGAGGCCCCGAAACCCGCACCTGCCCCTCTGGTTTCCCCGAAAGCCGAAGAGTTGGTAACCAAAACCGTCCTGCAACCCGCTACCCCGGTTGTGCCGAAAGTCGCACCGGAACCCGAGCCGGTCACGACGGAAGAATCGATCGCCTTGCTGGCCCAGGCTGCCAGCAGTCTGAATTCAGGGGCATCCCTTTTTGGCACTCAGACCACCGGGCTGACGCTGGCCTCTCTGGAGCAGGGCGCTGCCGGACTGCAGCAGATCACCCCAACAGAGCCGGAACCTGCGGAACCGCCTGTAGCGGCCGAGCCTGTCAAAGACATCCGCGAGGTATCTGGTACACGGGTGAACATGCGCGACGGCCCTGGCACGATCTATCCGATCATCGCCAAGGTCACCATCGGACAGAAAGTCGAGGTGCTGCATGATCCGGGTACCGGCTGGCTGCGCCTGCGCGTGTTGCCCGAGCGACACGTTGGATGGATTTCAGCGTCCCTCATCCGGAAAATCAACGACTGACGCAGAGGTGTCATTGCTCTGTTCCGAACCTCGCAATAGCTATGGGCGAGGTTCATTTTCGGGAATGTCATGCAAAAATCCATCCTCATCACTGGCTGCTCATCCGGTATCGGTCAGGACGCGGCACACGGTATGCGTGCGCGTGGCTGGCGTGTTTTTGCATCCTGCCGGCAGCAGCGCGATTGTGATCGCTTGCGGGCGCAAGGTTTTGACAGCCCCCGGATCGATTACACTGACGCGGACAGCATAACCTCTGGTTTGGCACAGGTTCTTGAGGCAACGGGCGGCACGCTGGATGCCCTGTTCAACAACGGTGCGCATGGCCTGCCCGGCGCGGTCGAGGATGTGCCAACCGACGGAATGCGCCATATATTCGAGACCAACGTTTTTGGCTGGCACGAACTGACGCGGCAGGTGATTCCCGTCATGCGCGCGCAGGGCCACGGGCGAATCGTTCAGTGTTCGTCGGTGCTGGGTCTGGTCGCGTTTCCCTGGCGCGGGGCCTATGTCGCCACCAAATACGCAGTCGAGGGGCTGACCGACACCATGCGGCTTGAGCTGCGGGACACCGGCATCAAGGTCATTCTGATCGAACCCGGGCCGATCACGTCCAAGTTGCGGGAGAAGGCGATCCCGATCTTTGAGCGCTTTATTGACTGGGAAAATTCCGCCCTGCGCGAAAGATACGAAAATTCGCTGCTCAAAAGGCTTTACGAGGATTCGGGACCGGACAGATTCGAGCTGCCCGCCTCGGCCGTCACAGACAAGCTTGCCCGCGCCGTCGAAGCCCGGCGCCCCCGTTCGCGATACTATGTCACGACGCCAACCTATATCGCGGGTTACCTGCGCCGGGTTCTGCCCACAGGTGCCATCGATCGCATCCTGTCGGATATCTGAGACGAAATTACCGGTTCGCTTTTTGCCCTGTCGGGGCTAGATGGGGTCAGGCGCAACACTAATCGCGGACGGTAATGTTATGGACCTGATGATGGTCATCTTGCTCATGGCCATGGCGGCGGTCGTCGCCGTACTGGCGATGGGCATCGCCAACTTTGGCAAAAGCGGCACCGATGCCGCAAAGAAAAGCAACAAGATGATGCGGCTGCGCATCCTGTTTCAGTTCATTGCCGTAGTGCTAATCGTGCTCTACGTCGTATTGCGCGGACAAGGAGTGCAATAGATGGTCGTATTGAACAAGATCTATACCCGCACCGGCGACGACGGGAAAACCGCGCTGGGCAATGGCGAACGTGTCGCCAAATACTCCGGTCGCGTTACGGCCTATGGCACCGTGGATGAGTTGAACGCCCATGTCGGTGTCGCCCGGCTGGAAGCTGACGGCGATGTGGATGCAGCACTTGCCCGCATTCAGAATGATCTGTTTGATCTGGGCGCGGATCTGTGCCGCCCGGACATGGAGAAGGACGCCGAGGCTGATTATCCGCCTCTGCGCATGGTTGCCTCTCAGACCGATCGGCTGGAAGCTGAAATTGACGCAATGAACGAATCTCTGGAACCGCTGCGCAGCTTCATCCTGCCAGGCGGGTCCCGGCTGGCCGCGCATCTGCACGTATGCCGCACCGTCTCACGCCGGGCGGAACGTCTTGCCGTCGAGCTGACCAACATGGAGCCGGTCAACGAGGCCAGCGTAAAATACCTCAATCGACTGAGCGACTGGTTCTTTGTCGCGGCACGTTGCGCCAATAACGGTGGGCGGGACGATGTTTTGTGGGTTCCGGGGGCAAACCGCTGATCCGAACGCGGCGCCGGGCTGAGTATTCAGAGAGTTAAGCCTCAGGACAAACTGATGCCGTTGGCCCCCTTGCAGCGGGCCAAACCCGCACCTTGAGGCTCGATTCCCGCTTCTCAGGCAAAAAAATACTGAAACGCGACGTCTGGAAGCCACGACGTGACGATTTTGCCCTGTTGCAGCGATGCGCGAGACGCTATCTACACCCGCGAGAGCATTGGTGGAGTCGCGACGCGGCTTACCGTTTTTGTAAGGAGCAAGCGCAAAAATGAAGGTACTCGTGCCTGTCAAACGCGTGATTGACTATAATGTGAAGGTCCGCGTTAAAGCGGACGGTAGCGGTGTTGATCTCGCCAATGTCAAAATGTCGATGAACCCA
>NZ_JBQFRI010000021.1:0-13604 GCF_056537325.1 Ruegeria sp. CF5 | reverse complement strand
TTAAATGAGATCGTCACGGTTTGCTCCTGTTATGTCCCAGCAGGCGTTAGCAGAACTGCGTTCGATCTGACAGGTTGGGCAGAGTTTGCGACAGAACCATTCAAACTCATGCGTCGGAGTCGATCCTAAACCATCGGTCGTCCTTGGGAACTGGTTAACGGCTCACGGCATTGCAGAAACTCTCGAATTAACTCCTCCGCCATTAGAACAAGTAGGGGAACTAAACTCTTACTGAGCAATCGACAGCTCCGTAACGCAAGGCATCTTTGAATGTTGCGGCAACATCGGGCCAGGACGATGCCAGGATTGAGCTGAAGAAACCCACAAGCTGCCCTGGCTTTGATAAACGGATGGTTCCTTCAGCGTTCCGACTTTGATTGCTTTGTACTCTGGCGCTGCACTGTTCCAAGACATAACGTGCACTCCACAAACCGGACAAAACTGCCGAAAGACATCGTTTCCGCTTTCGACCTTGCGCCTGAATGTTGTTGGCGTTCCCTGTACAACGGTCACCGCTGATGCAGGAAACATCATTCCATGGGCTTCCGCACCGCCGGAGGTCTTCTGGCAGTCACGACAGTAGCAAGCGCCCGATATGATTGGAGCAGCATTTACGCAGTACTTAACGGCACCACAAAGGCACTCGCCGTCTAATACTTCAATCATCTTTCGTCTCCTTTTCTGCAAATCCCTCAATCATCGCTTCTGCGACGCGCACAGCCGTCGCGATCTCTTCGGGTGACAAGCATTCTGAAACGCGCGCGATGTTAACCGCCTCGCGTGCCAAAACTGTTTCGATCAATTCGGCGCCGATTGGTGACAGCGCCAAGAGCTTTGAACGGCGATGCGCAGTGTTTTGGCGGCGATCGACTAACCTCTTTTCAATCAGCGCATTCGCAGTCTTTTGAACAAACTGCCGCGGTGCGATTAGTCGGTCAGCGATCCTCGGAACAGGAAGTGGTCCATGGTCATGGAGTTGCTCAAGCACCGCCCGCTCCGTAACGGTCAGTCCGGTGCCACCCAATTCACGTGCAACAGCGCTTTCCAAGACTTTGTAGAGCGGGCGCACAAGCCGAATGAAGTAGTAGAGATCTGTCGAGTCATTCATAGTGTCACCAATGATGTCATATTGTCATCATTGATGTCAATGTTGGCTTGTGACACGGCCTAGAGGACAACCTCCTCAAACCCACAAATGCACGATTGAAGCCGTTAGCAGGAGAGCCATGCTCGATGCCCGTGGTCGAGATTACGCAATCTGAGGATTGCTGCGGAAAGTTAGAAAGGTCTGCCCCTAACCGACATTCAGCACGGCATCGAAATTCTGCGGGCGCAGCCCACTTTGCTGACATTCGCCGCGACACAAATTCTGTGGTTGGACGAATTCACAGAGCGCGGACATAGCACTAATTCGCTGCGTTTGCTCGACTGTCGACAATTTGGCCATGCTTGGGTTGGAATCACATGTTCAGCGCGGCCTTCGAATTTTGCCGGTCATTCGCAAGCCATCACGAATGTTCAGTCCCATCATCGTGAGGTTGGCCGCCCCGGCGATCAGTTCAATCACCTGAACCGAATAAAATGTGCTGTCGAATTCGCCAGCAGCGGCTTTACCCGCCAGAAACCAGGCGGCGGGTGCGAGGATCAGCAAACCGTTCAGCGCAATAACAGGCATGCGGGTTTTCTTGGCTTTCGTCAGCACATCTTTGCGTTTCCGGCCCATTGCCATGCCCGATCCGCCAGCAATCGCCATTGCCGGGATGAGGATGAACATGCCTTTTAGGATCAATGCCTTGACGGTTGCGACTGTTTCATGGCTTGCAAAGAGTTCGCTGGTGACCGTTGATGTCCAGAAGAGGAGGATCATCACAAAGCCGATGCCGCCCGCGATGGCGTGAATCATTGTTTTCATAGCGGCTCCCTCAAATTGGCTTTTGGAAAGGGTTTCGTCAGACCGTGCAGCAATTCGGCACCGCAACCTTCTCGAACAGGTGGGGTGCGGTCACAGCGCTTGAGGGATAGTGGCTGAGCTGCTGCTGAAACTCGGGGTTGGAAAACGCGGCGCGGAAGTCCGCAACAGACTCCCAGACCGCGTAGTTCAGGTACATGCTACCGTCACCAATAGCCTTATGCAGCTGGGTGCTGATGTAACCCGGCTGCTTTTTCATCCATTGGGCATCGCACTTCCAGGCTTCTACCAAGGCGACTTGGTCAACGGGATCGACTGTGAAGAGATTGACGAGAACGACGGGTCCAGCGTCGATGCCCAATTGCCGTTCGATGGGAAACTCGGGGTCGAGGGGTTTGAAACTGACCATTGCGGTACTCCTTGAAAGCAACTTCAATTTGGTGTCATGTTGTCATATTTAGGAAGCATCAAGCATAATGACAATATGTTGTCATATAAAATGAGAAGCCGACATGTCGGATAAACGAAGGACCGAAGCAGGAGAAGCCGTGACAGCACTGATACTGGACGTGTTTCGGCTAAACGGTCGATTGCAGCTTGCCGGTGATCGCCTCGTATCAGAACTCGGTCTGACAAGTGCCCGATGGCAGATCCTTGGCGCCATTGCTTATTCTGATCGACCGGAATCCGTTGCCTGGCATGCACGGACGATGGGTGTTCACCGGCAGGGCGTTCAAAGGATCGTCAACGAGTTGAGCAAAGAAGGAATAGTGGAGTTTCAGCCGAACCCACACCACAAGCGGGCGCACTTTGTCGTCATGACTCGAAAGGGGCAGGAGTTGTACGAAGCCGCAATTGCAAGGCAAATCCCATGGGTGAATGAACTCTCGGAAGGCCTGTCGCCAGATGATATTGCGACAGCGCAAAATGTTGTTGGTCGTCTCAAAACACACCTTGAAGAAGCCTCATCGCGACTAGATCAGAGTTCGACCCAAAGCTGACACTCGTAGGGAGTGCAGCATCGGACGTTCTGGGCTCATTCCGGACATCGGATGCAGCGCAGTATCTGCCCCTGAATGGATCTGTTGCGAAGTTTCTGACTGATCGAAGAGTTGGCACCGAAGCCGTAGCTTATGCCGCCAGTTCTGCAAATTGACGAAACGGACAGATTCCGGGCGTGAGTTGGCCGCCTAGGTTCATTGCGATCGCTAAGACACCTTGGCACGTTCAGAACTTTGCAACAAAGCCCGCTGCTACTGATCCGTAGAGCAGTAATCGACGCAACCAGAAAGCTGCTAAAAACTCTCAGCATTTTCTGCTTTCCATGGCATGCTCCCCTTCCTGCCTATCCCGAGTTGCAGGCGCGATACAGGTTGGACCGCACCGGATTCATGTTGAGTTTCACAATCGCATTCGACCGCGTCGAGTATTGGAACAGATGCCGCGTGACTGTTGACTTCGTTGGTGCGAAACTCCGACGGTGTCTGACCCGTCCATTTCTTGAATGCCCGTGTCATGGCGGTCGCGTCAGAATACCCCAACTGATCAGCTATCTCGCCCACTGACTGCCCGGTCTCTGAAAGCAAATGTTTCGCAAAACCGCATTTGGCTTCGATGACGATGCGAGACAAAGATGTCCCATAGGTCGCAAGCCGTCGGTTGAGAACCGCGCCTCGAAAACCACATACCTTTGCGAGCGACGTAACCGACAATTCGGTTCGCCCAACCATAGAGCTGGCAACGCTTTGGATCGAGCTCAACAAATCTGTCGGTACCGGGTTTTTGGTATCCTGAGTTATCGGCGCGGCCTCGACCGCCGTTCGGCTGACCATTTCAAACAATAGCCAGGCACTGGGAAAGCGGATTGAATACCCGTCCGGGCCCACACCCACCGCGTGGATACCATAAAAATAAGACGGAAGCAGATCAGGACGGTTTACCCGAACCAGAACCTTGTTCGGCTCCCAGTGCTGTGCGGCGGTTTCATGCAGCAACGTGGCCCACCGGCTGATTTGAAAGGCATCCATGTAGGCCGGAGAGCGGTGTGGCGTGAACCTGCGTTTTGCAGAAAGCACAGCGTAACTTCCGGAGACATCAAGTGTCATAGTAACCGCGTTTGTATTGCCTCCGGCATGAACGCAGAACCTTGCGATGAAATCAGCCAGAGACTTTGCACCACGAACGGCTTGTCCGAATGGGGATGAGACGGTTGGGTCTGATGTCTGGCCAACAAGGGCCGGGAAATCCGGGGACGTCTTTAGCGCGACGGCTTCGAACACGGCGTAAACTGTGTCATGTGGAATAAAGCAATCCGGGGCGCTCAACTCGGACAACGAAAGGTCGAAACCCGCAAGCAGGGTTTCTAAAGACTGGCCGGATTCCCGATACGCAGACAAAAGCGGCAAGATGACCCGCCCGCGTGCAAGCGGCGGTGTTTTGTGCTGAATCTGCGCATCCTGCTTCGTCATCATACACCCTGCAATTGCCGCAATTGGGGCGGCCAAGCATATCAAACATAGTCCAACGCGGATTGGTGTCCCTGACCTGCGTCAAAACGGAAGTTTCTTTTTGAGGTGAAAATGTCAGGCTGCTGCGGGCTGCCTTGTTGAAGCGTCCCGCCTAACAAACTGACATTATGGCTTGAATGGCCAGCCTGCAACGGGGCGACGGCGTGGGTTGAAGTCCTGATGACAGGTTGCCGCGTCGTCGCCACCTGTCATTTTTGGCCGATTTTTGGGTGCTGGAGCACCTATCTGTCAGGGTGTATATTCGAGCTTTGTGATTTGTTCCAATGGGGTGACCGCGACTCTGATTGCGGATGTACTGCAAGCCCAAGCGGGCGTGTCAGATGTCAGCGCAACGGAACAGGTATCAGGTCCATCCAATAATGCATTGCGGCCATGGGTGAACGGAGCAGACACATGATCCAACTTTCGCACAAACGCTGGAAATTTGCTGCTTTAGCTGTCCTGCTTGGGAGCACAGCGACCGCTCAGAGCTTTGACACGACAGTCGATGCACTTGCTGAGGCACACGAAGTGCCCATTACTATAAATAACTTTGTTCGGGCTGCTACAGACAACGAACTGAAGACGTACAATGGCCTGGCCGGAGGCGTAAACCAGTTCTTTCACTTCAAAGAACCCACCCCCATCGACAATCAGCCCACCATTCGGATGAACCGCGATACGCTCTACAGCGTTGCCGTTATTGACATCAGCAAAGGCGCAACCCTAACGCTGCCCGATGTGGGCGACCGGTACATGACGACGATGGTGGTCAATCAGGATCATTTCATCAATGAAGTGTTTGATGGCGGCGGTGTGTTCCAGCTTGACATGGACACATTCCATACCCCCTACGTACTTGTTTTCATGAGAATACTGGTGGATGCCGAGAACCCGGAAGATATTGCGACGGTCAACGCAATTCAGGACGGGTTCACCATCGATGCCGCCTCGGCCGCACCCTTCGAGATGCCCGACTACGATACAGAGAGCTTCGAGGCCGTACGCCGGGCTGCGATTGAGCTGGGCAGGTTCGCCACAGACAGCGCCCGGACCTTCGGTACGGCCGATCATGTAGACCCACTGCGCCATTTTCTTGGCACCGCTATCGGCTTTGGTGGTCTCCCCGAAGACGAAGCCTTTTACCTGAATATTGAACCCGGCCTGCCGCTCGGAGAATACAAGATTCATGTACCGGCGAATGTACCGGTGAGCGCATTCTGGTCCGTGAGTCTCTACAATGCAGACGGGTTTTTTGAGCTCAATCCCCTCGACGCCTACGTAATCAACTCGGTTTCCGGTGCCAAGAATGACGATGGTAGCGTCACCGTTCACTTCGGCGGTTGCGACGACGGTCGCGTGAACTGCCTTCCGATCATGGATGGCTGGAACTATGCCGTCCGCCTTTACCAACCCGGTCTAGACGTCATCGACGGAAGCTGGGTCTTCCCCTTCGTACAACCCACCAACTGAACAACAGGATGCCGACGATGAAAAAGCTACTTCTGACAGTCGCGCTTACACTCCCGACAGGCGTTTGGGGCGAGGACTTGGTCGATGTGACCGTTGACACCCTCGTGCGTGCTGAGACTGACCACATGTTTCGGACCAACATGGCCAATCTCGGTCTGGCTGTTGGCGAGTTGGGGCATATGCGCGAAGCCACGACGCCTGATAATCAACCCGTTATCCGAATGAACCAGGACACGCTCTATTCCGCGGTCCTGCTGGATTTGAGCGAGTCCGTCGAAGTTACGCTGCCCGAGGCAGATGGGCGCTATATCTCGATGCATGTCATCAATCAGGACCACTTTATGTACGCCGAGGCAGAGCCCGGCACCTACAAGATCAAACAGGAAGACCTTGGTACGCGCTTTGGTTACATCGTGTTTCGCACATTCGTCGATGTGACTGACCCGGATGATATTGCCGCCGCTCAGGCCGCTCAGGATGGGATTGTCGTAAGCGGCAGTGGAACGGGTCCGTTTGACGCGCCCAACTGGAACACCGAACAGCTTGCCATTGCGCGTCAGGCGATAAACGACTTGTCCTTGCTCGGCATCGATTCAGCGCGAGCCTTTGGCAGAACAAAAGACGATATTGATCCGGTTCAGTTTCTGGTTGGCGCTTTCTCGGGCTGGGGTGGTCTTCCACCCGAGGCCGCAATCTATATGCTGGACGCGGTCGATCAGAATGACGGCGAAACACCATATGCGGTAACGGTCAGGGATGTGCCGGTTCGGGCGTTTTGGTCGGTGACCGTCTACAATGCCGGCGGCTTTCTGGAAGCCAACGATCTGGGCGTAAACAGCTATAATGGCTACACTGCTGAAGCTGCAATGGACGGCTCAGTCACACTTCATTTCGGTGGGTGCGACGATGGCCGCGTGAACTGCCTTCCGATCACTTCGGGCTGGAACTACGCGATCCGCCTTTATGAGCCGAAGGATGAAATCCTGAACGGAAGTTGGGCTTTCCCGAAACTGGAACCGATCAACTAGACCATTCGTCCAACCCACCTTTCAAAGGGAGTACACGGCTATGCGTCGATCCCATGCTCTAATGGGGCTACTATTTGCAGCCAGTGCCGGAACCACAACGGTTGCAGACGAGGCAGCCGATCTGGCCCAGGAGTTGGCCAACCCGCTTGCGACAATCATCTCGGTGCCGTTTCAATTGAACTATGATGACAATCTGGGTGCCTCTGATCAGGGATCGCGCACCACTCTGAACTTTCAGCCGGTGGTACCCTTTCAACTGAACGATGACATCAATCTGATCACCCGCACCATCATCCCTTACATTTGGCAGGAAGACGTTGTCCCGGGGACGCGCCAGGAGGGGTTCGGAGATATTCTGTTCTCCGCATGGTTCTCACCAATCGGGACTGGAGACGTTACTTGGGGTATTGGTCCCGTTGTGCGCTTTCCGACCTTTAGCGGCGTGTCGAGTGATACATGGGCCGCTGGGATCACCGGCATTGCCCTGCGTCAGGCCGGAACTTGGACCTATGGCGCGTTGGCCAATCATCTGTGGGATCTTGAGAGCAACCCCGAAACCCCCACGAATGTGAGTTTTCTCCAGCCCTTTCTTGCCTATTCCACCGAAGGCGCGTGGACCTATTCGCTGCAAAGCGAAAGCACCTACGACTGGGAGGCTGAAGCCTGGGCTGTGCCCATAAACGTTTCGGTATCAAAGCTGGTCCGATGGGGCGCGCTGCCGGTCAATCTGCAAGCGGGGGCGGGCTATTGGCTGGAAACGCCCGAGGTTGGTGCGGAGGGCGTCCGTTTGCGCCTGCAGGCCCAGGTCGTCTTGCCCAGACGGCGCTGACCTCCGGCACTGGTTTTGTTTTCTCAACGGACAGGGCCATCAAGAACCTAAAGTGAGACTATTATGACTAGACATACTAACATTCTGAACCTGAACTTTTTTGGAGCGGTGATCCTGTCCTGCGCTCCGTTCGCTGCCGTTGCACAGGATGACCAGCCCAACTTTCTGTTGATCATGGTAGATGACTTGGGTTGGACCGACATCGGAGCCTATGGCGGAGAAATCGACACACCGGCGCTCGACGCGTTAGCTGAAAAAGCCGTCCTCTTCACCGATTTCCATGCATCCGTTGCCTGTTCACCGACCCGTTCGATGCTGCTGACTGGCACAGACAACCACATTGCGGGTATGGGCAACATGGGCGAGTTGCTTGCACCCAACCAGATCGGCAATCCGGGGTATGAGGGCCACTTAAATGACCGTGTCGTTACGCTGGCCGAAGTGCTGCGAGACAACGGGTACCACACCTATATGGCAGGCAAGTGGCACCTCGGGCACGAACCCGACCATTATCCCTACAACAGGGGGTTCGAGCAGACCTTTTCGATGCTGTACGGAGGGGCGAGCCATTTTGACGACATGACCGGAGTCAGAGAGTTAGAGTCCCCCGCCGCCTACACACTAAATGGCGAGCGGCTGTGGGAGCTTCCCCCGACGTTCCATTCAAGCCGGAGTTATGCGGATTTCCTGATGGATGCGATCCGCTCCAACCGGGGTGATGGCAAGCCCTTCCTTGGCTACTTCGCGCTCACGGCACCCCACGACCCGCTGCATGTGCCAGAGCCGTGGAAATCGAAATACCAGTCGGCTTATGACGAAGGATATGAAGTTCTCCGCCAGCGACGGGTAGAAGCCGCGAAGGATATCGGACTGGTGCCATCGAATGCTCTGGTGTCTGAAATGCAGCCACAGGTAACTCCTTGGGACACGCTTTCACAGGAAGAACAGGCGGTCGAAGTCCGCGGAATGGAAGTCTACGCCGGGATGGTCGACAATCTCGACTATCACATCGGGCGCGTTCTGGATTTTCTCGACGACATCGGGGAACTGGGTAACACGGTGGTTTTCTTCTTGTCCGACAACGGATCGAACCCTTGGTATTCTGAGGACTATCCCGGCAATGCAGGAAGCGAGTGGTTCAGCCAGTTCGACAATAGCCCTGCGGCCATTGGCGATGCAATCTCAGCCTATGCTTACGGAATGGGCTTTGCTGGGGCATCGTCCGGCCCTTTGGATCGGTTCAAGATGACGGTAAGCGAGGGAGGCATCAGAGTGCCGTTGCTGGTAGCCGGACCAGGGGTCGAAGGTGGTCGAATGACAGATGCGTTTACCTATGTCACGGATCTGATGCCAACAATGCTGGAGATGGCAGGCATAGTACATCCCGAGACCGTCAACGGAAATCCCGTGGAGCCGATGCTTGGCAAGTCCATGACCGCGCTTCTTGCAGGAGAGCAGGACGCCGTCTATGGCGCGGAGGAGTTCATCGGGGGCGAACTGATGAACGGCAAATGGATGCGGCAAGGGGCTATGAAAGCGGTGGCAGTCGTTGCGCCATATGGTGACGGCAAATGGCGGCTGTTCGATCTCGATTCAGACCCTGGTGAGACGACTGATCTTGCTGTCGCGCAGCCTGTGGTTCTGGAAAAGCTCATTCACGCTTGGGATGACTACGCCGAACAAGTTGGTATCGTGCTGAGGGAAACGGAATAGCCAATCAATGAGCGGCGATCATTGGCCGAGACCGCACAAAGGACCGCATTGCGAAGGTTGCAGACCACCAAGCCAAGTTTGCGAACAGCCGCAAAGTCCCGCTCACCCACCAGTCGTTACCTGACATCGAACGTCCGGAATGTGCGGTTCTCGACGTACCACACATGCAAAGGACCGAAGTTTGGTCGACGGCAGGTAAGGGCTCGTTCCGCCCGATGATGCGTGCCGCAGAGAACGGCGGCAGCGAGCCCAAGCCTGCCGACGCTGGGTTTCCTTCCTAACTGTTCTTGGTAGTCTTTAGCCATGACCATACCAACTTCTAAAGACGAGCTAATCGCAGTAATAGCCGTGCGTTTCGCCAAGCTTGATGCCGCTTTGGACGCTGTTCCTCTCGTCATAGCTGACGAAAGAAGCATGGACGGCCATGCAAGTAACACAACAATGAGCGCGAACAACCTCGTCTCATATCTGATCGGCTGGAACGAACTGGTTTTGAAGTGGTTGGATCAAGACGACAGTGGAAAAGATGTTGAATTTCCTGAAGTTGGTTACAAATGGAACGAAATTGGCGCACTCGCTCAGAAATTCTATGCAGACTATTCCGCAAACAGCTTTGGTGAAAACCGTCGAAGGCTGGCTGCTGCCAAAGATCAACTCGTATCGGAAATATCAGAGCGAACTGATGAAGAATTATTCGGCTCACCTTGGCACGGGAAATGGACCAAAGGGCGGATGATCCAGTTCAATTCGTCATCACCTTTTGAGAATGCCAGAGGCCGTATACGAAGATGGTTGAAGTCTAAGGCAGGTTAGGCTGATAGCGGCTTTGTCCGCAGCCTGTGACTTTGTGAACCAACCGCTAAGGCCCGCAATCGAACCAATCCTGAAGAATGCAATTGCGGCGCTCAACTAGATCGGGAAAGGCAGGTAAGGGCTCACAGCGGACATTCGAGAATTCACAGTAGGGAGCGCCGATGCCTGTTGTGCGGACGAAGCTGACGTTCAGTTCGAACCAGCAGGCCCACGATTTTGGCTCCGAGCCAACATCCATAAACTGACTCAAATGCTGCGGAAGCAGCCCACTTTGCCGTCATGCGTTGCCATGGCGGTAACGCTTCTTGTACGAGCGACCACAAGGCTGACGAACTGGCGCGAACGTCGCACAGGAACCCATTTCTTCCGTTAGGTTTGGTACAACGGCTTTATCTGCTTATGGTTGGCTTCAGCCGTTGAATTCGGAGGCGCATATGTTTCGACTGATTATAGTTACTCTGTCGCTGTTCATCTTTTCGTTTGAGAAGGCATTGGCGGAAATCATCCATCTTCACGCCAAACGTGGAAATATTGAGGGCGTTCTCGCGGAACTAGACAAGGGTGTACCGCTCGAACTTCGCAGTACGAACATGACAAGTGCACCGGGCGTTACACCGCTTTTTGTAGCGGCAAAATTCGGCCATACCGAGTTGGTTGAACTTCTTCTTGCGCGGGGAGCCGATCCAACAATTTTTTTCTATCAGGGAAATGATACTTATACGGTTGGAACCGCTCTCCACCATGCGGCAGGGTATGGCCACATCGAAGTGGTAAAAGTGCTCATTGAGGCTGGGGCGGATCCAGCCAGCTATGAACCATATATCTCAACTCCTTTGCATCAGGCGCTGAGAGCGGGGCACATCGAAATCGCCGAGGTGCTCATCGAAGCGGGAGCGCCTCAGCGAGTAGAGAGCCAACCGATTGCCGATAAGTTGCAAGGTGCCAATGTTTCAAATGGTGAGTTTCTAGCCAAGGGGTGCGAAGTCTGCCACGGCAAACCTTCGGCGACGGGAATTGCAGGTGATAATGGGCCCAATTTTTGGGGCGTATTCGAACGACCCACTGCGTCCGATCCCGAGTTTCCTTACTCAAGCTATTTGCGCGAATTAGGTTTGGTGTGGGATGCGGATACACTGAATAGCTATCTCGCTAGCCCATATCAGTTTGTACCCGGGACGACCAAAGTGATGCTCGGAATTGAAAACGAAAAGGATCGCGCGGATCTCATTGCATATCTAGCAACTTTGAAAGATTGAGGGACCGAACCGAATTCGCTTTGGCGACCAGTTTGTCCCGCTTTGCCGGGATATGACAACAAGCCGCGAACGTCTGCATTTCACCCATCCCGAAAATTGTGTGCCGTGAGGTATCGGTCACAATGGGCTCACAGCAGACATACGAAAGCTCACAATAGGGAGGCCAGCATGGGTGAGTGTGCAAAAGGATCCTAGTGTTTAAGAGGGATTATTGCCGTGGATATTGCAGAACGAATAAGAGCTGTTTTGAAAGCTGAGGCAGATGCAATTAGCTCAGTGAACATCAGCGCAGATTTTGTAGCCGCTGTGAAACTAGCGGTAAATTGTGAAGGGAAACTTATCACGACGGGTATCGGAAAGGCTGGCCACATTGCCAAAAAGTTCGCAGCTACCTTGTGTTCGACGGGCACTCCAGCTGTGTTCTTGCACCCAGGTGAAGCAGCGCATGGGGACTTAGGAATTGTTGGCGAACAAGATATTCTCTATGCATTTTCTACGAGTGGAAAATCTAGGGAAGTAATAGAAATTCTGGAACTTTCTAAACATTTAGGGGTCTCTCATTTGATCGGGATAACATCCCATCCCGATTCCGAACTTAGAGAGTATTGCGAAGTCATATTGGACATGGGACCGGTAAAAGAGGATGCATGCCCTTTAGGGTTGACCCCGACTAGCAGCATCGCGGTCATGCTCGCCATTAGTGATGCAATTGCACTGGCAACAATGGAAGCCAAAGGGTTCTCATGCCAGGATTATGGTATTCGCCACCATGGCGGCTATCTCGGTCGCAAAGCGCGCAGCGACAATATGTGAATGCTCAAATCCAATTAGTACTTCGGCGACATGACTGCTTTGTACACACCGCCTACCTTTATTCATATGGCTTAGCTAAAGGCTGCGGCGAAACCAATGTTCACTTGACTGAGAAGGCCCCATTACGGAAGGCGGAGTGGTTAAGGGGTGTAATCCGAAGCTGTTTGTTGGCGAGAAACCCTCGGCTTACGTGCCGCTTTCCGACGTCGAGCCGATGTATATCGGTGTCGATCACTCGCGCAGTGTTTCTGTGACTGTGGAAAGCACCTTCAGCCGGGATGGACGGTTGTTGGCTTCACGGGTTCTGCCAGTAATTGTAGACGCGAATAGGAGCTGTTGGCGGTGTCATTATCAAGAGTATGACGGCGGGTGGCCTAATGGCTGAGGCAAATGCGCCTGACCCGGTTGCCAAGCCAGATAAGAACGTAGAAAGCACTCGCTGCTGGTTGCGCGAGGGGACTAAGGGGCTAAACTTCGACATCTCATCTACGTCAAGCTGAGGATTTTGCCTGTGTCTGTTTTAAAGCTTCTTGCAAAATGGCGGTTCTTGTTTGCAGCAATCGCGCTTGTAACTCTTTACCAGTTTCTTCCGTCGGACAACAATGTTGTTATTAGCATTAGCATTAATGATTATGACGCTACATTTTCTTGGCAGGATCTAGTGTTACAGATTGTTCTGCCAATTGTTAGTGTCTTGCTGGCAACTTTGGGTTTTGCGTCCCAGCTCTATTTTTCCCTAAAGTCAGATCGCCGTGCAGAACAAAGCTTCGCTTGGATGAGGCAAACAGCAAGTCCGAGCATGTAGACGACAAATAGGAGAGTTGCGCGCCGCCTCGTATGCCCGAGACAAAGAGGTAGGCGTGAAGTCGCCGGGGGAAAGCCAAAAGGCTCTGTCTTTGATTTTCACCTCGGCGGCGCAAACAGCAAGGGGCAAACATGACTGAAGCCCAAAAGGAAAGCCTTCGTCGCAAAATCAAGGAATGGCGCACTATCGCTGAGCCGGTCGGTCCGTAACATGCGCTTTGGGAATTCATATTCGACGCCGAGGCGTTGTTGGTGGGCCGGGTTACATTTCTGCCAGAAGATGAGATTCTCGCGATGGCTGGGGATCAAGATTAGGGAGTAGCGTGTTGGAGGAGCAGATGGAAAAACAAGCATTGGCGGCGGTTCTGTCGCAAACTCTGCCCAACCTGTCAGATCGAACGCAGTTCTGCTAACGCCTGCTGGGACATAACAGGAGCAAACCGTGACGATCTCATTTAG
>NZ_JBQFRI010000020.1:0-18851 GCF_056537325.1 Ruegeria sp. CF5 | reverse complement strand
GCATCACCACCCTGATCGAGGCGCTGATCAACCAGGAACTGGGCGAACCCTTCCGCCGCGACGCCATGAAAAAACCCGTCGCAGTCGCAGGCGTCAGCGCCAACGACATGATCGCCCAGTAAACAATAGGGTTACGGCCTGACAAACAAGCACGCCCTTCAGCTCGGCTGCCGGGCGTGTTTTCTTAAGGAGATGGAAAATGACAACCCATGTCATTGATCTGAACAGCGAAGCACCGATCAAAAGCGAACGGCGTCTTTCGGACCTGCCCGAGAGGGTGGTTGCGGGCGATCCTCACCATCAGGTCGGTATGCATTTCACCAGCCCTGACGGCAAACTTTCTGCCGGTACGTGGACGTCAACGCCGGGAAAATGGCATGCTTTCACTGATAAGGATGAATACTGCTATATCGTTTCCGGGCATTGCGCTTTGATTCACGAGGATGGCACGCGACAGGATTTTCGCGCTGGCGCGTCTTTCATGATTCCGGATGGCTTTCGGGGTTACTGGGAAGTAATTGAGACCACGACCAAGCATTTCGTGATCCGGGATACGTCGAACTGAGTTCCCTGACACTTGCAGACACAGTGTCGAACGCCGCCCAATGTCGAGTCGGGCGGCGTTTCTTTTGATTATCCGTAGCGATACGGGCGCCCGGCTTTTTGCATGACGGCGTTGTACTGTTTGAAGATTTCGACGACCTTTGCCTTTGTGGGGCTTTCCGCCGCGATCTCGTCCCAGAACTTGACGGCCGCCTCTTCGACGGTTGCCCATTCTTCATCCGGAATCGTGGTCAGTTTCAGCTTGTCGCCGTTCACACGCAGCGAGGCCTCGCCGCCCCAGTACCACCACTGGCGGTAATAGTGGGATTGATCCGCGCAAACCTTGAACAGGGTTTTCAGATCATCCGGCAGCTCGTTCCAGCGATCCATGTTGGCAAAGAAGTGGCCCGCCCATGCACCAGAGACGTTGTTGGTCAGGAAGTAGTTTGTCACATCCGCCCAGCCGACGGTGTAATCTTCGGTGATGCCTGACCATGCGATGCCGTCCAACTCGCCCGTCTGCACCGCGACTTCGATGTCTTCCCACGGCAAGGTGACCGGAACGACCCCGAACTGGCTGAGGAAACGGCCCGCCGTCGGGAAGGTAAAGATGCGTTTGCCCTGCAGGTCGGCCAGGCTGTTGATCGGATCCTTGGTGGCAAAGTGGCATGGATCCCAGGCCCCAGCCGAGATGTGTTTCACGCCGACCTTGGAATATTCCTCGTCCCAGATTTCATTCAGACCGTATTGGTTAAATAGCACCGGAACATCGAGGGAATAGCGTGACGCAAACGGGAAATATCCTCCGAAAACAGTAACCTCGGTGGGTGACGCCATCGAGTCATCATCCGATTGCACCGCATCTATGGTGCCGCGTTGCAATGCACGGAACAACTCTTCGGTAGGCACAATCTGATTGGAATAGAAGGTTTCAATCTGCATGCGGTCGCCCGCAATTTCATTGAACATCTTGATCGCAGGGTCCAGAACGTGTTCTGCCAGCGAGGGACCGGCATAGGTCTGCAACCGCCAGGTGATGGTCCCCTGTGCCAGTGCCGGCGTTGCCAGTGCGGCGGCAGCGGGCGCTGCGGCGGCCCCTTTGATAAACTTGCGTCTTGTCGTCATACTCTCTCTCCCAAATGGTTGACGTGTTTTGAATGCTCTCCGTTTTTGCCCCGGTTTTTTCCGGGGTCACTTGTTGTAGATGTATTCGGGTAACCACAGCGCGATCTGTGGAAAGGTCATTATGATTGCCAGGGCCAGCGCCATGACCATCACGAACGGCAGGATCGAGCCATAGATGTCCCGCAATGTGATCTCGGGCGGGGCCATGGCGCGCATCAGGAACAGATTGTAGCCGAATGGCGGGGTCATATAGGCGATCTGCGTGGTGATGGTGTACAGCACACCATACCAGATCAGATCGAAACCCAGCGCCTTGACCAGCGGGACATAAAGCGGGGCAACGATCACCAGCATGGCGGTATCGTCCAGAAACGTGCCCATCAGAATAAAGCTGAGCTGCATCAGGATCAGGATCAGCCAAGGATCCAGTCCCAGCCGTTCAGTAAACAGGTTCTCAATCGCCTTGACTGCGCCCAGCCCGTCGAACACGGCTCCAAAGGCCAGCGCGGCGAGGATGATCCACATGAACATGCAGGTAATGCCCAGCGTGGACCGCACAGAGGTCTCAAACACGGCGCGCGTCATCCGGCCCTTCAATACGGCAGCCATGAAAGCGGTCAGCGCCCCGATCGCCGAGCTTTCCACCAGCGAGGTCCAGCCATTCACGAACGGCACCATCATGGCGGCAAAGATAGCCAAAGGCAGCAGGCCCGCACGCAGGAGGGCCAGTTTTTCCGACATCGGCACATCACGCTCTTCCGCAGGCAGGGCGCGGCCCAGATCGGGATTTATGCGGCAGCGGATGGCGATATAGAGGATGAACATCGTAGCCATCATCAGGCCCGGAACCACTCCGGCCAGCCACAGTTGTCCCACGGGCTGCCGCGCGATCATTGCGTACAGAACCAGTACAACGGATGGCGGCACGAGAATGCCCAAAGAGGACCCGGCCTGAATAACGCCTGTCACCATTCTTTTGTCATAACCGCGCTTCAATAGCTCTGGCAGGGCAATGGTCGCGCCAATGGCCATTCCTGCAACGCTCAATCCGTTCATCGCAGATATGAGAACCATCAGACCGATCGTGCCAATGGCCAAACCTCCGTTCAGGCCACCCATCCAGACGTGGAACATCTTATAAAGATCGTCCGCGATTTTGGATTCCGACAGGACATACCCCATGAAGATGAACATCGGCAGCGTCAGCAGCGGATACCATTTCATCAGCTTCACCGCGGCGGCAAAGCCTAAATCATACCCACCCCGGTCCCCCCAAAGCAGCAGGGAAAACACTACGGCGACAAAACCGATGGCACCAAAGACCCGCTGGCCCGTCAGCAACATCAGCATCATGGTTGAAAACATGATTGTGGCGATCAGCTCGTAAGACATCAGATCACCTCTCGTGGGATATCTTCACCGCGTATGCGCATGATATCCTTGCATAGTTCGGATACAGCCTGCAGCAGCATCAGCCCTAACCCAAACAGCATGATCGTCTTGATGGGCCACAGATAGGGTCGCCACGCCGTGGGGCTGCGTTCGCCGTATTGCAGGGAATAGCTCAGCGAATCCCAACCGCCATAGATCAGGACAGCGATATAGAAGATCAGGAACAGAACGGTGAAGGCATCCGTCCAGGCCCGCCGTTTGCTGGACCATTCACCGTAGAGCAGATCCATCCGCACGTTCGATCCCATCTGGATCGAATATGGTCCGCCAAGAATATAGTAGGCGACCATGGCGAATTGCGCGACCTCCAGCGTCCATAAGGATGGCAGGAAAAAGGTCTTTGAAATTGACGACCACAGCAGGATGCCCATCATCACGAAGATGCCGTACATCACGATGCGGCCAATCCAGCGGTTCATCCCGTCAACGATCCGGATGTATCTCCGCATCAGGTTCATGCCTGTTTCCCTGTAGTCGTGACCACCTATCAGCCGGAGGCGGTTCATTGATCTTGCCGGCGCAAAGCGTGCCGTCTTTCACATTGGGAGCAGCCAGCCCCCGCTTGTCAACAAATTCTCTGTAGACAAGGCTACATTAGTTCATACTCTGTAACAAAAGCTAGAAAAGAGGCCGTGCGTGATAACCAGCCGTCTGGTCAAACAAATGCTGCAGGATGAGATCGACGGGCTGACTCGGTCCGAGCGCCAGCTGGCCTCGGTCCTGTTGCAGGACTATCCGATGGCCGGTCTGCAATCGATCACCAAGCTGGCTGCAGCCGCACGTGTTTCGACCCCAACTGTGATCCGCATGGCACGAAAGCTGGGTTTCCACGGGTTCCCGGACCTGCAGGAAGCGCTGCGTGAGGAGGTTGCGGCCCAGATCAAAAAGCCGATCTCGAAACGGGACGCTTGGGTGGTGGACGATACTGCCGAACACGCGCTAACGCGGTTCGCTCAGGCCGTCTGGACCAACATGCGCCATACGCTGGAACGTGTGGACACAGCCATGTTCGACGAAGTTGCCCGTTTGATGGCGGATACCAGCCGTCCTCTTTATGTCGTTGGCGGGCGCATAACCCGGTCAAATGCCGATTATCTTTATAACCACATGCAGATCATCCGCCCCAACGTGACGATGATGAGCAACTCCAGCAATGTCTGGCCGCAGTATCTGCTGGACATGGATCGGACGTCGGTTCTGGTGGTGTTCGATATCCGCCGCTACGAGGCGCATCTGGAAAAGCTCGCCCGGATTGCTTCGGAACGTGGTGCTAAGGTGGTTCTGTTTACGGATCAGTGGGGTTCGCCCATCGGCCGTTGCGCCGATTTCACCTTTCACGGATTGGTCGAGGCGCCTTCAAGCTGGGATTCCACGATTTCGCTGCAATTGATTTCCGAGGCGCTGATTGCGCAGGTGCAGGATTCCCGATGGGAGGAAAGCAAAGAGCGGATCGAGGAACTGGAAGCGATGTTTTCGTCCACCCGGCTGTTTCGGGGTTAGGATGATCAGGCAGATACCGATGGCTTAGTCCGAAGGGCAGGCCGTGGCCAATCGGCTTTCCGGCCAGTCCCGTTCGAGTGTCAGTGGCATCAGGGACAACATCCCGTCATCATCAATCAGTTCTGCCAGATCTGCGACCATCATGCCAATTTCGGTGGCCAGCTGCATTTCTCGTTCCGGGTCCTGTTCGCCATGGGAAAAGGCCATCGGATCAGTGACAATCCGTTCCGCAAGGCGGCTAATTCGCTCGGGGGATACCGGGTGCGTGCTGGCATCGCGCGCGGTGCCGCCGATCGGATCCTGCCACCAGGCCGCCATGTAATACCAGAACACCCCCATAGGCAGTCCCCCCAGGCGTGAGAAATGATCCAGCGCGAATTCATCGGCTGCGATTTCCTGTGCCTGACTGTCCTGGCCACTCAGACCCGGCTGATGGTTTAGCATGATGTGGCCAAGTTCGTGCGCAAGGATGAACTGCAAGCCGGAACTGACGATCTTGCCCGATACGTTAAAGGTGAACGGATCGGCAAAGGCGGTGTCCCGGTCGATCTGAAACGCGCGCAGAGGCGAGGGCAGGGGCCGTCCCTGTCGGAGTTTGGCCCAGAGATAGGCCTGCAGTGCGGCCGGGTCGCAGCCTTTGCTTTCGATCCATGCAAATAGCGTTGCCACATCGTCAAAGAAACGAATGGATTCCAAGGGCATATAGATCACGCCTTCGGCCGGGTCGGCGAAAAACGCCAGCGGTGATGGCCCGCGATCCGGAAATTCCAG
Organism: Ruegeria sp. CF5; assembly: GCF_056537325.1. Lineage (NCBI taxonomy): Bacteria > Pseudomonadati > Pseudomonadota > Alphaproteobacteria > Rhodobacterales > Roseobacteraceae > Ruegeria > Ruegeria sp. CF5. Next base: position 13,460 of record NZ_JBQFRI010000020.1, on the reverse strand, counting down.
CCGGACCCGCGCCGCGCGGGGGCGATCCGCGCGTGGCAGGTTGCCAACGATATCGTCGTTGAACACGCGGATGATGTCAGGTGTGGCACGTTCGAACGTATGGCGGCGCTCGTCCTCGGTATAAAGCTGGGCTCCGGCCTGAGAGGCCAGCGTCAGAAGAGAAACGAAGGCGGCGACTTTCAGCACAGTGGATGAACCTCCTCCCAGACCTCAAGCACGATGTCGTTGGGGGCAGGGGTGCCGCCGGTGCGCACCCAGTCGGCAAAGGTTACCGGATCGCCCCAGTCGTCCTGCCAAAGGTCCCGGATCAGCGTCAGTTTGATCTCGGCAATATCATCGGATGTCCGTTGGCCAAGATCCTTGCCCCGAAGGGCGCAATTCACGCTGCGCAGACGCCGTTGGGTTATGGCTGCGTCATACCCGGTATTCGTGCCGGTCGCGGTTCGGCTTGAGCCCACGAAATTGCCGGTTGTCAGGGTTGCCGCCTCTTGTCCTGCGGTCGCCTGGATTGATGCGTCATCGGGTGTCACCTGACCAACCTGAATCGGATGCTCCAGAGAAACCCACGCATAGCCGATGATGGCAAGCAGGACGAATACCGGCGTCGAAAACGCGACTGACCCGGCCAGTCCGAAGTGTTCGTTTTGAGAGATATTGATCTTCTGGATGGTTCTCCAAAATCCGATCATCACCACAAGCGCCACAAGAATGACGACGGCGGTCAAAGTCAGACGTTCAGCAATGCGAAACAAAATGATCGAGTCCATGGGACCCCATTAAATGAGTTTACCTTAGGTAATGTTCCGGGAAAACGCCGAGTCGATCAAGGGTGGGTCCGTTTTCCCCGTCTCGGCGCGGATTTCGGGCAGGTGCTACACCTTATACAGAGGCGGTCCAGACTCGGTAGCGGCCTTGCCCGGTGATCTCTCGGATCAGGCCACGTTGCGAAAGTTTGTCCAGATTGCGCTGAACCGCGGCCCGGGACGCGCCTGTCAGTTCCTCTGCCAGCGGGGCGGTAATCATGGGCCAAGCGGTCAGAACCTCAATCAGTGCAGGCGGCGTGCGTCCGGACAAATCGCGCGTTTCTTCAACTGCGCGATCATGCCAGGTGCTGACCCTGTCGATCAGCAATAGCGCCGCCAGGGTCGCCTGTGCGGCGCCTGTGTACCAGGCGTTCAGTTTTTGCTCGGCCGTGCCCATGCCCCTCAGCGCGCCGGGCCCGGAAAAGCAGACCGGCATGAAAAGCGCACCGCCTCGGCCCGCGGAGGCGCCGTGGCGCGCGGCCAAAACGGCCGCTTCTGCGTCGTTTGACATCCCCTGACCAAGTGCCCGCCACGCATGAAATATCATCGCAGATTGCGTCATTGGATGGAGGTGGGCCGCCGATGTTGTCACATCAGACAGATCGCTGACGGCTTCGGGGACTTCGTGTCCGGCAGGTGTTGTTCGGCCGAGAAAAGCGGATAATCCGTCTTCCCATCCGCCCGCATTGGGGGCAGCGCCGGATGTCAGGCGGCGCACAGCCCATCCCGCACGGGCCAGCGCCAATGTGTCGTCTCCGGTCGCACCCAACCGCAGGCCGATCCACAAGGCCAATCGTTCGGCGCTGATGCGATCTCCGGTCCACCAGCCAAGATCGGCAACTTCGAGCAATGCCAGCCTGTGCCGCCAACCTTCGGGCCCTGAGCGCATCCGTTCGTCCAGCATGCCGAATGTCAGCGCCAGGTCCGCCAGCTCCGCCGACAGGGAATCCTGCGCTGCTCGCCACTCTGCCGGGTTGAACAAGGGTGTTGCAGCCCCTGTTCGCAGCAGAGGCATCGGACCTTCTTCTTCGGTTTCGTCCAGTGGGGGAAGAAACCACAGATCATCTTCTTCCGGAGGATTGGTGTCATAGATACTGGCAGTCAGATCCTCGAACTCTTCCCCATCGGTACCCAGCAATTTCTTTCCGCCGCTCATAACGCGTATTCACAGCCATTTTGGGGTGTCATTCAAGGGCCAAGTCCGGTTTCATGCATCGTGCTTTCGCATATTTTCTGCTTGTCGGTTGTCTGGTCGAGGAATTTGGTTGGTGCAGAGCATGAGATATTGTGGATGTGGTGGCGCGAAAACGCCGTGAACACAGCATTTCCCCAAAATATTTTGCCCAAAGACAACAAAAGCACCCATATCATCACTTAAAATGGTCAAAGCTCCATAAATTGTTGCGTTTCTCTGTTGGGCGGGACAAAGTCTGGCCTGGGTCGAATACTTGGAATCGGGTGCAGATATGCCGCAGACCAGAAATGTCCTGTTCATCATCATAGACCAACTGCGGGCAGATTGTCTGGCCGGCGCGCTGGCAGATCAGGTCGCGTTGCCGAACCTGAGGGCGTTCATGAAAGACGCCGTGTCCTTCAATCGGCATTTTTCTGTAACAAATCCGTGCGGGCCGTCGCGGGCATCGCTGCTGACGGGGCAATATGCCATGAACCATCGTTCGGTTCGCAACGGTACACCGTTGCGCCATGACACGCCAAACATCGCGACCGAGATGCGCAAGGCCGGGTATCTGCCCATGCTGTTTGGGTATACCGACACGTCCGCTGACCCACGGGTTCACGATGCCAACGATCCGGCCCTGAAATCCTATGAGCAGCCGATGGTCGGGTTTCACGAAATCACCGAGATGAGGCTGGAGGAGTCCTTTCCGTGGCAATCGCACCTGATGCGCAAGGGTTATGACTTTGAAACCTATTGGGATGTTTACAAGCCAACGTCGACGGATGGGGGTGCGCGCAAGCTGAACGGCCCGGCGCTTTATGCGGCGGAAGACAGCGATACCGCCTTTCTGACCGACGCGTTTCTGGACAACATCGTTGCCTTTCACAAGCAGAACTGGTTCGCCCATCTGACCTATATTCGTCCGCATCCGCCCTTGGTTGCACCAGCGCCATACAACGACATGTATGATCCGGCGGATATCCCTTTGCCGACACGCTTGCCGTCGCCGGGGGACGAGCAGGCGGTGCATCCGTTCTTTGGCCCGACGATGGATAGCTATGAGGCGCGGGATTTCGTGGAGGGCTTTGGTGAGGTCGAGCCAACGGACGAAAACATCCGAACCTTGCGCGCGGTCTATCTGGGTCTGGCGACCGAGGTGGACCATCACATTGGTCGTGTCGTGGCATATCTGAAAGATAGCGGTCAGTATGACAACACCTTGATCGTGATCACTGCCGATCACGGAGAGATGCTGGGCGATCGCCATTCCTGGGGTAAAATGACCGTCTATGATGCAGCATACCGAACGCCGCTTATAATACGGGTGCCGGGCAATCAGGAACAGGCTGGCTCCGAGGTGAATGCACCAACGGAATCCATCGACATAACGCCTACTATTCTGGATTGGGTGGGGCAGGGCATTCCCAATTCCATGGACGGCAGGTCGTTGATGCCCTTGCTCACAGGGGAAACGCCTGACGACTGGCGGGGGTATTCCTTTAGCGAACTGGATTTTTCAGAACCCGAGGCCCCGACAAAGTGGCAGCGCGATCTGGGCACGGACAATAACGATTCCTGCCTGAGCATCCTGCGCGACGAGCGATTTACGCTAGTTGAATTCGCGGCTGACCTTCCCCCGATGCTGTTCGACCATCATGGGCAGGGCGAGATGGAAAACGTTGCTGGAAATCCGGAATATGCGGCAGATCTCGCGCGGCTGGGCCGACAAATGCTGCGGCACCGGATGCGAAACACGGACCACACATTATCCTTGTATTCGATCACGCCGAATGGTGCCAAGCTACGCCAAAGATTCGAATGAGCCATGCGTGGATGTCTTGTTCCGGAAATTCCCGCAACGTCCGGCAAAGGTGAAGAACATTTAACAAAAACATGTGGGTGAGATAAATGTTCAACCTTTCAACAGGTTAGGTTAGTCCCGGAATCGGCGACCGGTATGATGGCCGGTTGTTGGGTTTGGCGGCGTAGACAGGTTGATTTTCGCTGGCTAAGCTCAATCACAGCGAACGAGAATGGAGGCGCTTGCCATGTCGGACGGTATGCCTGCCACATCTGAGCCAACCCAAAGCTCTCAGGGTGATGAGCGTACAGCATTCCTGCTGCTAGCGGTCTTCCTTGCCCCGGCTCTGGCGGTTGCGATCGTGGGCGGATGGGGTTTTCTAATCTGGATGCTGCAGATCATAAACGGCCCCCCGGCTGGCTAGAGGCTTGAATGAACGACCAGCTGACAGCCCGTGCTGAACGCCAGTCAAAGTTCCGCAGATCGGATTTGCAGCGCCCGCCCTGGGCCACTGAGATTGCAATCCGAAAACAGTGCACCGGCTGCGGAGACTGCATCAGGAAATGTCCGGAGAACATCCTGTTTTCCGCCTATGCCGGAACGCCCGCCTTGGATTTCAATGCAGGTGAGTGCACCTTTTGTGGCGCGTGTGCCGAGGCTTGTAACGAAGACGTGTTCGCGCCGGTAAACCAGACTCCCTGGGACGTGATTGCAGTCATTCAACCGGGTTGCATGCTGGAACATGGCATAGGATGCCAGTTGTGCACCGACAGCTGTGATCAGACGGCACTGCGACTTGATCTGTCTCAACGTCCTGTGGGCCGGATCGTGGTTGATACAGAATCCTGCTCGGGCTGCGGTGCTTGCCTGCCGGTATGTCCGGTGGGTGCCATCAGCGTCCGCGCGCCAACGCAAGGGTTGCCAAATGGCTGAATTGGAACATATCTCGAGCTTGATGGTGCTGGCCGACCCGGATCAACTGGATTCGGTTGTTGCCGAGATTCAGAAAATTCCGGTCGCGGAAACGCCTGCCATCGATCCGACAGGCAAGATCATTGTCACGCTTGTTACGCCAAGCGAGACCGAAATCGTAAACTACCTGAACCAGTTAAACCTGATCGACGGCGTCGCGAGCGCCTCGCTGGTTTATCATCAAACAGAAACAGACCCAGAAATCTTGGCTTAACCGCCGGAACCGGAGGATTTCATGACCCAAGTTACCAGACGTGATGTCATCAAGGCGCAGGCCGTGGCGGCCGCTGCCGCAGCGGCGGGCATTCCGATCCCCGCAGCGGCACAGAACCTTGTTACCGACGCGCAACTGACCGACCTGAAATGGTCCAAGGCCCCCTGCCGCTTCTGCGGCACAGGCTGTTCGATCATGGTCGCCACCAAGGCAGGCCGTGTCGTCGCCTCTCACGGGGATGCCGAGGCCGAAGTGAACCGTGGCCTGAACTGTGTCAAAGGCTATTTCCTGTCCAAGATCATGTACGGCAAGGACCGGCTGACCCAGCCGCTGCTGCGCAAGAAGGATGGCGTTTTCGACAAGGACGGCGATTTCGAGCCGGTCTCGTGGGACGAAGCCTTCGATATCATGGCCGAAAAATGGAAAAAGACACTGGCCGAGAAAGGCCCCAAAGGCATCGGCATGTTCGGCTCGGGCCAGTGGACTGTCTGGGAAGGCTACGCCGCATCCAAGCTGATGAAGGCGGGTTTCCGTTCGAACAACATCGATCCCAACGCGCGGCACTGCATGGCGTCCGCTGTGGGCGGCTTTATGCGGACCTTCGGCATCGACGAACCGATGGGCTGCTACGATGATTTCGAGAACGCGGATGCCTTCGTGCTCTGGGGTTCGAACATGGCCGAGATGCACCCGATCCTGTGGACCCGTATCGCCGACCGCCGGTTCAGCCACCCGCACGTTCAGGTGGCCGTCCTGTCGACCTTCCAGCATCGCAGCTTTGATCTGGCCGACATCCCGGCGATTTTCACACCGCAGACCGATCTGGTGATGCTGAACTATATCGCCAACTACATCATCCAGAATGGCGCGGTGAACGAAGATTTCGTTTCCAAACACGTGAATTTCCGCAAGGGCGTCACCGATATCGGCTATGGCCTGCGCGACGACCACCCGCTGCAACAGGCCGCCGCCAACCCGAACTCAGGCGCGTCCGAAGAGATGACGTTTGAGGAATTCGCCGAATTCGTTTCGGAATACACGTTGGAAAAAGCGGCCGAGATGTCGGGTGTTCCGGCCGATACCCTGGAAAAGATCGCAAAGCTTTATGCTGATCCGGATACCAAGGTCATGTCTCTGTGGACCATGGGCGTGAACCAGCACACCCGCGGTGTCTGGGTCAACAACATGATCTACAACATCCACCTGCTGACCGGCAAGATTTCAACGCCCGGTAACTCGCCGTTCTCGCTGACAGGTCAGCCCTCGGCCTGTGGTACCGCGCGCGAGGTTGGCACATTCTCGCACCGTCTGCCCGCCGACATGGTTGTCGTGAACCCTGAGCACCGAGCCATTGCGGAAAAGATCTGGAAACTGCCCGAGGGCACTGTGCCCGATTGGAACGGCGCGCATGCGGTGGTGCAGAACCGCAAACTGAAAGATGGCGAGATCAACTGCTACTGGGTGCAGGTCAACAACAACATGCAGGCCGCGCCGAACATGATGGAAGAGGGGCTGCCGGGTTACCGCAACCCCGACAACTTCATCGTGGTATCCGACGCCTATCCGACCGTAACAGCCGAGGCCGCCGACCTGATCCTGCCTGCCGCCATGTGGGTCGAAAAGGAAGGTGCATATGGCAACGCCGAGCGCCGCACCCAGTTCTGGTATCAGCTGGTCGACGCGCCGGGCGAGTCCAAGTCGGACCTGTGGCAGCTGGCCGAATTCTCCAAACGGTTCACCACCGATGAAGTCTGGCCCGCCGAGCTTTTGGATGCCAACCCCGAATACAAGGGCAAGACCCTGTTCGAAGTGCTCTTTGCCAATGGTCAGGTCGATCAGTTTGAGCTGACCGAAAAGGCCATTGAATACGGCAACCACGAATCCGAAGATTTCGGCTTCTACATCCAGAAGGGCCTGTTCGAGGAATACGCCGAATTCGGGCGTGGCAAGGCCCACGATCTTGCGCCGTTCGATACCTATCACGAAATTCGCGGCCTGCGCTGGCCCGTTGTGGACGGCAAGGAAACCCAGTGGCGCTTCAAGGAAGGGTATGATCCTTACGTGACGCCGGGCGCGGATTTCGAATTCTACGGCAAGCCGGATGGCAAGGCTGTGATCTTTGCCCTGCCGTTCGAACCCGCACCCGAAACCCCGGACGAGGAATATCCGTTCTGGCTGGCAACGGGCCGTGTGCTGGAACACTGGCATTCGGGTTCGATGACCCAGCGAGTGCCCGAACTGCACAAGGCAATTCCTGACGCGCTGGTTTATATGCATCCCGACGATGCCAAAGCCATGGGCGTGCGCCGCGGCTCGGCGGTCAAGGTGGAATCGCGCCGTGGCAACATCGTCAGCCGGGTCGAAACCCGTGGCCGGAACAAGCCGCCCAAGGGGCTGATATTCGTGCCGTGGTTCGATGCGCGTCAGCTGATCAACAAGGTCACGTTGGACGCGACCGATCCTCTGTCGAAACAGACCGATTTCAAGAAATGCGCGGTCAAGATCGTACCGGTGGGAGTATAAGGACATGAAACGTCAGACAGCTTTGATCGCCGCCATTCTGGCGACAGCCATCGGCGGTGCCGCACTTGCCCAACAATCGGTGGCTACTTTGCGGGGGGGCACCCCGTTGGCCGACAATGCCGAACCGCCGTCGATTGCCGGTGTGGTGAATTCTGATCTGCGGCAGGTCCGCAACTATCCTGAGCAACCGCCGCTGATCCCCCACAAGATTGACGGCTATCAGATCGACCTGCATGCCAACAAATGCCTGACCTGCCACAGCCGTGCCGCGATTGAGGTCAGTCAGGCCCCCATGGTGTCGATCACTCACTTCATGAGCCGGGACAATCAGTTCCTCGCATCAGTCACCCCGCGCAGATATTTCTGCAACCAGTGCCACGTCGTGCAGTCCGACGCCCGGCCTCTGGTGGAAAACGGCTTTGTCGATATCGACTCGGTTCTTGAATACGTTCAGAGCCAGCAGGGGGGCACCGACTGATGCTGGGATTCGTCAAGCGTATCTGGGGTGTCATACGGCGCCCCAGCGTCCACTATTCGCTGGGTTTCCTGACTATGGGCGGATTTGTGATGGGCGTCATTTTCTGGGGTGGTTTCAACACCGCCCTGGAACTGACCAATACCGAAGAGTTCTGCACCAGTTGCCACGAAATGCGTGACAACGTGTTTGTCGAACTCAAGCCCACGATCCACTATTCAAACCGCTCCGGTGTGCGGGCCACCTGTCCGGATTGCCACGTGCCCCATGAATGGACCAACAAGATTGCGCGCAAGATGCAGGCCAGCAAAGAGGTCTGGGGCAAAATCTTTGGTACCATCAACACCCGCGAGAAGTTTCTGGAAAAGCGCATCGAACTGGCCCAGCACGAGTGGGCGCGGCTTGAGGCGAATGACTCGCTGGAATGCCGCAACTGTCATTCGGCGGAATCGATGGACATCACGCGCCAGAGCGCCCGTGCCGCCGAAGCGCATGAGCGGTTTTTATTCACGGGCGAAAAGACCTGCATCAACTGTCACAAGGGTATTGCCCACCAGTTGCCTGACATGAGCCACGCTTCACTGAACATCGCGCCGGCCAAAACGGCGGAACTGGCAACCTATCTGGACCAGTAACGCCTCACTAGTGTGACCCGCAGGATTCGGCCGCCAAGCTTGTCAAAGCTGGCGGCCTTTTCTGTTCCGTCATGCGGATTTTGGCCCAATCACCGCTCATTCGGCGACTCGGCGCGCATCGTGCCCAATGCTGTGCCCCAAGTGGGGCAGTGGGTGCATGGCTGCACCTGCCCGATGACGTAACCATTTGGAATCTGGTCAATGTCGGCTGGCTATCCAATGTTCTTTCTCTTAGGTGTTCGGCTGAGTCACAGGGATTTAAGAAGACAAGGTGGGCGGTATCTTGCTAGTGTCGGCCCAAATTCTAAGTGGGGACCTTAAGTGCGGCGGCGGAACAGTTTAAACGAGCCACGCTGAAAGCAGACGGAGCAGCCCAGGCCCAATGAAAAACAAAACCGCAAATCGACCCAGCAATGAGTTGGGGACTGCCCGAAATCACGGCATGCGATTTATTGGGCTGGCGTTCCTGTTCAGCATTTTCGTGAATCTGCTGATGCTGACTGGACCCCTGTTCATGCTGCAGGTTTACGACCGCGTTCTGGGGTCACGGTCGTTTGAAACGCTGACGGCGCTTTTTATACTCGTCGCGCTTTTGTATCTTCTGATGGCGATGCTGGATTATGCGCGCGGCCGGATCGTGGCCCGGTTTGGGGCGCGATTCCAGTCGGAACTTGATGAGCGGGTCTTTAACGCGACGCTGCTTCAGTCCGTTCACCCTCATGCCCGCTCGGCACCCGCCATGGCTCTGCGGGATCTGGAATCGATTCAGGCACTGTGCTCGTCACCGGTACTGCTGGCCGTGATGGACGTTCCGTGGACGCCGTTCTTTCTGGCGGCGATTTTTATCTTCCATCCCATGTTGGGTTGGCTGGCCGTTGGTGGCGGCGTGTTGCTTGTCATCATCGCCCTTCTGAACCAGGCTTTGACGCGTAACAGGGTTGCCGCTGCCAAGGTTGCATCGGCGCGCGCCAATGCGTTTTCCGAACAAGCCCGGCAAGGGGCCGAAGTGGTGCGGTCACAGGGGATGCAGAATGCTGTCACTGCGCGATGGCTTGTTCAGCGTACAGATGCTCTCAGGCAAACGATCGCTGCAAGTGACTGGACCGGTAGCTTTACGGCACTGACGAAATCACTGCGATTGTTCTTGCAATCGGCCATGCTGGCACTGGGTGCTTATCTTGTTCTGAAGAACGAAATGACCGGCGGTGCAATGATTGCAGGTACGATCCTGCTGGGCCGCGCGTTGGCGCCGATCGAACAGGCAATCGGTCAGTGGGCGATGATCGAACGGGCGCAATCCGCGTGGAAGTCGCTCAACAAATTCCTTGATTCAGTGCCGCCGGAAGACAAGCGCACAAAGCTGCCGGTGCCCGAAGCTCAGGTGAAAGTACAAAGTTTGACGGTGATCCCGCCCGGTGCGTCCGCGCCCACCCTGCGAAATGCGAATTTCAAGCTTGCTCCGGGCGAGGCGCTTGGTGTGATCGGAAAAAGTGGATCCGGGAAAACCACGCTGGCCAAAGCGCTGTTGGGACTTTGGCCTGCTGCTGCCGGAGAGATCCGGCTTGGGGGCGCAACATTGGATCAATACGATCCGGTCGATCTGGGCAGTCACATCGGATACCTGCCGCAGCAGGTGACGCTGTTTAACGGAACGGTTGCCGAAAACATCGCCCGTCTGTCCCAGAACCCGGACCCGGATGACGTTGTTGCCGCCGCCAAAAAGGCAAACGCGCATGAGCTGATCCTGACCCTTGAGAAAGGGTATGACACGTTTCTTGAGGGTAACGACAGCCAGCTGTCCGGCGGACAAAAACAAAGGATCGCATTGGCCCGCGCGCTGTATGGTGAGCCGGTTCTGCTGATCCTCGACGAACCGAACTCGGCCTTGGATGCGGATGGGACCGAAGCGTTGAATGCGGCGGTGCGTGAACTCAAGGCAGCGGGCAAGGCGGTGATCATCATGACACACCGCCCGCAGGCCATTTCCGAATGTGACAGCCTTGCCGTGGTCGAGCGTGGCCAGATCGTCAAGCTGGGCAGCCGCGATGAAGTTCTCAGTTCGATGGTCCAGAACGCCGGAGTCATCAAACGCCAGTTCGGCAAAGGAGGCACCGATGGCTGATTTATCGACGCGACCGGCGCGGCCTGCCTGGAACGCAAATTTTCCCACGATCGTAGGGTTTGTCGCCCTGGCAATTCTGGTTGGTGGTCTTGGGATATGGAGCACGCAAACACAGCTGGCCGGGGCCATTGTGTCCTCGGGTGTGGTCGAAGTGCAAAGCAACCGTCAGGTGGTGGAACACCCCGATGGTGGTGTTGTGGGTGAAATTTATGTCCGCGATGGGGACAGGGTCGCCGAAGGCGATTTGCTGCTGAAACTTGACGCCACTTTCCTGTCTTCGGAAAACGCCATTGTCGAAAGCCAGCTGTTCGAGCTGCTGGCCCGCAAAGTGCGCCTTGAGGCCGAGCGGGACGGAATTGGCGAAACCGAGCTCGATGATCGTTACGCCCAGTTGATCGAGCAGGAAAGCGGCACCAAAGATTTGATCGAAGGCCAGCGCAGCCTGTTTGTGGCCCGCAAGGAAACCCTTGCGAAGCAGTCCGAGCAGTTGCAGGAGCAACGCATTCAGATCGAAAGCGAAATCAAGGGCACTGAGGCGCAGCTTGTTTCGCTGACGCGGCAGGTCGAATTGATCACGGATGAGCTTGAGGATCAGCAGGATCTTCTGTCACGCGGGCTGACCCAAACCAGTCGCGTTCTGGCCCTGCAGCGGGAAGAGGCCGGTCTGAACGGTGAAATCGGGCGGCTTGAAGCCACGGTGGCACGGCTCAAAGGTGAGATTGCGACGACGGAAATCGAGATACTGGAACTGGCCGCAAAACGTCGCGAAGAAGCCATCACCACGCTCAGAGACATTCAGTTCCAGCTGACCGAGCTGTTCGAGCGCCGTTTGACGTTGACCGAACGTCTGTCGCGTTTGGATATTCGGTCACCCGTAACCGGCGTGGTTTACGGCAGCCAGGTCTTTGCGGTGCAATCAGTCATTCAGCCGGCAGAGCCCATGATGTATGTGGTGCCGCAGGACACGCCGCTGTTGGTTGCGGCTAGGGTCGATGCCATCCACATTGACCAGGTCTTTGTCGGCCAGCCGGTGCAATTGCGGTTCCCAGCGTTTAATCAGCGCGAAACCCCGGAACTGGAAGGTGAGGTATTCAACGTCTCGGCGGATGCCTTTACGGACGAGAATTCCGGGTTTTCGTACTATCGTGCCGAAGTTGTCATGGACGACAGCGAGCTTGCCAAGTTGAACGGTCAGGCCCTTCTGCCCGGTATGCCGGTGGAAACGCTGCTAAAAACCGACGAACGCACGCCTTTGACATATCTCACCAAACCGCTGACGGATTACTTTACCAAAGCCTTCCGTGAATGATGCGGGCAGGAAACAGGACGCGCAAATCTTGTTGGCATGAGCTCAGCGCAATCCGACTATTCCGCATCGGCAATTCTCGGAGCGGTCACAATCAGGTATTTCCCGGCAAACTTAACGTTCCTGGGGGAAGGTTTTGATGCCACAGATTGTGAAAGAGCTTGTGGGCTTGCTGGCGCTGGTCGGCGCAGCCGCACTGGCAGTGGGTTCCTATTCGGTTTTGGTCGCGCTGTAAGCAACGACCGGTTTTAGACAGTGGGACGCAGGGATACCCGGCGTCCCACCCGGACCAATCAGGCCGCCGCGATCTGGTCTGCTTTCTGCACCAGAACCTCGGCCTGACGGATTGAGGCATAGTCGATCAGGCGACCATCGAGAGACACGGCGCCCTTTCCGGCAGCTTCGGCTTCGGACATGGCAACAAGGATGCGTTGTGCCTTGGTCACTTCGGCCTCGGATGGCGACATGACCTCGTTCGCAAGCGCAACCTGACTGGGGTGGATCGCCCACTTGCCTTCACAGCCCAGTACGGCGGCGCGCTTTGCGGCTGCACGATATCCATCAGGATCCTGAAAATCACCAAACGGGCCGTCGATCGGGCGCAGACCGTTGGCGCGCGCGGCAACAACCATTCGGGCCAGCGCATAGTGCCACATGTCACCCCAGTGTGTCGCGCGATTGCTGTCCGCGTCCGGATCGGTCAGGACAGAATAGTCCGGATTCACACCGCCGATGATCGTGGTACGCGCGCGGGTTGAGGCGGCGTAATCCGCAACACCGAAATGCAGGCTTTCGTTGCGTTTCGAGGCCGCCGCGATCTCGCCCACATTCTGCATGCCAAGCGCGGTTTCAATGATGTGTTCGAACCCGATCCGCTTTTTGTAGCCTTTGGCGTCCTCGATCTGGGTGACCATCATGTCGACGGCGTAGACGTCAGCGGCGGTACCCACCTTGGGGATCATGATCAGATCAAGCCGCTCGCCGGCCTGCTCGACCACATCAACCACATCGCGGTACATGTAATGGGTGTCCAGCCCGTTGATGCGTACGGACATGGACTTGTTGCCCCAGTCAATGTCGTTCAGCGCCTCAATAATGTTCTTGCGCGCCTGTTCCTTTTCGTCCGGTGCAACGGCGTCTTCCAGATCAAGGAAAATGACGTCCACGTCCGATTTCGCGGCCTTTTCGAACATTCCGGGCTGGCTGCCGGGGACGGCCAGTTCGCTGCGGTTCAGGCGGGCGGGGGCCTGTTCGATCGAATAGAAGCTCATGATCAGTTCCTAAGTCAGTGGTTGGGTTTAGGCGTTCGTTCGACGGGTCAAATCACTCTGTCTTGTGGTTTTTTGCCGTTGAAGAATTGGTTGAGGTTTTTGATGACGCGGAATCCCATAGCTTCGCGGGCCTCGCGTGTTGCGCTTCCGAGATGGGG
>NZ_JBQFRI010000019.1:0-24922 GCF_056537325.1 Ruegeria sp. CF5 | reverse complement strand
GCCAAGGTCCGGGCCGAAGTCGCCGCCCTCTGCGCCCGCTTCCCGATCTATCCAAATCTGTGAAGAGACCCTCTTTGAGACACGCAAACGGCGCCACAATGGCGCCGTTTCCGATTCAGATCAGGTTTTGGTTTGCATTCTGCAGCCGCCGGACGGTTGCCGTGCTTGCGCCGGGGCCGGGTATTGCGCGCAGGTTTTCCGGCTTAATCTCGGCCCCGTCCGCATCAAAGAAACGAGTAGTGTCCAAGGGGCGGCCGGTTTCCCCGTTCAGATGCATCACCGGCTCATTGCCCGGCCCGTATTCGAACGTGTTGGCCCATTCGCTCATGGTGATCATCACCGGCAACAGAGCTTTGCCCTTTTCCGTCAGGCCATAGGCCGTTCGGGTTCCGTTTACACCAATTTCGATCTGTTCGAATATCGAATGATCCACCAGTACCTTCAGCCGATCCGACAGGATATTTCGCGACGCGCCGGTATTTCGCCGGAATTCCGTGAACCGGGTTGCCCCATAGAATGCTTCGCGCACAAGCAGCCATGTCCAGCGATCCCCGAAGATATTCATCATCGCCGCGATACCGCAGGTATGTGTGTGCTGGTTCGCCATCTGTGATCTCCGAATTTTGTCTTGGGACACGACTAGCACAAATATGGTTGCGTTTCGAGACCAAGTAGAATTAGTCTTGAAACAAGACCAACCAGTGTTCACGCGACAGAAAAGGGATGGACGATGTCGGAAAAGCAGGCCTGCCTGATCATCGGTGCGGGGGACGATACCGGCGCAGCCATTGCACGCGCCTTTGCAAAAGAAGGCATGATCGTGTGCCTTGTGCGCAGGCCGCGTCATGCTGAGGCACTGGAAGCCCTCGCGGCCTCCATCCGCGACAGCGGCGGCGAGGCGCTTGCCATGCCCACTGATGCACGCGACGAAGAGGAAATGGTGGCCCTGATAAACCGCATCGAGGCCGAAGTGGCACCAATCGAAGTCGCCATATTCAACATCGGCGCAAATGTCCGCTTTTCCATCACCCAGACGACAGCGCGCGTTTATCGCAAAGTCTGGGAAATGGCGACATTTGCTGGCTTTCTCATGGGGCGCGAGGTTGCCGGCAAGATGCTGGAACGCAAGCGGGGCACGATCATCTTTACCGGCGCCTCCGCCAGCATTCGTGGACGTGAAGGTTTTTCGGCCTTTTCGGGTGCCAAACACGCGCTGCGCGCCCTTGCGCAATCCATGGCGCGCGAGCTTGGGCCGAAGAACATCCATGTGGCGCACACCGTGATCGATGGTGCCATCGATTCAAATTTCATCCGAGAGAATGTGCCAGGTGTGGATGACTTGCGCGAAAACGATGCTCTGCTGAACCCCGATGCCATCGCGCAGAATTATGTGATGCTGCACAAGCAGCCCCGAACCGCGTGGACGCATGAGCTGGATCTGCGTCCATGGACCGAAAAATGGTAAGGAGAGTGTGTCCATGACCACTACGATCGATTTCATTTTCGATTTCGGCAGCCCAAATGCCTATTTCGTGCACAAGGTCCTGCCGGATATTGCGCAGCGGGCGGGTGTTCAGGTCAACTATATCCCTTGCCTGCTGGGCGGGATATTCAAAAGCACTGGCAATCAGCCACCTATGGTGGCCTTTGCCAACGTGCCCGCAAAAATGAACTATGAACGGCTGGAGGTGCAGCGGTTCATTGCCCGGCATGGACTGACCAAGTTCAACTTCAACCCGCACTTTCCGGTGAATACGCTGATGTTGATGCGCGGGGCCGTCGCTGCTGAACTGGATGGGACATTGGCGGCCTATTGCGACACCGGGTTTCAGGCAATGTGGGAAGATGGCCTTAAGATGGATGACCCATCGGTGATGGCCGAAGTTTTTGACAAGGCGGGTTTCGACGGGCAGTCGATCCTTGAGCGCACACAGGACCCCGAGGTCAAGGCGCGGCTTGTGAAAAATACCTCTGACGCCGTGGATCGCGGGGTCTTTGGATCTCCGACTTTGTTCGTTGGGGACGAGATGTTCTTTGGCAAAGAACGCCTTGGTCAGGTCGAAGAGATGATCAACGGGCAATCATAGGGCAGGGCGCCGGTTTACAGACGGATTTTCGGCTGTCGCGGCGCAGTCCAATAAGCTCCGGAATCCTCGCGGGTTGCCTCGTATCTGGCAATTCGCCTCTGTGCTTCCTCGCCGCCGGCAGAGACCAGATGCCCGATCAGGCATTCGATCACCGCCATCGCCCCGCCGTAGCAGCCAAAATAGTGCTGTGACTGAGTGGTGACCGGAAATACCACATCCGGGTCGACGCGCGGTGCAATCACCTCGCTGTCAGAAATCAGGATAAGGCGTGCGCCGCGTTCCTTTGCATAGCGAAGGGACTGGATCGTGTCGGCGGAAAAAGGGGAAAACGTGATCCCGATCAGACAGTCCCTTTCATCCGCCGTGATCAGCTCATCCACCGCCGATCCCACATGTCGTGGAATAAGCTGAAGGCTGGGCAATGCCATTCGGCCCGCATAGTGAAAATAATACGCAAGGGCATAGCTGGCGCGTGTGGCGGTGACGTAACACGTGCGCGCTGTGGTCATGTGTTTCAGCGCCGCCGCTATTCTGTCCTGCGTCATCAACCGCAGGGAACGCGAGACGATATTGATCTCGTTCCTTGCGACAATCGCCTGATTGCGCGCCAGATCATCGCCACCCTCCAGGCGCCCCAACCAGTCCTCACCCAGCTTTTCCTCGCGGTCGGTCATCAGCGCCTGACGAAACGGGTCGCGAAAAGGCTCGAACCCGTCGAATCCCATGCGTTGCGCCAATCGCACCAGAGAGTTCGGGCTTACCCCGATCTTGTCCGCCGATACCCGGATCGGGTCCATTCCAAACTCGCCGGGGTGGTCGATGATGTGTTTGGCAACGGATTTCAGCCGGGGCGGCATCGTGTCGATATCCGCCTTGAGGCGGGCAATCAGGCGGGATTTGCGATTCTGGTCCATGCCCAATAAGAACATCTGTTCTGAAAACTGGAAAGTACGAACAGACTTGGGTTTGTGGCGCGGACCTCTTTTCGGAGATCAGCGCATCACAAAGGGGTCCGGAATGGGGTCGTCGCTTGTACGCAGCCAGACAGACTTGATCCTGGTATAGTCCAATGCCGCCTGAAGCCCGCCTTCACGGCCATGTCTTGACAGTCCATGTCCCCCGAAAGGCGCAATCGGGCTGACGGCGCGATAGGTATTCACCCAGACAATTCCGGATCGGATTTTGCGGATCAACCGGTGCGCGCGCGTCAGGTTTTGGGTAAAGACACCGGCTGCCATCCCGTTCAAGTGCCGTGCCGCCGGTGATTAAATCTGCTCCTTCATCCACGGATTGAGCAATAAGGCCAGTGCATTGTCGCGCTGGCGCAGAGTGCAAAGGGGGCCAACCTCGGTCGCCATGTCATCAGGAGCGCCGATAACAACCGCTTCGGCTTTTTCCTTCAGGCGCCTGAGGAATTCGTCCTTGATCGAGCTTTGCACCAGCAACCTCGACCCGGCCACGCAACTTTGCCCAGTGGCTGCAAAAATGCCCGAAACCTGCACGTTGACCGCGCTTTTGATATCGGCGTCTTCGAAAACGATGAAAGGGGATTTTCCGCCAAGTTCCAACGAGGTCGAGGCCAGGTTTTCGGCCGAATTGCGAACGATATGGCGCGCGGTTTCCGGACCGCCTGTAAAGGCCACGTGATCCACCAATGGATGGCTCGTCAGCGTTGCGCCCACATCAGGACCGCCAGTGATGACGCTCAGGACACCTTTGGGAAACCCGGCCTGATCAAAGATTCGGGCAAATTCCAGCATCGGGGCAGGGGCGTCTTCGGACGCTTTCAGGACAACGGTGCACCCCGCCGCCAGAGCTGAGCCGTCGGAAAACTCGCCGTCGATATAGTGCTGAAATATCAGCATTTCCGCTCCTGACAGGGCCTTATTGAAAGGCGGGCATCACGTCGTTGATGAACCGCTCAAGCGAGGCTTTCTTGCGCTCGAACGTCATCGAGCTGTCAATCCAGAAGGAATATTCGTCATATCCCAGCGCCTCATAGGTTTTCAGCCGTTCAATCACCTTTTCGAGCGTGCCGATCACCAGGTCTCGTTCCATCGCATCGGGCGAGTATATCGGATGGGCCGCAATTTCGTCGTCGGATAGCGGGTCGATCAGACCCTGCGTGACATCGCGTTTGTTCATGAACCATGCGCCAAAGTAGCAGTAGAAACGGTTTAGCTCGACGGCGCCCAGTTTGGTGTCTTCTTCGCTGTCAGCCACATATGTATGCATCAGCAGCATGATCTTTGGACGTGGCCGTTCCGGGAATTTCTCGCAGGCGGCGTTGAATTTGCTCATCAGGTCATGAATTTCCCCGTCCCCGTTCCACAAGGGCGTGACCTGCACGTTGCATCCGTTCGAGACGGCGAATTCATGGCTGTTGGGGTCGCGTGCCGCAATCCAGATCGGCGGTCCGTCTTTTTGCAACGGCTGTGGGGACGAGGTGGTTTTGGGGAACGAATGAAACTCTCCGTTATGGTCATAGTCGCCTTTCCACAGCGCCTGAACCGCAGGTACCAGTTCGCGCATGCGCTGACCGGCCTCCCACGCGTCCATGCCGGGTATTAGGCGTTCATACTCAAAGGAATACGCCCCGCGTGCGATGCCCAGCTCAAGACGGCCATCGGTGATGATATCGGTCATCGCCGCCTCACCCGCCAGCCGGACCGGATGCCAGAAGGGCGCGATCACCGTACCGGTGCCCAGCCGCACGTTTTCAGTGTGGCGCGCCAGATCAACAAGGTTCAACATCGGGTTGGGCGAGATGGTGAAATTCATACCGTGATGCTCGCCCGTCCAGACCGCATGCATCCCGCCCCGGTCAGCGATTTTGCACAGCTCGACAAATTCGTCATAAAGCTGTTTCTGATCCTCATCCGAGGAAATGCGCTCCATATGCGCAAAAAGCGAGAACTTCATGCCTCAATTCCCTGATGCCATCGGGCGAACGGTGCCGCTGACCTGATTGCCGAAATATATCCCGAAATTCCCCAACTTACTTTCATCCGCGAACCGTTCCAGCATGGTGCAGATCGCCGGATCTGCAATGTCCATCAGGGTTGTTGGTGTAAGCTCGGTGAACATGCCTTGCGATGTGGCGTCATCACTTGCCTGACACAGAAACGAGATGTGTTGCATTCCGCGCGCTTCGTCTTCGTAAAAGGAATAGATAAATCCGGGCTCGGCCCTTGCGCCGCTTGCATCGATGAACCGCCTCAACGCTGCTGTCGCGCCGTCCTTGCCGACCTTTGCTTCCGGAAGGGACAGTTGCCCGTCGCCAGGATCAATCAACAGAACCTTGCCCTGAAATTCGATCAGCGCCGACACCACAAGGTTGGTGGAATTGCTCAGGGCTTCGGCCTCGGCAGCCGGTGTCACATAGGCCCCGCGCGCATAACCCAGACCGGGGCGGGTGGTGTTTTCAAAGGCTTCGACCTTGCCGATCAGGATCAGGTGGTCACCCGCTTCGACCGTTTGAAATACGGAACAGTCGAACCATGCCGAGACGCCATCGAAAATCGGCGCGCCATGTGGGCCGGTCTGCCAGTCAACCGCTGCAAACCGATCCTCAACGGGACGCGCAAAGGTGTTTGAGACATCCATTTGCGCATCAGACAGGATGTTGATGGCAAACCCGGTCGCTGAACTGAACGCCTGATAATTGCGGGAGCTGTTGGCAAGGCAGACCGACACAAGCGGCGGATCAAGGGATACCGAGGAAAAGGAATTCGCCGTAAACCCCAGTGGATTGCCGTCGTGGTCATGGGTCGTGACAACGGTCACACCAGTCATGAATGCACCGAACGCGTCGCGTAGTGCGCGTGGATCAATCGTGCTCATCGCTCGTCTCCCATTCCTCTGCAGGTGTGTTCAACCAATCTTTCAGAGCATCGTTAACCTGCGACGGTGCTGTCAGGTTCACTTTATGTCGATGCCCGCTGATTACTGCAGACCTGCCGCCCCCGAGCGGCTCTTGGCAGAAGACGCAGGCAAAGACTGAAGCGTGACGCTGAAAATCGAAAACTCATGACAAGCCTGCGGTGATCGCCTAGGCTTTTTCATTACACTACTATTACAAGTACCAGGTGGTCCTGTTGGAACAATTGGCCTTTACCTTTGAGATGGGTGTGGTTTGCGCACTGTTGGCCTTTACTGTTTTTCTTTTCGTGTCCGAAATCGTTCGAATTGACCTGTCCGCCATCCTGGTTCTGGTCATCATCGGCCTTCTCAGTTATGCGCCCGGCCTCGAAAATCTGGCAAACGTCCCGCACCTGTTCGACGGCTTTGCCTCAAACGCGGTGATTTCCATCATAGCCGTCATGATCGTCGGCGCCGGACTGGACAAGACAGGTCTCATGAACAAGGTCGCCGCGATTATTCTGAAATATGGCGGCACAGCCGAAAACCGGGTGCTGCCGATTGTGTCCGGTACGGTGGGGGTTATTTCTTCGTTCATGCAGAATGTGGGAGCGGCCGCACTTTTCCTGCCAGTTGTCAGCCGGATATCCTCAAGATCGGGAATTCCGCTGTCGCGCCTGCTGATGCCCATGGGATTTTGCGCCATTCTGGGTGGGACGATGACGATGGTCGGCTCATCCCCGCTTATCCTGCTGAACGACCTGATCCTGACCGCAAACGAAGGCTTGCCAGCCTCTCAGAAGATGCAGCCGTTCGGCCTGTTTTCAGTCACGCCGATCGGTGCTGCACTGATCCTGTCGGGGATTGCGTATTTTCTGTTGCTTGGCCGATGGGTGCTACCGGGCGATGCCGGGTCGGACAACACCGGCACGGGTCAGGGAATGCAAGAATATCTGCAACGGGTTTACGGTCTCCAAGCGGATGTCTTTGAAGTGATAGTCCCCGAGGATAGCCCTTTGGTCGGTCAGATTCTGGCTGACATCAATCATGAAAACCACCTGTACATTATCTCTACGTTTTATCGCGGCAAGACGTCGATGGTTCAGGTTCTGACGGCCGAGATTGCTGCGCCCTGCAGGCTGGCCATCATTGGCCAGCGCTGGGTGGTAGAGGAATTCGCCAAGAAATTCGGGCTGACTGTCCTTCCGGAACTGGACATTTTCGTCGAGGAATTTGCCCCCACCAACGCGGGCATCGCCGAGGTGGTCGTGACACCTGACAGCAAGCTGATTGGAAAATGCCCCCGCGAACTTCTGTTCCGCAAGACATACGGCATGTCACTGCTTGCAATTCATCGCGGTGAGGAAACGCTCAGCCACGTGGAAACGGACACGCATCAATCCACCCAGATCGGGCTTGAGAACTTTCACGCAGGCGACATGCTTGTGGCCCATACCCGCTGGGACAACCTGATGCGGATCAAGCGCGATCCGGATTTTGTCGTGGTAACCTCGGATTTTCCACAAGATGAACTGCGGCCGCAAAAGGTTGGCTGGGCGCTGGCCTTTTTTGCCGTTTCGCTATCGCTGATTTTGTTCACGGATGTGCGGTTGTCGCTTTGCCTGCTGACCGGTGCCGCGGGTATGATGCTGACCCGCGTGCTCAGCGTGGACGAGGCGTATCGGGCCGTGGGGTGGAACACCGTATTTCTGCTGGCTTGCCTGATACCCTTGGGTCAGGCCGTGCAGAATACCGGCACCGCGGCGTGGATAGCCCAGCAAATCATGATCATTCTGAATGGTTGGCCGATCTGGTCGCTTCAGGCCGGAGTTGCGATACTGGCCACCGCGTTCTCGCTGGTAATGTCTAATGTCGGGGCTACGGTGTTGCTGGTGCCACTTGCTGTGTCGATTGCGGTCGCGGCAGGCGCCAACCCGTCCGTCTTTGCGCTTACCGTCGCCATTTCGACATCAAACAGCTTTATCATCCCAACCCATCAGGTGAACGCCTTGATCATGGGCCCCGCTGGCTACAAGGTCATGGACTTTGTGCGCTCGGGCGGGGTGATGACGGTCCTGTTTCTGGTTGTCTCTCTGGTCATGCTCAACCTCCTGTTCTGAGGCGTTGCCCGTCTAGACAAGACTGCACCCAAAAGCGCGATTTCAGGTTAGGGCATTGCTGCACGCACTGAATGTGTGTAGAGTTTACACATGAAAGGGAGCCCATTATGTCCCGGTCTGCAACAGACAAGCAACGCACGAACGTCACTTTGAATGCCGGGACGCTGGCGAAGGCCCGTGAACTGGGTCTCAATGTGTCCGCAATCAGTGATGCGGCGCTGGCCCGCGCGGTTGCGCAGGCTGAGGCAAAGGCATGGGCCGATGAAAACGCCGCCGCGATTGCCGAGCGCCGGGAATGGATTAGGGAAAACGGAACGCCATTGGCGGATGTCCAGGTACTGAAAATCCACTAATGGCTCAGTTCCATGCCTATCGTATCACGGACGATCGACTTGTTCTCGATCTTCAATCTGATCTGATTGAAACCGGAACACGTGTTGTCGCGCCGCTTATTCCGCTGTCACAAGGGCCCACCCCTCTGGCCAAGTTAGAGCCCATTTTCCAGATCGGTGAAATTGCTTACGTGCTGCACACGGCCGAATTGGCGGCGGTTCCTTCGGGTGTCCTGAAAGGTCAGCCGCTTGCCGACCTGACCAGGCATGACTATCAAATCCGCCGAGCGCTCGACATGGTGTTTTTGGGGTTCTGACTGCCCGGACCAACCTCTTTTCGCCTTTCATGCATCGGTTTCGCGGCTTACCCCGATCCGGTCACGGCATGGCCTGTATTTCCTCGTGCATCCAATCCAGAAAGGCGCTGCTGGCGGGGGTGATCGCATGCGGTGACGGAGCGAACAGATAATACCCTTCGACAAGCGGCGCGCTGGCGGCAAAGGGGCGTATCAAGCGGCCATCCGACACCAGATTTGAAACCAGTGTGTCATGGGCCATGGTCATCCCGGCCCCGCTCAGGGCGGCGGTGATTGCAATGACATAGGTCGAGGCCAGATTGATCTCGCCGGTCCTGTTGAACGGCACGCCACAGGCCTGGCGCCAGGCATCCCATGTGCCGATTGTACCTGCACAGTCAAAAAGGGTTGCCGTTTCCAGATCAAACTCACCTTTCTGATAGTCAGGCGCACAAACCGGATAGAACCGGTCATTGGTCAGCCGCTGCGCGGTTTCGGACATCTCTTCTGGTCGTCCGAACCGAATTTCCAACGCTGCATGTTCTGCATGCCGCTCGGGGTCCCAGATGGGTGTCACGATGTTCAGAACCAGCCAGGGATGGCGGGCATATAGGCGATGCAATCGCGGTGCCAGCCAGAAGACCGAGAATGCCATATTGCACTGCAGGCTCATCATCTGCCCCCGATCCCTGCCGATAAAGGACCGGGTGCTGCTGGCGATCAGGCCAAAGGCTTCGCGAATACCGGGCAGGTAGTTTGCGCCGTCTTCCGTAAGTTCCAGACGGCGCGTTTTTCGGATGAAAAGATCGCGCCCCAGAAACGCTTCGAGGCTGCGAACATGCTGACTTACCGCAGATTGCGTCAGGTTCAGCTCGGTAGCGGCGCGTGTGAAATTCAGATGCCGCGCACTCTCGTCAAATGCCCGCAACCAGGTCAGGGGGGGCAGGCCGGATGGCTGATTTGTCATGATAAACGCATCCATTAGTTTTCTTAATGGCATAGCCCGGAATTCATCATTTGTCACCAAATCCCGGAGTCTGGCATTTCTTTTGAATTCGGAAAGGAACGCACAATGCTTCAGCCCATGACATCGACGAACCTAACACACTGGCCGGAACGTACTGACCTGGCTGCCACTTTCCGGTGGACTGCCAGATTGAACATGCACGAAGCCGTGGCGAATCATTTCTCGCTTGCCGTCAACGAGGATGGCACCCAATTCCTGATCAATCCCAACCAGCGCCATTTCAGCCGGATCAAGGCGTCGGATCTGCTTTTGCTGGATGCAAACGATCCTGATGTGCTGAACACACCGGATGCACCGGATCCAACGGCTTGGGGGCTGCACGGGTCAATCCACCGCCGCTGCCCGCATGCGCGCTGTGTCATGCATGTGCATTCGATCCATGCCACCGTGCTGGCCTGTCTCAAGGACAGCACCTTGCCGCCAATCGACCAGAATACCGCCACGTTCTACAATCGCTATGTCGTGGATGAAGATTTCTCTGGTCTTGCCTTTGAAAGCGAGGGAGAGCGCTGTGCATCCATGCTGTCTGACCCGAAGATCAAGGTCATGATCATGGGCAACCACGGCGTGCTGGTAATCGGCGACTCGGTCGCGGATACGTTCAACCGGCTTTATTATTTCGAGCGTGCAGCCGAAACCTATATCCGGGCGCTGCAATGTGGCGTACCCCTGCGGGTTCTGTCGGACGAGATTGCAGAGAAAACAGCCCAAGAGCTGGACGATTACCCGGGTCAGGCAGATCAGCATCTGGCCGAGCTCAAGGCCATTCTGGATCACGAAAACGACGACTACGCGAGCTGACACGATGCCAGATTACGTTCCTACCAATGCGGCGTCTTCCAGTGTCAGGCTGGACAAAAAGACCCTCAAATCCATTGCGGCCAGATCTGATGCGCCGGGGCTGATCTATCTGGCCAAATGGGCCGCTGCCCTGACCGCAACAGGTATTCTGGTCTGGCTTGCGCTTGGGACGGTCTGGATGTGGCCCGCGATGTTCATCTATGGTGTGGTGCTGACAGTGCCTGCCTATTCCGCCAGCCACGAAGCGGCGCATGGCACGGCCTTTCGGACCCGCTGGCTGAATGAAGCGGTGCTCTGGGTTACGTCGCTTCTTTATATGGAAGAGCCTCTGCACCGGCGCTACACGCATACAAACCATCACACCCACACATGGCATGTCGGCAAAGACAGCCAGATGCCATTCGACACGCCGATGGGGTTTGGCGGCTGGCTGACAGAGGTCACCGGGTTTGGGTTGTTGCGGTTTCACATGCAGGTGTTCTGGCATCTGGCCATCGGCAAATATACCGACACCATGAAAATGGTCACACCCGAGGGTGAATTTCCCAAGATGACCCGCAATGCCCGGATCATGCTGGCAATCTATGCCCTGATCGCCATCGCACCGTTTGCGGGCATCTGGTGGCCGGTCTGGTTTATCGTGATCCCCCGCATCCTTGGTGCACCCGTCATGTTGCTGTTCACGCTGATCCAGCATGTTGAGCTGCAGGAAAACTCGCCCTCGATCTTGGAAAGCACCCGGTCGTTCAAGGGGCATTGGCTTGCTGATTTTCTCTACATGAACATGAACAACCATGTGGAACATCACCTGTATCCGCAGGTGCCATTTCATGCACTGCCTGATCTTGCCATAGCGATCAAGGATCAGGTGCCGGAACCCGACCCGGGTTTTCTGCGCACCAACTGGGAGGTGTTCGTCGTCACCCTGCGCCGGTCTTTGGGGTGGTCGACCAAGGCGGAGTCCATTCGGCAGGCGCCGCATATGATCACCGACGGCGGCCCGGTCAATCGCATCGCCGAGAGGACGATGTAAGACGAACCGGAGCCACCAAAAAAGCTAGGTCGCCCGGACATGCTCGCACCCCGTGCATGTCCGGAGCCTGCGCCATCCAATTCAGGGGAACGGGTCGCGGCCCTTTCAATGCATCATGCGGAGGCCGCCGCCAATAGTTCCCCTGTTCCGCCATCAAATTACAAACAGACAGCCAATAAGAAAGACCTGAGATATGAACGACTGGGTACATGCGTGCACCACCGATGATGTGGATGAAGAGGACCTGATCCGTTGGGATTATGGCGGCCAGACCTATGCGATCTACAACACCGACAAAGGGTTCTTTGCGACGGATGGCCATTGCACCCACGAAGAGCAGCACCTTGAGGACGGTCTGGTCATCGATCAGGTCATCGAATGCCCCCTGCACGGTGGACGCTTTGACATCTGCACCGGCAAGGCGCTGTCCGCGCCATGCACCGTCGATCTGAAAACCTATCCTGTCAGGATCGAAGATGGGCAGGTCTACGTGCAACTGCACAATACCTGAGCGTCGGGGTGATCGGTGGGTCTGCTCCGGGAGGGTTCACGGCGTCAGTCCTTGGATCGACGAACAATGTAGACCCCCGCCAGACACAGTGCAAAGCCACCGGCCACACGCCATGTTACGGGTTCTCCAAGTATCAGCCAGGCCAGTGCTATGGCCAGTGGCGTTACAAGGTAAAGAAGGGTCGATACGCGTGTCGTATCGCCACGCTGAATCAGCGCGACATAGAGGCTGATGGAAATCAGGGAATTGGCGACCACCAGATAGGCCAGCGACAGGATCAGGTCCGGGTGCCAGTGGACCACCATCGTTTCGGTGGTAAAGGCGATGGGCAGCAAAACAGCAAATCCCACGACATACTGCACCATTCCGCCAAGTACCGGGTCACTGCGCCGTCCGTGCAGTTTTTCCAGCAAGGTGGCGGCGGTCAGACCAAAAAGCGCGCTGACCGCGAGCAGCCCGGCAGACAGAGGTACGGCGTTGGTCCGGTCAAAGACACATATAGCGACCCCGACAAACCCCAGCGCCAGACCGGCCCACATCACGGGCCTGCCTCGCACTTCTCCGACCAGCGGTGACAGTGCGGCAACCAGCGCGGGCTGCAAGGCCATCACGATGGCCGTGGCGCCAGCGCCGAGCCCCTGTTTCATCGCCTGATACGCCAACCCGAAATAGACGCACTGGATAAGAAATCCGCTGGCAGCCATGGCGGCCCAATGAACCGGATCGCGCGGCAGTACTGGTCGGAAAACCGCCAGCAGCGGCAAAAGGCACAGAACGGCCAGACCATAACGGATCGCCAGCATGGTCATCGGTTCGATATAGGGCAGCCCCAGCTTGGCAAAGCTGTAGCCGCCTGCCCAGAACAGCACGAACAGAACCGGCGCACCTATCCAGAAAACCGAGACCGCGCGCGCCGTGGTCATCGGCTACACCAGTTTTGCGGATAACCGCCCAAGCATGTCGAGGCACAGCGCCATCTGATCGGCCGAGACGTATTCGTTTGGTTTATGCGCCTGCTCGATCGAGCCGGGACCGCAGACCACCACACTCATGCCCAGACCCTGAAAAATTCCTGCCTCGGTACCAAAGGGCACAACATCCGCACCATTGGCCCCGGTCAGTTCCATTACCAGGTCGCGGGCCTCATTATCGTCCATCGGCTCCAGCCCATCGACCTCACCGATCACTTCGGTCTCGATGCCGGCATCTGGATGGACGGCCTGCATCGCGGGGATAAGTGTATGGGCGCAGAACCGGTGCAACTCGTCCTTGACGTAAGCCGCATCAGCTTGCTGCACCGGCCGCATCTCCCATTCCACCCGCGCTTTGCCGGGGATCACGTTGTGGGCCACGCCACCCACCAGTGCACCGGTGTTGATCGTCGTCCAAGGTGGTTCGAACCGGCTGTTGTCTGGGGCACGGCCCTGCAGCCCGGCCTTCAGTTCCAGCAGTTTCGAAACATAGCGCACCGCGTATTCCACAGCGTTCACGCCGCTGTCGGGGCCCGAACCGTGCCCCTCGAGCCCAGTGAAATGGGTGGTGTATTCATAACAGCCCTTGTGGCCTTCGATGATCCGCATCGAAGTGGGTTCGCCAATGATCGCAACGGCGGGCTTTATGCCTTTCTCGCGCAGAGTATCGGCCAGCGCCCGGGCGCCGAAACAACCGACTTCCTCATCATAGGTAAAGGCAAAATGCACCGGACGCTGCAGATCGAGTTGTGCGTAGCGCGGCGCCATGGCGACCGCAGCGGCGATAAAACCCTTCATGTCGCAGGTGCCGCGTCCGAACCAATGACCGTCACGCTCCTCCATCACAAACGGGTCGGACGACCAGTCCTGATCAGCTACCGGTACCACGTCGGAATGACCGGACAACACGATGCCACCGTCGTGTTGCGGACCCAGCGTGGCAAAAAGGTTGGCCTTTGTTCCGGTCTCGTCATGCCAGATCTCGACCTTGGCCCCGCAGTCGTTCAGCCGGTCTGCAAGGTGTCTGATCATATCCAGATTGCTGTCCGAGGACACCGTGGGAAAGCTGATCAACTCCTCCAACAGGGCTCTGGTATCTTCCAGGATGCTCAAGCCTCAGTCTTTCACAAAGAGCTTACGCTCGACATTGCACAGGGCTTCGGCTGGGCCGCTTTCGGTGATCACGATGGTCTCGGTGGTCTCCAGCCCCCAATCGTCCAGCCACAGTCCGGGCATGAAGTGGAAGGTCATGCCGGGTTGCAGGACGGTCTCATCGGTTGGGCGGATCGACACGGTGCGCTCGCCCCAGTCGGGCGGATAGCTGAGGCCGATCGGATAGCCGCAGCGCCCGCCACGGTCGATGCCAACCTTGGCCAGTTCCGCATTCAGCGCATTCGCAATGTCACAGGCGCGATTACCGGCGCGAGCCGCCTGCAGTCCGGCCTCAAGCCCGGCTGTTAACGCCTCGGATGCGTCGAGCATGTTTTGCGGCGGTTTGCCAAGAAACACGGACCGGCAGAGCGGCGCGTGATATCTGCGATAGCAGCCTGACAGTTCAAAAAAGGTGATCTCGCCCGACTTCATCTCATTGCCGTTCCAGGTCAGATGCGGTGCGGTGGCGTCAATGCCTGACGGGGTCAGTGGCACGATTGCCGGATAATCACCCCAGTCACCATCCACACCGGTTATGCCCGCGTGAAAGATGTCAGCGACCAGTTCATTCTTCAGAACACCCGGTTCGGCCCTTTCCAGCCCGACACGGACGATTTTCTCCGAGATTTTTGCGGCCTTGCGGATGAATGCCATCTCTTCGTCCGACTTCACCCCGCGCTGCCAGTTTACCAGCGCCGTGGCGTCCTCCAGCGTGGCATTGGGCAATTCGGCGTCAAGCACCGCATGGGCCTTGGCGGAATAATAATAGTTCTCCATCTCGACACCGACACGGGCGTTCCCAAATCCCATCGCGCTGAGATGCCCGGCGAGATCTTCCATCGGATGGCAGGTGGTGGACTGGATATAATGATCGGCGTAACCCAGCACTTTTTCGTCGTTCATCCAGACGGTCCGACGCGCGCCGTTGGCATCCTGAACGCGGCCCCACCACAATGGGTCGCCTTCCATGCCCAGAATTACGCCTTGATGCACATAAAAAGACCAGCCGTCATAACCGGTCAGCCATGCCTGATTTGACGGATCGGTGACAAACAGAACGTCAATCCCGGCTGCATCCATGGCCTTGCGGGTTTTTGCGATGCGGCGGTCGTATTCGGCCTGACTGAAGGGGGCATGTTCTATCGGCATAAGATTTCGTCGCCCTGTCTGATGCGCTTCTGCCGCAACTCTGTGTTTGCGCATGGCGGTTCGTCAATCAAAAAGCATCCCCGGCCTGTTCCTTTGGCAATGGTGGGGTGCCCATGGTGCGCATCGCATTGTTGCCACCTTACCACGGCGTGTGGTTCGAAATCCTGTTCGCGGCACTGTAAGTGACCCGCATTCCTTGTGGCCAGACAGATGCACGACTACCTGAGGGTGAGTTGTTTCAAGCCGGGATACCGAATGCGCATACGTCTTGCAGCTTTGATCATTGCTGTTGCCGCTGCTCTCTTCTCCTACAGCACATTCCGCCCGGTGCCCGCTTAGCCACCCCTGACGGACATATGCGTCAGTGGCGCGTGGTCGGGGTCTGCGGATCAGGTGGAGTTGGCCGTTGACAGATACATTTAACGGCTGGGAAACAAGTATCCCATCAGGCATCTTCAATAGCGCAGCAGTCAGGACGGCACCATCAACAGCCCAAAAATGCTGCAAATGCGAAAAATTGCGCGAACTGGGTCAAAATGCGCGCCTCCCTGCGATTGATCCCGTGGCGATCCTGATTTATGTGAGCCCTGTCAAAACAGAGTCACCCCCGGAGCGGTCGCATATCCACGCTCCGCCCGCGCCACGTCTTTCGTGGCATCACTCTCGGATCGCACGCCCCTAAAGGCTTAAAAAAGGTAAGGGAATATGGCAGATAAATCGAACTTCGACGTATTGTATACCATTGTAGACGAAGCGCCTGAACTGGCCAGCGCCTCGTTCCTGCCCATCATTCGCAAGTTCGCCTCGGCCGCTGGCGTCAGCGTCGGCACCAAGGATATCTCGCTGGCCGGTCGCATCCTTGCAACCTTTCCGGAAAACCTGACCGACGATCAGCGCATCACCGACGATCTGGCCGCACTGGGCGAGTTGGTGAAAACGCCCGATGCCAACGTTATCAAACTGCCCAACATCTCGGCTTCGGTGCCGCAGTTGGTGGCTGCGATAGAAGAGTTGCAGTCGCAGGGCTATGACATCCCGAACTATCCCGAAGAGCCCTCGACCGACGAAGAAAAAGCGATCCGTGCGCGTTATGACGCCATCAAGGGTTCGGCCGTGAACCCGGTTCTGCGCGAAGGCAACAGCGACCGTCGTGCAGCGCGGGCGGTCAAGAACTATGCCCAGAAGAACCCGCATTCGATGGGTGAATGGGCGTCGGACAGCAAAACCAAAGTGTCGTCCATGCCGGGCAACGATTTTTATGCCAACGAAAAATCGGCAACCATCACTGCCGCGCAGGCGGGTGATGCGAAGATCGAGTTCGTCGGCAAGGACGGCAGCGTAACCGTCCTGAAAGACGGCTGGCCGCTGGCAGAAGGTACCGTCGCCGACGCGACCTTCATGTCGGTCAAGGCGCTGTCTTCGTTCCTGGCGGACGCCATTGAAGACACCAAAAAAGACGGCACCATGTTCTCGTTGCACATGAAGGCCACGATGATGAAGGTCAGTGACCCGATCATCTTTGGCTATGCCGTCAAGGCGTGGCTGGCCCCTGTGTTCGAGAAATTCGGTGCGGAACTGGATGCGCTGGGTGTAAACCCGAACTCTGGTCTGGGCGATCTGCTTGACCGCGTGAAGGGCAACGCTGACATCATGGCCGCTATCGACGCCATCAAGGCGGACCGTCCGTCCATGTACATGGTCGACAGCGACAAGGGCATCACCAACCTGCACGTGCCATCGGACGTGATCATCGACGCCTCGATGCCGGCTGTGATCCGCGCAGGCGGCAAGGGCTGGGACGAAACCGGCGCCAAGGGCGACACCAACTGTGTCATCCCCGACCGCTGCTATGCTTCGGTCTATGACGAATCCATCAACTTTTTCAAAGCCAACGGCGCACTGAACCCGGCCACCGCCGGTGCCGTGGCCAATGTCGGCCTGATGGCGCAAAAGGCCGAGGAATACGGCTCGCACCCGACCACGTTCCAGGCGCCGGCTGATGGCACCATCCGTATCGTTCTGGCCAATGGCGAGACGCTGCATGAGCACGCGGTTGAACAAGGCGACATCTGGCGCGCCTGCACGGTCAAGAAAGCCCCCATCGAGAACTGGATTCAGCTGGCGATGGATCGTCAACGCCTGACCGGGTCCGAGGCGATCTTCTGGCTGGACGCAAACCGCGCCCATGATGCCGAGTTGATCAAGTACGTGAAGCCCGCGCTTGAAGCTGCTGGTGTTGCGAACAAATTCCTGATCATGGCCCCGCGTGAAGCGACCCGCCAGTCACTGGAAACCATCACCGCAGGCAAGGACAGCATCGCCATCACCGGCAACGTGCTGCGCGATTACCTGACCGACCTGTTCCCGATCCTCGAACTGGGCACCTCGGCCAAGATGCTATCCATCGTCAAGCTGATGAATGGCGGCGGCCTGTTCGAAACCGGTGCCGGTGGTTCGGCCCCGAAACACGTGCAGCAGTTGGTTGAGGAAAGCCACCTGCGCTGGGACTCGATGGGTGAGTTCTGCGCCTTGGGTGAATCGCTGAACTTCCTGGCTGACAGCAAGGGCAACGCCAAGGCGGGTGTTCTGGGTGCCGCGGCCGAGGCTGCGACGCAGGGCATTCTGGACAACAACCGGTCCCCAAGCCGCAAGGTGGGTCAGCCTGACAACCGTGACAGCCACTACTGGTTTGCCCGCTACTGGGCCGAGGCACTGGCGGCACAGTCGGATGATGCCGAACTGGCGGCATTCTTTGCCCCGATCGCTGCGGAACTGGCCGAAAAAGAAGGCGAGATTCTGGGTGAACTGGCAGCTGCACAGGGTAAGCCCGCTGATCTGGGCGGATATTATCACACCGACCCTGCCAAGACTGCCGCAGTCATGCGCCCAAGCGCCACTCTGAATGCGATTATCGGCTGATATTCTCTAAACTTCCGGTACAGGCCCCCGCCCACGCGGGGGCCTTTGCTGTTTCCGGAAACAGTCAGATGACTGTTTCTGCTGCCTGTGCGTTGCTCATGTGTTGGCGGCTCAGATGATCCAGAAACAGCTTGGAAACCCGCGTCGGCGCCGGGTGCTTTCTGGCGATGGCGGCGAAATTCGAGCGATAGTGAAACATCTCGGGCAGAACGGCCTGCATCTGGTTTTTGTCCACAAACTCTTTTGCAAGATGATCGGGCAAAAACCCCATATACCGGCCCGACATGATCAGAATTGCCAGTGCCTGTTCGTTCTGAACCTTGGCCGCGCGCCGAAAGCCCAGCCGCTGGCCAACCATCTGATTGGGAGAGCTGACGCTGATGCCCGCATAGCCAAAGGATTGCACGTCCGACATGCTCAGCCCCGATCCCTGCGCGCCGTACAGGGGATGCCCATGCCCGCAATACAGATACATGTTCTCTCCATATAGCGGCACATAGTTCAGGCTGGGTGAGGGCCGGTGCAGCGCGACGATGCCCAGATCAAGCCGTCCGCTGATGACCATCGTCTCGATCACGTTGGGAGGCTCAAGCGACAGTTCAATCTCGACGGCGGGGGCGGATTTGTTGAATTCGGCAATGGTCCGCGACAGGTGAGCTTCGGGGTTTGACGCACACTGATCGAACAGGGCCACCCGGATCGTTCCCGCCAGTTGTTCCTTGATCTCGTTCACCTCGGTCCTGAACTGCGATACCGAAATCAGCAGATTCTCGGCGGCGTGCAATACCTTCTGGCCGTCTTCGGTCAGGGAAAACCCGCCGGGACCGCGATTGCACAACTTCAGGTTCAGCCGAAGCTCCAGATCCGAGATGTGTTTCGAGATCGTCGATTTGCCGATGTTCAGGTCGATTTCTGCCGCCGACAGACCGCCGCTTTCGACCACTGTCTTGAATATCCGCAGCAGGCGGATGTCGGTGTCGCTGATCCGTGTGGCAAGTGATTTCCGGGACATCTCTCAAGTTCGATATTTGTGAAACCTTTCGCGCAAAGATTAGCAACGAAGAAACGGTTTGCGCAAGATACGTTCGCGCCGCCGAGGCAGAATCGGACTGGCCAACTCTCCCCTGGCCGGCGCGCTCCTCGAAAACCTGACAAATGGGAGGACATCCATGTCATTCATCAACAAGCTTGGCACCTTCACCGCTGCTGTATCCGTGGCGGCCCTGATGGTAGCGGGCGCAGCCGACGCGAAGAACTTCAAGATCGCGGTTGGCGACAGTGCGGGCAGCCCGCAGGAAGCAACCGGCAAGTTCTTTGTCGAAGCTCTGGAAGAAAAATCAGGTGGTGAACACACCGGCACCCTGTTCCTGAACGGTCAGCTGGGTTCCGAACAGGACACCGTGAACGAAGCGGCCATCGGCACGCTGGACATGTCGCTGCTGGCAATCAACAACGTCACACCGTTCTCGCCGTCGGTGGGCGTGTTCACCCTGCCTTACGTCATCCTCAGCCTGGAAGACGCCGAAACCCTGACCCAAGGCCCGATCGGTCAGGAACTGACGGAAAACACCATCCGTGACGCAGGTGTCCGCATCATCGCGTGGACCTATACCGGCTTCCGTCGCCTGACCAACTCGAAGAAACCGGTTACTTCGGTTGCCGACCTGCAGGATCTGGTCATCCGCGTTCCCAAGAACGAGATCATGATCGAAACCTACAAGGCATGGGGCATCAGCCCGACCCCGATGGCCTGGTCGGAAACCTTCACCGGTCTGCAGACCAAAGTCGTCGACGGTCAGGACAACCCGTACATGACCATCAACGCAATGAAGTTCTACGAGGTTCAGGACCACGTCACCAACCTGCGTTACATCTTCTCGATCGAACCGCTGATCATCTCGGAATCCGTGTTCCAGAGCCTCAGCGAAGAAGAGCAGCAGATGATCCTCGAAGCGGGACAGGAAGCGACCCTGAAATCGGCTCAGTTCCTGCGCGACTCCGAGGCCGCGATCAAAGAAGAGCTGGTCGCCAAGGGCATGGAAATCGTCGATCCCGAGAATGACGAGGCCGAATTCATCCAGCTCGCGACCGAGGCCGTATGGCCGCAGTTCTACGACTCCATCGGTGGCGTCGAAAAGATGAACGCCGTTCTGGCCGCCATCGGCCGCGACCCGGTCCAGCAATAATCGCCGCAGAGCGATAGGAGGAAGAGCGCCACGGCGCTCTTCCCGTCTCAGGGAGGAGGGAAACCATATGTTCTGGAAGTTTCTGGACAATATAGAAAGCGTCATATGCCGGATATTGTTGACCGGCTTTGTCATCCTGCTGTTCGTGCAGATCGTGGCGCGCGAAATCTTCGGCTTTTCGATCAGCTGGATCGAAGAGCTCTCGGTCTACATGTTCGTCTGGTTCGTCTATTTCGGCGCCAGCTATGCGGCCCTAAAAGGCGCGCATAACCGCGTGACATTCCAGTTCAAGTTCCTGCCTGACGGTTCGATCAAGTACATCGAAGCGTTTGCCGATCTCTTCTGGCTCTTCTTCAATGTCTACTTCCTCTATCTGGCGACCGATTTCGTCTTCAACAAGATGAACAAGTTCTGGAAATCCCAGACTTTGGGCATCGAGATGAAATACATCTACATGGTGCTGCCCATCGCCTTTGCGCTGATGACCTTCCGCATCATTCAGGTGAATTACCGCCGCCTGATCAAAGGCGAAGACATCCACGATCCCGATCAGATCGACCTCGATGAAATCAAAGCTGCCGCCGAAGCGGCAAAGCACGACTGAGGCAGGGAGGAAAAATCATGGAATCCGAAATCGTCACAATCCTGTTTGGATCATTCTTGTTTCTGCTGCTGATCGGCGCCCCGATCACAGTTGCACTGGGCGTCGCCTCGCTGGTCTCGTTCCTGTATCTGGGCGACAACCCGATCAAATTCGTGCAGATCGCCTTTACCTCGGTCGGGTCCTTCCCGCTGATGGCGTTGCCCGCATTCATTCTTGCCGGGGCCCTGATGGAGGCCGCCGGTATCTCAAAACGCCTGATCAATGTTGCCGAAAGTCTGGCCGGTCCGTTCACCGGCGGGATCTCGGCGGCGACCGTCATGGCCTGTCTTTTCTTTGGTGCCATCTCGGGCTCGGGCCCGGCAACAACCGCGGCGGTGGGGATGCTGATGATCCCTGCGATGATCGACCGCGGGTATGAGCGCGGCTATGCCTCGGCGATCACGGCCTCCTCGGGCGGCCTCGGGATTATCATTCCTCCCTCCATCCCGATGGTGATCTTCGGCATTGCCGCGCTCGGTATGGCGCCTCCGCCGGAAGCGGTCGAGAAATTCGGCACCTTCCAGTCGGTTTCGATCTCGAAACTGTTCATCGCAGGGTTCGTCCCGGCTTTCCTGATCGCCACCAGCCTGTTGATCCTGAACTTTTTCATGTCGAAAAAGCGTGGATACAAGGGCTCGGCCGAAGGCTGGTCCATCCGCAATGTATTCTGCGAGATGTATCGCGGTTTCTGGTCCTTGATGGCGCCGCTGGTGATCCTTGGCGGTATCTATACCGGCTTTTTCACACCGACCGAGGCCGCCATCGTCGCGATTTTCTACACGCTGGTCGTAGGTGTCGTGATCTATCGCGAACTGACATGGGCGTCGTTCTTCCAGTCGCTCGAAGCAACCACATGGCTGACCGGTCGCGTGCTGCTGATCCTGTTCACGGCAACCGTGTTTGGCCGTTTGCTGGTGGAAAACCAGATTCCGGCGATCATTGCGGACTCGATGCTGAGCTTTACCGACAACCTCTATGTGATCTGGGCACTGATCATCTTCTTCCTGCTGTTTGTCGGCATGTTCATGGAGACACTGGCCACCATCCTGATCTTGGTTCCGGTGATGCTGCCCGTGGCCTATTCGGTGGGCATCGACCCGATCCACTTTGGTGTGGTGATGGTCTGTACCCTTGGCATCGGCTTCCAGACGCCGCCGCTGGGTGAGAACCTGTTCATCGCCTCGGGTATCTCGAACATCACGATTGAACAGATCTCGTTGCGGGCGCTGCCGTTTGCGGCTGCCAACACTATCGCGATCTTCATCATCGCCTTCTTCCCCGAACTGTCGCTGTGGTTGCCACGGCTGCTGGGCTACTGACCCGGAAAGGATGACGACATGAAACAACTGGTCACCAACATCCTGTTTGCCACGGACCTGTCGGCCAACTCGACCCACGCCCTGCGCCATGCTGCCAGCATAGCGCAGGCGACCGGAGCGCAAATTCACGTCCTGCACGTGAATGAGCCGCTGTCGGATGACGCCAAGATCACGATGGAGATGTTCATCCTGAACGAAGACACCCGAAAGACCGCGATGAAGCGCCGTCATGAAATGGTGCGTCAGGTTCTGGCGGAACGGCAGGCCAATTTCTGGGCGAACTTCACCGGCGATGACGCCAAAATCCGCGAACAGGTGACCTCGATCGAGGTCACCGACGGCCACCCGGCAGAAGTGATCCTGCGCCGTTCGGTCGAGCTGGAGTGCGACCTGATCGTGCTGGGCGCGCATGACCACGGCTTCTCGCACACCTTTCTGGGCACCGTCGCCAAGCGCGTTCTGCGGCGCTCCAAAATCCCGACGCTGATCGTACCGAACACGTACGAAACGTAACAACCCCTCTGAAAAGGAAGTACAAAATGAACAAAACCCTGACCGCGCAGGACCTGGCCGACACGTTCGACGCGTTCAACCGTCACGACATCGACGGTGTGATGACCCACTTTGCCGACGACTGTGTGTTCTACACCGTCGCCGGTGACGAGAAATATGGCAACAAGGTTGAAGGTTCTGAGGCCATCGCCGCCGCGTTCTCGGGCGTCTGGGCCGGTATGAAAGACGCCCATTGGGATCACCACAGCCACTTCGTTCACGGCGACCGTGCAGTATCGGAATGGACCTTCTCGGGTACCGATGCCAACGGCATGCGGATCGAGGCCGAAGGCGCCGATCTGTTCACCGTTCGTGACGGAAAAATTGTCGTAAAACAGGCGCTTCGTAAGACGCGCCCGATGTTCAAAGCCTGATCCGCCGCCCTGCGCGCAGCCCCGGAGAAAAACAAGAATGGTGGACAACAGCATCCCGCGTCACTGGCCAAAAACCAGCTATGACCCGAAATACGATCCTATTATCGACGCCGGTCCGGGTCATAACCGCGACCATGCCCCGACATATTGGATTGGTACAGCGGGCACCCCGCCCGAAGATGACGGACCCGTTTCCGGCGATATGGACGCGGATGTCGTTGTCATCGGTTCGGGCTATACCGGCCTTTCGACCGCTATTCACCTTGCCAAGGAACATGGCATCCAAGCCGTTGTTCTTGAAGCAAATACTGTGGCCTGGGGCTGCTCGACCCGCAATGGTGGGCAGGCACAAATTTCGTCCGGGCGGCTGAAACGGTCGCAATGGATTCAGCGCTGGGGTGTTGAAACGGCCAAGGGAATGCATCGCGAAGTTTCCGAAGCGTTCGAGCTGTTCAATGATCTTATCGCCAGTGACGACATCGACTGCGACCCTCAGCCGGGCGGGCACTACTACATCGCGCATCGTGCCAAGGTCCTGCCGGGTCTTGAAAAGGAAAGTGCGCTGCTCAACGAAACGTTCGGTT
This sequence comes from Ruegeria sp. CF5, assembly GCF_056537325.1. Classification (NCBI taxonomy): domain Bacteria; kingdom Pseudomonadati; phylum Pseudomonadota; class Alphaproteobacteria; order Rhodobacterales; family Roseobacteraceae; genus Ruegeria; species Ruegeria sp. CF5. Next base: position 1,005 of record NZ_JBQFRI010000019.1, on the reverse strand, counting down.
ACGCCTCCCGCATCATCGGGCGCGAGGAACTGCATGCCGAACATGTCCGCGACATGGAAGCGCACGGCGCCATGTGGGAGCCCGACGGAACCTGCATCCACGCAGGCAAGTTGGCGTTTGGCTATGTGAACATGGCCCGGCGTTTGGGTGTCAAAATCCACACCGGCAGCCCGGTGATGGGTTGGGAAACCAAAAATGGTGTGCACCACCTGCGTACACCGGGTGGTATCGTCAGGGCAAAGACTGTTGCGATGGCGACCGCAGGGTACACGCCGCCGGGGCTGAACACCAAGACAAAACACCGGCTGATGCCGATCCTGTCCAACTCTCTGGTGACGCGGCCGCTGACCCAGTCCGAATTAGAGGAATGTGGCATTCAGACGAAATCGCCACTTACTGATACCCGGACGTTGCGACACTATTACCGCCTGCTTCCTGATAACCGGATGCAGATCGGCAGCCGTTCGGCCGTGACCGGTCGCGACGCGGAAAACGGCAAGCATCTGGAGCTTCTCAAGAAGGGTCTGGCGCGTAAGTTTCCGGCTCTGGAAGATATCAATCTGGACTACTCGTGGTGGGGTTGGGTTGACGTCAGCCACGACATGATGCCGCGTATTTTCCAGCCCAATCCTGACGAGCGTATCTTTTACGCGATGGGATATGGCGGTAATGGTGTCATGTATTCGGCGCAGGCCGGGCGCCGTATGGCGCAACAAATTGCCGGCGTGAAGGATGAGGTGTTCAACCTGCCGATTTTTACATCGCCGCTTCCCAGCCATGGCGTGCTGACGCCCTTCCGCCGGTTGGGTCAGCGCTTTGCCTATATCTGGTACTACCTCAAGGATGAAGTGGCCTGATCCGCCACACCGACACTCACTCAAAAGGAAAAAACTCATGAAGATGACGACGGAAGAGGCCTTTGTTAAGGTACTGCAGATGCATGGTATTGAGCATGCGTTTGGGATTATTGGCTCGGCGATGATGCCGATTTCGGATTTGTTTCCG
>NZ_JBQFRI010000018.1:0-61489 GCF_056537325.1 Ruegeria sp. CF5 | reverse complement strand
GCCGAAATACTTGGTGATTGCTGCGGTCAGCGTCGTTTTACCATGGTCAACGTGGCCAATCGTGCCGATGTTGACGTGCGGTTTTGTACGCTCAAACTTTTCCTTTGCCATGATGGCCTCCTTTTTCGGTAATGAAGGGAGCCCGTTAACCGAGCTCCCTCAAATCTTCGCTTATGCGTATTTCGCCTGAATCTCGTCCGAGATGTTCTGCGGAACTGGATCGTAGTGGTCGAACTGCATGGTGAACTGGGCACGGCCCGACGACATCGAACGCAGGGTGTTGATGTAGCCGAACATGTTCGCCAGCGGAACAAACGCGTCGATCGCGATTGCGTTGCCGCGTGGTTCCTGACCAGACACCTGGCCCCGACGCGAGGTCAGGTCGCCGATGATACCGCCGGTGTATTCTTCCGGGGTGATCACTTCGACCTTCATGATCGGTTCCAGCAGTTTCGCGCCAGCTTTGCGCATGCCTTCACGCATACACATCCGCGATGCGATTTCGAACGCCAGAACGCTCGAGTCAACGTCGTGGAACTTACCGTCCAACAGGGCAACCTTGAAGTCGATCACGGGGAAGCCAGCCAGCGGGCCGCTGTCCATGACCGAGTTGATGCCTTTTTCAACACCGGGGATGTATTCCTTCGGAACAGCACCACCAACGATGCGGCTTTCGAACGAATAGCCTTCGCCCGCCTCGGTCGGCTGGATCTCCAGCTTGACTTCGGCGAACTGACCCGAACCACCCGACTGTTTCTTGTGGGTGTAGGTGTGTTCGACAGGCATCGAGATGGTTTCACGGTATGCCACCTGAGGTGCACCGATGTTCGCCTCGACCTTGAACTCGCGCTTGAGACGGTCCACCAGGATGTCCAGGTGAAGTTCGCCCATGCCCTTCATGATGGTCTGACCCGATTCCAGGTCGGTTTCCACGCGGAAGGACGGGTCTTCGGCGGCCAGACGGGCCAGACCCTGGGACATCTTTTCCTGGTCGCCCTTGGTTTTGGGCTCGACCGCGATCTCGATCACCGGATCGGGGAAGGTCATGGTTTCCAGAACCACCGGATCCTTCGCGTCACACAGGGTGTCACCGGTGGTGGTGTCTTTCAGACCCGCCAGCGCGATGATGTCGCCTGCAAACGCTTCTTCGATCTCTTCCCGGTTGTTGGAGTGCATCATCATCATACGACCGATGCGCTCTTTCTTACCTTTGGTCGAGTTCAGGATCGAGTCACCCTTGTTCATGGTGCCCGAGTAAATCCGGGTGAAGGTCAGCGAGCCAACGAAGGGGTCGTTCATGATTTTGAACGCCAGGCCCGAGAAGGCCATGTTGTCGTCCGCACGACGTGCGATGTCACGAACTTCTTCCTCGTCGCCGGGTTTGAAGCCCATGTAATCGACAACGTCCAGCGGGCTGGGCAGATAGTCGATCACAGCGTTGAGCAGCGGCTGAACGCCTTTGTTCTTGAACGCCGAACCACCCAGAACCGGAACGAACGCGATTTCCAGGGTACCTTTGCGCAGCAGGGCGCGCAGGGTCGGAACGTCGGGCTCATTGCCTTCCAGGTATTCCATCATCGCGTCGTCGTCCATTTCGACGGCCGCTTCGATCATCTTGCCGCGCCATTCGTCAGCCATGTCTTTCAAGCTGTCGCGGATCGGAGCTTTGACCCAGCTTGCGCCCAGGTCTTCGCCCTGCCACAGCCATTCTTCCATGGTAACCAGGTCAACCAGACCTTCCAGCTCGGACTCGGCGCCGATCGGAATACCAACCGGAACCGCGCGGGCGCCGGTGCGGTCTTCGATCATGCGAACGCAGTTGAAGAAGTCCGCGCCGATCTTGTCCATCTTGTTGACGAAAACCATACGCGGAACCTTGTAGCGGTCAGCCTGACGCCACACGGTTTCGGTCTGAGGCTCAACACCGGCGTTTGCGTCCAGAACGCAGACGGCACCGTCGAGAACCGCCAGCGAGCGTTCGACTTCGATGGTGAAGTCAACGTGGCCGGGGGTGTCGATGATGTTCAGGCGGTGCTTGGGCGAGTCAGCAGTCTGACCGTCTTCGGTGCGCTCCCAGAAGGTGGTGGTCGCAGCCGAAGTGATGGTGATGCCGCGTTCCTGCTCCTGCTCCATCCAGTCCATGGTGGCTGCACCATCGTGCACCTCACCGATGTTGTGGGATTTGCCGGTGTAATACAGGATGCGTTCCGAGCAGGTTGTCTTACCCGCATCGATATGCGCCATGATACCGAAGTTACGGTAGTGGTTGAGTGTATATTCGCGTGCCATTTTGATAAGCCTCTGGAATTACCAACGGTAATGGCTGAAGGCTTTGTTAGCCTCGGCCATCTTGTGGGTGTCTTCGCGCTTCTTGACGGCGGTACCGCGGGACTGAACGGCGTCCAGCAGCTCGCCTGCAAGGCGCTCTTCCATGGTGTTTTCGTTGCGGCCGCGCGCAGCAGTGATCAGCCAGCGGATGGCCAGTGCTTCGCGGCGCTCGGGGCGAACTTCGACCGGAACCTGATAGGTTGCACCACCAACCCGGCGCGAGCGAACCTCGACCGACGGTTTGATGTTGTCGAGTGCTTCGTGGAACACTTCGACAGGGGCGCGCTTGATCTTGGTCTCAACGCGGTCAAAGGCGTTGTAGACGATGCGCTCTGCGACCGACTTTTTGCCGTCGATCATCAGGTTGTTCATGAATTTGGTCAGAACCTTGTCGCCAAATTTGGCGTCAGGCAGAACTTCGCGTTTTTCGGCGGCGTGACGACGTGACATATCAGCCTCTCCTTCTTACTTGGGACGCTTCGCGCCGTATTTCGAACGACGCTGCTTACGGTCTTTGACGCCCTGAGTATCCAGAACACCGCGCAGGATGTGGTAACGCACACCGGGAAGGTCTTTTACACGGCCGCCACGGATCAGAACAACCGAGTGTTCCTGCAGGTTGTGGCTTTCACCGGGGATGTACGAGATGACCTCGAACCCGTTGGTCAGGCGCACCTTGGCAACCTTACGCATAGCCGAGTTCGGTTTCTTCGGTGTGGTGGTGTACACGCGGGTGCAAACGCCGCGCTTCTGCGGGCACTGCTCCAGGTGCATGGACTTCGAGCGTTTTACTTTCGGCTGCCGCGGCTTGCGGATCAGCTGTTGGATCGTTGGCATTCCGGTTATATCCCCGTTTTGCAACACACATGGCATGCACGCGTGATGCGTGCGGTTAAATTTGCTGCACTCATGCGTCCACAAGCGCAAAACCCGCGAGCGTTCCCATTCCGAGGTGAACGTCGCGGTTGGTTATCAGAGGGCGCGAACTGCAAAATTGTCCGGGCCTTGACCAGTTCATTACTGGAATCGGCTTCGGGGCGGCCCCCTGAACCGAGATGACGCGCGTATAGGGGGAGTCGGACCGGGTGTCAACAGCCGCGCCAGAACAGGGGCCGTAAGGACCGGTTCGCGCGCTTATGAGGGCATCTGACCGGCCTTGCAAGACGGTGCCGGATTTTAGTCTGCCTGCGCCCCGTCCTTGCTGACACGTTCCCGGAACAGGGTAAACAGGCCGGCGCCCACCACCAGCACCGCACCCAACATCGTGACTGCATCCGGCCAGTCACCAAAGACCAGCCATCCCAGACCCAATGCCCAGAGAACGCCGGAATAACGAAACGGCGCGACGAAACCCACCTCGCCCACACGCATGACCATGACGCTGAACAGGTAGCCCAGCAGTACAAGCACCGCCGCCGAGGCAATCAGAATACCGGTACCCACCGTTACTGGTGTCCAGCCGGTCACCGCCGATGCCACTCCGGCGCTGAGCGTAATGGTCAGCGAAGCAGCCAGCGTCACGACCATGGACGGAACCTCGACCGACATGCGCCGCGTTATCAGGTCCCGGACAGTGATCACGGCCACCGTAATCAATGCGTAGACGGCATAGATGCTGAATCCGTCCGGTCCCGGGCGGACGATCAACAGCATTCCGAGGAATCCGACACCAATGGCGATCTTTCTGCGCCAGCCCACGGTTTCCCCAAAAAACAAGGCAGCCCCCAGAGTGACGGTCAGAGGCAGGGCCTGAAGCACCGCCGTGACGTTTGCCAAAGGCATATGCATCAGCGCAGTCAGGAAAAAGAGCGTGGCCAACAGTTCGCAAACAGATCGGATGGCGACAAGCCAGCGATCATGTCGCGGAAAGTTCAGGTGCAGCGCGCCCAGATGCCGCGCCAGAGTATAGATCAGAACCGTCGCCAAAACGCCGCGCATGGTGACCAGCTGAAACAGGTGCATATCCTGGCCAACCAGCTTTACCAGTGTATCGTTCACGGTAAACGCCGCCATGCTGCCCATCATCAAGAGGGCGCCTTTCACGTTGGGTGTCATTCAGTCAAAGTCCGGAGATTCAGGTATTGAGTATTGGTCAAATGTCTAACGCCAACTGTCAATATACCCGCGCAGATCGGACCAATGCGAATTGCAGAAAACTGATTGGCGCATCAATCCCCTGAAAGCCGGATCGGTTCACGCATTCAAAAAGCTGATCGTTGCCTCCAAGAATGCCTCCCAATCCGGACTGGAAGGCATTGGAACATGATTTGCGGAATCAAGGATAAGAAGCTGGGACTCAGGAATGCCGGCCGCCAGCATTCGCGCTTGTTCAAGAGGGTGGATCCTGTCTTTGCGCGCATGCACGATTAGTGTTGGGGACTGCACTTGTGGAAGCAGGTCAACCACTGAAGCATTGTTCATAGCCTGCCGCATTCTCAGAATATTCTCGGCAGGGCACGCTTCATTCATGATCTCGACAATGTCTTTTGCCAGGTCAAGTGGACCTTCCGGGAAATAAAGCAACGAGTACGCGAGAAGAAAGTTGCTGTCCGGGTTGTCCCAAGCCTCAGAGATCATACCAAACATTTCTTTTGTGCCGCTAGCTTCCGGTCGAAGAGTGCGCCCTTCGGCGTATCCTCCATTCAGAACCATTGCCGAAACACGTTCTGGAAAGTGGGCCGCAAGGTAGATTGCAGACAGTGCAGAACCGGATTGGCTAAACAGCCCGAAACGATCAAACCCTGCGGCATCGGCCACGCTGAGTATTTCGTGTGCCACAGCCTCAACCCCTGCGGACGCCATATTCAATTCGGATTGACCACTGCCAACTTCGTCAAAGACGACCAATGTGTTTTGCGCGCAGATCGCATCAAATAGCGGGCGAAAAAACGGAGAGGACCAGTTCGCTTCGATACTGGTCCCGCCGAAGGTTGTGTAGATGATTGGCGGACCATCGCCCGCTATCGCATAAGCAAGCGACTTTTGCTCTCGGCTCTTGGTGAATTGCAGTCTTGGCGCCAGTGTTCTTTGGGGGTGTGGAGCGTCCACGACCTCAGCTTCAACAACTGCGCAACAGGTGAAACCGCGCCGCGCGACCGTTCTGATAACAGCTTGCTTCTGCCCGTCGTCGTCCACTGCGCGCCGCGCCGATGCGACGCATGCACTAATCGCGGAGTCCGAGACCACGCGGCCCTTCCAAATCTCGGCAATCAATCTGTCGCGTGTAATCAGCTCGCCCGCGTTTTCAAGAAGGAGTCTGAGAAGATCGAAGACTTTTGGCTCAATTGGCACTGCTTCGCGAGACTTTGTCAGCGTGTGCCGATTTACGTCCAGCGTGAACTCACCAAACGTGTACCTCTCAGCGCCTCGGCCAGAGCCTCGTGTTGAAGCAGTGTAAACCACAATAAAATCCTAAGCGTTTCCACATGCCCTCCTCAAGCGCAATTACTCCGAATTTTCGATGATTGAGTCGCATGAAAAACCAAGAGGAGTACAAGATGAACCCGACGACAATAATGCAGATGGCGCAGAGCTATACAAAGGCGTGGAACTCGAAGTCCCCGGATGCTGTCGCGTCGTTCTATACACAGGACGGTGAAATCGTGATCAACCGAGGTGAACCCTGGTCTGGAAATTCCCGCGTGCGTGACATGGCGGCTGGTTTTTTCCGGGATGTGCCTGACTTGTCGCTGACATGCGATGATGTACGCATCTCGGAAGATCATGTTCTATTTTTGTGGACGTTTACAGGGCACGATGCTGCTACTGACCGGCCACTAAAGATCCATGGTTGGGAAGAATGGGACTTGAATGCCGATTTGAAGGTTCAGTCTTCGCAGGGTTGGTTTGACGCCAAATCTTATGCGGAACAAGCGGGAAGTAGCTAGAGGCACCCAAACCAACCGGGCCTTGCGACCATAACTGTGAAAGACTGCTTTGCGGCGCCTTTCGAATATGAGCTTCCACGCTTGAGAGCATCTGACCCAATAGAAAAGGCCCCGCAAACTGCGGGGCCTTTCCGGTAAGTATCTGCCGTTAGTTACTCGCGGCTTTCCGGAGTTTCAACCAGTACGTCCAGCTCATCCCCGATGATGTCGTCTTCCATGATAGGTGCTGCAAGAGCCGCTGCGGCCTCTGCCTCTTCCTGACGTGCCTCGATCACCACATTGTCGCGCTGCTGGGCGATGTGGCGGACACGCTGTGTCGCACCACCGGTACCGGCGGGGATCAGACGTCCAACGATGACGTTCTCTTTCAGGCCAACCAGCTTGTCCTTCTTGCCCTGAACCGAAGCTTCGGTCAGCACGCGGGTGGTTTCCTGGAACGACGCCGCCGAGATGAACGAACGTGTCTGCAGCGAGGCTTTGGTGATCCCCAAGAGGATCGGTTCGCCCTGAGCCGGACGTCCACCACGCGAGAGTGTCTTCTCGTTGGCTGCGTCAAACTCCTGCTTGTCGACATGCTCGCCTTTCAGCAGGGTGGTGTCGCCTGAATCCAGGATCTCCCACTTCTGCAGCATCTGGCGCACGATGACTTCGATGTGCTTGTCGTTGATCTTCACGCCCTGCAGACGATAAACGTCCTGCACCTCGTCGATCATGTAATCCGCCAGCGCTTCGACACCCATGATGGACAGGATGTCATGCGGAGCCGGGTTACCGTCCATCAGGTATTCACCCTTCTGGATGAAGTCACCTTCCGCGACCGGGATATGCTTGCCCTTGGGCACCATGTACTCGATCGGCTCCAGCGAATCGTCTGCCGGTTCGATGCTGATGCGGCGCTTGTTCTTGTAGTCGCGGCCAAAGCGCACGTAACCGTCGGCTTCTGCGATGATCGCGTGATCTTTCGGACGGCGGGCTTCGAACAGTTCGGCCACACGCGGCAGACCACCGGTGATGTCCTTGGTCTTGGCGCCTTCACGCGGGATACGCGCAACAACGTCACCGGCTTCGATGGTCTGACCATCTTCGACCGACAGGATCGCATCCACCGACATCGGATAGTGAACCGGGTTGCCCGCATCGTTGCGGACCGGCTCGCCATCTTCACCGACCAGAATGATCTCGGGCTTGAGGTCGCTGCCTTTGGGGGCCGCGCGCCAGTCGATCACGATCTTCTGGGTCATACCGGTTGCTTCGTCGGTCTCGTCACGGACAGCAAGGCCCGAAACCAGATCAACGTATTTCGCGGTACCGGCTTTTTCGGCGATGATCGGCAGGGTGTAGGGATCCCACTCGAACAGCTTGTCGCCACGCGCAACCTTGGTGCCGTCCTTGACGAACAGCTTGGAGCCGTAGCCCAGCTTGTGGCTGGCACGCTCTTCGCCGTGTTCGTCGTTGATCACCAGCTTCATGTTCCGGCCCATGACCAGGCTTTCGCCTGCGGAATTGACCAGAATCTGCGGGTTCTCAAAGACAACCACACCGTCCTGACTGGCTTCCTGGAACGACTGCTGACCACCTTGTGCAACACCGCCGATGTGGAAGGTCCGCATCGTCAGCTGCGTACCGGGTTCACCGATGGACTGGGCGGCGATGATGCCGACAGCCTCACCCGTGTTCACCATGGTACCGCGTGCAAGGTCACGACCGTAGCAGGTTGCACAAACGCCTTCCTCAGACTCACAGGTCAGAGGCGAACGGATGCGCATCGACGCAACACCGGCTTCATCGATGGTGTCGGCCATGCGTTCGTCGATCAGCTGACCAGCGGCCACGATCACCTCGTCCGTACCCGGACGCAGAACATCGTCGGCCGAGACACGGCCCAGCACACGTTCGGCCAGCGAAGCGACAACCTCACCGTCGTTAACCGCTGCTTCCGCAGTGATCGCGCGCTCGGTTCCGCAGTCGATCTCACGAACGATGCAGTCCTGCGCCACGTCCACCAGACGACGGGTCAGGTAACCCGAGTTCGCCGTCTTCAGAGCGGTATCCGACAGACCCTTACGGGCACCGTGGGTCGAGTTGAAGTATTCAAGAACGGTCAGACCTTCCTTAAAGTTCGAGATGATCGGCGTTTCGATGATGTCGCCGTTCGGCTTGGCCATCAGGCCGCGCATGCCGCCCAGCTGCTTCATCTGCGTGACCGAGCCACGCGCACCCGAGTGGGCCATCATGTAGACCGAGTTCGGTTCCTGTTCGGCACCCGCGGCGTCACGTTCGGAGGATGAGATCGTGCTCATCATCGCTTCGGTGACGCGGTCGTTACACTTGGACCAGGCGTCGACGACTTTGTTGTACTTTTCGCCCTGAGTGATCAGGCCGTCCATGTACTGCTGTTCAAAGTCCTTAACCTGACCACGGGTATCGTCCACGATGCCCCATTTGCCATCGGGGATCACCATGTCGTCCTTGCCGAACGAAATACCGGCCTTGAACGCCTCTTTGAAGCCCATCGACATGATCTGGTCACAGAAGATGACCGACTCTTTCTGACCGCAGTAGCGGTAGACGGTGTCGATCACCTGCTGCACTTCTTTCTTCCGCAGCAGGCGGTTGACCAGATCGAAAGGCGCCTTGTTGTTCATCGGCAGCAACGCACCCAGACGCAGACGGCCCGGAGTGGTTTCATAACGCTTCTGAACTTCGTTGCCTTCGTCGTCGATCTGCGTAATCCGCGCGGTGATTTTTGTGTGCAGATGCACCTCGCCCGCGTCCAGCGCATGCTGAACTTCGTCGATCGAACCAAAGACCTTGCCTTCACCCGGCATGCCTTCGCGCTCCAGGGTCACATAGTAGAGACCCAGGATCATGTCCTGCGAGGGAACGATGATCGGCGCGCCGTTTGCAGGCGACAGAACGTTGTTCGTCGACATCATCAGAACACGGGCTTCCAGCTGTGCTTCAAGGCTCAGCGGAACGTGAACAGCCATCTGGTCACCGTCGAAGTCGGCGTTAAAGGCCGAACAGACCAGCGGGTGTAGCTGGATGGCTTTACCTTCGATCAGAACCGGCTCGAACGCCTGAATGCCAAGACGGTGCAGCGTAGGCGCACGGTTCAGCATGACAGGGTGCTCGCGGATCACCTCGTCGAGGATATCCCACACTTCGGGACGCTCTTTCTCGACCAGTTTCTTCGCCTGCTTAACAGTCGAAGACAGACCCTTGGCTTCAAGGCGCGAGTAGATGAACGGCTTGAACAGCTCCAGCGCCATCTTCTTGGGCAGACCACACTGGTGCAGCTTGAGTTCCGGACCGGTCACAATGACCGAACGGCCCGAGAAGTCGACGCGCTTACCCAGAAGGTTCTGACGGAAGCGGCCTTGCTTACCCTTCAGCATGTCCGATAGCGATTTCAGCGGACGCTTGTTGGCGCCGGTGATCACGCGGCCACGACGGCCGTTGTCGAACAGAGCGTCCACGGATTCCTGCAGCATCCGCTTTTCGTTGCGGACGATGATGTCAGGCGCGCGCAGTTCGATCAGACGCTTCAGACGGTTGTTCCGGTTGATGACGCGGCGATACAGATCGTTCAGATCCGAAGTCGCAAAGCGGCCACCATCCAACGGAACCAGCGGACGCAGTTCCGGCGGGATGACCGGGATCACGGTCATGACCATCCACTCGGGGCGGTTGCCCGACTCGAGGAAGGATTCAACAACCTTCAGACGTTTGATGATCTTCTTGGGCTTCAATTCGCCGGTTGCTTCGGCCAGATCAGCGCGCAGCTGCTCGGCTTCGGCTTCCAGATCGATCTGGGCCAGCATCTCACGAATGGCTTCGGCACCGATATTCGCGGTGAACGCGTCCATGCCATAGGCATCCTGCGCATCCATATACTCTTCTTCAGTCAGCATCTGGCCGTAGGTCAGGTCGGTCAGACCGGGCTCGATGACGACGTAGTTTTCAAAGTACAGAACGCGTTCCAGATCGCGCAGCGTCATGTCCAGCATCAGACCGATGCGGGACGGCAGCGACTTCAGGAACCAGATATGTGCGACGGGCGCGGCCAGTTCGATGTGGCCCATACGCTCGCGGCGAACTTTCTGCAGGGTGACTTCCACACCGCATTTCTCGCAGACAACGCCGCGATACTTCATCCGCTTATATTTACCGCACAGACATTCGTAATCTTTGATCGGGCCAAAGATACGCGCGCAGAACAGGCCGTCACGCTCGGGCTTGAACGTCCGGTAGTTGATGGTTTCGGGTTTCTTGATCTCGCCATAGGACCAAGACAGGATCCGCTCAGGCGACGCCAGCGAGACCTTGATCTCGTCGAAAACTTTCGGCGGCGTCAGCGGGTTGAACGGGTTGTTGGTGATTTCCTGGTTCATTTGTTACCTCAAATCTTGCGGAAGGGGGGACGGGAGAAAGGGCAGCGCCCTTACTCCTCAACCTCCGCATCCAGGAGTTCCATATTCAGGCCGAGGCCACGGACTTCTTTCACCAGAACGTTGAACGATTCCGGTACGCCCGCTTCAAAGTTATCCTCGCCCTTGACGATCGACTCATAGACCTTGGTCCGGCCGGCGACGTCATCCGATTTCACCGTCAGCATCTCCTGCAGGGTGTAGGCGGCGCCGTAAGCTTCCAGAGCCCAGACCTCCATCTCACCAAAGCGCTGACCACCGAACTGCGCCTTACCGCCCAGCGGCTGCTGGGTAACCAGGCTGTACGGCCCGGTCGAACGCGCGTGGATCTTGTCGTCCACCAGGTGGTGCAGTTTCAGCAGGTATTTGATGCCCACGGTCACCGGACGTGCAAACTGCTCACCGGTGCGACCGTCGAACAGAACCGACTGACCGCTTTCCGAGAAGCCCGCACGTACCAGCGCGTCGTTGACATCCGCCTCTTTCGCGCCGTCAAAGACCGGGGTCGCAATCGGAACACCACGGGCCACGTTGCCCGCCGCCTCGATCAGGTGCCCTTCGTCCATGCCGCTGATGCCTTCTTCGTAGACATCCTCGCCATAGGCCAGCTTCATCGCCTCGCGGACCGGGGTCAGGTCGCCGGAACGGCGATATTCACCCAGTGCCTCGTCGATGTTCAGACCCAGACCGCGTGCGGCCCAACCCATGTGGGTTTCAAGGATCTGGCCCACGTTCATACGCGAAGGCACACCCAGCGGGTTCAGACAGAAGTCGACCGGCGTACCATCGGCCAGGAACGGCATGTCTTCCATCGGAACAACCTTGGAGATCACACCCTTGTTCCCGTGACGACCGGCCATCTTGTCGCCCGGCTGCAGCTTGCGCTTAACAGCGATGAAGACTTTGACCATCTTCATCACACCCGGCGGCAGGTCGTCGCCGCGGCGGACCTTTTCGACTTTGTCTTCGAAACGAGCGTCCAGAGCACGCTTGAGTACTTCGTACTGTTCGTTCAGAGCCTCGACAACCTGCGCGTCCTGCTCGTCTTCCAGTGCCAGCTGCCACCACTGACCGCGGGTCAGGGTTTCCAGCAGCTCCTCGGTGATCACCGACCCTGCCTTGACGCCTTTCGGGCCTTTGACAGCGGTTTTACCCAGGATCATGCCCTGCAGACGCGCATAGATGTTGCGGTCAAGGATCGCCAATTCGTCGTCCCGGTCACGGGCCAGACGTTCGACTTCCTCACGCTCGATCTGCAGCGCACGTTCGTCTTTCTCGACGCCGTGACGGTTGAAGACGCGGACTTCAACGACCGTACCGTAATCGCCCGGCTTCACGCGCAGCGAGGTGTCGCGCACGTCAGATGCTTTCTCACCAAAGATGGCGCGCAGCAGCTTTTCTTCCGGGGTCATCGGGCTTTCGCCCTTCGGTGTGATCTTGCCGACCAGAATATCACCCGGTTCAACATCCGCACCGATGTAAACGATGCCCGCCTCGTCGAGGTTGCGCAGCGCTTCTTCACCGACGTTCGGGATGTCGCGGGTGATCTCTTCCGGACCCAGCTTGGTGTCACGGGCGGCGACTTCGAATTCCTCGATATGAACCGAGGTAAAGACGTCGTCACGCGCGATACGCTCCGAGATCAGGATCGAGTCTTCGTAGTTGTAACCGTTCCACGGCATGAACGCGACGACCACGTTCTTACCCAGGGCCAGTTCACCCATATCGGTCGACGGACCGTCGGCAATGACCTCGCCCTTCTGGACGGTGTCACCCACCTTGATCAGCGGACGCTGGTTGATGCAGGTGTTCTGGTTCGAACGCTGGAATTTGCGCAGACGATAGATGTCAACGCCAGCGTCGCCCAGTTCCAGATCCTCGGTGGCGCGGATAACGATACGCTGGGCATCGACCTGGTCGATGATACCTGCGCGTTTCGCCTGAATTGCAGCGCCCGAGTCGATCGCAACCTTTTCCTCGATCCCGGTACCGACCAGCGGCGCCTCGGCCCGCAGCAGCGGAACCGCCTGACGTTGCATGTTCGAGCCCATCAGAGCGCGGTTAGCGTCGTCATTTTCAAGGAACGGGATCAGCGATGCGGCGACCGAAACCAGCTGTTTCGGCGACACGTCGATCAGGTCCACATTCTCGCGCGGGGCGAGGGTGTAGTCACCGGCCTGACGGGTCGAAACCAGATCGTTGATGAACTTGCCATCTGCATCCAGCGTCGCGTTCGCCTGCGCCACGGTGTGACGCATTTCCTCGGTCGCGGACATGTAGTGGACCTCATCGGTCACCTCGGCGTCCTTGACGACGCGATACGGTGTTTCGATGAAGCCATACTTGTTCACGCGGGCGAAGGTGGCCAGCGAGTTGATCAGACCGATGTTCGGACCTTCCGGCGTTTCAATCGGGCACATCCGGCCATAGTGGGTCGGGTGCACGTCGCGAACCTCAAAGCCCGCACGCTCACGTGTCAGACCACCCGGGCCAAGCGCCGAGAGACGGCGTTTGTGGGTAACCTCGGACAGCGGGTTGGTCTGGTCCATGAACTGCGACAGCTGCGACGAGCCGAAGAATTCACGAACAGCAGCCGCAGCCGGTTTCGCGTTGATCAGATCCTGCGGCATGACGGTGTCGATTTCGACCGACGACATACGCTCTTTGATCGCGCGCTCCATGCGCAGCAGGCCGACCCGGTACTGGTTTTCCATCAGTTCACCGACCGAACGCACACGACGGTTGCCGAGGTGGTCGATATCGTCGATGTCGCCCTTGCCGTCACGCAGTTCCACCAGCGCCTTGATGCAGGCCACGATGTCTTCGCGGCGCAGGGTGCGCAGGGTATCCGGCGCGTCCAGAGCCAGACGCATGTTCATCTTTACCCGGCCAACGGCGGACAGGTCATAACGCTCGCTGTCGAAGAACAGGGTGTCGAACAGGGCCGACGCAGCCTCGACGGTGGGCGGCTCGCCTGGGCGCATGACGCGGTAGATGTCCATCAGCGCGCTTTCACGGTTCAGGTTCTTGTCCTGAGCCATGGTGTTGCGCATGTAGGGGCCAACGTTGACGTTGTCGATGTCCAGAACCGGAATGTCAGTGATGCCCGCATCCATCAGCTCTTTGACGGTGCCGCCGATCAGATCGCCGTCCTTGTCATATTCCAGCGTCAGTTCATCACCGGCTTCGACATAGATCGCGCCGTTTTCTTCATTGATGATGTCCTTGGCGACGTATTTGCCAACGATGTGATCGAACGGAACCAGCAGGTCAGTGACGCTGCCTTCGTCGATCAGTTTCTTGACCGCGCGCGGAGTGACCTTCTTGCCTGCTTCGGCAATCACTTCACCGGATTTCGCGTCGATCAGATCATAGGTAGGACGGGTACCGCGCACACGCTCGGGGAAGAACGGCGTGACCCAGCCCTTCTTCTTGTCCAGCTTGTAGGACACGGTGTTGTAATAGGCGTCCATGATCGCTTCCTGATCCAGACCCAGCGCATACAGCAGGGTCGTCACAGGCAGTTTGCGGCGACGGTCGATACGAGCGAATACGATGTCCTTGGCGTCGAACTCAAAGTCCAGCCAGCTGCCGCGATACGGGATGATGCGGCAGGCAAACAGCAGTTTGCCCGAGGAATGGGTCTTGCCCTTGTCGTGGTCGAAGAACACGCCAGGAGAACGGTGCATCTGGGACACGATCACACGCTCGGTGCCGTTCACGATGAACGTCCCGTTCGGCGTCATCAGGGGCATGTCGCCCATGAATACGTCCTGTTCCTTGATGTCCTTGACCGACTTGGCGCCAGTATCTTCGTCGACATCAAACACGATCAGACGCAGAGTGACCTTGAGCGGCGCGCTGTAGGTCATGTCGCGCTGCATGCACTCTTCGACGTCATATTTGGGTTTTTCAAGATCGTATTTCACGAACTCCAGAACGGAGGTTTCGTTGAAATCCTTGATCGGGAAAACCGACTGGAACACGCCTTTGATGCCTTCGCCGTCAGTGGGCTGCTCTGCATCGCCGGAGCGCAGGAAAAGATCATAAGAAGATTTCTGGACCTCAATGAGGTTCGGCATCTCCAGCACTTCGCGGATTTTGCCGTAATATTTACGAAGACGTTTCTGGCCAAGGAACGTTTGAGCCATGTCAGATGTCACCTTTCGATGTTCTCAGCGGGCAAAGACACCGTCGGGCCCCGGCGCCTTGCACATTAGAGACGACACGTCCGGATCAATTCATGGCCACCGTCCCGAGTGGCGGCCTCCCGATCCGCGAACCGCGTCTTAGAAAATGCCCCAGATCATGAGGCCCTTTCTAAGACAGGTTCGGCTGGACCCGGATTTCTCCGGACCCAGCCAAATTCTGCGGTGCATCAGCGACGCACCAGACAAAGGGCTTAGGCCAGTTCGACCTCTGCGCCAGCTGCTTCCAGCTTGCCTTTGACTTCTTCGGCTTCGTCTTTCGACACGCCTTCTTTGATCTTGCCGCCGGCTTCGACCAGTTCCTTGGCTTCTTTCAGGCCCAGACCGGTGATGCCGCGAACTTCTTTGATCACGTTGATTTTCGAAGCGCCGGCGTTCTTCAGAACGACGTCGAATTCGGTTTTTTCTTCCTCAGCAGCGCCACCGGCGTCGCCAGCAGCAGCCATGACAACTGCGCCGCCTGCTGCGGGCTCGATGCCGTACTCGTCTTTGAGGATGGTTTTCAGTTCTTGTGCTTCCAGCAGGGTCAGACCCACGATGCTTTCAGCGAGTGCTTTCAGATCAGCCATTGTATCAGCTCTTTCCGTTTACAGTGTGTGTTCCAACGTCAGGGTGTTCACCCCACGCAGATCATTCAGTGCCAACCGCTTACGCAGCTTCCGCCTTCTCTTCGATGGTGGACAGGATGCTTGCGATGTTGCTTGCAGGTGCGCCAATTGCGCCAGCGATGTTCGAAGCAGGTGCGCCGATCATGCCCGCGATGGTAGCAATAAGCTCCTCGCGCGACGGCATTTTCGACACGGCTTCGACGCCGGCACGGTCCAGAGCGTTCTCGCCCATTGCACCGCCAAGGATTTCGAACTTCTTGTTCTCCTTGGCGAAGTCCTCGGCCACCTTGGCTGCTGCCACGGGGTCCTCGGAATAGGTCAGAACGGTCATACCCGTCAGCAGGTCGGCCATGCTTGCACACGGCTTACCCTCGAGGGCGATTTTGGCGAGCCTGTTCTTGGCAACACGCACAGACCCACCCGCTTCGCGTGCACGCGCGCGCAGGTCCTGCATCTCGGCAACTGTCAGACCGACGTAGTGGGCAACCACAACGACGCCAGAGCTTTCGAAGATCTGGCCGAGTTCCTCGACCACTTTCTCTTTCTGGGCTCTATCCACAGTTCTCTCCAAGTTAGGGATGATATCTCACCCCGGCTCATATTTGCCGCGGCTTACGCCCCGGCGTTCAGGTCCGTTGTTACGGGGTTGAGCCAAAATTCGCCCGAGGGATGGACCCTCGAATTCTTTGGTCTTTCCCGTCTCAGGCAGGGAATTAAGGGACCGAACGGACCCACCCACCGTCTTGGACGAAACGAAATAAAGCGCACGACGAATCGCACGCTTTATTCCGCAGCCCTACTTAGGCCAGATAGCGGGGGTTTCCAAGGGGTAAATTCAGGCCGACCAAAGATAACGCAGGGGTAAACCGCGGCCCGCATGTCGGCCTGACGACAAAGGCGCCATCCGGATAATTGTGCCGAATGTCGGTTTTGATGCAGACGCAAGGCCCATGATCCGAAAAATTCAGAGCGCCAGGCTCATTGGAACACCGGGCCACAGGAAAGGAACGCCCATGACCGCCGCATATCAGTTGAAGCCGCAAGAGTGTTCCGAAGCCGAATGGCAGGCACGCGTCGAACTTGCGGCCCTCTTCCGCATCATCGCGCATTACGGCATGTCGGACCTTGCCAACGGCGCGGTCTGCGCGCGGGTGCCGGACCAGCCCGATCACTACCTCGTACATCCGTATGGAATGTTCTGGGAGGAAGCGCGCGCATCCGACATGGTCAAAATCACTGCCAACGGCCAGCCTGTGGCGGCAGATTCCCCCTGGCTGAACGACGGCGTGCAAAACCTCTGCCAATGGATTCTGGGTTCGCGCCCCGAGACCAACTTTTTCGTACACGGTCATGAGGAAGAGGTGATGGCCGTCGGGTCGATCAAGGACGGCCTGCTGCCCCTGAACCAGCCCGCCGTGTATCTGGGGCACATCACCGGCTATATCGAATACGAGTTCGAGGAAGATGACGCCTTCGGAGCGCATTTCGTCCGGAAGTTGGGGCAAAATCAGATACTGATCAGCCGCAACCACGGATATTACGCGTTGGGTGAAACGGCGGCAGCGGCCTTTTTCCGCGCCTATTTCCTGCGTCAGACCTGCTCTACCCAGATCAGGACGCTGTCCATGGGGCGGGACCTGCACCTGATCGACCCGCAGAAAGTGGCCCGCTACCAGGACCAGATGGCGGCATCCGAACACTACAACTACAACGGCAAAACTGAATGGCCCGGTCTGCTCCGGATGCTGGACAAGCGAAGCCCGGATTACGCAAGCTAGAACAACCGCAGCAAAACGGCAGAGCTTCCTCGGGGGCTGGCCCTTGCGGGAAATGCGCAAGCCCGCGCCACGTCGCGCGGGTCTCGAACCGGACTGCTCACGAAGACCGAAGGGGCACGCGTATTTCTCAAAGAAAATCCCGGGCAGTTCGCACCACCCGGGATCTAAATCTTCAAACCTGAACGCCTGGGCTTATTCGCCCGAAGCGGCAGCCACATCCAGAGTCACGCCTGGGCCCATGGTCGAGCTCAGCGCGATTTTCTTCATGTAGGTGCCTTTGGCGCCCGATGGCTTGGCCTTGGCAACAGCCGAGACGAACGCACGGACGTTTTCTGCCAGCTTGGCTTCGTCAAAGGACGCTTTGCCAACACCGGCGTGCACAACGCCGCCTTTTTCCGCCTTAAACTGAACTTCACCGCCCTTGGCTGCTTCCACGGCCGCTTTCACGTCCATGGTCACGGTGCCGACCTTGGGGTTCGGCATCAGGTTGCGGGGGCCCAGGACCTTACCCAGACGACCGACGATCGGCATCATGTCCGGGGTGGCGATGCAGCGATCGAATTCGATGGTGCCGCCCTGGATGGTTTCCATCAGGTCTTCTGCGCCAACGATATCCGCGCCTGCTTCTTTTGCTTCGTCCGCCTTGGGGCCGCGGGCAAAAACAGCAACGCGCATCGCTTTGCCGGTGCCGTTCGGCAGGCCGACAACGCCACGAACCATCTGGTCTGCGTGACGGGTGTCAACGCCCAGGTTCAGTGCGATTTCGATGGTTTCGTCGAATTTCGAGGTTGCGTTGGCCTTGACCAGAGCGACCGCTTCTTCAACCGACAGGTTTTCCTTGCCGGCGACAGCTTCGCGCGCAGCGCGGGTACGTTTACCGAGTTTTGCCATCTTACTTCACCTCGATGCCCATGGAGCGGGCCGAGCCCAGGATGATCTGCATTGCGCCTTCGACGTCGTTGGCGTTCAGATCTTTCATCTTGGCTTCGGCGATTTCGCGAACCTGCTTGGAGGTCACGGTTGCCACGGTTTCACGACCGGGGTTTTCCGCGCCGCGGGGGCGGTTACGCTTGCCGACCGGCTTCAGGCCAGCAGCTTTTTTCAGGTAATAAGACGCGGGCGGCGTCTTGATGTCCATGGTGAAGGACTTGTCCTGATAGTAGGTGATCACGGTCGGGCAAGGCGCGCCTTGCTCCATGTCTGCGGTCTTGGCGTTGAACGCCTTGCAGAATTCCATGATGTTGATGCCGCGCTGACCCAGCGCCGGACCAACTGGCGGCGACGGGTTCGCCTGACCTGCAGGAACCTGCAGCTTCATTGTACCAGCAAGCTTCTTGGCCATTTGGTTATCCTTTCAACTTAGGTGAAACGCGTTCCACCCAGATTATGTTGCGTGGTTCGGTCCGGGATCGCGATCCCGGCAACCTCCCACGAGAGAATCTCGCCCGAAGACGATAGAGGCGGCGTTTATAGGGGAATGGTGGGGTTGGCAAGTGGGTTGGAAACTCAACAAAATAAAGACGGAACAATAGTTGAGTTTCCGGGCAATAGCTACAATCAATGGTTCTCGCTGGAGTCGCGAGGGAGGTAGACCTTTCTTTCCTCTTGGTATCCAGCGACAATCCGCATGCGCCGATACATCGACAACAAGATTTTTAGAGCCCGAAATTCGTTGCCAGCCGCCGCGACCAGTTGGACACTGTCATGCAACCTCAAGGGCTGACCGATTTCGTCGATTGATTGAAGCAAGAACTCACGGTGCTCTTTCGCTAAATCTAGGGTAGCTTTTTCGACTTTGAGTTCGTTTAGCTGACGCTCCCGCAAGCCCTTGTAAATACGGTTGTAAGTCGCGTTAATAGCCGTAATCGAGCCGCACAAACTACCAACAATAATGCCGAGATTAGTAGCCACCTCAACCATCGTACTAAGCTCAATAAAACCCGGCGAAGCATATTGAATTTTCTGAATTTCTGGCTGCCGCTTTCTACCAACGATACGCTTTACACCAAAGTAGAAATGGACCGTAGAATACCCCCCCTTCCAAGGATAACGGGCCATTTGCGAAATCAACCTTGCCTGTGTGTCTCGACTCAAGCTGCTTTCAGCTTTTACTGCCTCCAATGCCAGAGCAGCATAGTACGACTGCTCAAAGTTCTTGGAAAATTCGCTCAGTTCATCCAACTTCCAACGCTTGTCGAGTTTGACGAAGTAAGAGCCGATATCAGTAAACGAAGCGCTAGGGTCAAAGCGATAGTCTTGATCTTGCAATATATTTCTCCAAAATCACTTGGTTTTTTTAACTATTGAGCGCACTCTGTCTTAGGCCTAGAAATTTTCAAGCGAGAACTGGCCAAGGCCAACAAAAAACGCCGTGCTGCAAAAGCAACACGGCGTTTTGAAACTCACTGAGAACCCCATTTAGCTCTGCTTGGTAACCTGCATGAAATCCAGCTCGACCGGTGTTTCCCGGCCAAAGATCGAAACGGAAACTTTCAATTTCTGGTTCTCGTCGTCCACGCCTTCGACCATGCCGTCGAAATCCTCGAACGGGCCGTCGTTGACCTTGACCTTCTCGCCCACCTCGAAGCTGATCATCAGCTTGGGCGCTTCCTCACCTTCCTGAACGCGGTTGAGGATCTGGTTCACCTCGGCGTCGCGCATCGGCATCGGGCGACCCTGCGGGCCGAGAAAACCGGTGACGCGGTTGATCGAATTGACCAGGTGATATCCTTGGTCGGACATTTCCATATGCACCAGAACATAGCCGGGCATGAAACGGCGTTCGGTCGTGACTTTCTTGCCCCGGCGCACCTCGATCACCTCTTCGGTGGGCACCAGTACTTCGTCGATATCGTCCTCAAGGCCCTGCTCGGCCACGGACGTGCGGATCTGTTCTGCGATCTTCTTTTCAAAGTTGGAAAGAACGCTGACCGAGTACCACCGTTTCGCCATGAACTTGCCGTCCTTGTTTACCTTTGGCGCATTCACATTGCGAACGCACCCGTTATTGAAATCCATTCGCGGCCCCGCCGCGCTGTCCGGAACAAAAAGCGGCGCGCAACCCGAATCGCCGCACGCCTGTCCCGAAAGTTACCGCGTCAACTACTCTCACATGGCGCATTGCGCAAGGGGCAATGGGTATCACAAAGGTGAACGCACCATGGAGTCAGGCTCGGGCCACAGCCTTTTATCCGGGCTTAGCCGAAGGCGCCGAGAATCAGTTGCAGACCGCCGCGGATACCAAGATCGACCAAAGCAAAGAAAACAGCCGTCAGCGCCGCCATGATGAACACCATGACCGTAGTCAACAGCACCTCGCGACGGGTAGGCCAGACGACCTTTGCAACTTCGGCGCGGACCTGCTGAATGAACTGGATCGGGTTGATGGTGGCCATTTGGCATAACTCTCTGCTAGCGGATGGGCCGGACATAGCCGGGCATTGCGGCAATTTCAAGGGTGGCTATCGCGTGTTGCGATTGTGATTTCTACTGCAGATCAGGGTTTCGGGCGATCATCCCATTCATCGCTGAGTATACGCCGGGCATCCCCTTCGGGGTCCTCATACTGATTTGTCCGCACGGTATAGATGAACGCAACCAGACCGACGCCGCCCAACAACAGCGAAATGGGGATCAGATAAGCCAGCACTTCCATCACGTCACCTTAAGCGCAAAGCGTTCAGCGATACTGTAATCGATGAGGTCGACATCGCCAATGCGGCAATCAGTGGCGTTGCCAGCCCCGCGACCGCCAGAGGGACCGCAATTACGTTGTAAACAGTGGCAATCCGAAAGTTCTCTCTGATCCGCCGGGTTGCCCTGACGGCCGTGTCACACGCATCAGAAATCGGTGATAGGTCGTTGCCCAACAGAACGATATCCGAAGCAACCCTTGCTGCATCCAGCGCCGAAGCGGGCGAGATCGACACATGCGCCGCCGCCAGCGCGGCGGTATCGTTCAGGCCATCCCCGACCATGAGAACCTTCTGCCCCTGATCCCCCAGTTCCTGAACATACCGGGCTTTGTCCTGTGGAAGCGCCTCGGCAACCCAGTCCGCAATCCCCAGACGATCAGCCAGAGCCTGAACTGCGCCCCGAGAATCGCCTGAGACCAGAAGAACGGTCTTGCCAGCAGTCCTGAACGCATTGACAGCGCTCTCTGCGCCCGGCCGCAACGCGTCCGAGTAGAGAAATGCGACCGGCGCCTGCGTCCCAACGGCCAGCCATGCCGCCGTCTGGGCCCCCTGTTCTCCTCCGGTCCAGGCGGCCCGGCCCAATCTCACACGCTGGCCCCGAAACATCCCTTCGGTGCCGAAACCGGGGACTTCAGCGATTTCCTGAACATTTGCTGGCTTAATGCCGGCCTCGCGGGCCGCCTTGGAAAGGGCCACTGACAGCGGATGCGAGGACGCGTCGGCCAATGCAAGCGCAACCTCAAGATCACCACGCGCGTGATCCCCAAGGTTGGTCAGTTCCGGTGTGCCTGCGGTCAGAGTGCCGGTCTTGTCGAAAACAACGGTATCCACCTCGGCCAGCCGCTCAAGGGCCGTCGCGTGCTTGATCAGCATGCCGCGCCGAAACAGACGCCCCGAGGCTGCGGTTGTGACGGCCGGAACCGCCAGACCCAAAGCACAGGGGCATGTAATGATCAGAACGGCCGCCGCAATGTTCAGTGCCGTGCGGATGTCACCGGAATAGATGTACCAGCCAACAAAGCTCAGCGCGGACAGGATGTGCACACCCGGCGCGTACAGTTTGGCCGCCTTGTCCGCCAGCGACGTGTACCGCGAACGGCCCGATTCCGCGATGGCAACCAGATCGGCCATCCGGTGCAACGACGTGTCTTCACCAACTGCTGTTGCACGGATCGTCAGCGGGCCTGTCAGGTTGACCTCGCCCGCGCTGACCTTCAGCCCGGCCTCGGCGAAAACCGGCAGCGTCTCACCTGTCAGAAGCGAACGGTCGAGTTCCGACTGACCTGACACGATCTCGCCATCCACCGGCATCCGGCCGCCTGGGCGCACCAAAATCAGATCGCCTACGTTCAGCGAGGCAACGGCAACCTCTTCCTCAACGCTATTCACAAGCCTCGTTGCCCGGGGAACCTCCAGCGCGGTCAGCTCTTCGGCGGCAGACCGGGCCGCAGCACGGGTGCGATAATCCAGATAGCGCCCCGCCAGCAGGAAAAACGTCAGCGTCAGTGCCGCGTCGAAATAGGCATGCTCGCCGCTCAGCGCCGTTTCCCACAGAGACGTGACCAGAGCCAGCAGGATCGCCAGAACAATCGGCACATCCATGTTCAACCGCCTGACCCGCAGCGCCGACCATGCATTAGAAAAGAACGGTTTTGCCGAAAACGCGATTGCGGGCAG
The DNA here is from genome assembly GCF_056537325.1 of Ruegeria sp. CF5. Lineage (NCBI taxonomy): Bacteria > Pseudomonadati > Pseudomonadota > Alphaproteobacteria > Rhodobacterales > Roseobacteraceae > Ruegeria > Ruegeria sp. CF5. The sequence goes on along the minus strand of NZ_JBQFRI010000018.1, from coordinate 38,878 downwards.
TGCTATGGCTGCCGAAATCCAGTGGAACATGTCTCGGGTCGCATCCGTCGCGCCGGACCAGACCGAGACGGACAGCAGCATGACATTCATCGACGCGAAACCGGCAACCGCCAACCGCATCAGCAGATCACGCCCGGCCCGGTCCGTTTGTGTGGCCGACAATGCTCCGGGGTCCAGTTCATGCGCCTCGTACCCGGCACCTTCCAGCACGGGGATCAGATCAGATGCCTGAATACCGGGCTCTGCCTGAATCATCGCACGCTTCAGGGTCAGGTTGACCCTTGCGTTCCCGACGCCCGGACAGGCGTTCAGCACCCGCTCGACGGTGGCGATACAGGCCGAGCAGTGAATCCCGGGCAGCGACAGCGCAATTTGCACGTCTTCCGGGATTGGCCTTGCGGGTTCGGTCGGTGCCGCAAGGCATCCGGGGCAAGCCGCTGTGCCAGAACTGACATCCGCAGCCATCACATCACCCTTTCACGTATAGCGGAATGCGCTGAGTGAAATCGGCACCGTCCCACGACTTTGCCGCCAGCCGGATGTTCCAGTTTCCCTTGCCCAATGCCGCTTTGGCGACATAGGCCACGCCGTCAAAGGTAAATTCGGGGGTGAAATCGTCGCGCACATGGGTGGCGCGGCCGATCACAACCTGCAAATCGGCGACCTCAACCGGGGCGCCAAGTTCGTCGGTGAACTTCAGAATGACCAACCCACCTGTCAGGTCGGCGCTCACGGACCAGCCAAGAGCTCTCTGCTCGCTCAGGCGTTCATTGAAATCCTGACTGGCAACATACGAGTTTTTGACCACAAGTCCGGGAAACGTCTTTACCGCGCTGTAGGCAAGCACGAGGTTGACCGCGATGATGACGCCGAAGGCCCCGACAAAAAGGGCCAACGCGTGCTTTCCTGTGAAACGGCGTTCTGTCACCTTCAATTGCCTTTCCCGTTGAACGTAGTGTCCTTGGAAGCCCGTTCTCCGCTGTTCAGATCCTCAACCCAAATCCGCACGGGCGTATTGGCCGCACTGGAGGGCAAAGCCTCTTTGGGTGTCACGATATATACACGGGTCAGCTGTGCCGTGTCAGCGGCAACTGTGACGGTATCGCCCTCCACACCCTCGATCTGAAGCTGCATCGAGGGATCACCGCTGAGAGATAGCTGGAAGGGCCGCTCTTCTCCGTGTTTGTTGCGCAGACGCACATCATACGTATTTCGAATCGAACCGTCGGACAGGGTCACGAAGGTTGGATTGCGAACCGGTGCGACCGTAAGATCGATATCCGAGCGAATGAACAGGGCAAACAGCAAGGCAAACCCGATCAGAGACCAAAGCACGGTATACATGATCGTGCGGGGACGCAGGATGTGTTTCCACACGTTCTTGGGCTTTTGACCCGAACGCTCCCTCTCTTCATCGCTGAGCGCCATATAGTCGATCAGACCACGAGGTTTGCCGACCTTGGCCATCATGTCATCGCAGGCATCGATACACAGCGCACAGGTGATGCACTCAAGCTGTTGCCCATCGCGAATGTCGATGCCGACCGGACAGACATTGACGCAGGCCATGCAGTCGATGCAGTCGCCCAGTTCGGAATCCGCCGTGCGCTTACCTTTTCCGCGCGGTTCGCCCCGCCATTCGCGATATCCGACAACCAGCGTATCCTCATCCATCATCGCCGCTTGAATTCGCGGCCACGGGCAGGCGTAGATACAGATCTGCTCGCGGGCGAAACCGCCAAAGAAAAAGGTCGTGCCGGTCAATACCAACATCGTGGTGTAAGCGATCGGATGTGCGTTGCCGGTCACCAGATCGCGCGCCAGTGTTGGCGCATCGGCAAAATAGAACACCCACGCCCCGCCGGTGGCGAGGCCGATCAGGAACCATGCCGCCCATTTCGTCAGCCGCAGCCGGACCTTTCGCGCATCCAGCTTTTTCTGCCTGTGCAGCCGCAGGCGCGCGTTCCGGTCACCTTCGATCCAACGCTCGACCAGGATGAACAGGTCGGTCCAGACGGTCTGAGGGCAGGCGTACCCGCACCAGACACGCCCAAGGGCAGACGTAAACAGAAACAGGCCAAGCCCGGCCATGATCAGCAAACCGGCCACGAAATAGAATTCATGTGGCCAGATTTCGATCCAGAAGAAGTAGAACCGTCGATTGGCCATATCCAGCAGCACCGCCTGATCCGGCAGGCTGGGACCGCGATCCCAGCGAATCCAGGGTGTCAGATAATAGATACCCAGGGTCACCGCCATGATGATCCATTTGAGATTGCGGAACTGTCCGGACACACGCCTTGGAAAGATGGGCTCCCTGGCGGCGTATAGGCTGGGGGCGGGGTCGGAATCGCTCACGGGGCAGGCTCCAGAACTGGCTTATATGAAAGCGTCTTCTTCCAGATCATACATGACGCAACTTTGACATGGGTCAAAAAGCGCATCGTGTGGACACCTTTTATTATGGTTCAAGGGCCTGACGTTTTAGCCACGCGATGAAGGTCCTGACCGGCGGCCGCAGTGGCGAAAGCCCTGTAATGATGTGATAGCCGCGCTGATCCGACTGGGAATACAGCTCGACAAGCTGGCCGGATTCGATCTCTGGTTCGACGAAATGTCGCACGGTGACAGTTACGCCCTGACCTGCCCGCACACCCTCAAGCAGCAAGTTGCCCGGCAAGGCGATCCGCCCTGCTTTTGGCCCATGCTGAACGCCGTGCGAGGCCAGCCAGGTGGTGGCTTCGGTGGTGCCGACCTCCTCCAGCCATGGTAGCTCAGCCAGTTCGGATGCGGACACCGAAGTCCTGCCATCAAGCAAAGAAGGGGCGGCGACGATGACCATGGGCGTTTTCAAAAGCATCTGCGCCTCGACCCCCGGCCATCCACCTGCGCCATGCCTGATTGCCAGATCCACACCCCCCGGGCGCAATTCCACCAGCGCCGGGCTCGGGTCGAGTATCAGGTCAATCTCGGGGTGCGCGACCTGAAATGTCGACAGACGCGGCATCAACCACGAGGCTGCAAAGGCCGCAGTAAGGGACACATGGACCGGACGATCCTTGCCCGATTGAATCAGGTCACCGACTACGGACCAGATGGCCCCGAAACCGAGCTCCAGAGCGTTGGCAAGCCGCCGTCCTTCTTCGGTCATTTTCAGTGTTTTGCCGGACCGGTCCAGCAAGGTCGTGCCAAGATGTCTTTCAAGCGCCCTGAGTTGTTGGCTGATGGCAGCGTGACTGACATTCAATGCCTGTCCGGCCTGCACGACATTTCCCTTTTCCGCAAAGGCCGAAAACGCCCTGAGTGACGCCAGCGGTGGAAGCTTCATCCAGTCCATATGTAACTCCTGCTTACATATAGCAATGCGAATTGAGTCGCATTTCGGGCGCCGAAGATCAATCCTTTTAGCAACGGCAACACTGCAAATCGGAGAGTGGACATGCTATCGATCTATGCAAAATCTTATATGACCGCAACCGGCTTTGATCGCCCCCGGGTAACGGACGCACCCAGCAAAAAGACGGCGAAACCGCGCCGCTGGTGGTCCGGGGCGCGCCGCAATTTCCGCATCAGGTGGAACGTGGGCTTGAACAATCTCTGACAGGAATCCCCGGTGCGACTGGTGTCTGGACCGGATGGACATTGGTCAGTAGTCTGGAAAAATCGGCACCGGCTGTTCAGGAAACGCGCGAACAGATGGAACAGCCGGTGCCTCAGCCTTCGGGCGCAAGCCGCCCGAAGGTGTTCTTATCTCTTATTCACCGCCGCCCAGCTGATGGACATAGGTGGATACGGCGCGAACCTGCGCCTCGGTCAGACGATTGTTCCAGGCAGGCATCACACCAAAGCGGCTGTTATAGACACTGTCAGTCAGCGTGTCGTAATCCCCGCCATAGAGCCAGATCGCATCCGTCAGGTTTGGCGCGCCTTGTTCACGATCACCTGTCCCATCCTCGCCGTGGCAGGATGCACAGTTGTCGGCAAAGACCACCGAACCGGCCTCAACCGCGCCCGCGTCCTTTGGTTCACCGGACAGGGACATGACATAGTTCACGACCTGATCGATTTCTTCACTGCCCAGCAACTCGTCCCGACCGAATGCGGGCATCTGCGAATACCGTGCATCATCGCTTTCTTCGTTGCGGATGCCGTGGGCGACAGTGAAGTAGATACTGTCGATATCGCCGCCCCAAAGCCAGCTGTCATCCAGCAGGTTCGGATAGCCTTTCGCCCCGGCCGCGCCTGACCCGTGACATTGCGCACACCAGGTCCGGAAAACGGCGGCGCCTGATGAAATGGCATAGTTGTTCAGTTCGGGATCGTTCTGAATTGCGGCCAGTTCCACCGACGCCAGCCGGTCATTGATCGAGGCGTTCGCCTCTTCCACAGCGGTGATTTCGGCATTCACGTCGGCCCGCGAGGACCAGCCCAGAACACCGGCTGTGGCGTGGTTCACCAACGGCCAGGCCGGATAGAGGATGGTATAGATCACGCCCCAGATGATCGTGACGTAAAAGGTCCACAGCCACCAGCGCGGCATCGGGTTGTCAAATTCCTCGATCCCATCCCAGCTGTGGCCGGTCGTGTTGGGGTCACCCGGCTGTTTTTCAGGTGTCTTGCTCATTGCCGCGCCTCCTTGGATGTGGCGGGTTTATCTTGATGCCGGAACGGGATGTTGGCTGTGTCCTTGTATTCCTTGCTGGCACCGGGGCGGAAAACCCAGATCACGATGCCAATGAAAAAGACGAACAGCACCAGCAACATCCAGCTGTCCGCGAACTGTCTGAGGATTGTATATTCTTCCATTACACCCCCCTCAGCGGTTCGCGTCCGGGACGAAGGTCGAAAAATCGACCAGCGTTCCCAGCATCTGGAGATAAGCAATCAGCGCATCGGCTTCGGTCAGCTCGGGACGGCCATCAAAGTTACGCACGTTCACCTTGTCGCCATAGCGTTCAAGCAGACCGTCATAGTCGCTGTCCGGATCCGCCTGCGCCCGGAAGTCGGCGACGGCGTTTTCGATCATCTCATCGGTATACGGGGTACCGACCAGAGCGTTCGCCGCCATGATGTCGCCGATATATTTGCCGTTCAGCTTGGTTCTTTCAAGGAAGCCGTATTTCGGCATCACCGACTCGGGCACCACCGCTTCGGGATCGCGCAGGTGGTCTGCATGCCATTCGTCCGAATAGCGGCCACCAACGCGCGCCAGATCAGGCCCTGTCCGTTTGGAACCCCACTGGAACGGATGATCATACATCGATTCAGCCGCCAGCGAGTAGTGGCCATAGCGTTCCACCTCATCCCGCATCGGGCGGATCATCTGGCTGTGGCAGACATAGCAGCCTTCACGCAGATAAATCTCGCGCCCCGCCATTTCGAGAGGGGTGTAGGGGCGCATGCCCTCCACCTTCTCGATGGTGTTTTCCAGATAGAACAGCGGTGCGATCTGAACGATGCCACCGATGGTCACAACCAGAAAGCTGAACACCAGCAGGAGGGTCGCGTTGGTCTCGAGGATCTTGTGTTTGTCGAGAATTGCCATTGCTCCGGCCCTCCTTATTCAGCCGGGACTGCGACGGTCAGGCTGGCCTCTTTGGCCGGCGCTTTCCGCACAGTCATCCACAGGTTGTAGCACATGATCACGGCACCGGCGACGAACAGAACACCACCCAGCGCGCGCACCACATACATCGGGAATTTGGCGGCAACGGTGTCGGCGAACGAGTTCACAAGGAAACCGTTGGCATCCACTTCGCGCCACATCAGGCCTTCCATGATGCCGGTCACCCACATCGACGCGGCGTAGAGCACGATGCCGATGGTGGCGAGCCAGAAGTGCCAGCTGACCAACTGCAGCGAGTACAAACGCTCACGCTTCCACAGGACAGGCACCAAGAAGTACAGCGCACCAAAGGTGATCATGCCGTTCCAGCCCAGCGCGCCCGAGTGCACGTGACCAATGGTCCAGTCGGTATAGTGAGACAGGCTGTTCACGGCGCGGATCGACATCATCGGACCTTCAAAGGTGGACATGCCGTAGAACCCGACCGAGATCACCATCATGCGGATCACGGGATCGGTGCGCAGCTTGTCCCATGCACCCGACAGGGTCATCAGACCGTTGATCATACCACCCCACGAAGGCATCCACAGCACGACCGAGAACACCATACCCAGCGTCGAAGCCCAGTCAGGCAACGCGGTATAATGCAGGTGGTGCGGGCCAGCCCAGATATACAGGAAGATCAGCGCCCAGAAGTGGATGATCGACAGCTTGTACGAAAACACCGGACGCTCGGCCTGCTTCGGGATGAAGTAGTACATCATGCCCAGGAAGCCGGCGGTCAGGAAGAAGCCCACAGCGTTGTGGCCGTACCACCACTGGATCATGGCGTCCTGAACACCGGACCAGACGATGACCGACTTCGAACCCCAGATGCTGACCGGGATGGTCATGTTGTTTACCAGGTGCAGCATGGCGACGGTGACGATAAACGCAAGATAGAACCAGTTGGCCACATAGATGTGCGGTTCTTTCCGTTTGATGATCGTACCGAGGAACACGGCCAGATAAGCAACCCAGACAATGGTCAGCCACAGGTCAACATACCATTCCGGCTCGGCATATTCCTTGGACTGGGTACCACCCAGAACGTAGCCGGTCGCGGCCAGCACGATGAAAAGCTGATAGCCCCAGAACACGAACCACGCCAGATTGCCGCCCCAAAGGCGTGCCGCGCTGGTGCGTTGCACCACGTAGAACGAAGTCGCAATCAGAGCGTTGCCGCCAAAGGCAAAGATCACCGCTGAAGTGTGCAGCGGGCGCAGCCGTCCAAAGTTCAGATACCCTTGTGCCCATTCGAAATTGAGCGACGGGAATGCTAGCTGAAATGCAATGAAAGTACCGGCGATGAAACCGACAACACCCCAGAACGCGGTGGCAATCACGCCATAGCGGATAACGTCATCCATGTATTCCGCCGAGCGATCAACAAGAATATCTGGCTCTTCAGTGTTGCGCAGCGTCCAGATGAACAACCCACCGGCGATCAGCATCACCAGTATCGCATGCACCTGATACGCCAAATCCCGCGCATAGTTGGTTCCGATCGCTGCGAATAGCGCGACCAGACCAAGCGCGATCAGCTTGATATAATTCGACATATTGCGTCCCTTTGCCATGCCCCGCGCGATTCTCGCGTCGCGCCAGACTTATTAGACTGGCTGCTGTATTGTAGAATAGGGGCAACTGTTGCTTTGATCTGTATCAAAACAATAACCTGAATTCTGTGACACGCATAATCCCATGAATGGGAAAACTGGTCGCATGTGACAAAGCACCCGAACCACGAGGTAGAGATGTCTTACAAATCCCTTCTCACCGTCATGACGGAAACAACCCTGGCCAAACCCGCGCTTGCGCAGTTGACGGCTTTGGCGGCGTCGCAGGAAGGCCACGCCGAGGCACTTTGCCTTGGGGTCGATCGCAGTCAGACAGGGTATTACTATGCCGGCGCGAACGCACTGATCCTGCAGGAAACGCTCAGCCGCGCCAATGCAGAGGCCGACGAGATACTGGCGTTTGCGCAGGATTATCTGGGCAAATCCGGCGTGCGCTGGTCAGCGGAAAGCGGTGTCGCGCAAATTGCGGATATCGGTCGCCACGTGGCGCACCGGGCGCGGTTTTCCGATCTTGTCGTCCTGCCCCGCCCTTATGGGGAAGGCCACGGCGCCGAGGCGGAACCCATCGTCGAAGCCGCCATGTTCGAAGGGCACGCGCCGGTTCTGGTCGTGCCGGACGATTTCGAACCGATTTCGACGCCCCGAACAATTCTGATCGGCTGGAACGAAAGCGTCGAGGCGATGCGTGCCATCCGCTGCGCGATGCCATTCCTGAAACAGGCCGAGCTGGCGCGTATCGTTGTCATCGACCCACCACGCCACGGGCCCGATCGCTCGGACCCGGGCGGGATGCTGTCCCAGATGCTGGCGCGGCACGGTGTGAAATGCGAAATCGATGTTCTAAGCAAGACGATGACGCGGGTGTCGGATATCCTGAACCGCCATGCCTTGGACACTGAGGCCGACATGATCGTCATGGGCGCCTATGGCCATTCAAGGTTCCGGGAGGCGATATTAGGCGGAGCGACCCGGAATATGCTAGAACAATGCACCGTGCCGGTGTTCCTCGCGCACTGACGGTGACAGGCGCTTTGCAAACAAGAAAACCGCCCAAGCCGGGCGGTTTTTCTGTTCTCAGGCCTTGCGGATCAACCCGATGAGGAAAAGCAGGATCACCGCTCCGATCGTCGCATAGATTATCGAGGAGATCATTCCGCCCCCGACCGAGAACCCTAGCGCCGGAAACAGGGTTCCCGCCAGAAACGCGCCAACAATCCCGACGATGACATTGCCGATCAGGCCGAAACCGCGCCCCTCCATGATCTTGCCTGACAACCATCCTGCGATGGCCCCGACAAAGAGCATTGCCAACAGGCTTCCAAATTCCATTCTCGCCTCCCAATATCCTGCAAACTCGGACCTATCAGATCACGGGAATGCGCGCAGGTCACGCCCGAACGTAGTGCATTCCCTGAAACTGTCCCCGCAACTCCCGCGTTTGTACCGCGACCGAGGCAGGATCATCGCTGGTCAGCCCGCGCGAGATCAACACCGCAAGCTCGTTGGCGTGCTTTGGGGTCACGCCGCGCCGAACCAATTCGGGCGTTCCGATGCGCAGGCCGTTCATGTCACCCGCGACGGGAGCGATGGGCAACCCGATCCCGCAGGCAAGAAAGCCAACTTGCCGCAGCGTCTTTGACGCGGCCTGACCGCCCCCGAAGCCTTCTGCCTCAATCGCAAACTGGTGCGACGCGGTGGCACCGCCCTTGCCCTGGAACACCGGCAGACCCTGTGCTGCCAGTTCCCCGGCCAACGCCTGCGCCAGTTCAATCATCGCCTGGCCGTAATCTGCGCCGAATTCTATCCAGTCCAGCATCGAGACAGCCAAAGCTGCCGATTTTGCCGCATCGAAATTGGCGGTCATGCCGGGAAAGGCGATTGCGTCCAGATGTTCGGCAATGTCGGCTTCATTGGTCACGATCAGGCCACCGGCTGGGCCGCCAAGGCTTTTGTAGGTACTCATCGTCATAAGATGCGCCCCCTCGTCCAGCGGATTTGCCCAGGCCCCGCTGGCGATGACGCCACACTGATGAGCGGCGTCGAACAAGACCTTTGCGCCAACTTCATCTGCAATCTCGCGCACGGCGGCAACGGGATGCGGAAACAGGTTCAGCGACCCCCCGACCGTGATAAGCCGTGGCTGGCGGTCTCGGACCAGCGCGCGCAACCCGTCCAGATCAAGGCTGTAGCCATCTGCGTCCACCGGTGCATTCAGCGTGTTGAGGCCGTACAGCCCGGCACAACCACCGGAGTGGTGTGTAACGTGCCCACCGATGGATGCGGGCGGCGCGATGATTGTGTCACCCCGTTTGGAAAGCGCCATAAAGCCATAAAGGTTGGCCAAGGCCCCGGAACCCACCCGAATTTCCGCGTAACGCGCGTTGAAAACCCGCGCCGCAAGTTCGGCTGCTATAACCTCGATCTCTTCGATGGCTTCCAGACCCATCTCGTATTTGTCGCCGGGATAGCCAAGCGATGGGCGGCTGCCCAGACCCTTGGCCAGTATCGCCTCGGCCCGCGGGTTCATTACATTCGTCGCCGGGTTGAGGTTAAAGCATTCCGCATCATGAATTTCGGTGTTGCGCCGGACCAGTTCATCCAGCCGGTTCTGGACGGATGCCGGATCGGCGCCGGCGGTATTCGCAGCGATTGTCTGGATATAGTCTTCACAATGGGACGGCACCCAAGGGCGGTGGGCAAGCTGTGGCATCTGAACCTCCGTTTTGTTGCGGTCAGAATGCGAAACTCCCGGCTTGCATACAAATCAGATTTCCGAAAAATTAGGGTCAGAAAATCTGAGCCTTTGCCTATGAGCGTTTCGCCACCTCGACCCAAGCCCCTGCCACTGAATGCATTGCGTGCTTTCGAGGCCTCTGCGCGCCTTGGCGGGTTCTCGGCAGCAGCAGAAGAGCTTGGCGTCAGCGCGGGCGCAATCTCGGCCCACATCAAGGCCCTTGAATCGGAACTGGGCGCCGCCCTGTTCGACCGCAATGCCAAGGGCGTCGAACTGACCGCACTTGGGCAACGCGTGTTGCCGGACCTTACACAAGCCTTCGACACGCTGGGTCAGGCAACCCAAACCCTGAGGGCGGAAGCCAAACCGAATGTCGTGCATATCGTGACACTGCCATCGGTCGCTCAGCTTTGGTTGTCCCCGCGACTGCCCGAATTGCGTCAGGCCGCACCGGAGATCGAAGTATCGCTGACAGCGGAAGAAGCACCACCGAACCAAAAACGCGCGCCCTACGATCTGTTTCTGTTCTTCGGCGGTGACCATGGTGAAACCGTCGCAAAAAACATCATCTACCCGGTTTGCACGCCATCGCTGGCCAAACGCCTGAACACACCCGAGGATCTGCGCGAGTTAACGTGCCTGTCGGACACGACCTGGTCGGAGGACTGGCGAATCTGGGCAGACGCAGCAATGCCCGGGCACAGTTTCGTTCCGCGTGGGCCGGTTTTCTCGTTATACGCGCTGGCCGTGGAGGAGGCCGTCAACGGCGCGGGCGTTCTGATTGGGCACGAGGCGCTGATCGCGCCTTATTTGCACAGCGGCCAACTGGTTGCCCCGTTCAATACGCGTGTTGAGTTGCCCGATAGCCTGAAACTGTGGAGCCCACGTCGAATCAGGCCGAAATCTCCGGCTGATCGCGTGGTCAATTGGCTGAAAGGCTTTGACTAGACCAGAAAGCCGCCATCCGTATCGTCACCGGCCTCTTCCATCAGGCGGCCCATGTCCGGGACGGTGACGTGACGCTTACCCTCAAGGCTGATAACGCCTTCTTTCCTGAGGGCCGAAATCTGGCGGCTTACGGTTTCCAGTGTCAGCCCCAGGTAATCGGCCATCGCCTCGCGGGTCAGGGGCAGATCGAACACGATCGGGCCAGTCATGCCGCCTTTTCCGATCGATGCATCCCGGCGGGCGATGATGGACAAGAGGCTTGCAATCTTTTCCCGCGCTGTCTTGCGGCCCAGCACCAGCATCCACTCGCGCGCGGCGTCAAGCTCGTCCAGCGTCATCTGCAGCAACCGATGGGCAATATGCGGCGTACGCCCCATCAGTTCTTCGAACGGTTTCTTTCGGAAACAGCACATCACAACGTCGGTCGTAGCCTGCACGTCATAAGGTGCCGCTTCGCGCCCGGGGCGGCCGACAAAGTCACTGGGCAGCAACAGACCCACCATCTGAGTGCGTCCGTCCTCCATGGTCTGCGTCAGTGAGGCGATTCCCTGCACCATCGAGCCCACAAAGTTCATCTGATCCCCGGACCAGATGATCGTCTGGCCCGCTTCGAAACTGCGGTAATACTTGATTTCCTCAAGATCTTCGAGTTCATCGCGGTCGCAATGGGCACAGACCGCCCGATGTCGGATCGGACAGTCGCCGCAATTCGAATGGTCAAACTGGACTTGTAGGGTCATGCGCGTTTCCACTTGATCTCGGTCAAGGTACCTGAACCAGCCATCACATAACGGTATCGACATGATAGCGAAACCACAATTGGCCAAGCTCGGACTTTTTGACGCGAAAGTTCCGCGCTACACGAGCTACCCGACCGCCCCCCACTTTAACAACGACGTGGGGCCAGAGATGTTTGGCGACTGGATTTCCGGCATCAAACCCGGCAGCGCCATATCGCTTTATATCCATGTTCCGTTCTGCCGTCGGCTGTGCTGGTTCTGCGCTTGCCGGACACAAGGTACGCAAACCGACAATCCCGTGATCGCTTATGTGGATGTGTTGAAAGCGGAACTGGACATGCTTGCTGAACGCTTGCCAGAAGGGGTGACGCTGTCGCGCCTGCACTGGGGCGGCGGTACACCGACGTTGCTGAATCCCGACCTGATGCGCGATCTTGCAGGCCGCATTCTGGATATTGTTCCGCTAGGACCAGATGCGGAATTCTCGGTTGAGATCGATCCGAACGAAATCGACGAAGGACGTCTGGACGCCCTTGCCGAGGCGGGGATGAACCGTGCCTCGATCGGGGTGCAGGATTTCGACGATGAAATTCAAAAGACCATCGGCCGCATCCAAAGCTATGACACCACGCGCAAGGCCGCTGATATGATTCGCGCGCGCGGCATTTCCAGTCTGAACGCCGACATTCTGTATGGTCTGCCGCATCAAACCAAAGCGCGCATGACGGAAAGCGTGCAAAAGCTATTGTCGCTCAACCCGGACCGGGTGGCGCTGTATGGATATGCTCACGTTCCGTGGATGGCAAAACGCCAGCAGTTGATTCCGTCGGACGCCCTGCCAACCCCCGAACAGCGACTGGACCTGTTCGACACCGCACGCCGCCTGTTCATGTGGGATAACTACGCCGAGATCGGTATTGACCACTTTGCCACGCAGGAGGACGGGTTGACCCGCGCATTGCGGGCCGGTCGCCTGAAACGGAACTTTCAGGGCTACACTGATGATCAGGCCGACATACTGATTGGTGTCGGCGCCAGTTCCATATCGCGTTTCCCGCAAGGTTATGCGCAGAACGCGCCGGCAACATCTGTCCATACCAAGGCGATCCGGGAGGGGCGTTTTTCAACATCCCGTGGGCACCTTTTCAAAGGGCAGGACGTCCTGCGTGCAAGGCTGATCGAGGCTTTGATGTGCGATTTCCGGATCGACTCGGCGGAAATTCTGCGCGACCACCGGATTTCTGCGGCAGAACTGAACGCAATGTATGAAACAGCCAACCGCGACTTTGAGGGGTTGCTGCGCGTCACGGAAAACGGGCTTTCCATTCCGCCCGAAGCGCGACCGCTGACCCGAATGATCGCCGGAAGCTTTGACGCCTATGACCTCAGCAAGGCGGGTCACAGTTCGGCGATCTGAAACCAACGGGATTGGCGGCCAGCACCGCCAACTTCTCCAAAATTGGCAGGGGGGCTTGACGCGTGCCTTGGGTATTTCCCACACTCAGGACACGGGGGCATAGTTTTTCCCTTACCCGAGGCAGGCCGAGTTACAGACAGATTGAGCCGACGCAATCGCGTTCGACGCCCCTTTCGTGCAGCGGAACTGCAACCAGAGAGAGGGACAGCACCCATGCGCGTCTTTACCGTCCTCGGCCCCAGCCAGTCTGGAAAATCCACACTGGTCGAGGCCATCAGCCGCCTCGACGGCCGGCCAACCACATTTGACGTATCCGGAACCGTGCACTTGCACGGTTTTTCTTATTTGGGCGAGCCGTGGTGCGCCATCGACGTGGACGGGGGCGGCGATGCGCTAGCCTATGTCGGGCCTGCCATGGCAATTTCCGATGCTGCGGTGGTGGTGGTACCGCCAGACCCTGACGCAGCAGTCTTGTGCGCACCTTATCTGCGGATGGTGGAAGAGGCGGGTATTCCCTGCTTCCTGTTCATAAACCGAATGGACAGCCCCAACGGGCGGGTCCGCGACATCATTTCGTCGCTCCAGACCTATTGCACGCATCACATCACGCTTCGACAGGTTCCTATCCGTGACGGCGATCAGGTGATCGGGGCCGTCGACCTGATCTCGGAACGGGCGTGGAAATATCAGGAAGGGCAGCCCTCGGCCCTGATCGAATTGCCTCAGAACGCAGAAGACCGGGAACAGGAGGCCCGGACAGAACTGCTGGAGACGCTTTCGGATTTCGATGACAACCTTCTGGAGCAACTGATCGAGGACAAGCAGCCGCCGAGCGCAGAAATTTACGATCTTGCCGCGCAGGTTCTGCAGAATCACCAACTGATACCTGCCTGTTTGGGAGCGGCCAGCCATGGCAACGGCCTGACCCGCCTTATGAAGGCGTTGCGGCACGAGGCACCCGAATTTGACATTGCCGCAGGCCGGGACGAAGCCGCCGACAACGCCCGTGCCATCGCTGGTTTTGCCGATGTGAAAAAACATATCGGCAAGATCATCGTCCTGCGCGGGCTTGGGCAAGGGGTCAAGGCACACGAAAACCTTGGCGGAGAAACCGTGGGCAATCTGACGACGCTCGACGCCAAAACTCAGATCGGCTCGCTTGAGGCGGGGCAGATTGGTCTGGCGGTGAAATCCGATCACCTCAACCCCGGCAGCCTATATGACAGCGCTGACGCGACGCCTTTGCCGGAATGGGCCAGTTCACACCCGTCCGGATTCCGTCAGGTTGTCTCACCCACTCATGAACGTGACGATGTGCGATTGTCCAATGCTTTAACCCGGCTGGACGAAATCGACCCGGGCCTGCACCTCAGTCAGGACGAGCACAGCGGACATGCGGTTATCGGCACTCAGGGGCCGCAGCACATGCGTCGCATCACCGCCAAACTGGCCGAGGACTTTGGCATCGAGATCGAGGCCGAGCCAGTCGAAACCGCCTACAGAGAGACAATCCAGTCCCCGGTCGAGCATCGGCATCGTCATCGCAAGCAATCGGGCGGAGCGGGGCAATTTGCCGATGTGGTGATCTCGATCACGCCCATGCCACGCGGATCGGGGTTTGAGTTTGACGATGTGGTCAAGGGCGGTGCCGTTCCAAAGAACTATATCCCGTCGGTTCAGCACGGTGCCGAAGATGCGCTTGCGCAAGGTCCCCAAGGGTTTCCCGTGGTCGACCTGAAAGTCACCCTGAAGGACGGCAAGCACCACAGCGTCGACAGTTCGGACTATGCCTTCCGCATGGCTGGAAAGAATGCCGTGCGCGAAGCACTGCCGGAGGCAAAACCAGTGGTTCTACAGCCGATCCTGCATGCTGAAATTCATCTGCCGTCGCTATATGTTGGCGATCTGGTTCCGACGATCAGCTCGTTGCAGGGGCAAGTTCTGGGCTTTGAAGGCAACCCGAACGCACCCGGCTGGGAGATCTTCAACGCAATGCTACCGGCGGTTGCCGAAGACGAGTTGCATCGCACCCTGGCAAGCGCGACGCGCGGAACCGGCTGGGTAAAACTCCGCTTTGATCACTATGAAGAGCTTCGCGGTCAGGCACCAAAGGTATCCCGCGAAAAAGCCAACGCCCACTAACGGGTTCGCCAAGGAGACTCTGCCCGTCTTTCGGGCGGAGGCAGGTAACGGTCGACACGCAAAGGCGCCTGTTCAGAAGTTGAAAAAAGGACCGGCGATTTTGCGCAGGCGGGCGGGCACAAAGCCCGCCCTATCCCGCCGCCGCGATCAGTTCGCGGGTATATGCGGTTTGGGCATTTTCAAACAGCGCATCGGCAGTGCCCATCTCGACAATGTCGCCCTGTTTCATCACCAGCACGTTGTGGGACATCGCCCGCACAACCTTTAGGTCGTGAGATATGAACAGATAGGCCAGACCGTATTTGCGCTGCAGGTTCCGAAGCAAATCGACGATCTGCACCTGCACCGTCATGTCCAGTGCGCTGGTCGGCTCGTCCAGAACCAGCAGTTTGGGCCGCAGGACCATCGCCCGCGCAATCGCGATACGCTGCCGCTGACCGCCCGAGAACTCGTGCGGATAGCGGTCCATCGCCTCCGGGTCGAGGCCGACTTCGTCCATCACTTCGGCAACCAGTTCGCGCGGCTCACGATGCGGGTCCACGTTGTGAATGGCCAACCCTTCTGCGATGATCTGCTGGCACGTCATGCGCGGGCTCAGCGAACCGAACGGGTCCTGAAACACGATCTGCATATCCTTGCGCAGACGCCGCAACTGCCGCGTGGACCATCGCCGCACATCCCGGTCGCGAAAGGTGATCCCACCTTCGGACGAGATCAGCCGCATGATCGCAAGAGCCAGCGTTGTTTTGCCCGAACCGCTTTCGCCAACGATGCCCAGCGTTTCGCCTGCCCGAACGGAAATCGAGGCGTCGTTCACCGCCTTTACGTAGCCAACCGTGCGCTTGAAAAACCCGCGTTGGATCGGAAACCAGACCTTGAGGTGATCCGTGCGCGCAATTTCTTCCGCATCAGCGGGCAGTGGATCAGGTGAGCCCGACGGCTCGGCCGCCAGCAGCTTTCTGGTATAGGGATGTTGCGGATTGTCGAAGATTTCGGTGGTTTCACCGGTCTCGACGATTTCGCCATCTTTCATGACGCAGACGCGATCGGCAATCCGCCGCACGATGCCCAGATCGTGGGTGATGAACAGCATCCCCATGTTTTCAGATCGTTGCAATTCCGCCAAAAGTTCCAAAATCTGGGCCTGAATTGTTACGTCCAGAGCTGTTGTCGGCTCATCCGCGATCAGAATGTCGGGCTTGTTCGCCAATGCCATCGCAATCATCACGCGCTGGCGCTGACCGCCGGACAACTGATGCGGATAGCTGTCCAGACGCTCTTCGGGATCGCGGATACCGACCTTGTTCAACAGTTCCAGAATCCGGTCACGCGCCTGATCTCCGACAAGCCCCTGATGCAGCGCCAGAGATTCTGCCATCTGCTTCTGGATCGTGTGCAGCGGGTTGAGCGAGGTCATCGGCTCCTGAAAGATAAAGCTGATATCGTTGCCGCGCACGTCCATAAGATGCTGCTCGGATGCGCCGATCATCTCCTGCCCGTCATAAAGGACAGAACCTTCGACCGTTGCACTTTCCCCAAGCAGGGAAACCGTAGACAGCGCAGTGACCGATTTACCTGATCCGGACTCGCCCACCAAAGCAACGGTTTCGCCACGATCGACGGTGAACGAGACCCCTTTGACTGCGGCCGAAACGCGCCCGTCCTGCTGAAATGAAACCCTGAGGTTGTTCACGGCAAGAAGGCTCATGAGAATGTCTTTCTCGGGTCGAACGCATCGCGGACGCCTTCGAAAATGAAGACCAGAAGCGACAGCATGATGGCAAAAGTGAAAAAGGCGGTGAAGGCCAGCCAAGGCGCCTGCAGGTTCTGTTTCGCCTGCAATGTCAGCTCACCCAAAGACGGGGCCGAGGAAGGCAGACCGAAACCCAGAAAGTCCAACGAGGCCAGACCACCAATCGTGCCGGTGACGATGAAGGGCATGAAAGTCAGCGTCGCCACCATCGCATTGGGCAACATGTGTCGGAACATGATGGTCATGTTGCCGACGCCCAGCGCCTTGGCCGCGCGCACGTATTCCAAATTTCGCGCCCGCAGGAATTCTGCCCGCACAACGCCCACCAGACCGGTCCAAGAAAACAGGATCATCAGCGCGACCAGCAGCCAGAAACTTCGTCCCAGAATGGCGAACATGATGATGATGACGTAAAGCGACGGGGTGGCGGACCAGATTTCGATGATCCGCTGGAAAATCAAATCCAGCCAGCCCCCGAAAAAGCCCTGTATGGCACCGGCGAACACACCGATCAGACTGGCAACGCCCGTGACCAGCAGGGTAAACAGAATCGAAAGCCGGAAGCCATAGATCACACGCGCAAGAACGTCGCGTTTTGTATCATCCGTGCCCAACAGGTTCTGTCCGTTCGGTGGCAGCGGTGCGGCCCCCGGACGATCAACCGACGTGTTGAATGAATACGGGATAGGCGGCCAAATGGCCCAGCCCCGTTCAAAGCCTTCTCCTTCGAACGTCCCCGCCTGAATTTCATCGATGATACCTTCGGGGTCGTCAAAGCAGTCTTCCAGCCCACCACTGTCGATCAGGCACTGGACCTCGGGGTCGCGATAGATCGCCTCGGTCTTGAAGTCGCCGCCGAAATCGGTTTCCGGGTAGAACCTGAAAATCGGAGTAAAGAACTCACCCCGGTACTTCACCAGGATCGGTTTGTCATTGGCGATGAACTCGGCAAAGAGCGACACACCGAACAGCACAGAGAATATGATCAGCGACCAGAAGGCCCGGCCATTGCGCCGGAAGTTGCGCCAGCGGCGCTGGTTGAGAGGTGACAGAGCCATTTACCCCTCCCGCTTTTCGAAATCGATGCGCGGATCGACCAGCACATACATCAGGTCGCTGATGATACCGATGACAAGGCTGAGCAGGCCAAAGATGAACAGCGTCCCGAAGATCACCGGATAGTCCCGCGCGACGGCAGCCTCGAACCCCAAACGACCGAGGCCGTCGAGCGAAAAGATCGTTTCGATGATGATCGAGCCCGAGAAGAAGACCCCGATAAACACCGCCGGAAAGCCTGCAATCACAATCAGCATGGCGTTGCGGAAAACGTGACCATACAGAACCTTGCTCTCACTCAGCCCCTTGGCGCGCGCTGTCATGACATAGTGCTTTTTGATCTCGTCCAGAAACGAGTTCTTGGTCAGAAGCGTCAGTGTCGCGAACGCGGCGATGGTCGAAGCCACAACCGGCAGCGTGATGTGCCAGAAGTAATCCAGAACCTTGCCAACCAGACTGAGGCTGTCCCAATTGTCCGACGTCAGCCCTCGCAGCGGGAAGATCTGCCAGTACGAACCACCGGCAAACAGGACAAGCAGAAGGATGGCGAACAGAAAGCCGGGGATGGCGTAAGCCACGATTATCGCGCCGCTGGTCCAGGTATCAAAGGTTGATCCATCCCGGACCGCCTTGCGGATACCCAGCGGAATGGAAACCAGATAGGCGATCAGGGTCGACCACAGGCCAAGCGAGATCGATACCGGCATCTTTTCCAGCACAAGGTCGATCACGCTGATCGACCGGAAGTAGCTTTCACCGAAATCCAGCGTCAAGTAATTGCCCATCATGGACAGGAACCGCTCAAGCGGCGGCTTGTCGAACCCGAATTCTTTTTCAAGCTGGGCAATGAATTCAGGCGGCAGACCTCGTGCGCCGACATATTTGTCATCGAACCCGCCAGCAGGTTCGGCGCTGGCCCCGGCTTCGCCCGAGCCGGCAAAACCGGCAAACACATCACCCTGCCCTTCGATCTGGGCGATGATCTGCTCGACCGGGCCTCCCGGCACGAACTGAACCAGCGTGAAGTTGACGATCATGATGCCCAGAAGGGTCGGAATGACCAGCAACAGGCGGCGGAGAATATATGCGCCCATTTTACCGCAGCGCGCCCTTTGCCTTCAGCGCGGCCTGTTTCTCGGGGTTTACCCACCACAGATCAAGATAGCCAAGACCGAACGGGGGCAGTTTTTCAGGGTATTCGTACATATCGTAATAGGCCGTCCAGTAGTCCGCTATATAGCCATCGGGGATGACGAAGAACTCATACCGCAATGCCCGGTCAAGCGCCATCAGGGCTGCATCCTGGGTTTCCTGATTTTCCGTTTCGAACGATGCTTCGATAATCGCATCGACCAGAGGACTGGCCAGACCGGCGGGGTTGAACAGGCTGAACGCGGCCTCATCCGAGCCGTACATCTGGCTCAACCCACCACCAGTCGACAGGAAAGAACCATAGCGCGTGGAATACACCATGTCATAATCCCGCTCGCGACTACGCAGAGTGTACTGGGCGGGGTCCACCTTTTCCGCGCTGGCGTCCACACCGATTGCCTGCAGGTTCTGCACAAATGTCTCGATCATCGTCGCGGTCGAGGTTGGGATATTGGACGGATAGGGGATGTTGACCTTCAGGGTCTGCCCCTGTGCGTTGCGGCGCAGATTTCCGTCGCTCACCTGCCAACCTGCCTCGTCCAGCAGGTTCGAAGCCTGACGCAGGTTGCGTCTGTCATTCAGACGGCCGGACCGGGATTCATGCGTGACGACAGCCGGCTCGGTCAGAAATTCCGATGGCACCACATCCCCCAGAGACTGCAGGAATGTCAGCTCTGCACCTTCGGGGGTGCCTGTCGCCTCAAGATGTGTACCTTCCACGAAAGAACTGCGCGGAGAGTTCAGGCCGAACAACAGGGATTCGTTGGCCCATTCAAAGTTGAAGGCCAGCGCCAGCGCCTTGCGAACGTTCTTGTCTGCAAATTGCGGCTTGCCCAGATTGAACACGAAACCCGACGGTGTCGGGGGGCTGCCATCCGGGATTTCGTCCTGAACCACCGAGCCTTCGGTCAGCTTTGGGAAATCATAGCTGGACGCCCAGAGCTTGGGATCGCTTTCGATCCGCATCGTGTATTCACCGGCCTTGAACGCCTCGAACGCGGCGGTCTGATCGGCGAAATACTCCACCCGGATGGTGTCATAGTTGTGCCGCCCACGATTGATCGGCAGGTCCTTGCCCCAGTAATCATCGCGGCGTTTGTACAGAATGCGCCGGTTGATGTCATAGCTGTCCAGCTTGTACGGGCCAGATCCGACGGCCACTTCGAGGCGCGGCTCGTCCAGGCGGCGGGACTCGTCAGCCTCGAACCATGCCTTCGAGAACACGGGCGTTGAACCAACGGTCTCGATCAGGCTACGGCGAGTGACCTCGGGATCGAAGGTGAATTTGACGGTGTGATCATCCAGCGCCTCGGCGTTTGTCACCATCCGGCCCACGGCCTGCGCATAAGATGGCAAACCCTGTTCGATAAACAGCCTGTGGCTGTACACGACATCATCGGCGGTGACCGGAGAGCCATCCCAGAATGTGGCCTCGGGGCGGAGATGGAAAATGACGTAATTGCGGCCCTCGTCGTATTCCAGACTTTCCGCCAGCACCCCGTAATATTGCCCGACACTGTCTACCGTGCCTTCGATCAGGCGGTCATACTGAAGTGTGGTCAGCGCCCCGGCGCGCCCCTTGCGGGAATAGGGGTTAAGAGAGTCGAATGTCCCGGATGCCGACAACGCCAGTTCCCCGCCCTTGGGGGCATCGGGATTGACGTATTCAAGATGCGGATAGTCGGCCGGATAATCCAGATTGCCGAAATAAGAATACCCATGACTGCGTGTGATACCGTCATCCCCGGCGCGGACGCCCCCCGAGGCCGCAAGTGTCAGCGCAAGTGAAACTCCAAGCACAGCCGCCCATGCCCGATGTTTCGGTTTCAGCGCGACGGTCGGCACTTGGGGGGATTTCATCTGGCTCTTCCTCTGGTCGATATCGTTCTTTATCTCGTTTGCGCTAGCTAAAGGTCCAGCACTGGCAGTTGCAAGTTTAGAATGCGTGAACGCTTTGTGAAGTTTGATTTATAAGCTAATTTGGGCGGATTAACGCAATTTCCTGACGTTCAAATCTGTGTCAAAGCGAAAGCATGGACAACAAACTTTCACATCACCCGATAACAGGGATAACAATGCTGCGCCAAGAAGCGCCTCTGATCGTTGGTGTTCTGACCGTCGCTCTCTTTCAGTTCGGCGGCGATCTGTGGCTGAAGGATTTGCAAAATCCCCTGTTCGCGGCGGTTCTGTTTCTTGGTCTGTTCATTGCGGTTCTCTGGGCATCGTTCGGCGTTGTTCGCCACGCGGACGCTCTGGCAGAGTTGCTGGGCGAACCCTATGGGACGTTGATCCTGACGGTTTCGGTCATCGGTATCGAAGTGTCGCTGATCGTTGCGGTAATGCTGTCAGGCGACTCGGCCCCGACGCTGGCACGGGACACGATGTTCGCGGTTCTGATGATCGTTCTGAACGGTCTGGTCGGAGCGGCCCTCTTGTTCGGTGGCCTGCGCCATTCGACGCAAAACTACAATCTGCAGGGCGCGCGGGCATTTTTTGCCGTTCTGTTCCCTCTGTCCATTCTGGCGCTGGTTCTGCCGCGGTTCACCACCTCGACACCTGATCCCAGCTATGCACCGCTGCAAGCCATGATCCTGGCCTGCGCGACGACCCTTCTTTATCTGGTATTTCTGGGTATTCAGACGGTCCGGCACCGAACCTTTTTCGAACAGCCCTACTTTCCGGATGACAACCCCAGCCGCAGTTCAGCAACTGATGACGTGCACGAGCATCATGGCCCGATCAGGTCCGGAACGTATCACGCCGTGTTCCTGATCCTGACGTTGCTGCCGATCATCCTGTTGTCCAAACGGGTGGCAAAACTGGTGGATTTCGGAATTGTCGGTGTTGGCGCCCCTGCGGCGTTGGGCGGTGTGCTGATCGCGCTGCTGATCCTGACCCCTGAAAGCATGGCCGCAATCAACGCAGCGCGGGCAAACCGTCTGCAGCGTTCGATCAACCTGCTGCTGGGTTCGGCCCTTGCATCGATCGGCATGACCGTTCCGGCCGTGCTTTCGGTCGGGCTGATCATGGGGCTCTCGGTGCCATTGGGTCTGGATGACGCGTCGATCATCATGCTGTTGCTGACGCTGCTGACCTGCAACCTGACGTTTGGCGGTACCCGCACCAGTATCCTGCAGGGCGCCGTGCATCTGGTCCTGTTTCTTGTCTACCTGATGCTGATCTTTTTTCCCTGATCGCACACAAAAAAAGCCGCTGCACGGGGCAGCGGCCTTTCAATTCAAATCCCGGTGACCGGATCAGTCGCCAATGGTTTGCAGATATGCAATCAGGTTGACCCGATCCTCGGCCTTTCTCAGACCGGCGAAGCTCATGGATGTTCCCGAAATATACGAGCTCGGCTTAAGCAGGAATGCATCCAGTGCTTCCGGCGTCCAGTTGCCACCATGCGACTGCATGCCTGCGGAATAGCCGGTGAAGCCTTCGGCCGAGGCCAGCGGGCGGTCTACGACACCGTAAAGGTACGGACCGGTACCATTGGCGCCTTTTTCCAGCTTGTGACAGGCAGTGCACTTGCGGAATACCCGCGCACCTTTTTCGGGATCGGCTGCGGCCAGCAGTTCCTCGAATACCACCTCTTCGCCGTCAGCGCTTTCACCCGAGCTTTCGGTCTCGATGATATAGGCGGCTTCGGCGTCGTGCCCCCCAACACTATAGAGAACGTCGGCGCCCCATTTGGCCAGGAGCAGCGCCAAAAAGGCGCCAAACAGGCCGGCAGCGGCCTTGGTAACTGTCATCGTGTCGAACATTGATCGCGAGTCCATTTCAGCTGTCTGCGCGGGTGTCTAAGGCTTCCACTTGCAAGAGGCAAGGTATAGACACCGCGACTAAACGCCCAATCAATAACCTGTTGCAGGGAATCGTCCAATGACAAATCGCATCGCCTTTCAGGGAGAGCCCGGCGCCTATAGTCACGAGGCCTGCAGGAACGCAGCGCCCGACATGGACGCACTACCCTGCCGCACCTTCGAAGATGTGATCGAATCGGTCCGGTCAGGCGAAGCGGAGCTGGCAATGCTGCCGGTTGAAAACTCGACCTATGGCAGGGTTGCCGACATTCACCGGCTGCTGCCCCACAGCGGACTGCACATCATCGACGAGGCTTTCGTTCGTGTTCACATCAACCTGCTGGGCGTTCCGGGAGCAACGCTGAGCGACATAACCGAAGCGCATTCCCATCTGGTCCTGTTGCCCCAGTGCGAAGGGTTTCTGCGTCAGCACAACATTCGCGGGCGTGTCAGCCCGGACAATGCACGCGCCGCCCGCGAAGTGGCGGAACAAGCCGAAAAGCACTCGGCAGCATTGGCAAGCGAGCTGGCAGGTGAAATTTACGGGCTAAACGTTCTGGCCCGCCATATCGAAGATCGTGGCGACAACACCACCCGATTTCTGGTCATGTCACGGCAAGCCGACGAATCGCGCCGCGGCGCACACGGTATGCTGACCAGTTTCGTCTTTCAGGTCCGCAACATTCCGGCAGCGCTGTACAAGGCGATGGGCGGTTTCGCCACCAATGGCGTCAACATGACAAAACTTGAAAGCTATATGGTCGACGGATCGTTCACGGCCACCCAGTTTTATGCGGACATCGTCGGGCATCCCGATGACGAGAACGTGAAACTGGCCATGGACGAATTGGAGCACTTCACCACAAATGTCGAAATTCTGGGTGTTTACCCGGCAGCACGCCCCCGAAACTGAGTTTTGCAGGCAGCGGTATCAGGACCGGTTTCAGGTCCTGTGCGCATTCCGCTCTTCGAGATTCCGCGCGAACTCGGAAAAGCGAACCTGAAACTGACGTTTTATGCGGGACCGCCCGAGTTTCAGTGATTGCAGCAACAAACGTGCCGGCAGCGTTTTTGCGGCAATGGAAGTATTGATGCTCAATCGTGTTCTTCGTTGTGACAACGCCATCAGTTCGATCACGGTTTCTCCGCTCATGCCTTTGCTCAGGGCCTCGAAACGCATCAGGGACGGTGCCTCACAATTGGTCAGGACCACATTAACATGGCGCGGTTTCCCGCGAATGGTGACCACCGTTTCCCAACTCGTACCGGCCATATCCTGATCCGGAGTACCGATACGCCGGATTTCGAGCCCGCGCCGGATGGCCATACGCTCAAAACGGTCGAAATCAGCAACCATGTCGAAAACGGCGTGGATCGGGGCTTCGATATCTTCTCTGGCTGAAAATTGCATCGTGCTTCTGACAACTCGTTTTTGAAGTGCAGTCTTTCCTCAGTCCAGCGTATCCGCAAGCCAGTTTTGCAGCAGGTAATGCGCAATCGCACCTTTTCGGGCAGGCAATAGCTTGGGATGATCCCCGGCAAAAGCCTGCATCATTTCGCTTTTGCTGACCCATAGCGCATCCTCGATCTCAACAGGATCGATCCTGATCTCGCGGGAAAGGGCCTCACCATGGCATCCGAACATCAGGGATGCCGGGAAAGGCCAGGGCTGACTGGCCAGATAACCGACCCGCCCGACGGGCACGCCCGCCTCTTCCATGACCTCGCGCCGCACTGCAGCCTCCAGCGTCTCACCCGGTTCAACAAATCCCGCAAGCAGTGAGTACATCCCCTCAGGCCAGCCGGGCGACCGCCCCATCAGCACCGAATCGCCGTGTGTGATCAGCATGATCACAACCGGATCAGTGCGGGGAAAGTGCTGCCCGTTGCAAGCTGGACAGCTTCGCTGCCACCCAGCCTGTGTTATCTGGCTCGGCGCGCCGCATCTGGCACAGAACCGGTGCGTTTCATGCCAGCCGATCACGGCCTTTGCCGTGGCCGCCAGTTCGGCATCCCGCGTATTCAGACGGGTCATGATCCGGCGCAGTTCCGCAAATACATGGCCTTCCGGCAAATCCGGGTGCTGCTGTTCGGTTCGGTCGACAAAGTTTCCGACGCCCGAAAGATCAAGCCCTTCGGCTGCCCAGTTTGAAATGTCAGCGGCAAAAATGGGTGCTCCGCCACTCCCAACACCCAGTAAGACCGGCTCTTCCATAGCACCGCCCGGACCTGCCGTCACAAGCGGATGAGACATCCGCACATAAGCAAGATGATCGAGGCGCTCGCCCTTCACCAGAACCTTGCCGCGCCACAGCAGCAGGCATTGCGCATCCGGATGCGCAACGGCATTGGCCATCGCCTGTGGATCATTACGAATATGCGCCGCCCGATCCAGACCCGATCCGCCGAATGTTACCTGCTCTGCGCGTTTCATGCCCGCCCTCATGTGTTACGGGCAAATGGCTGCCACGGCTGGCCCGGCGGCGCAATGCCCGTTCTTATGTCAAAAGACCTCATATACGCCTTGGCGCGGTTTCATAAGCTAATTAGGTTTGATGTTGGCGGGTTGCCATTTTCCGATCTGTTGCCTATATCGGCTGCGAGAGGTTGGCGCGGGCGAGCGCCTCGCCAACCTGGTCAGGTCCGGAAGGAAGCAGCCACAACGAGTCCCGCTTGGGTCGATGTCCAGCCTCTCACCTTTTCCCGCTGAAATCGTGATCGCAAGAACCGCGCGGGTCTGTCGGTTTGTGCCCGTAACAGTGGCCGACGATTCACGCCATCAACTTTGGCCAGACAGCTGCATTCCGGCGGGCGAATGCCCCCAGATGCCCAACGTCCTTAAGCCCGAAGTCGCCCGGATTCAATTCGTGCCTTTGCGCTGCGGGGCCATAGACATCGGCCAGACGCCAGACACATTTCGGCGGAATCACCTGATCGTCGGTAAAGGCAAACATATCTACCTGAGCGTCCGAACGGCCCCAGTCCGCTGCTGGCAGGCCCTGCCCCGCTTCGGGCAAATAGCTTTTCCGCGAGGTGCACCATTTCCGCCACTGCCAATAGACCAGCGGCGGCAAGTCCGCGCCAAACCCGATCATCCGCCCGGGAAGATAACCCATCAAGCGAACCAGCAGGGGAGCGTGACCAAACCAAAACAGCCTCGCCAGCCCCTGATAGGGCCACGGATGATCACTGTGATGCACCAGACCCGAGCAGACGCAGATCATCCGGTCGATCTCTTCAATACCGGGTTGAACCGGCCCAAGCATCCCGCCGACAGAATGCCCTATGACCCACAGTTTCGCGTCCGGGAACCTGCGCCGCATCTCGTTTCGTGCAGCGGGCATATCGATCAGGGCCCAGTCTGCCATGGTCACCGTGGACGCCTTTAGTGGGCCGGTCTGCGAATGGCCGAAATCGCGGTAGTCATAGGTCAGGCAGGCCATTCCCTTTTCCGCTGCCAGCCATCGGGCAAAATGCTTGTAATAGTCTCTGGGTACACCCGTCGCGCCGTTAAGAACGACCACCACCGAAGGTTCGGCAGCCGGTGAATACAGGCGGGCCGACAGCTCCGCGCCGCCCGATGGAAACCTGAAATCTTCGACTATTACCGAATTCTGGCTGTCCAACATCACAAACCCCGCCAATCACTGGACCAATCGGTCCATTCAGTTCGTTCTGGACCAATCGGTCTAATCTCGTCAATATGCAATTCAAATGACCGAACGTCCGCTTCCGACCAAAGATCGCCTGATCCGCACCGCTGCCGAGTTGTTCCAGCGTTCGGGTTATCACGGCGTTGGTTTGTCCGAATTGCTTATGGCTGCGAATGCGCCCAAGGGTTCGCTTTATCATCACTTTCCGAACGGAAAATCCGATCTGGCGCTTGCTGCCGCGACATGGGCGTCGGATGGCATGCTGCGCCTGATCGCAGCCTCGTTTGAGCCCGCCGGGAACTTTCGAGAGGGCGTTGAGACCCTGTGCCACAAGATCGCGAAACTTTTCGACAAATCAGGGCATTGGGACACCTGCCCCATCTCGGCAACGCTGTTCGAAGGGCCTGAGAACACTGAATTTCGCGAGCACGCCTATCATCTGTACGAAGGCTGGATGACCGAAGTGAAAGACCACGCAAGGCGCCTGAACGTACCAGACCCCGACCTTCAGGCAGATGCCCTGTTCATCCTGCTGCAGGGGGGATGGCAACTGGCGCGCGCCCGGCAGAATTCGGACGTACTGCGCGGACTTCCAAAGATGATGCGGTTCGACGAATTCCGTTGACCCGGGCGCTTCCGTGCGGGTAGCACTTGCGTGATGGTTTCCGTGCCGAATCTTCGGACGGGATGAAAAGGGAACACGGTGCGGTTCAATTGAACCAATGCCGCGACTGCCCCCGCAACTGTAGGCGGAGAGCAATGCCGAAATGCCACTGGCCGAATGGCCGGGAAGGTCGGCAAAGCAATGACCCGCAAGTCAGGAGACCTGCCATCGAAACTGTAACTCGAATTCGGGCGGGGTGTCCGTAATGGGTTTGACGCACAGCGCCGTCTTTCCCCTGATCAACGCCCCATCCGTAGCGCGGAGGGCGCATCATGATTTTGAAAACCGAGACACACGTGCTTTCAGCCACGGTCTGCCAACGTACCGGCGAACCCTGTCCGGCGCTGTTGCACATGGCAAACACTCTTACCAGGGCCGTCACACAGGCTCGCCGGGCGACTTCGGACGGCTTCGAGATCGAGGGTAACACTGAACTTGCACATTGCCTTGGCGGCTGTACGGCGCGGTTTCACGCATATGGGAGCCGGATTCGCGTGTACTGCGATGTGGATGAAGCAACAGAAACCGCTCAGCTGGACCGCTATGCGGATGTCCTATTGAACCCGGCATCAACGTCCCTGCCATCCGGTTGGATCACCAATCCACCTTGCGCGATTCTTGAGGCGACGCCCCGAACAACCAGCGCCGTCACCTGCGGTCCGACCCACGCTTCGGCTTAGGTTACCGCAAGTTACTGTCAGTGCTGCGCGTGCGCCTGCGCGGGCTTTGTAGCCCAGTCCAACTGCCCTTCGGTCTCGACCGCACAAGGGCGCACGGCGCGCAGGCGGCTCAGCGCCTTTGCCGGTGTTTCGCCGCACTCTACCATCAATCGCAGGGCAACCATGCCCGAGCGGCCGCACCCGCCCTTGCAATGCACCAGCACGCGCCCGCCACCCGACAACGCCTGCCGGGCAGAGGCGCTGACGTCACGCCATCGCGCGCGAATTTCGGCAGGCGGCGCCCCGAAATCCTCGACCGGGAGATGCACCCAGCGGCTGGCGCGGCTTTGAATGTCAGTGCCAAAATGCCGCGCGCCCTCCTGAATCATCTCAACTTCGGTGGTCATCGAGATCACAAGACCCGGCTGCCAGTCGGCAATCGTGTTCAGATCTTCGGAATATCTTCCGCCACGCCCCGGCAGCGGGGAAATGGCCAGCGTTCCGCCGCCGACCTGCAAGGCGTATATCACCAGTTCAGACATTTAACTCCCCCCAAACAGGCCCTGCCAGTCATGGCCGTCCGGTTACCCACAGCTGTAATTTACCCCGCATCGGGCATTATCCAAATTAATTTCGCAACGACCTGCTGTGGACGCGGGCGGCGGGGGGCTCTACGCTGCGGCTTCAGTACGAATCCGCCAGAGCAGACATGACCGACACCGCATCCACGGCCTATCAGGTCCTTGCCCGAAAATACCGCCCCGAAACCTTTGCCGATCTTGTCGGTCAAGACGCGATGGTGCGGACACTGAAAAACGCCTTCGAAGCCGACCGGATTGCGCAGGCTTTTATCATGACCGGTATTCGGGGCACCGGCAAAACCACCACCGCGCGGATCATCGCAAAGGGGATGAACTGCATCGGCCCGGATGGTGAAGGCGGTCCAACGACAGAACCCTGTGGCAAATGTGAACATTGCACCGCCATCATGGAAGGCCGCCATGTCGATGTCATGGAGATGGACGCGGCCAGCCGCACCGGCGTCAACGATATTCGCGAGATCATCGATTCTGTCCGCTACCGCGCCGCCAGCGCGCGCTATAAAATCTACATCATCGACGAAGTGCACATGCTGTCGACCAGCGCCTTCAACGCGCTGCTCAAGACGCTGGAGGAACCACCCGAGCATGTAAAGTTCATCTTCGCCACCACCGAGATTCGCAAGGTTCCGGTGACGGTGCTGTCCCGCTGCCAGCGCTTTGATCTGCGCAGGATCGAGCCTGAGGACATGCTTGGCCTGCTACGCAAGATCGCCAGCGCCGAAAGCGCGGAGATCGCCGAAGACGCGCTGGCCCTGATCACCCGTGCTGCGGAAGGTTCCGCCCGTGACGCGACATCGCTGCTGGATCAGGCGATTTCTCATGGGGCGGGGGAAACCTCGGCCGATCAGGTGCGCGCGATGCTGGGGCTGGCGGATAGAGGGCGCGTACTGGACCTGACAGACATGATCCTGCGCGGCGACGCGGCAGGGGCACTGACCGAACTGGGCGCGCAATATGCCGAAGGGGCCGACCCGCTGGCGGTGCTGCGCGATCTGGCCGAAATCACCCATTGGATATCAGTGGTCAAAATCACGCCGGACGCAGCCGAGGACCCGACCGTTTCACCGGACGAGCGCGCCCGTGGCCAGCAGATGGCGCAGGCTCTGCCGATGCGCGTACTGACCCGGATGTGGCAAATGCTGCTGAAGGCGCTGGAAGAGGTGGCAGCCGCACCTAACGCGATGATGGCGGCGGAAATGGCGGTTATCCGTCTGACGCATGTGGCCGACCTGCCCAGCCCCGAGGAACTGATCCGGCGTCTTCAGGACACGCCCCCTCCACCTTCGGGCGGCCCGGGCGGTGGCGTCCCGGTAAACGGCAATAGTGCCGCCGTCACAAATGCGGGTGTCGTTGCAGCACCTGCACACGTGCCGCCACCACGTGGAAGCGGAGGTGCACCAACTGCCGCGCTGGCGCAGGAACTGCAGGCAGCCCTTGCGCGTTATCCGACCTTTGAACATGTGGTCGAACTGATCCGCTCGAACCGCGATGTAAAACTGCTGGTCGAGGTTGAAAGTGGTGTGCGACTGGTATCATACCAACCGGGCCGGATCGAATTCACGCCAACCGAACAGGCCCCGACGGATCTGGCGCAACGGTTGGGTTCATCCCTGCAGCGCTGGACAGGGAACAGATGGACGGTGTCCGTCGCCTCGAACGGCGATGCGCCAACGATTGCCGAATTGCGCGACGCCGCAGAACTCGCCCTGAGGGCCGAAGCCGGAGAACATCCGATGGTACAGGCCGTGCTGGCACAGTTCCCTAAGGCACGCATCACCAAAATCCAGACGGTTGAGCAACTGGCCGCCAAGGTCGAGACCGAAGCCCTGCCCGAGGTCGAGGATGAGTGGGATCCCTTCGAAGAAGACTGACGCGTCTTGCACACATCTGCAGCGATGTCGCAAACCGGCTTGAAACCCGGGCCTGCGCCTCTCACTCTGACTAAAACCCTGCGAGTTTGAGTGACATGAGAACGACACCGCTGCATCAAAGGTTTGGACTGACTATCCACGACGTGGATTTGCGCGAAGTGACGGAAAGTCACCTCTATCCCGAAATCCGCGCAGCGTTCGAGGCGCATTCCCTACTACTGTTCCCCGGCCAGTCCATCTCCGATTCGGATCACACGCGCCTTGGCGCATTGTTTGGCCCACTGGAAAATCGCGAAGCCATGGCCGCGGGACGGGATATGGAGTTTCAGGTCTCGGAACTGTCCAACCAGACCGACAAAGGAATGCGGGCCCGGGACGATCTGCGGCTACTTGATCTGCAGGCCAACATGTTGTGGCACACCGACAGCACATTTCTGCCGATCCCTGCATTGATCAACATCCTGACGGCGCATGTCGTTCCGCCAAGCGGCGGCGAAACCGAAATCGCCTCAACGCGTGCGGCATGGGCAGATATGCCGGACCACCTGAAAGATGCCTTGCGCGATGCAATAATCTGGCACAGGCTTTCACATTCCCGGTCGAAGATCTCGGCCGACCTTGCCGCTTTGCCGCGCATGACCCGCTGGCCCGACAGGCCATGGCGCGCGATCTGGACCAATCCGGTAACCAAGGATGAGGCGCTGTTTATCGCCTCGCACGCCTTTGCCATAGAAGGCATGGGTCATTCCGAAAGCCAGCAAACCCTTGAAGAGGCAATCGAATTCTGCACGCGCCCTGAATATGTTTATTCTCATGAGTGGAAGGTCGGCGATGTTCTGATCTGGGATGAGCGCGCAACCCTGCATCGGGGTCGCCCATGGGATTATGATCATCCCCGCATTTTGCGCTCGATCTGCTGCTCGGTGACCGAAGCGGATGGTCTGAATTCCGTGCGCGTCATCTGAGCCACCCTGCCCCTTGTGCCGCGCACGCACCCCCCGTATCTAGGCGTCAAACCGGCATACAGGAGAAAACCAATGCTCAAAGGACTCGGCGGATTGGGCGATATGGCCAAGATGATGAAATCCGCACAGGAACTGCAGACCAAGATGACCGAGATGCAGGAAGAGCTGAACAACATCGTGGTCACAGGCGAATCCGGCGCGGGCCTTGTCAAGGCAACCGCATCCGCCAAAGGCGATCTGAAGGGCCTCGATATTGATCCGTCGATCTTCAATGGCGACGAAAAGGAAGTGGTCGAGGATCTGATCCTTGCCGCCATCAAGGACGCGCAGGTCAAGGCGGCCGAGCGTTCGCAGGAAGAAATGGCAAAACTCACCGAAAGCATGGGTCTGCCGAAAGACATCAAGCTGCCGTTCTGATACACCCTCCTGACGGATCAATGGCCGGGCATCGGTGCCCGGCCCATTTGCAGGAGAACGCGTGGTGAGTTCGAACAGCGATATCGACAACCTGATCGACCTGATGGCCAAGCTGCCGGGCCTCGGGCCGCGCTCGGCCCGCCGCGCGGTATTGCACCTGATCCGCAAACGCGCCCTGCTGCTGACACCTCTGTCTGACGCTATGCAGCAGGTGGCCGCCACCGCCCGCGAATGCCTGAACTGCGGCAATGTAGGTACCACCGATATCTGCGATATCTGCGACAACGAAGCCCGCGCAACCGGAGAGTTGTGCGTGGTCGAGGATGTGGCCGACCTCTGGGCGATGGAGCGCGCAGGGGTATTCAAAGGCCGCTATCACGTTCTGGGCGGCACTCTGTCGGCGCTGGACGGGGTCGGCCCGGACGAATTGCGCATTCCGCGCCTCAAGGATCGGGTGACGGCCGAGGGGATATCCGAGGTCATTTTGGCGCTGAACGCCACTGTCGACGGCCAGACCACGGCCCACTACATCGCGGATCAGCTAGAGGGACAGGTGCGCCTGACTTCACTGGCGCAAGGTGTGCCGATTGGCGGAGAGCTGGATTATCTTGATGACGGGACAATTACGGCGGCGCTCCGGGCGCGGAAGGAAATTTAGACTAGTAGCACTTTTCAGCTCCAGTTGACCGAATTTTACCGGAACACATCAAATTCTCACAGGTATTCTCTTGAACAAATACCCCGATCTTTTTGTCCTGAGGCACGGTGAAACCGAGTGGAATAAGCTGGGTAAATTCCAGGGCCGCAAGGATTCTCCACTGACCGAAACCGGCAAGTCTCAGGCGGTGAGGCAGTACGAGATCCTCAGCCGCGTTCCGAACGCGCCTTCACGTGTTTTCGTCAGTCCGCAGGAGCGGGCTCAACACACGGCGAGGCTGGCAATTGCGCCTCATTTGGTAGCAAAACCCGACACTCGGCTGATGGAGATAGCGTTTGGCCAATGGGAAGGCGCCACAAGAGATTTCATCCGGACCCAGATCGAATCCCCGTACGAAAGTCATCATTGGTTCTTTCAAAGTCCTGGCGGTGAAAGCTTTGAGGACATTGCCAATAGAGTCCGATCCTTTCTGGACGAGCAGGACGCACCGGCGATTGTAGTAACACATGGTGTTACTTCACTGGTGCTCAGGGGTATCTGGTTAGGGCTGGATTTGGACCAGCTTCTACAACTGCCAAGGACCCAAGGGTGCATTTTTCACCTCTCCCAAAACACCGAAACCATCCTGACATGACCCGGCTGTCAGCGATTGGGGTGGAATTTGGCTGCATTAGCCGCACCTGCTTTCTGACAAGCCTCTATGGCTGGCCGCGATACTGCGCTAAAGAATGATAAACTCAGCGTTTTTTGGGAGCTTTTCGATGACCCGCCTTCTCGCCCTTGCCTTTGCCGCCTTCACAGCAACTGCCGCTATGTCTCAGGAACTGATCGACAAGGGCTTTGTCGAAGGCTGGAACATCATGATGGATCCCAGCCTTGGCAACGGGTGCCTGATCCAGACGGTTTATCAGGACCTCTCGGTGGTTCGGCTGGGTTATGACGCGCTGGGCAATCGCGGGTATTTCACCGTCTACAACAAGGCCTGGGGTGATATAGAACCGGGGCAGAGCTATCCGATCCGGTTCGAACTGGACGGCAAGAGCTTTGATGCCACCGCCATCGGATTCAGACAGGACCGCGTGCCAGGGGGGACGGTGTTTTTCACCGACCGAAATTTCGTCAATGCCATTGCGAATAACAAGACCATGACCGTCTATAACCCGGCAGGTGAGCGAGTGATGGCGATTGACCTGAAAGGGACTGCCAAGGCACTGGAATACGCACGGGATTGCCAGAACAAGAAGCTCTAACGAATCGGATCGAACAGGGCGTCCTTGGCGGTGCAGTCGCGGATCACATCCCGACCGCAGGGCACGGGATCAAGATCGCGAGACAGGCACAGGCGGACCTCTTCGATATAGCCGTCCCGGCAGGTCACCGTGACCATGTCTTTTTCCAGACCCGGATTGGCTTTCAGAAACGCCTCCTCAACCACCGAGGCGGGCAGTTTGACGGATGCGTCCAGCTTGCGGAACACCTTGGGGCGCTCGACCCGGTCGTAAGCCTGCCGTGAAAGGGCGAAATAGTCGGGCGCGGAAAGACCCGAACAGGTGCCGTGTTTCTTCCACTGATGCCAGGCCAGACCGGAACTGCCCTGAATATCTTCCATTTCACGGGTCATGCCGCGCGATGGGGGTGCCTCAGTCGTGCGGCAGAAGGCTGGCCAGCCCTGATGGTACTGCGGCCAGAGCCCGTGCAAAATCCATCCGTGGTCGTGCCGCGCGTCGCATTGGTCCGATCCGCGCGCATCACCTTCGCGCGCGCACCAGTTGGGCGACCAGCTGAGAGACAGGACATAATAGTCGAATTCGCCCGCCTTTTCGCCATCGGCCAGCACTGACATCGCACTGAACATCCACAAAACCGGCCCCAGAACCACCCAGCGCATTCGCCTCTTCCCTTCTTGCCCTTGCGCGACTATATACAGCCCAAGTTCCCCGACAACGGAAACCTGCCCCAACACCACGGGGCCGCCGAATTCCGGCGACGGGACAGATGTATTTATAGGAGACGGGCTGATGGCAAAACCGCTTATGGCCAAGGCAACAGCCGTATGGCTGGTGGACAACACCACGATCAGCTTCAAGCAGATCGCGGATTTCGTGGGGATGCACGAGCTTGAGGTACAGGGCATCGCGGACGGAGATGTTGC
Source organism: Ruegeria sp. CF5 (assembly GCF_056537325.1). Lineage (NCBI taxonomy): Bacteria > Pseudomonadati > Pseudomonadota > Alphaproteobacteria > Rhodobacterales > Roseobacteraceae > Ruegeria > Ruegeria sp. CF5. The sequence continues at coordinate 4,304 of NZ_JBQFRI010000018.1, read as the reverse complement.
GGCTGGCGTCAAAGGTTTCGACCCGATTGCCAACAACCAACTGACTCAGGACGAGATCGACACGGCGCAGAACAACCCGCTGCACAAGCTGAAGCTCAAGTTCAACCCCGCCGCCACCGGCGAGGAAAAACGCCGTGGCCCGCGGTACACACCGCTGTCCAAGCGTCAGGACCGTCCGAATTCGATCCTGTGGCTGGTCAAGTTTCACCCGGAACTCAGCGATGGCCAAATCGCCAAACTGGTGGGCACCACCAAACCCACGATCCAGTCGATCCGCGAACGCACCCACTGGAACATCGCCAACATGCAGCCGATCGACCCGGTCGCTCTGGGCCTGTGCAAACAGTCGGAACTGGATGCCGTGGTCCAAAAGGCCGCTGCCAAGAAAGCAGCCGAAGGCGGCGTGATGAGCGATGATGAGCGCCGCAAGCTGGTCTCGACCGAACAGTCGCTTGAAATGGATGCCGCACCGAAAATTCCGACGGCGATCGAAGGTCTGGAAACCTTCTCGTTGTCCGATGATGGCGATGAGGAAAAGGACAGCGATCCGATCATCGATGCGGACAGCTTCTTCAACCTGCCGAAAGGCGGCGGCGACGACGAAGACGAGGATGGCGAAACCCGCCCCTGACCCAATTTGACCCCGGCCTGATCAGGCCGGGGTTTTCTGTATCTGCAGGATGCAATGCTGAACGTTCTTTCAACTGTCTTTGGCCCCCACCGGGCCGTCTCGATCTATGTATTTTTTCAGACCAAGGGGTTGGCCGTACTGGGCGTTGTAGCCTTGTTCGCCATTCTGGCCGGCCTGCTTTTGTTCAGCGGCGATGGCAGGCACGAGCATGACTCGTTCATGACTGTGCCCGTTCTGTCCGCCACACCGATCAACGGAGACCTGAACAACGGCGTCATCGCGTCGGTACGATTGCCGGACGGGTCTGCCGCATCGATCACATCAACCGAGGCCGAGGTTTCGACAACCGTGGGCACAACTGCCTGCATTGAGAAACGGGTTTTTGTCGAAAGTGGTGACGCGCGATATCGTTTCAAACTTCCGCGATATTGCGAGGCCGGATAACGGAATACCCGTTGCCAGGTTGAATGCCGCCCGCCCCTTTTTTGACGGACGGCACTCTTGTCAGATCAGCTGGAACAATGCGCCCGCCGCAATTGCCCCGCTGATGCCAAGCCCAAGATATGTCGCGAATACGCGCGGCTTAACCAGAGACCAGACAGCCGCCATCGCAGGGATCGAGCTGACAGCGCCCGCCACCATAAAGGCCATCGCGGCGCCTGCGGTCATGCCCTGTTCCATCAGCCCTGCCAGAAGCGGAGGCGCTACATATGAGTTCAGATAGGCAGGCATCCCGACCAGAGCGGCGACAATGATGGGGAAAAGACCTTCACCCCCGACTGCTCCCGCGATCAGATCCGCCGGGACATAGCTGACCAGCAAGGCCTCCAGAACATAGGCGAAGGCCAACCATTTCAGCAGGAACAGGCCGTTATGCACGAATTCAGTGCGGAACTTGCTGCGGCGCTCGGCCTCTTCCCAGAACCGCCAATGGGGCTTTTCTTCCTTGCTGGGGCCGCAGCCGCAGCAGCCAGCGGGCTTGTATTCCCGCAGCGGTTCAGCAAACGCGCCCTGTTTCATCAGCAGTTTCACAGCAAAGCCCCCAAACAGCCCCAACGCAACAGCGGCAACAGCCTTGCCAATCGCGAAAGGCCAGCCCAGTGCCCCTGCCGTAATCAAAAGGGTCGGCGGGTCGATCAGAGGGGAACTTAGCCAGAACGCCATCACCGCAGACAGCGGGGCGCCCAAGGCCAGCAAACCGGCAATGAACGGAATAACCTCGCACGAGCAGAACGGGGCAAGCCCGCCAAAGAGCGCGGCCAGAAAGATCATCCGCGTCTCGCGCCCGACAAAAGCGCGCGCGACCATCACCTCGGCACCTGTCGCCTTGAGATAGGCCAGCAACAGAACCGCAAACAGAATATACTGCCCGGTATGGGCCAGCGCCTTGCCCGCAAAGGTCACGACAGTGGTCCAGTTTCCGGGATCAAGCACGGCGACGGCCGCCAGAATGGCAACAATCAGCGCCCAGGGAGTCTTAACCCATTCCAGCGCGCTTTTGGCAACTGGTCTGGGATTTTGCGTCAGTTCAGCCATTGTTGGCGGCCTTTCTCTCTTCGTCGGCGCAACATTCGCTCAGAATGAATTGCGCAAGTTTTTTAAGTTCATCAAACCGTGCCCGGTTGATCGTGGTGCGTCCGGCCTTTTCCTGCTCAACCACTCCACCGGCCGCCAGAAACCTGAGGTGATGCGCCAGTGTCGACGGCGCGATGCCCGTCCGGTTCTGGATTTCACCCACGGTCAGACCGGCCTCACCGGCGCGGACCAGTGTCTTGAGCACCTGAAGCCGGGCTTCGGATCCCATTGCAGAAAAACCCGCGGAGGCTGTTTCCCACATTGCTTATCTCCATTAAACTAGATTTCTAGTTATTTGGTTTAGAATCGTGTGAAAGTCAACCAATTTTTTTCAACTGAGGGATCGTTTCGGATGTAAGTCCAGATTGTGCACACCTTAGGTCCACGTTAAGGTGCCCGAATGGGGATCGCAGTCGACACATTCTTTCTGAAACCTGACGGGCAAGGCACGCTGCAGGCGCAAATCCAGCAGATGATCGCCGAAGGCATCCTGTCGGGGCGATTCCATGTGGGGGAAAAGCTGCCGTCATCCCGGAAACTGGCCGGTCACCTGGGGGTCAGCCGAATCACCGTCACGCTGGCCTATACCGAGCTTCTGGCCAATGATTACCTCGTCTCGCGGGGACGATCCGGCTATTATGTTTCTGAAAACGCGCCTGTTCCGCCAACCTATGCACCCATGCAGCGCGGTGAGGAAACCGTGGATTGGGGCAAGGCGCTGGCGCGGCGATTCTCGGGCGGCGACGTTCTGCCAAAGCCGATGGACTGGCGCGATTATCGCTATCCCTTCATCTACGGACAGGCCGACCGGACCCTGTTTGACCATGCCAATTGGCGCCTGTGCGCGGTGCGCGCCTTGGGGCACAAGGATTTCGCCTCGTTGACCGGCGATTATGTCGATGCGGATGATCCTTTGCTGGTCGAGTTCATCGCGCGCCACACCCTGCCACGACGGGGAATCGCTGCCCGACCCGAAGAAATACTGATCACGCTTGGGGCACAGAACGCTCTCTGGCTTGCTTCGCGGGTGTTGCTGAACCGCAGCCGCAAGGCAGCAATCGAAGATCCCTGCTATTACGCCCTGCGCGAGTTGCTGCTGCGATCGGAATGCAAACTCGCACCGCTGCGTGTCGATATGGACGGTTTGCCACCGCAAGCCATTCCCGACGACACGGATGTGATCTTTACCACGCCCAGCCATCAATGTCCGACAACAGCGACCATGCCGCTTGAGCGTCGGCACGAGCTTTTGCAACGCGCCCGTGAAATCGACGCCATGATTGTCGAAGATGATTACGAATTTGAAATGGCTTTTCTTGGCGCACCTTCCCCGGCGCTCAAGTCTCTGGACCGCGATGGCCGGGTCATCTACGTCGGCAGTTTTTCGAAATCCCTGTTTCCCGGTCTGCGCCTCGGATACATGGTCGGATCGGAACGTTTCATCCGCGAAGCGCGGGCCTTGCGCTCTCTGGTCCTTCGCCATCCGCCCGGCCACGTGCAGCGTACGGCTGCCTATTTTCTGTCTCTCGGGCATTACGACGCGCAGATCAGGCGAATGTCCAAAGCCCTGCAGGAACGCCGAAAAGCGATTGAGGACGCGATTGAGGATGCAGGCCTGACAGCCGCCGGGCGCGGTGTTCACGGCGGGTCGTCGATCTGGATGAAAGCGCCGGATCATGTGAACACGACAACACTGTCGCGCACATTGCAGAAACAGAGCGTACATATCGAACCCGGTGAGCCGTTCTTTTACGGGGCGGACCGTCCGCGAAACTATTTCCGGTTGGGGTATTCCTCGATCACCCCGGATCGGATTCGGCCGGGGATTGACCTCATCGCTTCGGCAATCCAATCCGCATAGGTCTTTACTGGACATACCCGGCCATTCAGTCTGGCCCTAACCTACTGCCACCCCTTCCGCCTATTCCAGATTCAACGCCCGGGCATCCGCCTTGGCAATCATCATTGCTGCTTGGAGTACACCCCGATGAAGATGACGACGGAAGAGGCCTTTGTTAAGGTACTGCAGATGCATGGTATTGAGCATGCGTTTGGGATTATTGGCTCGGCGATGATGCCGATTTCGGATTTGTTTCCG
>NZ_JBQFRI010000017.1:0-63605 GCF_056537325.1 Ruegeria sp. CF5 | reverse complement strand
CCAGTCTATCCTGAGCGTCTCCGCCGCTTCCGCCGCGTCCCAAGCGCCTCAGCAGCGCCGGTGAAGGGGGTTCTAAGGTTTACCCACAAAACCCGCAAGCACAAAATTACTGAAACCGGCAAAAAATCCCAAAAAAAGATTTTTGTTAATAAAAACAGTTACCTAACTAAGATCACAACACACGAAACGCTAGATTGACGGCGCTGTTGGGCTGTCGAGACGACTTTTGCATAGGGCTATCCACAGACTCGGCCGCGATTCAGGCGGAATCGGCAATCAGGCCCAGACCCTAACCTTGGAAATAGGCAGGCGCAGCCCCAACAGAACCAAAACCAGCGTCAGATAGATAAGCGGCTCGATTTGAAATCCCTTGGCCAACATGACGTAATGCAACGCCCCCAGAAAGGCTGCCGGATAAACCAGACGATGCAGGTTTCGCCACCGGGGCCCCAAGCGGCGAACGGACCAGTTGTTGGACGTTACGGCCAACGGCAACAACAGAAGATACCCGGCCATGCCCACGGTAATATAAGGGCGCTTCAGGATGTCCGCCCAGATTTGCCCCAGCATCTGCACATCCAGAACCAGCCACACAAGCAAGTGCAGGCTTACATATCCAAAGGTCAGCACCCCGATCGCCCTGCGAAATTTCATCAGGTTCAAACCCAGAAACTTTCTCAGCGGGGTGATCGCCAGACCGAAAACAAGCAACTGCAGGGAAAGTTCGCCGAGTTCATGTTCCAGGGCCTTGATCGGTTCGACCCCCAAACCACCGGTTACGCCAAGATAAAACAGCCAGGGCGCAGGAAGCGCCCCAAGCAGATAAACCGCCCAGACGGGGATTCGGCGAAGTATCTGGTTTGTGGTCTGCATGGCGTCAGTAATACTCGGACAGATCCATGCCATCATAAAGGCTGGCAACCTCTTTTTCATAGCCGTTGAACATTAGCGTCGGTTCACGCTTGGCAAACAGGCCGCCACCGATACGCCGCTCCGAAGCTTGCGACCACCGCGGATGATTCACGTTTGGGTTAACGTTGCTGTAGAAACCGTATTCCCTTGGATTGGTCATGTTCCAGCTTGTGGGTGGTTCTTCGTCTGTCAGAGTGATGCGGACAATCGACTTGATTGACTTGAATCCATACTTCCACGGCACCACCAACCGTATCGGCGCACCGTTCTGGTTGGGCATCGGCTTGTTGTAGATTCCGGTGGCCATCAGGGTCAGCGGGTGCATGGCTTCGTCCAGCCGTAGGCCTTCGCGATACGGCCAGTCCAGCACCGGGTATTGAGTGCCAGGCATCTCTTCGGGTCGGTAGAGGGTTTCGAAGGCAACATACTTTGCACCCTCACTGACACCAGCCATGTTCAGCAGATCAGCCAGTTCGAACCCGTTCCAGGGCACAACCATTGACCAAGCCTCAACGCAGCGGAAGCGATAGATGCGCTCCTCAATTGTCATTTCGGACATGATGTCCTTGAAATCATAATCGCCTGGGCGCTCGACCATCCCATCGATCTTTACGCTCCAGGGATCGGTCGTCAGGGAGCCTGCATATTTAACCGGGTCATCCTTGCCGGTGCCGAACTCGTAAAAGTTGTTGTACGAGGTTATTTCTTCCCAGGTGTTGGGCGCAATAGATTCAGCAAGCGCAGGACCTGCCAGTGCCGCCAGCCCCATCCCGCCCGCGCCCGCGATGAACGACCTGCGGTTCAGGAACACCGCTTCGGGTGTCACATCTTGGCGGCTCAAGTTGTTTCGCCAGCGATTGGCCATTTCCGTCTCCGATCGATTTCGTTTTGTCCGATTTAGGGGATTTATACATGGAAGCCAAAGCAACTACGCTCACGATCGTGATATGGAATTGTAACGAAAATCCTGTCGGTTGGCGCGTTGGGCCACCAAAGTGCTGGACATGATCCACTTTCGCCCCTGCTGCGTATTCTAAAGTAACAAGGCCGGAGATCACCATGAAGCACCACTCAGCCCTCGCCATTTCTTTGATACTTCTCGCCACGACGGTTCACGCGGGCAACGAATCGAGGTCTCAGGCCTATCCTCTTGCCAATGGCCTGATCGAAGTGGTTGCAGACTTTTCAGAAAACTCGATATATTGGTGTGGTGCCGGAGACTATGCGCTGACACGCCTGTCGAAACCGGCAACCGACCGGCTGTATGTATGGCAGGGTCCCGCGGCCAGCACTGCCCGCCCGGGAGAACGCGCAGTGACCTTCGGGTTTGAAAGTCCCCCCGGAATTGGCGAGGTCAGCAGCCTGACAAACGACGTCACGCTTGTCGGTAACTCACTTTCCGTCGCGCAAGCCAAGAAAACCTGCGACGAGAGAACGACCAGCGGCTAGTGAAAAGAACTGACGGGCGAGGTGCGCAAGACATATGACGGCCAGTGGATTTTGCTGTCGATGGGATGGTCTGGAACATCTCAAAAGATGAAATTCGGACCCGTGTCGCCATGCTGAATTCACAACCTTTCCCGCCGCCTTCGGTTACGCCCCGACAGCAATCTGCACCGGGCGTAGAGAAATACGAAACGCCACAGTGGATTTTGCAGGGCTATGAATGGGACACGCTGGAACTGATGGACAAGGTCCACGAAGAATTCAACGAAGAGTTCGGAACCGACTTCCGGTTTTCGCTGCGACCTGAATAGCCGCAAGAAAAAGGCCCGCCGGATCAGCGGGCCTCCATTACTTTTAATGGACCACAGCATCGTCCGGACGTGGACGCTCTGACGTACCCAGCCGGTCACCGATGATCAGGCCCTCGGGCCCGGCAGTGACAGGAACGGTCTCGCCATCCCTTATCTCACCGGCCAGCAACGCCTCGGCCAGCGGGTTCTGCAAGGCGCGCTGGATCACCCGCTTCAGCGGACGGGCCCCGAAGACCGGGTCATAGCCTTCATTGGCCAGCCATTCTTTGGCCACATCGTCCAGTGCCAGCTCGATCTTGCGGGCGGCCAGACGTTTTTGCAGACGCGCCATCTGGATATCGACGATACCATCCATATCGGCCCGCTTGAGCCGGTCAAAGATGATCGTTTCATCCAGACGGTTCAGGAACTCGGGCCGGAAATGCGCCCGGACCGCATCCATTACATCCCGCCGCGCCTGCGCGCTGTCCGCGCCTTCGGGCAACTGGCTGAGCGCCTGAGACCCAAGGTTCGACGTCAGGATGATCAGCGTTTGCTTGAAGTCGACGGTGCGGCCCTGACCATCGGTCAGAACACCATCGTCCAGAACCTGCAGCAACACGTTGAACACATCCGGGTGGGCCTTTTCGACCTCATCGAACAGAACGACCTGATAGGGCCTGCGCCGCACGGCTTCGGTCAGAACACCACCCTCGTCATAACCAACATAGCCCGGAGGGGCACCGATCAGACGGGCGACCGCGTGTTTCTCCATGAACTCGGACATGTCGATGCGCACCATCGCGTTGTCGTCGTCGAACAGAAAGTTCGCCACGGCCTTAGTCAGTTCGGTTTTACCCACGCCGGTCGGCCCGAGGAACAGGAACGAGCCCAGCGGGCGGTTCTCGTCATTCAGGCCCGCGCGCGCACGACGAACGGCGTTGGCCACGGCGGTTACTGCCGCATCCTGACCGATCACGCGGGAATGCAGATCATCTTCCATCCGCAGCAATTTCTCGCGCTCGCCTTCCAGCATTTTCGAGGTCGGGATACCGGTCCAGCGTTCAACCACAGCAGCGATCTGGGTTGGCCGCACCGTTTCCTCAGCCATCATGGCGTTGCTTTCGGCGTTTTCGGCCTCGGTCAGCTTTTTCTCAAGCTCTGGGATCACGCCATAGGACAGCTCACCGGCTTTGGCGAGGTTGCCTTCACGCTTGGCGATTTCCAGATCAGCCCGCGCCTTGTCCAGCTGTTCCTTAAGATCACGCGCACCCGCAAGCTTGTCGCGTTCAGCCTGCCACTGAGCGGTCATCTCAGCAGATTTTTCCTGCAGATCGGCCAGATCCTTTTGCAGGGATTCCAGGCGATCCTTTGATGCCGCGTCATCCTCAAGCTTCAGCGCTTCTTCCTCGATCTGCATTTGCAGGATCTGACGATCCAGCTGATCGAGTTCCTCGGGCTTGCTGTCCACCTCCATCCGCAGACGCGACGCCGCTTCATCGACAAGGTCAATGGCTTTGTCGGGCAGGAAGCGGTCAGTGATATAACGATGCGACAGGGTCGCCGCCGACACCAGCGCCGAGTCCGAGATGCGCACGCCGTGGTGCAGCTCATACTTTTCCTTGATGCCACGCAGGATGCTGATCGTATCCTCGACCGTCGGTTCGGTGACCATCACGGGCTGGAACCGGCGCGCAAGGGCCGCGTCTTTTTCGACGTATTTGCGGTACTCATCCAACGTGGTCGCGCCGATACAATGCAGCTCACCCCGAGCCAATGCAGGCTTGATCAGGTTGGCAGCATCCATCGCGCCGTCGGATTTACCGGCGCCGACAAGCGTGTGCATCTCGTCGATGAACAGGATGATCTCACCGGCGGCCTCGGTGACCTCAGTCAGAACGGCCTTAAGGCGTTCTTCGAACTCACCGCGGTATTTCGCACCGGCGATAAGCGCGCCCATGTCGAGCGCGAGCAGCTTCTTGTCTTTCAGCGATTCAGGTACGTCACCGTTGATGATGCGCAGGGCCATACCCTCGGCGATCGCGGTCTTACCAACGCCGGGCTCACCGATCAGAACCGGGTTGTTTTTGGTCCGGCGGGACAGAACCTGCATCGAGCGGCGGATTTCCTCATCCCGTCCGATGATCGGATCGATCTTGCCCTCGGCTGCCGCCTCGGTCAGGTCACGCGCGTATTTCTTGAGCGCATCATAGCCCTCTTCCGCCGATGCGGTATCAGCGGTGCGCCCCTTGCGGATATCGTTGATCGCCTCATTCAGTTTCTGTGCGGATACGGCCCCGGCTTCCAGCGCCTCTTTGGCTTTGGATTTCACCATGCACAGCGCCATCAGGACGCGTTCGACCGGCACAAAGCTGTCACCCGCCTTGGTTGCAATCTTTTCGGCCTCGTCCAGAACCTTCGCGGTCTGGCCGTCCATGTAAATCTGGCTCGCATCGCCGCTGACCTGCGGGATTTTGGTCAACGCAACATCCAGTGCCTCGACCACACGGACCGGAGCACCGCCAGCGCGTGTAATCAGGTTGCTGGCCAGCCCCTGATCGTCATCCATCAATGCTTTCAGAATATGTGTGGGCTCCAGCCTCTGGTGCCCCTCGCGCATCGCAATTGTCTGCGCAGCCTGCACGAATCCTCGTGCCCGCTCGGTGAAATTGTTCAAGTCCATGTTGTTCTCCTTTTCCAAGCGCCCTGAATGTGATGCGCCCGCTTGGCGGCACGCTTCGGTCTGGGCCTCGCATTCAATTTGGGAAATATCTTCGCCGCTTCAAGAGGCTAGACCGCAATATCCGAGACTATCCGCGAGGTATCGAATAGACGGTGTAGCCCCCTGTCTCGGCCATTTGTTGCGCTTCGTACATGTCCACCAACGATTGCGCCGCATCGCTGCCCGTAGGACAGGAAACAAGATCGGCGGTGTGGTCCAGAAATTCGACCGTAAATGCAGTTTCGCCTGTCAGCTGGCACCAGTCATCCTCTGATCTGTAGCCACGCACAAGGCGCAGATCGTCATTTGTAGGGGCGGGGGCCGCGGCAGGTTGCACAGCCTCACTTTGCGGCACGTCATCACATGCGGCCAAATTCAGGATCACACCAAGCACAATCAGTTTTTTCATTTTCTGTCCCTGATAATTTAAATTTTCATTCTGAATTGGCGGCACCATAGCACAGAGTGGAATCCGCTGCGCGAACCATCGCGCATGGACAGAAGCACCTGAACCCGCTAGGACGCAGACGTTTGCCAAAAAGGAGCTTGCCCCATGTCCGATGATCGCCTGATCGTAGCCCTCGATGTCCCCAACGCCCTGCAGGGGCTGGCCATGGCCGAGCGGCTGGGCGACAGCGTTTCGTTCTACAAGATCGGACTTGGCATGCTGACCGGCGGTGGGCTGGCGCTGGCCAATGAGCTGAAGCAGGATCATGGCAAGCGCATTTTTCTGGACATGAAACTGTTCGACATCGGCAACACGGTCGAGAACGCCGTGCGCGGACTGGCGCAGTTCGACCTGGATTTCCTGACCGTGCATGGCGACCCGCATGTTGTTCGCGCAGCCAAGGAAGGGGCTTCAGGCAAAGACCTGAAAATTCTTGCCGTGACCATCCTGACCTCGCTGAATCGCGATGACCTGGATGCCAGCCTGTTGAAAGAGGGCGACGTGCAGGATCTGGTCGTTGAACGCGCGGCCAAGGCGCTGGAAGCCGGAGCAGACGGCGTCATCGCCAGCCCGCAAGAAGCCGCGCTGATCCGTGCCCTGCCTCAGGCCGAGGGGCGCTTGATCGTAACCCCCGGCGTACGCCCCGCTGGCGCCGATCTGGGTGATCAAAAACGTGTTGCGACACCGGCAAATGCTATCGCGGACGGTGTCGACCATATCGTTGTTGGCCGCCCGGTTTATCAGGCAGCGGACCCACGATTGGCCGCTGAAGCAATCCTGGCTGAGATGGCATCGCCCCAGGCATTAGCACCAAATCGAAGTTAAACCCCTAATTCATACGAGGTAGATTTTTCGATGCGCGCTTCGAACTGTATCGAATGTAATGGCAAAAATCGGGTACAGTTCGCCCCTCAACCAGTTAACTTGCCATCACTTTCCGACCCTGCCGCGCCAAATTGCCTCTGTGCCCGAAAATACACATGAAAAAAGCGAGTTTCGCCGCTGGCCTCTTCGACCTATCGCGACGGCGATTTTTGAGAGATTCTAAAAACGAGACACTCCCCGACGGACCATTTCTTCCTGAGGTTCGTCACCTCCCCCCGCCCAATTGCGGGGGGTCTTCTTGAAAACCCTCTCAATCATCTGATCCGCTGTCGGGCTTTGAAAGGCCGCCGGAGTGCTGTAAATTCGCTCGGACCCGAAACCGCGCGTGAAAGAATTGGATGCCCGGTCTTTGCCGTGATTGCCTGCATCGCTTTGAAGATCAAAACCGATGCCCGAAATGCAACAGCCCAAGGGTCAGGTTGCATCCGGAATTGTTCGATCTGACCATCGCACATATGGATTGCGATGCGTTTTATGCATCTGTTGAAAAGCGCGACAATCCGGAACTGGCCGATAAACCGGTCATCATTGGCGGCGGCAAACGAGGGGTCGTCTCCACGGCTTGTTATGTCGCACGCATTCGTGGCGTGCGGTCTGCCATGCCCATGTTCAAGGCACTGCAGCTATGCCCTGACGCGGTGGTCATCAAACCCCGCATGTCCGTCTATGCAGATGTTTCCAGACAAATACGGGCAATGATGGACGAGTTGACACCGTCGGTTGAACCTTTGTCACTGGACGAAGCCTTCATGGATCTGTCGGGCACCGAACGCCTGCACGGTGCGCCGCCTGCGGTCATGCTGGCGCGGCTGACCAAACGGATGAACGATGAATTGGGGCTGACCGGATCGATCGGCCTGTCCCACAACAAGTTTCTGGCCAAGGTCGCTTCGGATCTGGACAAGCCGCGCGGTTTCTCCGTCATCGGCAAGGCCGAAACGGCGGAATTTCTGCATGACAAACCCGTGCGCCTGATCTGGGGCATAGGCCCGGCAGCGCAGGAGTCGCTGGACCGGGTGGGCATCCGGACATTCACGGATCTGCTGCGCTGGGATCAGGAGGCGCTGACCGCGCGCTTTGGCTCGATGGGGTACCGTCTGTGGCATCTGGCCCGCGGTCAGGACAAGCGCCGTGTCTCGGCGGATGAACCGATGAAATCCATCAGCAACGAAACGACGTTCTTCGAAGACACTGCCAGTCCAGACATATTGGACGGCCATTTGTGGCGCATGTCAGAGAAAGTTGCGGACCGGGCCAAGGCCAGGGATCTGGCCGGGCGCGTCGTGACGCTCAAGGTCAAGAAATCCAATCACAAGGTCCTGACACGGCGTGTATCGCTGCGTGATCCGACCCAAATCGCAGATCGGATTTACCGCACTGCGAGTGGTTTGTTCGAACAGGTCAGGGATGAAGGGCCCTTCCGATTGCTGGGATGCGGGATATCGGACCTCTGCAACGCAGATCAGGCGGATATTTCAGGCGACCTGTTGGATCCGGGTGCCGAGCGGCGCTCCAAAGCAGAACGAGCCACGGATGAAATCCGAAAACGCTTTGGCACGGACGCGATCGTAAAAGGACGGGCACTCAGATAACCCATCCAACCGGTGCCCGAGAGATGTGGGTTGATCAGGTTTACTCGGCAGCCAGCCGGGTTTCGTCACGACCGATATCGACGATTTCGGCTATCACGTCCCGCACAAGCTTTTGGAAGGCATTGAAATTGGCGTTCGGAACAATTTTTTGTTCGTCAATGTAAAGCGATCGGTCGATTTCAATCTGCACCGCATGCTGATTGCGCCCCGGACGGCCATAGGTCTGTGTGACATAGGCCCCCGCAAATGGCGCGTTTCGCACAACATTCAGACCCGCAGACGCAAAGGCTGCTTCGATCCGGTCAACGATTTCTCCGGAGGCCGCAGCGCCGAATCGATCACCCAGCACGATTTCCGGTCTGCCGGATTGTCCGCGCCCCAACCCCGCGACGGCCTCGTGTGGCATCGAATGGCAATCAATCAGAATCGCCCGGCCAAACAGTTGACGCGATTCGTCCAACAGGGTCTTCAACCGCGTATGGTAGGGATGCCAGAATGTATCCAGCCGGTAACGCGCCTCGGCCATCGACAATTTGCCGCGATAGATCGCACGCCCATTCGCAACAACGCGGGGAATCACCCCCAACCCTGACGCGACCCGAGGATTATGCCCCTGGCGGCGCGCGCCTTCGATCAGGGCGGGGTCCAGTTCGTCAGAATTGCGATTCAGATCCAGATACGCCCGTGGCATCGACGCCTTCAGCAGGGGCGCACCAAATTCTGACGCTACGTCGAACAGCTGATCCACATATGCATCTTCCGAAGACCGAATCGTATGACGGCTCAGAACTGAACGTTCCAGCAGCTCTGCCGGGTAGGCCCGACTACTGTGAGGCGACGAAAAAACCACGCAGGACGTGCGATTTGCGGGTATATCCAGATGATACGCTGCGTTCTGCATGATCTCTCCTTGTTCGAAAGAATCATAGACTGGAAATTTGTTCTTCCAAACCCCTTGATCCCCCCAACGACTCCTTTTATAGAGCCCGCTACCGGCGCGGGGTTCCGCGCCCCATTTCATTATGGGGCTGGGCACGCAAAGGTTTCATGGGCGGTTAGCTCAGCGGTAGAGCACTTCGTTGACATCGAAGGGGTCACAAGTTCGATCCTTGTACCGCCCACCATGAATTCACGCCTCTGGACATCCGGAGGACCCGCTTAACCCAGGCGCTGGCCCGCGCCGCAGGAATTGGAGACAGGCCATGAAGGTCAAGAACTCGCTCCGCTCGCTGAAGAACCGGCACCGCGACTGCCGGGTCGTGCGTCGCAAAGGCCGCGTTTATGTGATCAACAAGACGCAGCGCAAGTTCAAAGCTCGCCAAGGCTAAGAACTGCACATACCGATTTGAAAGAACCGCGCCTGAGGCGCGGTTTTTTTGTTTGGGTCATTGAACGAGTTGATACAGCACGGCTAGCGGCAGAGAGATCCATTGCGCCGGCGTGCCGTATCAAAATGGAAATGCCCTTTGTGATATCTGTCCGCATCGGGGCCAAGAACCGTGCCAAAAAGACCGCAGGCACCGCTGTGCAATTCACGCATGAGTTTTCCCGAGCTTTCGGCATTCCACCCTTCGCCAACGGTAATCAATGTGCCATCCTTCAGCACGAAGGTAGAAATATCGATCGCCCGCCCCCTTGCATGCTCGGACAGGCGCGCGCGGGGCTGATTGTTCTTTGTCTTGCAAGAATAATGACCAACCAGACGCATCCCTTTCAAACCGCCTCCCATATTGGCAAAAGCCGGTTTGGCCGTGGTTTCAATCCAGGTTTTAAGTGTAATCGCCGTCTCGCAATCCATCAGAGCCAACTGGCTTAGCGCGATATCGGAAATTCTATAGACGCGAACCGGGTTTGCGATCCCGCAACCGCGATACTTACCCGTCATCGGCTTGAGCTTTTCGCCCAATATCGTCCAGTCGTGGCATACCGCACCGCGCTTGCGCATTCGCTCGCGCCCTTGGGCGATTTTACGAAATTTGCAGGGCCGCAATTCCGGCCTGGGTGAAATGACCACTCCGTTTTCGCGTGATGCAGCTGCCTCCTGCGGGCCGGTGTGGTCCCCGACGATCGGTTCATAAGCAATAAGTTCGGAAGGTTGAGCGTGCGGTCTATCCGAACAATCCTGCGCAGCGTTCGCCATACCGGCGCATAGCAAAAATATGGCGATCAGTACCCGCATCAGATCAACTTATTACCCTCAAAGTCTGGCACACCTACACCCCGGCTGACCTCGAAACCTGCACCAAGTGTGCTTCGGGTATGAGTTAAATATCAATGCGCAAGAAAGATTTTTCTTAGCGCTGCACATGAAAAACTTTGCTTCAAGCCCAAGAATCGCTGAGCATTCAATGGTGTCTGATAACCGGATAAGGGCAGCACGACCATGAAACCGAATGTCATTCTTATTCTTGCCGATGACATGGGATTCGCCGATCTCGGCTGCACGGGTTCGGAGATTCGCACCCCCAACATTGACGCTTTGGCGCGGGGCGGTGTTCTTATGACGGCGATGTACAATTGCGCGCGTTGTTGCCCGACGCGTGCGTCACTGCTCACCGGGCTCTACCCTCACAACGCCGGGATCGGACATATGGGTGCGGACTTGGGAACACCTGCCTATCAGGGTTTTTTGCGCAACGACGCGGCTACAATCGCCGAGCATCTGCGCGCTGAAGGGTATCGCACCTGCATGTCCGGTAAGTGGCACGTAGGCGGGGATTTCATGGCGCGCGAAGTGGACAGCTGGCGGGTCGGCGATGTCGATCATCCGACCCCGCGGCAACGCGGTTTTGACCGGTTCTACGGTATCGTCGACGGCGTCACCCACTTCTTCTCACCGCATTTCATGTTGGAGGACGACAGCCGCGTCGAAACTTTCCCGGACGATTTTTACTTTACCGATGCCATCACGGCAAAAGCGATCTGCATGATTGAGGAATCGGTCACGTTGGATCAGCCCTTTTTCCTGTACCTCGCCCACACCGCCCCGCATTGGCCGCTGCACGCCCATCCCGAGGATATAGCCCGATACGAAGGCATCTATGACAAGGGATGGGACAAAACCAGGGCAGCCCGACATGAAGAAATGAACGCAATGGGGCTGTTTCAGACGAATTGGGAAATCAGCCCGCGTGACCCAGACGTTAAGCCTTGGGAAGATGAGGCAAACCGGGATTGGGAATCCCGCAAGATGGCAACCTATGCCGCGATGGTCGATCGCATGGATCAGTCGATCGGAACCCTGATCTCGGCCCTGAAACGTCTGGATCAGTTCGAAGACACTCTGATTCTGTTTCTCAGCGACAATGGCGGCTGTGCCGAGTTTATGGCCGAGGATGGATGGGCAAAGTTCTTTCCGAATGTCACTAACGATGGGCGTCCGATCACAATGGGAAACCGGTCTGATGTCATGCCCGGCGATGCACTGACCTATCAAAGCTATGACAAACCGTGGGCCAATGTCTCGAACGCACCGTTTCGGTTGTTCAAACACTATGTGCATGAAGGTGGAATTTCGACACCCTTGGTTGCGCACTGGCCCAGCGGATTTGGTGCGCTACCCCCGCGGCACACTCCCTGCCATGTGGTCGATATCCTGCCGACCATTCTTGAGGTCACCGGCACCACGTACCTCAACGAGGTGGGCGGGCACGAAATTCAACCCTGCCAGGGCGAGAGCTTTCTGGACCTCCTCTGCGGCAAGGACTGGTGTCGCGAACAGCCCATCTATTTCGAACACGAAGGAAATTCTGCCATTCGCCTTGGTCAATTCAAACTGGTGCGCCTGCATGGGCAAGATTGGGAGCTTTACGACATCGAAGCAGACCGTACCGAGTTGCGGGATTTGATAAGTGGGGATCAGATTCGCGCCGACAGTCTGATCCGACAGTATCAGGACTGGGCCGACAAAACCGGCGTTCTGGATTGGGACATCGCCCTACCCCGCCTTTTGGCCGCGTGGGAAATGGACAATGCAGAAGGGTAACCTGCGACCGCATGACCTAGTATTTCAGTCGGAATCTCTTGCATCCAGCACTGAAACATATAATTGAGAAAATCAGTAGGGTAATTGCCGGCCCTTAATCCAAACGCTGGGACATGCTATGCTGAAATCCACCACCTGCATCGCCGCTGCGCTGACCGCAGTCATCGCCACCTCTGCGGTCGCCGAAGGCGAACTGAATCTTTATTCGTCGCGCCACTACGACACAGACGAGCGTCTGTATGGCGAGTTCGAAGAAGCTACCGGGATCAAGATCAATCGCATCGAAGGCAAGGCCGACGAACTGATCGCCCGGATGGAAGCGGAAGGGGCCAACTCACCTGCGGACATTCTGCTGACGGTTGACACATCACGTCTGGCCCGCGCCAAAAACGCCGGTATCCTACAGCCGGTTGATAGCTCCGTACTCGAAGAGCGTATCCCCTCAAACCTGCAGGATAGCGACAACAACTGGTTCGGTTTCTCGCAGCGCGGCCGCATCATCTTCTTCGACAAGGAAAACGTCCCGAACCCGCCAGCGACCTATCTGGATCTGGCCAAACCTGAATATAAGGGCCTAATCTGTATCCGGTCGTCGACTAACACCTACAACCAGACCCTGCTGGCGTCGATTGTCACGCATGAAGGCGCCGAGGCGGCCAAAACCTGGGCTGAAGGCGTGGTTGCAAACATGGCACGTGACCCACAAGGCGGTGATACGGACCAGTTGCGCGGTATCGTTTCGGGCGAATGTGATATCGCCGTTTCGAATACGTACTACTTCGCCCGTTCGATCCGGAAGGACGTCAAAGGCCTGTCGGCTGATCGTGAAATGATCGGATGGATATTTCCCAACCAGGACGGCACAGGTGCACATATGAACCTGTCTGGCGCCGGTGTAGCGGCGCATGCGCCCAACAAAGACAACGCTGTGAAGTTCCTTGAATATCTGGCAAGCGATCAGGCACAGGTGTACTTCTCGGCCGGTAATGACGAATACCCGGCAGTCGATGGTGTCGCACTGGCAGAGTCTGTTGCCACGCTGGGTGAGTTCAAGTCTGACGAAGTGAACCTCTCGGAAGTCGCGAAAAACATTCCCGAAGCTCAGAAGATCTTTAACGAGGTCGGCTGGAAATAAACCGCACAAAAATCGGGCAGTCGGGGTGCAAGGGTCTCTCTTGCGCCCCTTTTTTCTTTTCAAATCTCATTTATTTCATCATAAATTCCCGCATCAGAGAAATTGTTCCGGAAATGATCGATGCTGGATGAGCTATCACTTCGCCTTGCAGACCGCCTGAAAGAGCTGCGACAGTCACGCGGCTGGTCTCTTGA
This sequence comes from Ruegeria sp. CF5, assembly GCF_056537325.1. NCBI lineage: Bacteria > Pseudomonadati > Pseudomonadota > Alphaproteobacteria > Rhodobacterales > Roseobacteraceae > Ruegeria > Ruegeria sp. CF5. The sequence continues at coordinate 49,996 of NZ_JBQFRI010000017.1, read as the reverse complement.
TCAGCTGGCCGCGCAAAGCGGCCTCAGTCGCGCCACGCTCTCGCGTCTGGAAAAGGCCGAGGTCAGCCCAAGCGCCGAAAGCCTTGGGCGGTTATGTGCGGCTCACGACCTTCCGGTATCGCGCCTTCTTATGATGGTCGAAGAATCCTTCACGCCAAAAGTCCCCTTTGAGCGTCAGCCGGAATGGCAGGACCCCGAATCCGGCTACACCCGCCGATCCGTGTCTCCGCCTGCCCCTGGCCTCAGTGGTGAGGTCCTTGAATGCCATTTGCCGCCCGGGGCCGTCATTTCCTACGACATGCCCCCAAAACAGGGGCAGGAGCATCATCTGGTTCTGCTGGACGGGGCGTTGACGCTGACGGTAGATGAGACGTCGCATCACCTCAGCGCAGGGGACTGCCTGCGTTACCACTTGTCCGGGCCGACCCGTTTTGAAACGGGGCAGGCGCGGGGCGCGCGTTACATTTTGGTGCTGATTTGATTACCCGGCTGTCAGCGTCCCAATTCCCTGATGCGGTAGGCGATTTGACTGACATATTGCACGCCTGCGTCCACGACGGGGCCAGCATCGGCTTTGTGTTGCCGTTCTCAGGCGAACAAGCCCGCGCATACTGGCAGGATCACGTCTTTCCCGTGCTGCAATCCGGCGGGCTTGAGGTGTTCATCGCGCGGCAGGACGGCCAAATCCTTGGCACTGTACAACTGGTTAGCGCACAAATGCCGAACCAGCGGCATCGCGCAGATGTCGCCAAGCTGTTGGTACACCCAAAGGCCCGGCGTCGCGGGCTGGGTGTTGCGCTGATGCGGGCATTGGAGGCACGGGCCCGATCGCTCGGCAAAACGCTGCTGGTTCTGGATACACGCAGTTCCGACCCGTCGCGGATTCTCTACCAAAATATAGGCTTTGAAACAGCGGGTGAAATCCCGGGCTATTGCCGTAGCCCGGCTGAAGAACGGCTTGACCCCACAACTTACATGTACAAGGCGCTGACATGATCGCCGCGCTTGTCCTCGCGGTGGTTGTGGGCGGGGCGCTCATCGCCGCGCAAGGGCCGATCTACGCCCGAATGGCGACGCTACTTGGTGGCCCGGTTCAGGCGGCCGCGCTGGCATTCACCGTGGGGGCGCTGGCGCTGTTCGGGCTTCTTTGGACGATGGGTGGTACCCTGCCCCGCAGATCGGATGTGATCGCCGTTCCCATCTGGATGTGGTCTGCGGCATTGATCGGGGTTTTTGTCGTTCTGACTTCAGTCCTTGCGGTGCCCCGGTTGGGGGTTGCGTCCTACATGGTCTGCGTGATCGTTGGGCAACTGGCGGCCAGCTATGCCTATGACCGTTTGGGTGCTTTTGGCCTGACCCAGCGCGAGTTTTCGGCAGGAAACCTGATTGGACTTGGCCTTGTCGCAGTGGGCGCTGTTTTGACCGTCTGGCGTTAACGGGTTTTTCCGACCTGACGACAGATCAGAATGACAGGCAGCAGACCAACGGCAAGGATGACCAAAGATGGCACCGCCGCACCTTCCAACCTCTCGTCCGATGCCAGCCGATAGGCCTGAACCGCAAGCGTGTCAAAGTTGAACGGTCGCATGATCAGGGTCGCGGGCAGCTCTTTCATGACATCGACAAAAACGATCAGCAGCGCCGTCAGCAGCGAAGGTGTCAGGATCGGCAGATGCACGCGCCGCAATGTACCCAGCGGTGACTGCCCCAGTGAACGGGCGGCTGCATCCATGTTGGCGTGAACCGTGCTCTGACCGCCCTCATATGCGCTGAGCGCGGCGGCTAGAAAGCGCACCATATAAGCGGCGACGAGCAACCAGATCGAGCCGGTGACCAACAACCCCGTCGAGACATCGAACGTTTCACGCATCCACGCGTCCAGGGCATTGTCAAAGCTGGCAAATGGCACGATCAAACCAACTGCTATCACGCCACCGGGCACAGCATAACCCAACCGGGCGATATAGGCCGCTGTTGCCGAACCCCTGCCCGGCTTGAGACGTTGAAAGAACCCAACGCAGATTGCCGCGCATACGGTGACGACAGCAGCGGTTCCCGCTAGCATCAGCGAGTTCCTGACAAAGCCGACATACCGGCTGGACAACAGGTTCTGTTCCGAGTCGAGACCCATCTGAACAAGGATCACCACAGGCAGAATGAACCCGAAAAACACAGGGATGATACACAAGGTAAAGGCCGCGACCGCCCGCCAGCCGCTGAGCTGTTCGGCGGGCAATGTCGTATGGCGTTTGCCCGACTGATAGTACTTTGCCTTGCCCCTTTGAATCCGCTCCATCACAGCCATGACAAGCGCGAAACCCAACAGGCAAAGGGCCAACTGCGCCGCCGCCGCCCGGTCTGCCATTGAAAACCAGCTGGTATAGATGCCGGTCGCAAAGGTCTGGACGCCGAAATAGGCAACTGTTCCGAAATCGGCGATGGTCTCCATGACCGCCAGCAGGACACCTCCGGCGATTGCCGGGCGCGCCATGGGCAGCGAAACACGCCAGAACGCCGCCCAGGGGTTGCTGCCCAACGCACGCGCCGCCAGAAATGCGGTGGCGCTTTGCTGCAGAAACGCGGCACGGGCCAGCAGATAGACATAGGGATAAAGAACGAGGATCAGCATCACGGCCGCCCCCTCGGTCGACCGGATCTCGGGGAACCAATAGTCGCGCGGACCCCAGCCCGTCACCTGCCGCAATGTAGTCTGGACGATACCCGGATGATCCAGAATGAACGTGTAGGCATAGGCAAGGACATAGGCAGGAAAGGCCAGCGGCAGCACCAATGCAACCTCCAGCAACCGCACGCCGGGAAAGCGCGTCATGGTTACCAGCCACGCGGCGCCCACGCCGATTGCAAACGTTCCCGCCGACACCAGCACAACAAGAATGGCCGTCGTCACCGCATAACCGGGCAGGACGGTTTCCATGAGGTGCGATATCGTATCCGTACCGCCCGTCACCGCAGCCAGTACGACGGCAACCATCGGCAACAGACAGGCGCAGGCCACGAGGGTGGCCACTGCGCCCAGCACCCGAGTTCCCAGCGCGCTGTGTCGGCGCGAGCCGTGTTGTGCGTATTCGATCTGAGCCATTGTTCCGGTCAAGGACAGGTTACGGTTTCACCACCTTTAATCGACCAAATGACTCGGAAACGCCAGAGCACAATTGTACGATTTGTACAGGCCTACCGGTGCCAATCTTCCGGTTTGTACGTCACCGTTCAGTCATAGACCCGCTGATCCTCGATCACCAGACCGTCCTTGGGCAGCGATCCCGGGGCAACAACTTCGATCGCACCTTTCAGCTTCAGTACCTCGGCCACCGATTTCGCATAGGCTGCATCATCACCGCCGGAGCTTTCGATCTGCACGGTCATGGTGTCCATTTCACCCTGCCGCGCCGCGATGACCCGGGCCTTTACGATCTCGACATGTTTGTCCACCAGCGCCGCGACCTGTTCGGGACGCACGAACATACCCTTGATCTTGGTCGTCTGGTCGGCCCGTCCCATCCAGCCCTTGATCCGCAAATTGGTGCGGCCGCAGGGCGACTGGCCGGGCATGACAGCAGACAGATCACCGGTGGCAAAGCGGATAAGCGGGTAATCGGGATTAAGGGAGGTCACCACGACTTCGCCCACCTCGCCCGGCGCCACCGGTGTGCCGGTGCCGGGGGTGACGATTTCGACGATCACATGCTCGTCGACGATCATCCCCTCCATGGCAGAGCTTTCATAGGCAATATTGCCCAGATCGGCAGTGGCATAGGATTGCAGACAGCTGATACCGCGATCCGCGTATTCCTGACGCAGACTAGGGAACAGCGCCCCGCCGCCAACCGCAGCTTTGGAGAATTTCAGGGCCACGCCCATTTCGTCAGCTTTGTCGAGGATCACCTTCAGATAATCCGGTGTTCCGGCATAGGCCGTGCAGCCAACGTCATGCGCTGCGCTGACCTGCAATTCCGTCTGGCCTGTCCCTGCTGGCAGAACCGCCGCACCGACGGCCCGCGCACCGTTTTCAAAGATCATGCCCGCAGGCGTCAGATGATAGCCAAAACAGTTCTGCACGATATCGCCCTGACCGATCCCGGCTGCGTGCAGAAACCGGCCCATGCGCCACCAGTCATGATCCACCCCGCCGGGTTCATAGATCGGCCCCGGCGACTGAAAGATATGAGCAAACCCATGTGCAGGTTTGACCGTGAAACCGCCAAACGGCGGATGTTCGGCCTGCGCCCGGCTGAGTTCCGACTTGCGCAACACCGGCAACGCGGCCAGATCCTGTGCAGAGGTGACCGACCCGGCATCCACGTCGGCCAGCAGCTTTTCAAAGGCTGGTGCGGTTTTGGCCCGCGCAATCTGTTCCGGCAGAGCCCGCGCCTGATCAGCGGCACGTTCATCCCCCGAGCGCGTTTCCAGAGTGTCAAAATAGGTCATACTCAGATCCTCCATCCGCTTACAGCCACCTCTTGCGGCGACGGTAGGAACGCACGTCGCGGAAGCTCTTGCGACCTTCATCGGACATTCCGAGATAGAATTCCTTTACATCCGGGTTCTCGCGCAGTTCCGCAGCAGGGCCGTCCATCACCACGCGGCCCGATTCCAGAATGTAGCCGTAATGGGCAAAGCGCAGCGCGACGTTGGTGTTCTGCTCGGCCAGCAGGAAGGATACGCCTTCCTTTTCGTTCAGGTCCTTTACGATCCCGAAGATCTCTTCCACCAGCTGCGGTGCAAGACCCATCGAGGGCTCGTCCAGCAGAATGGTTTCCGGGCGCGACATCAATGCGCGGCCCATCGCGACCATTTGCTGTTCCCCACCCGAGGTATAGCCGGCCTGACTGCGGCGGCGTTCCTTGAGGCGGGGGAAATAGGTATAGACCAGATCAAGATCCTGCTGAATGGCCGCGCCGCCATCCTTGCGGGTATAGGCCCCGGTCAGCAGGTTTTCCTCGACCGTCAGGTGCTCGAAGCAGTGGCGACCTTCCATCACCTGGATGACGCCCTTTTGCACCAAATCGGCGGGATCGCTTTCGTGAACGCCCTGGCCGCGGTACTTGATCGAGCCCTTGGTGACCTCGCCCCGTTCCGAATGCAGCAGGTTCGACACCGCCTTGAGCGTCGTCGTCTTGCCTGCGCCGTTGCCACCCAGCAGAGCGGTGATGCCGCCCTTGGGCACGGTGAGGCTGACGCCCTTGAGAACGAGGATCACGTGATTGTAGATCACCTCGATATTGTTGACCTCAAGCAGGGTTTCGGCCTGCACTTCGGTATTTGTCGCCGCATCCAGCATCAGCGCGTGTCCTCATGCCTGTCCCGTTTTTCGGGACTTGTCCGGTTCGGAACGGCGGCAGGCCGCCGCTCCGGGTTTGATCAGTGCCCCGGCAAAAACCGGGGCGGCTGCGTTTTAGCTGCAACCCTGTTCGATGTTGTTTTCAGACGCGTAGGCGCCCGAATCTTCGTCGATCAGCGCGCCGATCACTTCGCCATCGGTCGGCTTAAACTCGGAAATCAGCGACCAGGTCTTGTTCGCCGCATCCCACTGGGTCACACCAACCAGAGCGTCACCGCCGTGGTTTTCGCAGCTGACCGAGAAGGTCGGGCCGAAATTGGGAAGACCCAGTTCCGTCATTTTCGCTTCGGTCATTTCCAGTGCTTCCATACCGTCGCGCATCATCGCAGGCGTGATGTCAGCAGTACCGTGGATTTCCTGTGCTTTCTTAGCTGCTTCGGCGGCCAGCATCGCTGCATAGAGGCCACGGTTGTACAGCACCGTGCCGACCTGATCGCCCGCGCCTGCAGCCTTGCCGGCGTCCAGAACGTGTGTTTTCAGATCGTCAAAGACGGGAAAGTCCGTGCCCACGTTGTGGAAGGTCAGAGCCTTATAGCCATTGGCCGCTTCGCCCGCGGGCAGCACGTCGTTTTCAGAACCGGACCACCAGATGCCGATGAAGTTTTCCATCGGGAAGCGGATGTTGGCAGCTTCCTGAACCGCAACCTGGTTCATGACGCCCCATCCCCACATCAGGACATAGTCCGGACGGTCGCGGCGGATCTGCAGCCATTGCGACTTCTGCTCCTGACCTGGGTGATCGACCGGCAGCGCGACCAGCTCGAACCCGTGCTTTTTGGACAGTTCCTCAAGCGTGCGGATCGGTTCCTTGCCATAGGCCGAGTTGTGATAGACCAGTGCGATCTTCTTACCGTTCAGATCACCGCCGTTTTCGTCCAGCAGATAGTTGATCGCGCCCGAGGCACCATCCCAGTAGTTGGCGGGATAGTTGAATGTGTGGCTGAAGATCTTACCGTTCTTGGCCGATGTCCGGCCATATCCCATCGTGTGCATCGGGATGTTGTCGGCGGTGGTCTTTGGGATCAGCTGATAGGTGATACCGGTCGACAGCGGCTGATAGACCAGCGCGCCTTCGCCCTTGGTCGATTCATAGCATTCCACACCTTTTTCGGTGTTATAGCCGGTTTCACATTCGATGACCTTGGCCGGAACACCGCCGATGCCGCCATCCCGCTCGTTCAGCAGGGTGAAATAGTCGGCGTATCCATCCGCGAATGGAATACCACCGGCAGCATAAGGTCCGGTCCGGTAGCTGAGCGATGGGAACACGAGGTCGGCCATTGCCGGACCTGCGGCCATCAGGGCGCTCAGCGCCACGGTTGCCAGTTTAATTTTCATCGGGTTTCTCCTCCCTTGATTAGTCCGATGCAGTGGTGGGCTTTTCGCCCGTCTTGATTTCAGTCCGCCCCCGATCAGTGGGGGAAGGGCCACAGACGCAGTTTCTCTTTGGCCAGACGCCACAGCTGCGCCAGCCCGTGCGGTTCTAGGATCAGGAACATGATGATCAGCGCGCCCACGATCACCAGCTGCAGATGCGCCACGATATCGGTGGGCCATCCCAGCATGTCGGCGCCCACGACCTTCAGCACCACTGGCAGCAGCACCAGGAACGCAGCACCTGCGAACGACCCGAAGATCGATCCCAGACCGCCGATGATCACCATGAACAGCACCAGGAACGATTTCTGGATACCGAAGACCTCTCCGACTTCGACCGCGCCCAGATAGATGGCAAAGAACAGAGCGCCCGAGATGCCGACAAAGAAGGAACTGACGGCAAAGGCGGTAAGCTTGGCCTTGAGCGGGTTCACCCCGATGATCTCGGCCGCGATGTCCATGTCGCGGATCGCCATCCACGTCCGGCCCGTCGTGCCGCGCGTCAGGTTGCGCGCGATGATGGCGCTGATGGTCAGGAAAATCAGGCAGAACAGATAGGTCGCCCAGGCCGGAGCATTCGGGCCTGTGATGATGATGCCGAACACGTCGCGTTCCGGCGCGTTGATCTGACCCGAGGCGGAATAGTTGTAGAACCACGGCACCCGGTTGAACAACCAGACAAGGAAGAACTGCGCAGCCAGCGTTGCCACCGCCAGATAGAACCCCTTGATCCGCAGGGACGGCAACCCGAACAACACCCCGACAAGGGCGGTAATGCCACCTGCCAGAATGACGTGAATGAACATGCTGACGTCAGGAAAGGCGGTCATCAGCTTGTAGCAGGCATAGGCGCCCACGGCCATGAACCCGCCGGTGCCCAGCGATACCTGCCCGCAATAGCCCACAAGGATGTTCAGACCAATTGCCGCGATGGCATAGATCAGAAACGGCAGCAGCAGCGCATTTGCCCAGTAGTCGTTGATGATGAAGGGGATGATGCCGAACGCCACCGCCAGCACGACATAATACCGGTACCGGTCGAACCTGATCGGAAAGGTCTGGCTGTCATCCCTGTAGGAGACTTTGAAATCCCCGGCCTCACGATAGAACATGACTTACTTTCCCCATTCTTCCTGCGCCCGGTTCCGGGCTGCGGCGTCCAGCTGTCCGGACGATTTTGCGTAACCGCTGGCTTCGGTTGCGCGTACCAGTTTCATGTAGGCCACGATGCCGGTCACAAGCCCGGCAAAGGCCAGTATTGCGGCGATCACCAGCTGACGGTCGGTCAGACCCTCGGCGGTCACGGCGATGTAGCCGAAGGCCCAGAACCCTGCCCATGCAATCACGTTTATGATGGCAATCAGCTTGGGCACGCCCTACACCCTCTCGATGATTTTTTCGCCGAACAGACCCTGTGGCCGGAACACCAGAAAGATCAGCGCCAGCACATAGGCGAACCAGTTCTCGGTCGCGCCGCCCACCAGCGGGCCAATAGCGAACTCAAACAGTTTTTCACCCACACCGATGATCAGACCGCCGACGATGGCGCCCGGGATCGAGGTGAACCCGCCCAGCATCAGCACCGGCAGCGCCTTGAGCGCGATCAGCGACAGCGAAAACTGCACGCCCGACTTGGTGCCCCACATGATGCCCGCAACCAGCGCCACGAAACCCGCGACCGACCAGACCATGATCCAGATGAAGTTCAGCGAAATACCCACCGACAGTGCCGCCTGATGGTCATCGGCAACCGCGCGCATGGCCCGGCCCTGCTTGGTGTACTGGCTGAATGCGACCAATGCCGCCACCAGCAGTGCCGCAATGATGGTTGCCACAAGATCCAGATTGTCGATGAAGAAGCCGTAGCCGAAGATATTGAAGGTCATTTCGTCAATCCACAGGTTGATCCCCTGCGGCAGACCCACATCCAGCGTCTTGATTTCGGACCCCCACATCAGGTCGGCCACGCCTTCAAGGAAATAGGCCAGACCGATGGTGGCCATGAACAGGATGATCGGCTCTTGCCCGACAAGGTGGCGCATGACAAAGCGCTGCACCGCCCAGGCCAGCAGAACCATAACGCCCATCGTCAGCAGGATCGCCACCAGCGCCGGGATATGCCAGCCGAAATGGGTGACGTGCCCGCCAAAGATCGCGTTGATCAGATGGGAAAACGGCACCTGACCGTTCATGATCCCCACCAGCGTCATCGCCGCGAACAGGGCCATGACCCCCTGGGCATAGTTGAAAATACCGGACGCCTTGTAGATCAGCACAAAGCCAAGGGCCACCAACGCATAGAGAACCCCGGCCATCAGGCCGTTCAGGATGACCTCCATCCCAAAAATCAACTGATCAGGCATGTTTGCCTCTCCTCATGTCTGTCAGGTGGTCAGTCATGCGACACACCCAGATAGGCGTCGATGACTTCCTGATTGTTGCGCACCTCGTCCGGGGTGCCGTCGCCGATCTTGCGCCCGTAATCCATCACGACCACGCGGTCGGACAGGTCCATCACCACGCCCATGTCGTGTTCGATCAGCGCGATGGTGGTGCCGAATTCGTCGTTCACGTCGAGGACAAAGCGGGACATGTCCTCTTTCTCTTCCACGTTCATGCCAGCCATTGGCTCGTCCAGCAGCAGCAGCTTGGGTTCCGCCGCCAGCGCACGCGCCAGTTCAACGCGCTTTTTCAACCCGTAAGGCAGGCGCGACACCGGCGTCTTGCGGATGTGCTGGATTTCCAGAAAGTCGATGATCTTTTCGACGGCTTCGCGGTTTTCGGTCTCTTCCGCCTCAGCCTTGCCCATCCACAACGCCTGTTGCAGCACGTTGGTCTTCATATAGTTCAGGCGACCGGTCATCACGTTGTCCAGCACGCTCATGCCTTCGAACAGGGCGATGTTCTGGAACGTCCGGGCGATGCCCTGCCGCGCCACCTCGAAGGGGCGCATCGGCGGGCGTTTGGCGCCGTGGAACCAGACCTCGCCCTCCTGTGGGACATAGAACCCCGAGATCACGTTGAGCATCGAGGACTTGCCCGCGCCGTTCGGGCCGATGATGGCGCGAATTTCGCCTTCGCGAATGTCGAACGAGATATCCTTGATCGCCACCACGCCACCAAAGCGCAGGGTGATGTTTTTCATTTCCATCACCACGCCGCCGATCTTGCGGCCGTCTTCGGTGACATATCCTTCGGATGCATCCAGCATCGGTTACTCCCTAAACTGCGCGAAACGGGACGGTGGGCGGGGCGACGACCAGGGGTCGAGCGCCGTATCGCCGACCCTCATTCCGCCGCCACCTTGTGCTGTTCAACAGGCACCACCGGCGCATCGACGATATCCAGCGTGGCGCTGATCGAGCCCTTGCGGCCATCCTCATAAGTGACCTCGGTCGTGGTCGAGATGGTGTTCGATCCGTCGTAAAGCGCCGCAATGATGTCCGCGTATTTATCCTCGACAAATCCCCGGCGCACCTTGCGGGTGCGGGTGATTTCGCCGTCATCGGCATCCAGTTCCTTGTGGAGCACCACGAAACGATGGACCTGACAGCCAGACAGCATCGTGTCTGCCGCAACCGAGCGGTTCACCTCTTCGACATGGCTTTTGATGGTTTCGAGCACACGCGGATGCCCGGCCAGTTCCTGATACGAGGCATAGGCGATGTTGTTGCGCTCAGCCCAGTTGCCGACCGCCGTCAGGTCGATGTTGATGAAGGCGACGCAACGATCCTTGCCATTGCCGAACAGCACAACTTCGAGGACGTCGGGATAGAACTTCAGCTTGTTCTCGACATATTTCGGCGCAAACATCGACCCGTCGGCCATTTTGCCCACGTCCTTGGCGCGGTCGATGATCCGCAGATGTCCGCTGCTTTCCTCGATAAAGCCCGCATCGCCGGTCGCGACCCAACCTTCGGGGTCTTTGGTCGATGCCGTCGATTCAGGGTTGTTATAATATTCGACGAACACGCCGGGCGAGCGATAGTGGATTTCGCCCTTGTCATCGATCTTGATTTCCACATCCGGCGACGGAACGCCCACCGTGTCGGCGCGTACCTCGCCATCGGGCTGAGCGGTGATAAAGACCGTCGCTTCGGTCTGGCCGTAGAGTTGCTTCAGGTTGATCCCCAACGACCGGTAGAAATCGAAAATCTCGGGCCCGATCGCCTCACCTGCGGTGTAGCCCACGCGAAATCGGCTGTACCCCAGCGTGTCCTTCAGCGGTCCATAGACCAGCAGGTTGCCCAGCGCGTATTTCAGGCGGTCGCCAAAACCCACGTTCTTGCCGTCCAAAATCTGGCCGCCGACCTTCTTGGCATGGGCCATGAAGTGATGGAACATGTTGCGCTTCAGCTTGCCCGCATCTTCCATGCGGATCATCACGTTTGTCAGCTGCGTTTCAAATACGCGCGGCGGGGCGAAGAAATAGGTCGGCCCGATCTCGCGCAGGTCGGTCATCATCGTGTCGGCGCTTTCGGGGCAGTTCACGCAGAACCCGCACCAATAGGCCTGACCGATGGAAAAGATGAAATCGCCTACCCATGCCATCGGCAGGTAGGACAGGATATCCTCGTTCCGGGTCAGATGATCGAAATTGGCCGAGTTCTTTGCGCTTTCGATGACGTTGCGGTTCGACAGAACCACGCCCTTGGGCTTGCCCGTGGTTCCCGAAGTGTAGAGCATCACGCAGGTGTCGTCATAGGTGATGTCGGCAATGCGCTTGTCCAGCTCCGCATCGAACCGCTGATGACCGGCGTTGCCTTCGGCCATGATGTCGTCAAGCGCGTTCATCTGGCTGTGGTCGTATTTCCGCATACCCCGCTTGTCGGTATAGAGGATGTGCTTGACCTGATGCAGGTTCTCCTGAATCTCGATGACCTTGTCGACCTGTTCCTGGTCACCGCAGACGACGTATTTCGCGCCGCAATGCTCCAGCACATAAGCCATCTCTTCGGCGACCGAGTCCTGGTAGAGCGGCACCGGAACCGCGCCCACCATTTGCGCCGCGACCATCGACCAGTAATGCGCCGGGCGGTTGCGCCCGATAACTGCTACATGGTCGCCCTTTTCAACGCCCAGTTCCAGAAACCCCAGTGCAAGCGCGCGGACTTCGCTGGCGGTTTCAGCCCAGCTCCAGCATTGCCAGATGCCGAATTCCTTTTCCCGATAGGCCGGGGCATCCCCGAACTGAGCCGCGTTGCGATGAAGCAGCGCCGGAAGGGACTGCATCCCTTCGGCGCCCGACTGCGTCTGAGCCAATGTCTTTCTCCTCCCCATCCCGGCCGGTTACTGGCCGGAAACGATCGCGTATGCGATTCCGTCCCGATTAGGGACAGGCCAAACGTTGAGCGTCAACTTTTTCCTGATGTTTTCCCAAATGTTACGAATTGTAACAGCGTCGATGAATCACCGGTTTTAATGGTGAAAGCCACACGAACCGGACCCAACCGTAATAGTTGGGATAGGATCGACGTAAACGTTCGGCATCAGACAGTGTCCCAAGCCGAACATTCCTTTTGCGATGAAAATTGAACCAGAGCTGACGACGGTACGACGACATTAGCCGCTTTCAACGCGGCCCAAAGCGCTTAATCGCCCTCGGCAACGCCTTCCGCCCGGGCCTTCGCGCGCCTTGCGCGATAACTTGGCAGCACGACCAGAATTGCAGCGATCACCAGAAGCGCCAGCGTCATCGGCCGTTCCCAAATGAACGCAACGCCATCATAGAGCTGCATGGAACGCGCAAAATTGTCCTCCATCATGCCGCCCAGGATGAAGCCGATCAACAGCGGCGCAAGCGGGTAGTCTGCAAACTTCAACGCAGTGGCACAAATTCCGAAGCCAACCAACAACAACAGTTCGGTCGCGTTGTTCTGCCCGATATACGCCCCCATCAGCGTGAAAAACAGAATGAACGGGATCAGGTAATTGCGCGGTACCGCAAGAACCTTGGCGATGTAGGGGATCAACGGAAGATTAAGGATCAGAAGTATGAGGTTGCCGATGAACATCGACATGATGACGGCCCAGAAAATCTGCGGCTCGTCGACCATCAAACGCGGCCCCGGCGTAACGTTCAAGGCGATGAGCGCACCCAACAGGATTGCGGTGGTGCCCGAACCGGGAATGCCGAGCGTCAGAAGCGGGACGAAGGAACCGGTACAGGCAGCGTTGTTGGCGGTTTCGGGTGCCGCAAGACCCTTGATCGAGCCTTTGCCGAATTCATCCTGTTCGTGTTTCGGCGCGATATTGCGTTCCACAGCATAGCCAAGGAAGCTGGCGATCGTGGCGCCGGCACCAGGCAGTACCCCAATAAAGAAACCCTGCAGAGATTGCCGTCCGATCACAGGGGCGATGGCCTTCGCTTCCGGGCCTGTAATGCGGAGGTCTTTGATCTCACCATCGTCACCTTGAAGGTCTTTCGGTTTCAGAACAAGGAACAGGGCCTCCGGTAAAGCAAACATTGCCATAGCGAGCGTGATAAAACCAAATCCGGACTGCAAATCCATGATGCCCATGGTGAAACGGGGAAGGTTGAACAGCGCGCCTTCACCAACGGTCGCCATGATCAGTCCAAGGATGGTCATGATCATCGCCTTGGCGACCTGACCGGTGCCCGCAAAGGCTGCAATGGCGGAAAGCCCCACCACCATCAGGGCGAAGTACTCGGCTGAGTGGAACAGAAGCGCAATAGAAGAAAGCGCGGGTGCAAATATCATGAGGAGCAATGCGCCAATCGTGCCACCTGCAAAGCTTGCTATGGCAGCGATCGTCAGTGCCTTACCCGCCTTGCCTTGTCGCGCCATCGGGTAGCCGTCAAAACTGGACGCGACGGTGCCAGCAACACCCGGCGCGTTCAGCAGGATCGACGAAGTCGATCCACCAAAAATCGCGCCATAGTAGACACCTGCCAACAGAATGAGAGCAGCTGAGGGGTCGCCCATGGAAATGGCAACGGGGATCATGATGGCGATGATCGACATTGGCCCCAAGCCCGGAAGCATTCCGATAAAGGTACCGATGAGGCAGCCTGCGATGACCATCAGCAGATTTTGCAGGGACATGGCCGTTGTGAGGCCGATCCACAATCCTTCAAGCATGTCAGCCTCCGAAAAAGCCCGGCAGGGGGCGCATGTAGATTCCAAGGACTTCCTGAACCAGATACCAAACACAAAGCGCAGCGATCAGGGCGACAGGCAGCATGATATGCCACTTACGCTCGCCCAGAATGAATGAGCCAAGGATCAGAAACGCCGATGTCGCGGTGAGGAACCCCAATGGGCGCAGGCACAGCGCATAGACAACCATCAAACCCAGAAGCAAAAGTGCCTGTCCGAGATGGTATTCCGTAAGGCGGCGGTAATCGATGTCCGCCTCTTTCGGTTCGCCTTTCTCAAATCCCAGAAGAATGACAAGGGTGGCGAGTATTCCGAGAACCGACAGCACTTTTGGAAATGTGCTGGGCCAGATGGGATTGCGTTTCATGAAGGGGGCAAGGCTACCATCCATCGTGAACCACGCCGTATAGCCATAGGTTAAGCAAACGCCGAGCAACACCAAAGCAATCCAACGGTCCAAAGCCATTTTGTACCCCTTCCTGAAGTAGATGGGTCAGAACGGAAGCCCGCTCTGACCGGAGCGCTTATCAGAGGAAGCCGAGCTTCTTCATCAAGTCGCCGATGGCCTTTTCCTGGGCTTCGAGGAAGATCAGGAAATCATCACCTGAATTGTGAATATTGACCCAGCCGTTGCGGGCACGTACCGCTTCCCACTCGGGCGTGTCATACATCTTGGCGATGGCATCCTGGTACATGACCAGCTTGTCATCCGGCAGTCCGGGCGCCGCAAAGAACCCGCGCCAATTGACAAATGTGGTGTCGATACCCTGCTCTTTCATCGTCATCGCGTCAGGAGCGGCATCGACGCGCGCGTCGGAGGTTACGCCGATGATTTTCACTTCACCCGCTTCGGCCAGATCGACAGCTTCCGAGAATCCGGTCGACAGGGCAGCGATTTCACCCGACAGCAAGGCGGCCATTGCCTTGCCGCCCGCATCATAAGGGATGTACTTCAATGCCAGCGCATCCTTGCCAGCCGCTTCCATCACCATGGCCGCAACCAGATGGTCCATGCCTCCCGGCACCGAGCCGCCGCCAATGGCGGTCGTGCGCGGGTCCGCATCATATGCAGCGATCAGATCAGCCATCGAGTTAATCGGGCTATCCTTGCCTACGACTATTGCCGCGTAGTCTCCAATTGTACCCGAGACCAACGTCAGGTCGCGGAAGTTATGCGGGAATACACCCGTCAGTGACCGGATCACGATGGGGGTCGAATTGACCATCAACGTGCCATGGTTGCTGTCAGCGTTTTCGATTAGGTAACCGATGGCCTTGCCACCGCCGCCACCTGACATGTTCTCGTAAGACGCCGTTCCGACGAGCCCGGATTCGGTCAGAGCTTCGCCCGTGCCCCGGGCGGTGCCGTCCCAGCCACCACCCGCGCCACCGGGGATCAAGAAGTGGATGCTGTCAAGAACCTGGCTGTCATCAGCCATAACGGGCCCTGACATACCAAAGGCGGCAGCAGCCGCAATAAAAGCCCGACGGCCCAGTTTGAATTTCAACATTTCGTCCTCCCATTTGACAATTGTCCGCATGGCGGTTCAGTTGATGAGGAAGAAATCACAACAACCTGACACTAACCTGTCACACAGAGAAATTCGTCCGGAGAGGCGATGAAGTTCCTTCTGATTGAAGACAACCAAGATCTCGCCAATGCTATCGCGTCGCGGATGCGACTGGATGGTCATGTCATTGATCACGCAGATAAATTAGAAGACGCTTCGGCTTTCGTTGCGACCGGAGAATACGATCTAATCCTGTTGGATATCATGCTTCCGGATGGTGACGGTCGCACGTTTCTACAAAAGCATCGTGCCAGTGATTTCGACACGCCAGTGATTGTTCTGACCGCCCGCAGCCAGATTTCAGATCGAATCGGTTCGCTCGATCTTGGCGCAGATGACTATGTCACCAAGCCCTTCGATCACGCCGAACTGGAGGCCCGCTGCCGGGCCGTCTTGCGCCGGAGATCCGGCAATGCGAAGACAACAATAGAGGTCGGCGGCATTGTGTTCGATCCGGTTGCAGGCCACCTGACTGTCGGGGGTGAGGCCGTCACCTTACGCAACCGCGAACTGCGACTTCTGGAATTGTTCCTTAATGCTCCGGGGCGAATCTTTTCGAAGCACAAACTGGCCGACCGATTGTTTTCCTTTGACGAAGATGTTTCGGAGAACGCGATTGAGGTTTACATCGGGCGACTGCGCAAACATCTGAAACCCTCGGATCTGAGGATCACCACATTGCGCGGGCTGGGCTATCGGTTGGATCAAGATGAATAGCCCTGCTGTTTCCGGATCGCTCAGAAACCGGTTGATGCTGACGCTGATCGGTGGGGCGGCAGTTCTTGCGTTGCTTTTGTTCTTCGCCGTTCGAAACTTTGCCGTACAGGTCGCCCAACAGGGGCAGGACAACATCCTCGACGCATCGCTTACATCGATGCTTGATGCAGCCGCCATCCGCGATGGCGTGGTTGAACTTGATCTACCTTATTCCGCGTTTTCGATGCTGAGCACGCCAGCGGATGACCGCGTTTTCTATGCCATCCTGCAGGACGGCAAATTCCTGTCGGGCTACGAGGATTTGACGTTTTCCGAAAGCTCCTCGGATAAACGTCCGACCTTCCAGTCCAGTCAGTTACGCGGGGCGGATGTTCGAAAAATCAGCGCAAGTCGCACCTTGATCGGTGCAAACAAGCGGACGGAAATCCAGATCATTCTCGCTCAAACGCAGGACGCCCTGTCTGATACGCTTAACCAGATATCGCGCAACGCTGCTCTGTTGGGCGTGGGATTTTTTGCCCTCGCCGCAGCGCTTTCGTACTGGGCCACCTCGGCGACTATTGGTCAATTGGGCAGGCTTACAAACTCAGTCACACGTCGAGGGCCACAGGACCTGAGCCCTTTCGGGCAACCGGTTCCCCAGGAAATGGCGCCGTTGGTAACGTCTCTAAACTCCCTTATGGGACGGCTTGATCATTCCTTGAGACAATCGGAAGACTTCATTGCCGAGGCTGCGCATCGCGTTCGCACACCGCTTGCGACCGTTCGGTCTTATGCTGAAGCGACGTTACAGCGCGTCGACAAGGAGGAAAACCGCGAAGCCATGCGGTCCATGGTAAAAGCCATCGACGAAAGCTCTCGCGCGGCGGGTCAGCTTCTGGATCATGCGATGATCACGTTCCGGGCAGACCATTTGGTGCGGGAAGATATCGACCTGCTTGAGTTGGTACGCGATCTGGTTTTGCGAATGATGCCGATCGCAGAAATGAAAGATCTTTCGATCTCGTTGCAAGGGGACCCGGACGTTCCTTATTCAGGGGATCCCATCCTGATCCAGAATGCCGTTCGGAACCTGATCGACAACGCGATGAAATACGGACCCGCTGAAAGTTCCATCGAGATCACGGTTTCCGCAAATCCAAGGCCTCAGATAGCTGTCTGCGACAACGGTCCCGGCTTTCCATCCCACGAGATCGAAACCCTGACAACGCGGTTCCAGCGCGGGGAAAATTCGAAGGACACAATTGGATCCGGCCTGGGATTGACCATCGCGCAGGATGTTGCCACGGCCCATGGTGGCAGGCTTGATCTTTCGAACCGACCGGAGGGTGGCGCATGCGTAACCTTGTTGCTTTAGTTCTGATTTTCTTGTGCCATGCAGGTTGGGCGCAGGAGTGGGAAGATCGGCAAGTTTTCAACGAAGCTGGGGCAACGACCTCGCTGCGCATTATTTCGAGTACGGACACAGAACTGTTTGCACCGCTGATCGAGACATTTGTTGCCGCAAATCAGGATGTCGCCATCGAGTATCTGGTGACCGGAACAGCGGATATCGACAGACGCATCAGAAAGACACCCGAGGCGTTCGACATCGCAATCTCCAGCGCCATGGATTTGCAGTTGAAACTCGCAAATGACGGATTTGCCCTGGCATTGGAAGGCGTCTCTCATCCGTCATGGGCGGAATGGCGGCAAAGCCTGTTCGCCTTCACCTCTGAGCCGGCCGGCATTGTCATCAACAGAGCCGCTTTCGTTGGGATGCCGATCCCGCAGTCTCGGCAAGAGCTGATCGAGGCGCTGCGCGCCCGGCCGGAGGTGTTTCGAAACCGGGTCGGTACCTACGACGTGCGCGAATCGGGGCTAGGCTATCTTTTTGCGACACAGGACGCGCGGGCTTCTGAGACTTTCTGGAGACTCATGGAAGTGATGGGTAGTCTTAATGTGCGCCTTTATTGCTGCTCGGGCGAGATGATCGACGATCTCACCGATGGGACAATTGCCGTCGCGTACAATGTTCTGGGCAGCTATGCCGAAGCTCGCGCCGAACACCAGAATACACTTGAGATCGTGTTACCTTCCGATTTTCCAACGACGATGATGCGGACAGCATTTGTCGTAAGGACCACCCGGGAACCGGAAGCGGCCGAAAGTTTCATCCGACATCTGGTCGCGTATCAATCTAATCCAAGCGATAGCAGACCTTCGTTGCCGCCGCTCCAGGGAAGGGGGCAAGGTAGTGAACGTGCAACCATTGCATTGGAACCAGCCCTGATGACGTTTCTTGATACGCTGAAGCGAAACAAATTCCTTACCGAATGGGAAAACGCGCTTATCCAGAATTAGGGCGGCATTGCCATTGGGAATTTCGATTTCAGTCATTGGGTGATCCTGCAGCGTCACACAAGATCGGCTCTGAGCGGAAATCGGATGCTTTGCGGCATCATAGACAACTGGGTCTGAAAGAACTCAGAGCGACCCAAAGCTGCCGCCCACAAGACCCAGGCAATGCTGCGGTGCAGCTCGCCGCAGCAGATGATAATAGTCGGGTCTACATCTGTTTAGTGCAGTGGTTGTTAAACCGGTTATTATTGTTCACTTTTTTGCTGTGACTGCAGCGGCGATAGTGCTCATTTTCTCTTTTGCCGCACGCCTATTTTCGTCATCCGAAAAGCTCTGTTCAATGACAGTTTCGATCTGATTCATTGCTTCGTCTCGGTTGAGCCCTCCAATTTGCAAACCGCAGCGCATCCATAGCCCGTCAATCAACAGACTAACCGTATGTGCGCTGACTTGAGCCTTTGCCACACCGGCTCCTGTCTCCTTTAGCGCCGAAAAGAGGTTGCTGTGCAGGCGGTGATAAATCGCGTTTTGCAGGCGTTGGAATTGAGGGTTGTGCGGAACCTCAGCGCACATGGCGATCCATCCATGGGCAACTTCAGGTCTGAACGTGGTCGGAGAGAAGTTCGCCTCGACAATGGCATAGAAGCGTTCCCAGGGTGTTGAGGCCAAAGACAGGAAGGCAACCGCCTCTTTGCGCAGCGTGGCATTGGCACGGCGCATGGCGGTTTCGATCAGGGCCTGTTTGTTCGAAAAATAGTGCAGCACGCTGGCCTTGGAGGCGCCGGTATGCTCGGCGACACGCTGCAATGTCGTCCCTTGCATACCGTGTAAGGACAGCACCTCGAACGCGGCGGCGGCAAATTCTTCGCGGCGAATTTCTGCAATGCTTTTTCGTCCCATCAGGCCCTCTTTTTGACCGAAGGATAGATTTTGTTGACTCAGCGGTCAATTTAAACGTATGGTCCGTTTATTGACCCTAGGGTCAGCATTTAGACCATTGGGAGGACTTACAAATGAAAACGGCACTCCGCAGCGCAACCATGGCCTCTGTACTGGCCGTTTGCGCCCATCAAGCCGCCGCCAATTGTGACACCGTGCGTATGGCCGAGCCGGGCTGGACCGATCTGGCCCTGACAACCGGTGTCGCGAGTACTGTTCTGGAGGGGTTGGGATATACCCCGGAAAGCGATGTTCTGGGCATTCCGGTCATCTATGAATCGATGGTCGGCAACGATCTGGACATATTCCTGGGCTACTGGGACCCGGCGATGGAAACCTATTATCAGGCCTATCGCGATACCGGCGACATCGAGACGGTGCACCAGAATCTGGAAGGTGCGAAATTCACCTTTGCGGTGCCGAAATATGTCCACGAAGCGGGCGTGACCGATTTTTCGCATCTGGTGGAAAACGCCGACAAGTTCGACAGCCAGATGTATGGGATCGAGCCGGGGTCGAACGACATCATGCTGGACATCATCGCCAAGGATGCCTTTGGTCTTGGCGGCTGGAAAGTCGTGGAAAGTTCCGAGCAGGGAATGCTGTCGCAGGTAAAGAAGAACCAGCGCAAAGAAGACTGGATCGTCTTCCTGGCCTGGGCACCGCACCCGATGAATACTCAATTCGATCTCGAATACCTGACCGGCGGTGACGATTTCTATGGCCCAAACTTTGGTGGCGCGACGGTGCACACACAGGTGCGCAAGGGCTATTTGGACGAATGCCCGAATATCGGCAGGCTGATCACCCAGATGACCTTTGACATTCCGATGGAAAGCGAAGGCATGGGCTACATCCTCGAAGAAGGTCTGGATCCCAACGAGGCAGGGGCCAAGCTGTTAAAAGCTCATCCGGAGTATCTGGACACTTGGCTTGATGGCGTTACCACCAAGGACGGTGGGAACGGTCTGGACGCCGTGCGTGCGCATCTGGGTCTGTGATGAAGATGGGGCGAAAGATGCCGGTGACAAAAACCATCGCCGGAAAGTGCCCCATCCATATTGAGATGCACGGCCACATGTTCGCGCCGTGCATCGTCATGATCTTGGGGCTTGGAATGCGAGTCGCGGAATGGCCCCGGGAGCTTTTGGACCGGTTGTCGCGTGATTTCCATCTCATCTGTATCGAGAACCGCGACATGGGCCAATCGGGCCGATGTGGACCGGATGTCGATGAAGCAGCTGTTGAGGCATTGTCTGATCCGGACACAAATACTGTTCCTTACACGCTCTTCGATATGCGCGATGACGTCCTGCGCTGCGTCGACGATTTGGGAATCGACCGGTTTGCCGTGGTTGGCTTCTCCATGGGCGGTATGATCGCTCAATTGGTTGCTGCAAAAACTGGCAACAGGGTAAGTGGGCTAGTGCAGATTTGCTGCAGCGCGGGTGAGGCAAGAATTCCGACCCAAGACAAATCCTGGGATCGGTTTCTGCGTACCGTGAAACCCTTTGACACCGAACAGGAACTCGCAGACCGGCTGGCCGAGGACCTGATCTGGTGGTCAGCTCCGACACCCTTGTCTCAATCCGATGCCCGTATGACGGCATTGGGCATGATCACCGGTGGGTTCTCTTCTGGCGGCTACGCCCGGCAACTTCTGGCGTTGAATGGCTCTGGCAACCGGCAAGAAGAACTGAGCAAAATCAAAGCTCCGGCGCTGGTGATCGGAGCCGCGCAGGATCGTTGTATCGATCCGGGCAGCTCGCGGCGTGCACATGCATTGATCACAGGGTCCGAGCTTTTCTTGTGCGAAGGGATGGGCCACGCGCTGGACCCAAAGGCGATGCAGAAGCTGGAAGGTTGGTTGAGGGCAACGCTGCTCCCGCAACTTGAGGTCACCATGAAACATGCAGGGGGGAGGACCTGATATGGAATGGCTTGAATCCTACAAAATTCCGATCGGCCAGTGGGCAAAGGTGTTTGTCGACTGGCTGACCGACAACTTTTTCTGGCTCTTTGATGGTCTTTCGGCAGTGCTGGAGGCTATCATTCTGGCCCTTCTGTGGCTGCTTCAGGTGCCGAATACCTTTGTCGTCATTGCGGTCATCACAGTGCTGTCCTGGGTTGTGCGCAAATCGGTCGGATTTACAGTATTCACTGCGCTTGGCCTGCTGTTGATCGTCAATCAAGGCTATTGGGTAGAAACCACCGAGACGCTGGCACTGGTCCTTGCCGCGGCCGTTGTCTGCATGGGTGTTGGTGTACCGCTAGGCATAGCCGCTGCACGCAAGCCGTGGCTGTATCGGGTGATGGAGCCCATTCTGGACTTGATGCAGACAATTCCGACGTTCGTCTATTTGATCCCTGCTCTCATTCTGTTCGGTCTGGGTATGGTGCCTGGCTTGATCGCCACGGTGATCTTCGCAATCCCGGCACCAATCAGGTTGACCCATCTCGGCATCACCTCGACCCCCACCGCGCTGATTGAGGCGGGCAAAGCCTTTGGCTCGACCCCGCTGCAACTGATGTGGAAGATTGAACTCCCCTATGCGCTGCCGCAGATTATGGCCGGTTTGACCCAGACCATCATGTTGTCGCTGTCGATGGTGGTGATCGCGGCCCTTGTCGGCGCGGACGGCTTAGGTGTTCCGACGCTTCGGGCGCTGAACTCGGTGAACATTGCCAAAGGCTTTGAAGTCGGCATCGCCATCGTTCTGGTCGCTATCATCTTCGACCGGATGTTCAAAAGAAGGAGCGCGTAACTGATGACAGACACAATGGTACGTTTTGACAATGTGAACATCGTCTTTGGCAACGATCCCAAGGCAGCACTACCGATGATGGATCAGGGGATGTCCCGCGCCGAGATTCAGGAAAAGACTGGGCAGGTTCTGGGCGTTCATGACTGCTCGATTGACATCAAGAATGGCGAGATTTTGGTGCTGATGGGCCTGTCCGGGTCCGGCAAGTCCACCCTGCTGCGCGCCGTAAACGGGCTGAACCCAGTTGTGCGCGGTAAAGTCGAAGTAAATACCGGCAATGGACTGGTTGACGTTGTTCAGGCCAATGCGCGTGACCTGCGCGCCATCCGCCGAGACCGTATCGCCATGGTGTTCCAACAATTCGGCCTTTTGCCCTGGCGCACCGTAATCGACAATGTGGCCTATGGGCTGGAGGTGGCCGGAGTCGACAAGGAAGAACGCTATCGGCGTGCCCGCGAGCAGCTGGACCTGGTGCATCTTGAGGACTGGGCCGACCGCAAGGTTCAGGAACTCTCAGGTGGCATGCAACAAAGGGTTGGTTTGGCCCGCGCCTTCGCGACCGAGGCCCCGATCCTGCTGATGGATGAGCCGTTCTCGGCTCTGGATCCATTGATCCGCAACAAGCTGCAGGACGAGCTGCTGGAGTTCCAGCAAAAGCTGGGCCGGACCATCGTCTTCGTCAGCCACGATCTGGATGAAGCGCTCAAGATCGGATCGCGCATCGCCATCATGGAAGGCGGTCGGATCGTGCAATGCGCCGAACCGCAAGATATCGTGCTGAACCCGGCGACGCCCTACGTGGCCGAATTCGTGGCGCATATGAACCCGCTAAACGTGCTACGCGCTATGGAAATCATGGTCGAGAACACCGGTTCCATCCCTGCCGACGCTCGCACGATCACAGACAAGACACCGCTGAAGGATATCATCTCGATGCTGATCGAAGAACAGAGCGATATTGTTGTGACAGGTGCAGATGGTGTGGTCGGTAAAATCGATATCAAGGCGGCGCTGACTTGCCTGCTGCGCACTCAACAAGTCGATGTGGCCGCTTAACTGGATAGCGACTGATATCTGGCTGGCGTGCGTTTTCTCTGGTCCTGAGATTTCGACAATGATCGCTCTTGTCCACTGCGTACCGCTTATCAGGACTAATAATGCAGCCTTAGGACTGGCCAGTAGAACGCGGTGCGAGAGCGTCTGACAAAACGCCGCGCGATTTCCGGTTGAGGCGGCAAAGTCTGGCAATTCCGAGAACGACTGATCCCCCCCGTCGTCAATGCGTCGCCTGCCAATGAAGATTGCGTGCCAGGATGCTTGGAACATGTAGATCGCGGCGCACGTGAACAAGAGATCACCACGCGCCAATTTGCGAAACTTGATCGATGCGCAATCATGCAACAACATGGGGGTATTGCGAATGCTTTAGGCGGTGTCAGGTGCCTGGGTTACAGAGAAGCGTCTTATTGTGAACGATAAACCTCAAAGCATCCAGGTGGAATCTGTCAGGATTCGGCTCTTGAAAGTTACCTTGCCTTTGATCGTGCTGGCGATGGCATTTCTGTCTTTCAATTTTAATTTCTACAGGATCACCTGGGATTCGACGCTCTACAAACACGATATGGGGTCCGAGCAGCTGGTCCTGGACGGCATGCTGAATGCTGCGGCGAATGAGGGGCCCGTTGTGCTGGGGCGCTATACCCGCCCGGAAATCGACCAGCAATGGCCGCATGCCAGAGAACTTTACCAGGACGAAAACCGGACCGGAGAATTCTATCACTACACGTCACAGCTGGGCCTGCAGGTGAAGTTTTTCAGTGCGCTCGACGAAAGGTTCGGATTTCCACTGGAAGTGCTCAGTTCAATGACAGCCTTTTTCATGAGTGTCGTTGTAATGCTTTTTTTTATCGGGATTAGAAGGCTGTATTCAACTGCACATGCAGCCGCATTTTGCGTGCCGCTGGTGTTCAGCCCCTGGCCGGTTGTGTTCTCGCGACATCTCTATTGGGTTGAATTTACCTGGTTTGTGCCCGCGCTGGTTTCGTTGTTTTTCGCTCGTCGTGCACTGGTGTCACCGGGTGGGTTGATCATGTTGGGTGGAGGGCTGTTCTGTGCTTTTACCATCAGATTTCTGTGTGGTTACGAATACATAACCACAATCACACTTGCAGCAATGGTTCCGTTGACAATGGTATGGGCGCGCAGCACTGCAGGACTGCGGAATTTGATCCTGTCTATGGGCGTCTGCGGGGTGGCCTCTGTTTCGGCTTTTGTTTTGTCGGTTGGCATCCACGCTCGATCATTGGGCCCAAGCCTGACTGATGGCTTAGGGCAGATTGCGACTGTGGCCAGAAAACGAACGATTTCCGAATTGCCTGCCGAAACCATCGAAGAGATCTGCAGTCAGGGTGAAAAGGAAAATCGTAACAAATGCGAGTACGAACTTGAAACCTCTCTCGTGCGTAATCCGGTCGTGGTCGTCGCGCGGTATTTTATGATGCCGCGCGCATTTCCCTGGGTGGAACATGTGCGTCACCATCCAGAAGATCTGCGGCGATTGCGAGAGTTGCGAACAAACCTCTCGCTGCCGGCGGTGATCGAGACAGCCCGGACCATAAGCCCCGCAAGTTATGCGCGGCTTGGTCTGCGTGCGCTCGAAACGTTGTTTTTGCCGGTGTTGACCCTGACGTGCCTCGGTTACGCGTTGCGGCGTAGGGACAGGTTGTCAGCAGCGTTTTTGATGTCGCTTATTGCGCCTGTGTCGTGGTACATTCTGGCCAAGGGCCATTCTGACGTTCACTACTACCTGAACCATGTCCTTTGGTATCTGCTCTTTGTCCCGTTCGCGTTCATGTTCTTACTCGACAGTGTGATTGGTCGTCACCATTGGGTGACGAAGGAAGCACCTGGGCTCAGGACTCATAGCCAGTAGATGACGAGGGCTGCCAATGCGATTGCCGACATGAAGACCCTCGGGCATCTGTCATATTGGGTTGCGTCGCGCTGCCAGTTTTTCAGTCTTCCGAACATGATCTCAATGCGGTTACGTTGTTTGTAAGGCCAGTTATCAATGGCATTTTCGCTCCGGAAGGCCGCAGCCAGCCCAAAACGGACGTTCAAAACTGCACTTTGCGGCTTTCCGGAATCGCAAAAAAAACAGCCACTAGACAACGAGATTGTATGTTGGCTTTTAGAAGCCCCGGCTATTTCCAGAACCCACTTTGCACCTCGGCCGCCCGGTCACCGATTGGAGTCCGCACTTCAAGTTTCGTACCAGCGTCCCAGTGACCAGTATCGACCATGCCAATGGCAACATTGGTTTCAAAATCCGGTGACCAGGCAGCGGAAGTGACTTGGCCTACCTGCTTTCCATCGTGGAACAGAGGCCAAGCCGAACGAGCCGGGGGAACGGGATCTCCTGGAATGGAAATCGCGCGAATCTGACGGGTCGGGCCAGCTTCAACTTCGCGAGCAAGTGCTTGCTTGCCGATGTTGTCACTGCCCTCGCCCGGTTTGCAGAATTTGCCCAAGCCACACTCCAGTGGTGAGTTTTCCATTGTCATGTCGTTGCCATAGCTCAACAGCCCGCCTTCGATCCTTTCGATCAGGTTTGGACATCCCGGGCGAACATTCAGGTCAGCTCCGGCTTCGAAAAGGGCATTCCATAGTGGCATACCGTAGGCACCATTCTCGACATAGATCTCATAGCCGCCCTGCTTCGAGTAGCCAGAGCGTGCCACCACAAAGGACGTGTCCTGAAACGCCAACCGCTTGTAACGGAAGAAGCGGATATCCAGAACCTCTTTGCCAAAGACCCGTGCCATCAGGTCATCCGACTTTGGTCCCTGAACGGCCAATGGCGAGACGTCAGGTTCGAACACCCGCACATCCATGCCTGCACCGACGGCCAAACCCTTAATCCACAACAGCAGATCACTGTCGGCGATTGAGATCCACCAGCGATCTTCACTATGTTTGATCGCCACCGGATCGTTCAGCATGCCGCCGTTTTCATCGACGATTGGTACGTAATAGCACTGGTCGTCCTGCATTTTTTCCAGATTGCGGGGAGTCAGCCGCCGCATCAGGCGACCAGCATCCGGGCCATTCAGTTCGATCTGCCGTTCACAAGACACATCCCAGACCTGAACATGAGATTTGAGATGTCGGTAGTCAGCCTCGACGCTCTCGAAAACTGTCGGCAGCAGCATCCGGTTATAGACGGTGTAGGCGGTAACGCCTTTGTCTTCGACGCCCTCGGAAAAAGGTGTCTGGCGCAGGCGGCGGGATTGAGACAGCAGGCGCATTTCAAAGGTCCATTGCTTTGGCGCGATCCCGAAGCTGGAACTTCTGAATCTTACCGGTGGAGGTTTTGGGAAGAGTTTCGAAGACGACGGCTTTGGGGGCCTTGAACCCGGCCAGATGGTCGCGGCAGAAGGCAATGATCTCGTCAGATGTTGTTTCGGCACCTTCGCGCAATTCGACAAAGGCGCAGGGGACTTCGCCCCATTTTTCGTGCGGCATCGCAACCACGGCGGCGGCCTGTACGGCATCATGGCGATAGAGCACTGCTTCGACCTCGACCGAAGAAATGTTTTCTCCACCGGAAATGATCACGTCTTTTAGCCGGTCACGTATCTGGATGTAGCCGTTTTCATGTAAGACAGCGCCGTCGCCGGACCAGAACCAACCGTCCTCAAAAGCTTTCGACGTGGCCTCGGCGTCCTTGTAATACCCCGCCATCACCGTGTTGCCCCGAATGGCGATTTCGCCCTGTGTAACACCATCGCGTGTTACGGGTGTGTCGCTGCTACGGTCGATCACTGTGACCTCTTCGACCATCGGAAAGGCAATGCCTTGCTGTGCTTGTAATTCAGCTTGCTCCGCTGGGCTAAGTTGGTCCCAGTCATCCTGCCAAAGACACTGTGAGATATGGCCGTAGGTCTCTGTCAGGCCGTAGACCTGCATGACATCCAGCCCCATTGAGCGGGTTTTTTCCAGTACCGAAGGCGGCGGCGGAGCACCTGCCGTCAAAACGCGGATCGCGGGATCGAAGGGGGCCGCGTCGCTCTCGGCTTCGGCCAGCATTTGCAACACGATGGGCGCCGCGCCGAAATGAGTTACGCCATGGGCGCGGATCGCGCCTAGAATACGGTCTGCCGCTGGATTACGGGTAAAGACGACCGTTGCACCAAGCATGGCCATCAACCACGGGTGCCCCCAGCCGTTGCAGTGGAACATCGGCACCACTGACAGATAGACCGGGTAAGGCGGCATCTGCCAAGCCGTCCCTGTGCCGAGCGCCATCAGATAGGCCCCGCGATGGTGATAAACAACGCCTTTCGGGCGACCGGACGTACCGGATGTGTAGTTCAACGCAATGGCATCCCATTCATCATCCGGCAGTTCTATTGGTAGCGGTGTGGCTTCGGTCAACGCGTCGTAGGTTTGACCACCAAGGCTCTCACCCTTAACTGCAGGATCGACGATCTCGACCACTGGCAAGGATCGACCGAGCACATCAAAAGCTTTGGACAGAAGCGGTACAAGCTCCTGATCCACGATCACCAATTTCGTATCCGCGTGATTCAGAATGTAGGCGATAGTTTCCGGTTCCAGCCGTGTGTTCAGCGTGTTTAGAACTCCGCCCGTCAGTGGTAGGGCAAAGTGCAACTCAAAGAGTTCCGGGACATTCGGGCTCAGCACCGAAACAGTATCGCCCTTCTGCACGCCAAGTTCGACCAGCCCACCAGCCACAGCGCGAATGCGGGTTGCAGTTTCGGCCCATGTTCTTTGAATGTCGCCATAGATCACCGCCGTTCGCGCGCCGTGCAGGTTTTCGGCGCGGCGAAGGAAGGATATCGGCGACAAGGGCACATGGTTGGCCCGCGTCTTCTGAAGAGCTTCGAATTGCTGACGCATCCCGGTTCCGCCTGACTTAGCTGTTGGGCCGCACGCGAGCGGCGGTTTTGTTTGCAAAGGCTTCCAGGCGCTCACGGGCTGCAGGTTGGGTGTTGACCACTCCGCCGACCACAGCCTCGGCATAGGCTGCATCCATGCCGGACATGTTGTTCAGGTGGCTGATCGCAGAGCAGATGGCAAAGTTGGTCAGCGGCAGGTTCTGTGCAATTTGTTCTGCCAGTTCCATCGCCTTGGCCATGCTGCCGCCATCTTCGGTGATGTATTGCGCCAATCCCAGATCAACGGCCTCTTGCCCCTGATAGACGCGGCCCGTCAGGATCATGTCGATCATGCGGTACTTGCCGATCATGTCTGAAACACGGATTGTCGCTCCGCCACCGGTGAAAATCCCGCGCTGGCCTTCGGGCAGCGCGAAATAGGTGCCCGGGTCGATAACCCGGATATGAGCCGCGCTGGCCAGTTCCAGACCCCCGCCCACAACCGCACCGTTGAGTGCAGCGATGATCGGCACACCGCCGTACTCCATCTTGTTGAACGCCTCATGCCAGCGCAGGCAGACATGCATGAAGTCATCAGGGCTGCGGTCAGCTTTCCAATGCTCAACCAGATCAAGACCCGCGCAGAAATGGTTGCCTTCACCGGCAAGAACCACAGCTTTGACACCGGCCATACGGGCACCGCTGAAAAAGCGGATCAGTTCCTCGATTGTGGCCACATCCAGCGCGTTGCGCTTTGAAGGGCGGTTCAAGGTTACGACGTACAGGCCGTTCTCACGCTCTGAAATCGCGAGGCTTTCGTAAGTGTCAGGGTTCACGACATCATTCATGGGTCAGGTCCTTTCGAGGGATTATTCGGCAAAAGCCGCATCAAGCAGGCTGCGCGAGCCGTACAAAATGCGAGTGTGTTCGGTCATGCATTCAGGCAAAATGTGCTGCGCAAAGAAAAGGGCGGTGGCAATTTTCTGGGACATGAATTGCGTATTCTGTCCAGCATCCAGCGCAGCTTGCGCAGCTAACGCACCCTTTGCCAGCTTCCATCCCGCCGCCAGCGTACCTGCCAACATCAGGAACGGGACCGAGCCCGCAAAGGCTGCATCGATGTCCTTTCGGCTGTTTTCCAACAACCAATCCAATGCGGTTTCAAACGCGCCGCGCGCCTGTGCAAGACTAGTGCTGATAGCTTGCGCTGTTGCGTCACCTTCGGCCAGTTCCGCTTCGGTTGCCTTTATCCGAGCTGCGAAGCGGCGGGCAGTTTCGCCGCCATCGCGCATTACTTTGCGTCCAAGAAGGTCGTTGGCCTGAATGGCGGTGGTGCCTTCGTAAATCGGCAAAATGCGCGCGTCGCGGTAGTGCTGCGCGGCACCGGTTTCCTCGATAAAGCCCATGCCGCCATGGATTTGTACGCCCAGCGAGGCGACCTCAACTGCACGTTCCGAGCAGAAACCTTTGACCAGCGGAACCATGAATTCGGCCAGAGCGGCCATCTCTGGATTGTCTTGATGATGTGCGATGTCCAGCAACCCGGCGGTCGCCGCTGCCATGGCCCGACCGCCTTCCGTCAGGCTGCGCATCCGCATGAGCATACGGCGGACATCCGGGTGTTCGATGATGGCGACCGCGTCTTTGGCCTGACCATTCACCGGACGGCTTTGCACCCGCTCGCGTGCATAGGCCAGAGCACGTTGGTAGGCCCGCTCAGAGGTCGCTATACCTTGCACTCCAACGGAGAACCGCGCTGCGTTCATCATGATGAACATGTACTCCAACCCGCGATTTTCATCGCCGATCAAGAACCCTGTGGCATCTGTGTATTCCAGCACTGCCGTCGGGCTGGCGCGAACACCCAGCTTGTGTTCGATGCTCACACAGTTGACCGTATTTTCTGATCCTACCGTCCCATCCGCTTCCACAAGCTTCTGCGGCACGATGAACAGGCTCAGCCCCTTGGGCCCGGCAGGTGCGTCGGGTGTACGGGCCAATACCAAATGGATGATGTTCTCGGTCAGATCATGAGCGCCATATGTGATGAATATCTTCGTTCCTGAGATGCCATAGCTGCCATCCGCACGTTGCACCGCCTTAGTCGTCACGCGCCCCAGATCGCTGCCCGCTTGTGGTTCCGTCAGGTTCATCGTGCCGGACCAGCGCCCAGCAATCAGCGGTTCAAGGTACATGGCTTTCTGATCGTTCGAACCGGTCAGCAGTAGTGCCTCGATGGCCCCATCGGTCAGAAGTGGGCAGAGGCCAAAGCTCATGTCGGCGGCATTCAGCATCTCGACTGCCGCAGCGCCTACAGTTCGCGGCAGTCCCATGCCACCGTATTCCACCGGGTGGGTCAGGGCCTGCCAACCCATCTCGACGAACTGTTCATAGGCGTGCGCGTCACCCTCGGGCATCGTCACGCGCCCATTGTCAAACCGGGCACCCAACGTGTCTCCTATATGGGACAAAGGCGCGATCTGCTCACCGCAGAACCTGGCATAGCCTTCCAGCACGGCACCAATATCCGCCAAGTCGTAGTCTGAATACACTGGCAACGATGACACCTGCTCCCAATGAGACAGGTGTTCGACACAAAACATCAAATCTTGAACGGGCGGCTGATAGGACATCCTGGGCTCCCTCGCGGAAACTATGGTTTTGCGTCATCTATCTGCCGATTGGATTGCCGTTAAGCTCATCTTTTGCCAAAATACTATCCGATTACGCCAAACAGAGACCTAAATGACCAGCCATGACCCTGTCTCTCTGACGACCGTATCAGCCGCATTCATTCAGGATTGGCTGGGTGCTCTTAGGTCTCGCTGCACCCCGGAAGAGATGGCTTCGCTGCTGGCACGCTCTGGTCTTCAAACCACTCCGATGGCACCAACTCAACGTGTCACACTCAATGAAATTACACGGCTTTATCAGCTTGCCGCGCCTGAGACCGGGGACGAAATGATGGGGCTTTGGAGCCGCCCGATCCGACCCCGCGCCTTGCAGCATCTGGTGACGGTGCAGCGCGGGGCAAGCAGCCTGACCTCGGCTCTCTATCGGTTCTCGACGTTCTGGAACCTGCTTCTGGATGACTTCTATTTTGACTTGCGGAACGATCCGGACGAGGTGGAGCTGGCTTTGGTGCCTTATTCTGGTGATACCCAACCACAGCGTTTCGGTCACATGCTGATCCTGAAACTGGCGCACGGGCTACTATCCTGGCTCAGCGGCTCAGAGACGCCGGTGCAAACGGTTTGCTTTTCCTTTTCCCGTCCGGAATTTGCTGCGGACTATTCGGTCGTCTTCCCGTGCCCCGTCGAGTTCGACGCCCGTCAAACCAGTATTCGCTTTGCCCCACGCCAATTCACCCGCCCAATCACCCGCAGCCCCGCCGAGGCATCCGTTTTCCTTGAACGCGCGCCGCTCGATTGGATATTTACCGGCTCGCGCGCCCATACAAACAGTCTTCGCGTCCGCGCCTTTCTTTACGGAGCGACGTGGCAGACTTGCCAGCTTCCGGATGCAGCCCGGGCTCTAAAAATGACGCCTCGGACCCTGAACAGGCGCTTGAAAGACGAAGGAACATCCTTTCAGGATATTAAAGATGCCCTACGCCGCGACATTGCGATCCGGTCACTTCAGCAAAGCACGGACAGTATAGATCAAATCGCGTTTGACACTGGCTTCTCGGCCCCAGCGAACTTTCACAGAGCCTTTCGAAAATGGACAAACCGGACGCCGGGATCATACCGGATGTGAGCTCGAGTTACGGACACACAGTGTACGTTAAAAGGCTACCTACGAAAGACGCCACAAACTGATGCTTTGCATTCTGCGTCGCAGTGTCTGCAGCCAGCGCTTTTCATCACCACGCCCCGGTAAGGCCAAATGCGCAAGTTCTGGGTCGAATTCAGGTTTTTCAGATGCGAGCATGCTCTTGCCACTGAAAGCTGAGAGTATGGAAACGAACATCAGACAAAAACTGGCTGAGAACAAGTGGAAGGGCGAAATCGGCTTTACCATCGAAAGCCGCGAGCCGGAACGCGTGGTTGCCAGAATGCCGGTAACCGAAGCCGCAAAGAATCCGTTTGGGACGATGCACGCTGGCGCCCTGATCTGGTTTGCCGATATCGCAGCAACATTGTGTGCCATCGGCGACCTGGACAGCATTGGTGAAGACGGGTCGGGTTTCCCGCTCGCCGTTGATCTTCATACGGTCTTGTCGGGTAACGAAAAGGCGGGCGATCTGATTGCAACCTCCACAACGGTCAAACGCGGCGGCACGCTCATTGTCATTCGCACCGATGTTCGCGGCGACACGGGGCGGCTGTTGATCGACATGACAACTACGCATCTGCGCGCCGGTTGACCAATTGGATAGGCGCCCGCGGTACTTGCGGCGGGCGCGCATTTCCTTGCCTCAAAGTGTCGTCAGGAAAGCTGTCAACTGATCAATGGTCGCTTCATCCGTGCGTCCATTGGTAACGCAGGCCCGCAAAACCGGTTTTCCCTCGAACACCGCCTTGGAAATCCAAAACCGGCCATCTTCATGAACTGCATCGACATAACGTTGTACAGCGTCGTTCCCTTCCGGCGGAACCATGCAACTCACCCCCATGAGAGACCGGTTTGCCTCCGTCCAACCTGCCTTTCTAAGGTTTTCCGTGAACCGGTTGGTCAGGCGAATTGAGCGTTCAACATGGTCTCCGTAGCCGTCCCATCCGGCAGCACCAAGGGCGAGGAACAGGCGCAACCCCACGAAGCGGCGCGACCACTGGTTGGAATTCACATAGAAATCCTTGGCCGCCTCGCTTTCCGGCATGTAGCTGGCCGAAATCCGGAAAACTTGGGCCGGTATGTCGGGGCGTGAGGTCAGGAACATGCCAGCCCCCATCGTGGTGGCGAACCATTTATGGGCGTCAATCGTGATTGAATCCGCCTGTTCAATGCCATTCAACACCGACCGTCCTGCCGTGCTGGCAATCATCGCGCCACCCCAGGCCGCATCGACGTGAAACCACATGTCATGCTCTTGCGCCAGAGTGCTGCAATCCTTGAGTGGGTCGATCATCCCGGCATTCGTAGTGCCAGCCGTGGCCACGATCAGGACCGGGACGCATCCGCTTTTCAGATCCTCATCAATGGCTGCCGCCAGACAACCCGCGTCCATCTGCCCTTGACCGTCGGTCGCGATCAATCGAACGGCGTTGCGTCCAATGCCCGCTGAATGCGCCATCTTCAACCATGCAAGGTGGCTTTCCTTCGAGACGTAAATCGTCGGCTGACCACCGAACGCATAGATGCCCTTGTCGCTGTACTCCGGGCATTTGGCCTGCAAGGCACATAAAACAGCCGTTGAATTGGCCTCGGCCCCACCACTGGTGAAATGCCCCCCGGCCCCCTTGGTAAGCCCGGCGCGCCGGGCCAGTTCATTGATGACATGTTGTTCGATTTCGACAGCAGCAGGCGCATGAGAATACACACAGATTTGCGGATTGAAGGCTGATGCAATCCGATCCGCACATTCTGCGGCAAACGTAGGTGCCGGATTGAACAGGCCGAGATACCCCGGATGCGTCATCTGCACGCTGCCAGTGTTGAGCGCATCAATCACCCAGTCCATCAGCGGTTCAAGGTCTTCTGCTTGGTCAAACCGTTTGGACTGCAGCTCTTCCAACCAGTCAGGCGTCAACTCAGCCGAGGTGGCCTTGCGACTGGCATAGTTGCGGCGTGCCTGGCTCAAACGTTCAGTCAACGCGTTTTCCGCATCCGTTAACTGATCAAAATCCGGGAAGAGTGCGTCGCGTCCGTGCATCGGGAAATCCTGTGATTGTTCAGTGTGAAACTACCCACACTGAATTGGCACTTCGACCCGAAACATGCGGTATTCACGGGCTATCATTCCAAGGTTTCTATCCAGATGTGAAGCAAAGACGGCTTTCGGCTCATTGCTGCCATTCGGGCAACGCGGCGAAGCGGGAGGCACAGCCGGGGCGATTCACACTCTTATACCTGTCACTGAGTTCCGCTTCGAAAAACTCTCCCCAAAATTTCGTGGACCGCTCCAAGTCGGTTGCCCATAGAGCAAGGTGGTTCAATTTCATCCCGATCTTGCTGGCTTCTATTCAGTATTGACGGACGTCGCATAACCGCCTATGCGGTTTTTTGCAACATTCTGAAAGTTTCTGCATGAATCTGAACGTCCCAGACACACGACAACTCGAACTGGCTCGGCGCTTGCAGGACGGTCAGCAAATCGTTGCGGTCGAAGCTGCTCAAGAATTTGAAGTATCAGTTGATACGATCCGACGGGACATTCTCGCCCTCGAAGCAGAGGGTAAGGCCCAACGCGTTCGCGGTGGTGCAGTGCCTTTGTCCACTCCAGCACCACCGTTGCATAAAAGACTGGCGGGAGATGCCGCGCCTGACGCGAAGCTGGTATCGGCCGCTATCCGAGAGATCGGGAGTGCGGCGACACTTCTGATCGATGGAGGCACAACAACACTTGCCATAGTCGAAAACCTGCCCCACGAAGAGGGGCGCTTTGTGATCACACCGTCGCCCTGGATTGCAATTGCCTGCCAGCAAAAGAACGTTCCGGTTTTTGTTTTGGGCGGTAGCCTAAGGCCGCAAGGCGGCATTGCGACAGGAGACACCGCAATCGAACGGGTCGCGGATGTCGCGGTAGATGTTGCCATTCTGGGAGCGTGCGGACTGGAAGCGGAGTTTGGTCTCAGCTCAGACGACGCGGAAGAAGCCATGATGAAGAAGGCAATGCACCGCGCCGCAAGCCGAACCATTGTTGTGACCGGTCACGCGAAGATCGGCCTTAGAGCCCGTCATCGAACAGTAGCACTTTCAGAGATCGATGCTGTTGTCACAGATTCACAGAACGCGACAACAGAATTGATCGCGTCACATACGCGTGTGGTGACTGAATGAGCGATAGTTCTCGTGTAAGTGAACTGCCCCCGAGAATTGGCCAGCCGACTGATCATTCGGCTACAAATTCGGCACGCTTGGCCACACGTTTGGCCTTTTTTACGGCGGGTTTTTCCCTGGCCTGTTGTGCGCCCCTATTCCCCTTTTTTAAAGAATCCGTTGGCGTTGATAAAACGCAATTTGGATTTCTCCTTCTTTGTCTTGGTTTTGGATCCATCGTCGCCATGCCGGTTACCGGTGTTTTGGCAGCGCGTCGTGGCACTCGTCCGCTTATTTTGCTTGGAGGCTATGGTTTGATCGCGATGCTTCCCCTTCTGGCGCTATCGCAAACGCCATTGGTTTTGGGTGCAGCTTTATTCGTTTTCGGAGCATCACTTGGAACCATCGACGTCGCAGTGAATGTTCATGGCGCGGAAATTGAAGCTATCGAAAAACGCCCCCTTATGTCGAACTTTCACGCCCAGTTCAGTATTGGTGGTTTTTTCGGAGCTGGTTTGGTCACACTGTTGTTGTCGTTGTCCATCTCAGTGCTGGCTTGTGCCATCGTGGGGGCTACTGTGGCGTTGGCTTCGATGCTGCTGGCCCGAACTCGGTTTTTGGAGGTCAGTGGTAAGGATCCGGAACCCATTGTCGTTCCGCGTGGGATTGTTCTGGTTTTAGCCATTTTGGCCGCAATCACGTTTTTAGTCGAAGGAGCCCTACTGGACTGGGGTGCTCTTCTGATCATTGATCTTGAGCTCGCTGAACCTGAAAGCGCGGGCGTCGGTTATATCCTGTTCTCAATCGCGATGGTTCTGGCCCGCCTGACTGGTGACCATATAGTTGAGCGGTACGGCGAATATCTCGTACTGATGGTTGGCGGATTACTCGCAATCATTGGGATCGCAAGCATTCTGCTGTCGACCAATTCGGTTGTAGCCCTGCTTGGGTTTGTTTTGATTGGGCTCGGAGCCGCGAATTTGGTGCCGATCCTATTCAGCGCTGCTGGACGACAAAACTTGATGCCACCCGGGATTGCTATCGCCTCAGTTACTACAACGGGATACGCAGGCATCCTTATGGGGCCAGCGTTGATTGGTTTCATATCTGGGGCATCGACACTGGCGACGGCATTCTGGATTCTTGCGCTGCTAATGGTGTTAGTTCCGATTTTCGCAAGACCGGTGGCGAAAGTCTGAACCCAGCATAGGCAATAGCCGCGATGCGTTTCGTCAGTATCTACTCAGTGTTTCCAGTATCATATTCCGCGTATTGCGGTCATTGTGGAAAATCCTGTCGGCGAGAAACTCGGACGGAAACTCGGGCCATGTCCTGCGCATTTCAGCAACGAGTCGTTGTGCATCTTCTGAATTTCCCAACTGATCGTGCGCAACGGCTTGGAATAATAGCGAAGGAGCACTGACAGGTGCCCCGGCAGCTGGTGCGCCCTGAAAGGCTTCAACAACGTTTTCGTAGTTCCCGAGCATGAGTTGCGAAACGCCCCAGATGTTCCTTGCACCAAACCTACCAGATCCTGATCTGGATCTCTCCGGATCGCTAACCTCGGCTGCAAGTTCCGGGGCGTTAGCCATGATTGCAGTGATACCTGCAAGGTCGAGAATATGGCCATCCTTCGGTGCCAGTTCGACGGACATCCTTGCGTATTTCAATGCCTCGTTTGGCTGATTTTTGACAGCCAGCACCCAACCATTTGCGCCGTTTGTCCATGCATCGGCTGGGGACAATTCAAGCGCTTTGCCAGACATTTCTGAGGCTCGACTGAAGAGATCGTCCCTTTGCGCTTCGTCCGGGGACAGCAAGGCCAGAGTCGCCAAAACCTGCGCTGTTCCGGCAAAACCGTCAGACAGAGCCGGGTCAAGTTCCACAGCGTGCTGGAACATTCCCAGTGCTATTTGCTGACGTTTGACATCAAAAACGGGAAAAAACATGCCTCGGGCTTGATCCGCAAGGTTGGCCGCCTGAAGTCTTGTCAAAGATTGCTCACCAAGTGCTGCACGTTCAGCTTGTTCGATGGATTGGGTCGTTGGCAAAACCTTGCTGTTTTCCCGACTCAACCAGATGCCAAGCACCGCGATTACGGCAAGGACACCCAGTCCAGCTGGCAGCAGTTGCAGCGACCGCCGACGCCCACGAGGCCCATCGCTGTTCCATGCCCTTGATGTGTGGTCTTCAATCGTAGGCTCGTACGAAAATCGCGGCTTGTATCCGCCGGGATCAACAAAAATGCGAACACCTTCGCCGTCCCATTGATCTTCGTAAAACTCGCGTAGCAGTCGACGCAGCCGCCTGGCTTCGACGCGAACGAGATTTTGACCGCCAGAGCCATCAATGCGTCGCCCATAGACCTCCACAGCGATAGCTTTGCCTCGAATCTGGGGACCGCGACCTGCGATAGCTTCCTCGACTACGTATGTAAGAAACTGCTGGAGACGGGGCGAAGCTTGAAACTCGTCGCTTGATACAACGCGCTCGAGTGCTTCCCGGACAAGATCCGGTGACGGCTGCCCAACATGTTGATCTATCGGCAAATCATTGGCTTTGTTCAAGGCAAACTCACCCCCAACTCACGGTGACTCACTTGGCTGGCGCGGTCAACCACACTCATCTCGATGTGAGAATAGATAGTGGGAGCCGGGATTTATCCAGTGGTGGTGGACCTGATTGAAGAGATTCCAGAACTTTCCAATGCGCTGTCAGGGCGTATCGAAACCGACGCGTTACTCAAAGAGGTTATCGAAGACCTGAAGAAAGTTTCCGAGCTGTTGGATGACGTATCGATCACAGCCTCGGAACGCGCGGAATGGGCCCACATCAGATCTGAACTCGTGAACGAGCTTCGCCGGATGGTGAAGCGCAATCCTCGCAGCATTTCCAATTGAGGGCATAGCCATGACAAAAGAAGACAACGGCAAAGATCTTAAGAACGAACCGAACCAGCAATCTGACGAAATCGAAAACCCTTCCCGGCGCCACGTTATGCAAGGACTTGCAGCGGGCGCGGTCGCAACAGGTTCCGTTACTTACGGTGCAGGCGCAGCGCAAGCGCATCAGGGTGATGGACCACTGGGCGAAAGCCTAAAGAACCCTTACGGCGGCAGGCCTGCGGGCGGTATCACACTACCGGAGTATTTCCGGCCCACAAAATACATGACAGGCTCGAATGCGAACTACTTTCCGCTGTCCGAGGACCTCGGACCGGACGAAATGCGGATTTCATTCTGTGGTTCAACCCCATTTCCTCCCCGTGAAGATCAGGCTGGCACCTGTATTATGGTCGAACTGGGTAACGGAAAGAGGTTCTTCTTCGACTTCGGGTCAGGCTGTGTCCGCAACATTATCGGGATGCAGGTCCCGGGTCAGTTAATCAACGACATCTTCATCACGCACCTACATGTCGATCACTATGCCGACATCCCTTACATCTATCCATTCCGGGCTTGGTCCGGTGGGTACACGCCGCTGCGCATTCACGGCCCCTCCGGTCGGACCCCCGAGCTTGGCACAGCTGGAATGGTCAAAGGGATGCAACAGATGCTCAAATGGCATCTAGAGGCCTTTGATGTGTTCCCGATTGGGGACGGGTACGAGATAGAAGTCAATGAATTCGATTTCCGTCAGGAAGGCGGCATTGTTTATGACGAAGATGGCGTCACAGTGCGCTCCTGGCCGCGCAGCCATGCCAAGGACGGTGCCGTCGGGTATCGGCTGGACTGGAATGGACTGAGCTTTGTTTGGACCGGCGACGGCCGTCCCGATGAACTGAGTCTTGAATACGGAAAAGGTGTCGATGTGTTTGTGACCGAAATGTCCGGACAGGATATCGGGCAATTGATGACCTACAAATACGGTCTGCCGCAAGAGCTGTTCAACTACACAATCGATACGCACCATACATCGCACTACGCGGTTGGTAAGATGATGGCTGAGGCGCGCCCACGGCTTGCAATGGTGACCCACTATACGCAAGACGAGGATATCGATGCCGAAATGCTGGCGGGAATCCGAGCCCATTATGATGGGCTGTTCGCCTGGGGTTTGGACGTCGCGGTCGTCAACGTAACAAAGGATGCAATCTGGTATCGGAAGGCGACGCTTCCCGGAAAATCTGGTTCAGTCGCACCCTTCCGCGAATTGGGCAAGATGGAAGCAGAAGGCAAGATCACGTTGCCGGACGAAATCAAGCCTCCAGCGCCGCGGTCGTCACGTGCCGAACAGCAGGACCAGAAGTACCGCGATATGGAGATCGACCCCAAGGAATACTATCCAGCTGACGTATTCCGAGCCCCCGATCCAGAGTGGCCCAGTGATTTCGTCATCAAGGTCGATGACGTCATCCCAAACCGCAAGAAGAAAGCGGAGTAACAACATGATCGAATTCGGTTCGACATCCGCAATCCCCGTCACGATCCTTACCGGCTTTCTTGGAGCCGGTAAGACAACACTTCTGAACCGCATCCTGACAGGCAATCACGGGTTGCGGGTTGCGGTTCTTGTTAATGACTTTGGATCCATCAACGTCGATGCCGACTTGGTGGTCGGCCTCGAAGATGATGTGATGAGTTTGGCGAATGGCTGCGTTTGCTGCTCGATCCGAGATGACTTGATCGAAACGGTGGAAGCCGTTCTCGCCCGGCCTGAGAAACCGGAATACATCGTCCTTGAAGCAAGTGGCGTGTCGGACCCGTCGTCAATCGCGATGACATTTACCGATCAGAAGTTTCGGGACATGATCCGTTTGGACAGCCTTATGTGTCTGGTCGATGCGGAACAGCTTTTTGCTGCGCCGGAACAAATGGAACTGAAGCTCCGTCAAATCGCGTTCTCAGATATGGTTATTTTGAACAAGGTCGATCTTGTCGACAGGGCCGCTGTTCAGAGGGTGCACGATTGGCTCGGGTCTCGCTTCCGTCGATATCGTCTGGTCGAAGCTGTCAACGCAGACGTCCCTCTGGACATACTTCTTTCCGTTGGTCGCTTTGCTGCCGAACAGCTCGAAACAGAAATACCCGATCATCATGAACATGGGCCCGGCTGTGGTTGCCATCACGCTGATCACTCGGACAGCTTTTCAACGACTATGATAAAAGCTGAACGCCCGATAAGCCTATCTTCTCTTAAGAGTGCAATTCGGCAGCTTCCTGGCGACGTCTATCGCCTAAAGGGCTTTGTCTTCAGCGAGGAAGATCCGGATCATCGCATTCTTGTACAGGTCGTCGGAAAACGCATGGACATCGCGCGGGATGAAGCCTGGGGTGAACGCAAACCAGAAACAAGGATTGTCGCAATTGGTGCGCCGGGAGCCCTTTCAGAACATGGGCTTGCCGAAGCTTTGATGGAGACAGCATAGCGGCCATTGGGTCAGAATCGCTTGATGTTTGGTCCAACAATGCGTGACCAGGCATTCTGATTGCTTCAGTAAATTTCGTATCCTGAGTCAGGAATTCGCGACGAGTCACACATCCTGTCACGTTGCGACCATTCGGGTCTGCAAGGCCCCTACCCTATGGTCACATAGGGTGTTAGGCATATGTCCGGCGGAGGATCGAATTGGACTTATCAGAACAACGTATCAAGGCGATGACCACAGCGGGCCTGAATCTGATCGGGCAGGCCCTGTCGATCTATGACAGCGAACTGCGGCTGGTCCTCAGCAATCGCCGGTTTCAGGAGATGTTCAACCTGCCGGATCATCTGGTG
Source organism: Ruegeria sp. CF5 (assembly GCF_056537325.1). Lineage (NCBI taxonomy): Bacteria > Pseudomonadati > Pseudomonadota > Alphaproteobacteria > Rhodobacterales > Roseobacteraceae > Ruegeria > Ruegeria sp. CF5. The sequence goes on along the minus strand of NZ_JBQFRI010000017.1, from coordinate 9,268 downwards.
CAGCCAAACGCGGCCTTTGCCGACACCATCCGGTTTCTGGCCGAGAGTGGCGAATACGCACCCGAAGAAGATATTGACGAGATCGTTGCCCACCGGGTCGAACAGGCGCTTGCATTCGAGCCACACTATATCGAGCGCATTCGCCCCAACGGTCAGGTCATCTCGGTCGAGGGTGCGCCCTTGCCGCAAGGCGGATGGGTTGCGGTTTATACCGACATAACCCGCACCAAGCGCGTCGAGGAACTTTTGCGGTCGCATTCCGAGGAGTTGTCCGATCAGCTTCTGACCCATGCCGAAGAACTGTCGGCCACCAACCGCGAACTGGCCGCGACGAACTCGGCCCTGGCAGAGGCCAAGAGGCAACTTACGGAAATCGAAGCGCGCACGCGCATGACGACAGAAATGATGCCCGCCCATATCGCGCATGTGGATGCCGAGGGTCATTATACCTATTCCAACCGCCGGTTAAGCTCGGTCATGCCCGGGCGTCCCTCGGACATTCTGGGGCTGCATATCTCGGACGCGCTGGGAACAACGGCTTTCGCCAAGGTCGCCCCTCATCTTCAAAAGGCCTATGGCGGGCGGACCTCGATCTTCGAGTTTACCGAAGATCACGATCAGCGGCGGATCAGGGCGTCGTTTACACCGGACAATCTGGGCGGTGTCTATATCCTGTCGATGGATGTGACCGAGGAAACGCAGGCGCGCGTCGCGCTGCAGCAGACACGCCGCAGGGCGATGGCCGCACAGATGACAAGCGGTCTGGCGCATGACTTTTCAAACCTTCTGACGATCATTCTTGGGATGCAGGGCAAGCTGAAGAAGATGCCGCTGCCGGAGGAAGCGCGCGAGCTGGTCACCGCCACCCAGCAAACCGCCCGGCGCGGCGGGCAGTTGCTGAACCGGATTTCAGATATGACCGGCAACAGGACGCTTCACCCGCGGGCGGCAGATCTGCGCGGCCTGCTGGAAGACATGAAGATTCTGGCCTCGCCTTCTCTGCCCCGAGGAATGGGACTGTCGGTGGTCAACAACCTGCCGGACAAGCCGATGATGCTGGACCCCGGTATGTTGCAGGATGCCCTGCTTAATCTGGTGCTGAATGCCCGGGACGCCTGCGGAGCCACGGGGCAGATCACCATCAGCGCGCATACGATCGGATCGATCTGGATCGAAATCACCGTCACCGATACCGGCCCCGGATTTTCCGCCGAAGCGCTGGACAAGGCGTTGAACCCGTTCTTCACCACCAAGGGCAACGAAGGATCGGGGCTGGGCCTGCCCATGGTTTACGACATGGTAAAACTTGCGGGCGGGGACCTGCAGCTGCGCAACACCGCATCCGGCGCCTCCGTCATCCTGCGCCTTCCCTATCGCCCGGCACCGGATTCGCGGGGCGGTCTGGCCCTGCTTGTCGAAGACAATGACGAGCTTCGCAGCCAGTTCAGGGACCTTCTGATGGATCTAGGCCTGTCGGTGATCGAAGCAACATCGGTTGACGAGGCCTGCGCCCTGACCGCCGATGTCGAGGATATCAGTTTCGTGCTGTCGGACATCAAACTGGAAGGGTCCGGCACCGGCATCGACCTGATCGGCAGACTGAGGCCCGGCTTGCCCTGTATCCTTATGACTTCACTGCCGGTTTCGGACCCGCTGCATCGAAAGGCCCTTGAACTGGGGCCGGTTCTGCGCAAACCGTTCTCTCGCCAGCAGCTTGCCGCACTCATTCAGACCAAGGCCGCGTGATGACCAAACCTCTGGTAACCATTCTCGACGATGAACCGGAAATCCGCCAGATACTGACGGATGTGCTGGAGGATGCGGGCTTTCAGACCCAGAGCTTTTCGCGCGCCCGCGAATTCGAAGCCTCGTTGAAAAGGGTCACGCCGGATGTCTGTCTGGTGGACCTGTCATTGCCTGATACGGACGGGCTGGCGCTGGTGCACCGTCTGGCGCTGGAGCAGGGTGCGGCAGTCATCATCATTTCCGGCCGCGCGCAGGTGCAGGACCGGGTGACGGGGCTGGAACTGGGGGCTGACGACTATATCACCAAACCTTTCGATCCGGCCGAAGTGGTGGCCCGCATCCGGGCACGGCTAAGAACGCAGCGCACATCGGCACCCGCAGGCAACACGGCGCATTTCAGCGGCTGGACGGCGCATTTCGACCGCTACATTCTGGAAGACGAAAACGGGCAGGAGACCACCTTCAGCCATGCCGAAGGCGAAGTGCTGCGTCTGTTTCTGGAAAGCCCCAAGCGCCTGATCAGCCGCGCCCAGATGCAGGAGACACTGGGCGGGGCCGCGGGGGCAAGTTTCGACCGTGCGATGGATGTGCGGATATCGCGCCTGCGCACCAAACTTGGTGAAGATCCCAAGAATCCGCGCTTAATCAAGACGATCTACGGCGCAGGCTATATTTTCGTGGGCGACGTGAACTGGCATTGAGAGGGTTGGCCTGTCCCCTGCCATTGGGGTCAGGTGACCCTGATACCGGATGATCAGGCGCTTTGTGATCGGTGCGTAAATCGCTACGTCAAAGTTGAACCGCCCCTCGGCCTCAAATTCGCGTGCCACGGATTTCGGCAGCAACCACCCCGGCAGCCTGACCGGCCCCATCCGTCCGGCAAGCACGGGATAGATCAGCGCACCGTCCTGTACCTCTAGCCCCAACAGGAAGGTGAACGGGCCGAACCGTTCGGTCATGCCCCGGTCCGTCGCGCCCAGATACGATCGGAACCTGTGTCCGCCGATCAGGCGTTCCCATGTCTCGCCTGCCGGTGTTGCGGTTTTGGTAACTTCCACCGTCACATCCTTGCCAGCAGCAGGAAAGCCGAACAGCGCACAAAGAAGACCGGACCAGACGCCCTTGCCACGCTGGACCTCGCATCTTCCCTGCCAGCGGCTTTTGTCGACGGTCAGGTGCGTCTCTCGGACCGAGTCCGGCAGCCTGTCGAAGCTGTCTTTGAGGACGCGCGGGAATATCCGGCTGAGCGGTTCAGAGCAGCGCTCGGTAACGACGCTCAGGTCCGACATTGCGGCCTCTGCCTCGGTCAATGTGATGACCTCAAGCGCGGGATCGGCACCAATCGGCAGGTCCGGACGGCGCAGCAGGGCGCGTGCAGGCACCGCCGGAATGAAGGGGCCATCGCCGTCCTCTGCCAACAGCCGCCATGTTTGCCGCCCGGCCTGTGTGGTGACGGTTACCGACATACCGCCACGCCCGGTGCCGAATGGTGCCAACATATCCGCCATCATTTTGAACGCCCGCACAACCGGCCGTGTCACCGGCAATGGCAGCACCCGGCGCAAGGCCGCAAAACAGGCTAGACCATAGCGCATAACCGCCAATTCCAGACCAGCCCGGAAACGGACCGTCCCGGCACCGAAATGTGCGGGAAACAACTGCAGGTCCGGAACTTCGATCTGCCAGCCCTGCCGGATCACGCCGTCTGGCAGGTCATAGTTTGCCGGGTCGGACCAGCCAAACCCGCGCTCCCACCGGTTGCCGCGCCAGACGGATATCGGCCGCCCCGCCTGTGCCAGAATCGAATGCATCACCGACAACCCGCGCGGCGCTCGGTTTCCGGGCAGAATCGCGGTGTCGATCTCAAGTGGCCTGTTCTTTCCGGCAAGGGCGCGGACTGCGGCGGACGACAGGGCCGGAACCGAGGAAAGGCCGGACAGCACGCATACGCCCGCTTTGGTTGCCTGAGCATCCAGCGCCGAAATTCCGGCACAGAATGCTGCATTGTCGGACAGATCCAGATAATGCACACCCGCCGCAATCGCTGCCTTTGCCAGCCGGTACGGATCGTTTCCATAATCGTGAAACGGACCGGCAGCGTCGATTACCACATCAAAATTGCGCAACCCGCCGAGGCTGCCATTGCGATCCATCATCAGGGACCGGCAGCCCAGTTCATCAGACAAGGCTTGCGCCGACGCCGTGTTGCGCCCGGCGATGCAGACATCGTGACCGTCCCGGACCAGAAGCCTGGCAAGCCGTTCGCCAAAGACGCCGTATCCGCCAAGCAAAAGGATTTTCATCGCATCAGACGTCTCTGGAACGATGCGTCAGGTAGTGCGCACATGTCGGATCGACCGAAAAGCGCATAGCGGTTGCGCGCAACGCGGCGATAACACCAGTTCCTTGTGGGTTTGGGCAAGATCAGCAACACCGCGGTCAGCCGACCCCATCCGCCAAACCGCCGACCGGCATGTACGACCGCGTCGAAATCAATATGGGCAACACCGGCATCTAGGAACAACCAGGTCGAAGGATCGTCCGGCTGCACCCCATAGTGACGCATCAGCGCTGCCCCCAACTGTGTTTGAACGGGGCAGATGCGCACGGTCCCCGATCGGTCCAGACGATGGATCATCCGCGCGCCCCAACTGCACAACGCGCAGTTCGCGTCCATAACCGCCAAAGGGTTACTGTCGTCAAACGCGGGCACTTCGGGATCATGGCGGAAAGAATAAGGTTCAGGCATGTCGCAGGCACTATCCGCCAATCACTGGGCCTTTTCAAGCTGCAGTGCCCGACGTCACTGGGCCAGGCATTCGACAATGTGCACAACGAAATCTGCGCCCTGGTTTCCTCGCCGGATCGGGCGCTGGTCGGTGGGGCCACCTGATAAATCAGGAATAAGGGTCGATCTTTTCGGCTACCAGCATGTAGCCCACTTCGGCAAGTTGCGTGCTGGCTGCGGCCGTTCCGAAGGTCCCGACCACCCAAACCGGTTCAAACAGGGACTGAAACTCGTAAGGTGTTTCCGTCGTGATGTATATCAACTGGTTCGGCGGCGGAGGCGGTACGTGAATGCATGCCCCGACATATGGCACCAACAGCGCGGATGTGACGTAGTGATCCTGAAATTCCAACGGAACAAGGTAGCCGGGGATGCGGACAAGCTTGCCGTTGTATTCCGTGGTCACTTCGGCGGCCGTGTCCTGATCGAAGGGGGTGCTCAGTTCACCATGCTGAATGATGCCCTGTTTTCGGAGCCTTTCCATGGTGGTTCCATCAGCAGTTGGTACAAGGTCATCCCACCCCAACTCAATCGGTGCGTTGTCCGCCCGTAGTGGCGCGGACAAGGCCGTCAGAACCCCTGCGGCTGCGGTCGCCCGGCTCAGGAAATGCCTTCGTGTCTGCATCAGTCAAAACCTCGGCTCTGGGAATTGCCGCTTTCGGCTGGGCGTGACGGGTCCGCGAGGCCATCTGCCATAGCGACATATTGGCTTACTGCGAGAACATCCAGCGGTGATGTCAGCACCCCATCCCGGACAAGGTCCGAAAGGGCATCACGTTGCGACCAGACCCGACGGGCGCCGAACTGGCGTGCAACGGCAGGCGCAAGCGTAGCAGATCCGCGCAATGCCTGCGTTACGGCCTCGGCAACAGAGTTCTGCATTCGCTGATCGCCATACTGGCCATGCAGGGCCAGTGCTTCGACCAGCGCTTCTCTGGATGCCTCGGGCAATTCCGGGTCGGTCAGGTATGTCTGGGCCAGAGTGTTTGCAGCGGCCGGGCCATCCAATTCGATCAGCGCGGTTGCGTAGGCGCCTGTCAGGCTGCTTGCGAATTGTGCAGCACGGTCCAGCCCGAGCGCCAGCTGCCCGCGAACATCGTCTCTGCCACCCAGACCCAACAGAAGAATACGGATGGCACGAAGGTCCCGCTGTGCGGGGTTGTTGTATCCGGCTAGCATCCGGGCCATGTCGATCCGAAGGTCATGGGACACCAGAAACCCGTAATCCGCCCGGTCAAGCTCCCGCAACGCGAGCAGCCGGATATCTTCGTCCGGATGGTCGAGATAGGTCGCAAAAGTTCGGAACCGGCTCTGGTCCTCGCCCAGTCGCCAATCGGGCAACTGCGACATGACGGTGTTGAGAACGGGGCGCATATCGTCATCGACAAAAGCCACCCGCTGCCACGGGCCATAGGCGCTCTGGCGGGCAAACAGGACCTGCGCGGCTGGATCGGTCCCCAGCCTTTGTCGGGTTACGCTGTCCACCAGATGCGGTAACTCAACATCTTCGGCGCCACCTTCCAAGGCCGAAGTAACCTGATATCGAAAGGGATTGTCCGGATTCTGGCGCGCAAGCACGACATGCTCGCTGTCGATCAGCCGGTCAACCAATGTGGGCTGCGGGGTGTAGTTGTGAAATCCGCAGGCACCCGCATTCGAGGCGGCCCCGGCCACTATCGCCACGATCATTCCGGCCAAGCGAGACATGCATGCAGTCTAACTGTTTTGAGTTCCGAACAAAATCACATTTTGATAGTCATGCCATCCGCCAGAGACATTTGATACGCGCGTATTGCCGGCAGCAGGCTTACCAGCGCAGAGGCCACGACAACCGCGCACAGGATCAGCATCTCGCGAGGGGACAGAAAGGTGATCGGTATAAAAAGGCCAAACGCGCTGTCCAGCCAAGGCTGCAAAGCGAAAAGCCCAAGATAGAGCAGCAGCACACCCAGCAGGGTTCCCAGAACGGTCATCAACACGGCCTCGATCATCAGCAGACCCATCACCGTCGCAGGGCCCGCACCCATTGCCCGCAGGATTGCCATTTCCCGGCGGCGGGCATTCAGCCCCGACAGGATCATTGCCGACAGTCCCAGCAACGCGGTGACGACAACCATCGCCGACACGCCGATCAACGCGCGCTCGGCTATTCCGACGATGCCCCAAAGTTCCTGAAGCGCCACTCCGGGCAGGATGGCCAGCAGGGGTTCTTCGAGGTACTCGTTGATTGCGCGCTGAATGGTGAAAATCTGAAGCTTCGAGTTCACCCCCAGCATCGCCGCCGTAATGGCCTTTGGCTGCAGGTCCATTGCCCGAATTTCTTCGACCGGAGTGGGCTCGCCTGGCTTTTGCCCGCCACCCTGCCAGTCGACATGGATGGCTTCGATGGCCTCCAGGCTTACGATCACGGTACGATCTACCGGTGTACCGGTCTTTGCTAGAACACCCGATATCCGAAACGGCGTATCGTCGTGTTCGCTGAATGACGCGAGGCCATGGGCCACGACGATCGGATCCCCGACCTCATAGTTCAGCTGCGCTGCCACATCCGCACCAACTACCGCGTCGAACAGATCGTGCATCTGTTCGCCCTGTTCAAATGTCAGGGCGCGATCACCGCGATACCTGTAGCGCTGGAAATACTCGGGCGTCGTTCCCATGACGCGAAACTGCCGGTGACTGTCACCCAGAGAGATCGGCACTGCCCAAGCGATTTCAGGTCGCGAGGCAATGTCCTGATAGCTTTCCCAGGTCACATTGTTGGTCGCGTTACCAATGCGAAAAACTGAATAGAGAAGCAATTGAACGCCACCCGAACGCGCGCCCATAATCAGGTCGGTGCCCGAAATCGTATCCGCAAAACTGGATCGTGCACCGGTGCGCAGCTTTTCCACCCCTAAAAACAGCACGACGGACAGGGCGATGGCAAAGCTCGTCAAACCCACGGTCAGGGCCCGGCTTTTCAGAGACAGACAGGCCAACCTGATCAATGTCATGAAGCAACCAATCCAGCGGTCGTCGACACATCTTCCAGCCGCACCACCCGATCAAACCGATTGGCCAGCCGCTCGTCGTGACTGACCATGATAAGGGTGCTGCTGGACTCCGACACCTGATCGAACAGCAAGTTCATGAACTCGTCCTGCGACCCCGCGTCCAATGCCGATGTCGGTTCGTCCGCAACGATAATCTCGGGGTGACCGATCATCGCCCGCGCCACAGCGACACGCTGCTGCTGGCCCACAGACAATGTGGATGCCGACCCATGAGTCACCAGTGCATCCGGAAGCCCCAGAGAGGCGCACAAGCCCAGAGCATCCTCGCGCGGATGCAAACAGCGTTTCCGTCGCTCGGGAGAGAACCGGAGCGGGACCAGAATGTTGTCCACGGCGCTTGCATAGGGCAGCAGGTTGAACATCTGAAAGATGACACCCATCTTGTCTGCCCGTACGCGGTCGCGTTGAGACGAGGTCATCGACGTCAACTCATGACCGGCAATCCGAATGAGACCCCTTTGCGGGAGCGCCACCCCACAGATCAGGTTGAGCAACGTGGATTTCCCCGCCCCGCTTTTCCCAAGCAGCAGGACCTTTTCAGCCGTCCCGACGCAAAATTCCCCAACCACCATGGAAAAATCTGTCTGCGGCCAGTTAAATTCCACATCCTTCAGATAAACGGCACAGCTGTCAGGCTGTTCGTCAACACTTCCATTGTCGGGGATCAAAACACGCCCTTCAGATCGAGAACGGGGGCATCCCGTTCAACCTCATGGCCGGTTGCGCCGCTGTCGGTGACGATCTGAACATCCATTTCACGGGCGTTCGGAAACCGTTCAAAATAGGCAAATTCGATACGGTCAATACTTTGCGGATTCTCGCATTGCAGAATGTACTCCGCCCTGAACTCGGTGTGTTCCGTGCCATGCTCGTCGGTCTGTTCCTCGGCATGGTCGTCGTCATGCGCGTGTTCGTCGTCATGCGCATGGTCGTCTTCGTCGGCATGCTCGTCGTCGTGCGCATGCTCCGGATCGTCACCTTCCAGAAAAACCTTGGCCCCTTTCACCAAGCAGCCTGCACTTTCAGGCAGGACGAACAAATCCATGGGACGCGCCAAATCCGAAACAGCGGTTTCCACCGCCGCACGATCTTCGGCGCTGGTGGCGCTGTGTTCAAATCCGACGATATCCATCCCCGGCGCTTCCAGAGACATGGCAACCTCGGATGCCGAAATCGCGATTCCCAAAGTACCGGCACCGTGTTCATGGGCGTCCAGAGAACGCGATTGCTCAGCGGCTGCAGATAGAGGCAAGCAAACAGTTACAAAAAGCAGGTATTTCATCGACTGAACTCCAACATGTAAACGTTTTGGAAGCAACGGTTCCAGACAAGCCGCCTGTCTGCTGCGAGTCAATGACAAAGGGCAATGCTTACTACCGCGCGGGCATCTGAGCGGATCGCTATCGCCCTGCATCTATTTTGCCGCCAGAAAGAGCCCAAAACAAAAAAAGGGCGCCCCGGGGGCGCCCTTTCTGTCTGATCCTTCGCTTGCGCGAATTATTCGACGATTTTCGACACAACGCCGGCGCCGACGGTGCGGCCGCCTTCGCGGATCGCGAAGCGCAGGCCGTTTTCCATCGCGATCGGTGCGATCAGTTCAACTTCGAACGACACGTTGTCGCCGGGCATGACCATCTCGGTGCCAGCCGCCAGCGTCACGGTGCCGGTCACGTCAGTC
>NZ_JBQFRI010000016.1:0-67903 GCF_056537325.1 Ruegeria sp. CF5 | reverse complement strand
TCGCAGACCTGTTCGCAGCAGTCCCGGAACTCACCGAAAAACTCGGTTGAGTTGGAACAGAGATTTTTCAACGAAAAATCCTGCAAGGCCCGCCAAATGGCGGGCCTTTTCCGCAGATGAACGAGGTGTTTTTTTAGTTCTGACATCTACATTCTGAGAAGGATCCTAATCCCTCACTTATTAAAACTACCTAAACTGTCCCATTGGCGCTGTCGCAAGACAAGGCTGTGATGATGTCTGGCTTGTAAGCGGTCGTAACTGGGTATGCGGCGTTGGGTTTTGGCTAATAAAGATAAGCCGGTTGAAAACACCATCGACGAGACGCAAATCCCTTATGTGTTCTTTGGACGGAAGAACCGAGCTGGAAAAGTTATCAATCGCACCTACGCCATACCTAACTCACTCCCGCACCTGCCCGTTGCAAGCTGGAAATCCTGCGTTTTCAGCAAATGCTTGGTTTGACGGGCGGCATTGCCTTCGTGGTCGGCATTCAGCCGAAAGTACCCATACTGCGCGTCAGCTAAATGCCCGAAACCTCTCATTCCAGGCATTCCGTGGAACTGAACACGCAGCTTTTATGGGTGTTACGGCTGCCTTTTCTTAAGTCGAATAGTGCGGCATCTCTACATCCAGTCGGCGACGAACAGCCAGCCATTCCAACTCACCTTCGTAGCCGTACCAGTCGCTGACAGCCATGTCAGATAGGTGGCGCTGGATTTCCCGTTCAGGAATTTCCCGAATAGTGGCCCCGCCAGCTGCAGACTTTTGCACCTCCAACTGTACCGCGCAGGCCTGATCCAGATAGAACGACCGGAAGAACGTCTCTCCAGCTGTCGAACCAAACACAAAAGCGCCGTGCCAAGCCTCGATGATCGCCTTTTTGCCAGTGCCCGCATTCAGCAGGCCGGTAAGAAAATCATCAGTGCATTCGAACTCGTAGTCGGTATAGCCCAGCACATCACCACCACCAATCATCAAGTAGGCCTGGCTGAGCGGTTGCAGACCCTCTTTCTGAGCGGACACCCCCATGATCGCTTTGGTGTGAATGTGCATGATGCAGTTCATGTCTGGATTAGCTTCGAAAAACAGTTTGCCGATCTCGGTGGCGGATGGGTTTGGTTCGCCGTTTTCCGGGTTGTGGTTCACGCGATCAAAACCGACCTTGATAAGGTTTGATGCCGTGACCTCTTCGTGCATCCAACCATAATGGTGCGTCAGAAGAGCATCCTCACCTGGAACCCGGATCGCGTGCCACTGGTTGGTCAAATCCGTCAGGCGATATTTCACAAGAGCGTTGTATATGGCTGCAAGTTCGCAACGTGCTTCCCATTCGGCATCACTGCAATTGGCCGGTCGGTGTCCGCTGGGTTTAGGGGTCATGATGTTCATTGGCGTCTCCTCTGTTTCCGAAAAGACTACAGGAGAACAGCGTGTATTTTTGTCTTGAAGTGCCCAATTTTGTGCGGGAAGTTCCCTGAATGCTGAATGTTTCCATTGTGCTGTTCCCGGAGTTTCAGATGCTGGCCTATGTATTGGCCACAGAAACACTGCGCCTCGCAAACAAATGTGCAGGGAAAGAAATTATCCGGTGGCAAACCCGCACAGCAACAAACGCGGCAGTCCAGGCGTCAAACGGAGCGTTGGTCGCCCCTGATACAATCGAGTGGTTGAATGAACCCAAAGCTGATCTGGTGCTGCTATGCGCCGGATATCAACCTCTGGTGCATTTAACGCCACGAGTGCGTGCCTATACCGCGCGGGCCGCGACGACAAACTGCGTCATTTCAGGTGTTGATACCGGTACGGTCATTCTGGCTGAGCTTGGTTTGTTGAATGACCGTCAGGCAGTGTTGCACTACGAAGCTGAAACTGAGTTTAAAGAACGTTGGCCAAACGTTGATATTGTTGATCGTATTTTCTGCTTGGACAGAAATCGATTGACCGCTGCGGGTGGCACCGCCACCGGTGACGCCGTTTTGGCTTGGATATCACGCGACATAGATGAAGATCTGGCGTTGGCCGTGGCGACCGGAATGATCCACGGCATGCCACGAAGCGGGGACACGCCTCAACGTGCAACCAGCACATCCGATCCGCTGCTCATGCAGATGCATCAGTTTATGGCGGACAACATATCATCTCCACTGTCGATCAAAGACATATGTTCACGCCTGCAGCTGTCGCCAAAGCGGCTTCGGCGCCGATGTTTCGACTATTATGGGCTGACCCCATCAGCCTACTACCGCAAATGTCGGCTAGAGGTGGCACATCAACTGCTGGTCAATTCTTCGCAGTCAATGACAGACGTTGCCATAAGTTGCGGTTTTGAATCTTTATCTAGTTTTTCGCGCGCCATAAGTGCGCATTTTGGACAAACACCCAAAATGATCAGAAACCAGACCTTGAGGCCGAGATCTTAGATGACCGTTTTGTGGAGTGACCTGTGAAGTCGTTCACCAGCTGATTTTGTGTGCGCAATGTATGACAGGTCCGGCGGGTCGCGCCGCAGCATAGAGACCAAGTAATCAAGGTCCGGAGTGGGCCGGCTAATCCACGAGAAAGAAGTCTGACAACAGGCTCGAATCTGCATCGGAACCACCACAGGCTCTTTTGATTCCGATTGCACGGATGTCCCAGTTGATCACTCAACGTCATTGACGGAATTTATTGCAATCCGTACGCTCACGTTGAAGTAGAAAAACTTTGTTGCCGGAATAGATGAAATCATGGTTTCAAATCAATTCGTTAAGAGTAACACCCGTACTTTTTTAAGTGAACTCAGAAACAATATCGTCGACCACCAAACTTTCTTTGAAGGCGAGATTGAGAGCCTGACCTATGGTGACCTTTTTCGCAAATGTGACCTGCTTTGTGCCTTCTTTAAACGACAAGGCCTTTTGCCGCGTGACCGCATCGCGATTGCTCTCGAAGATGACGTCTGTTCGGTTGTTACTTTCGTGTCCAGCATGTGGTTCGGCCTGGAATTGTGTATGATCGATCCGGATGCGCCCATTCCGGAATGTCAAAAAACACTCGAACTCCTGAAACCTGATCACCTGTTGTTGAGTCCACAATGCCGATCAAATTGGGCGTTCTTGGAGGAGGGAACTAACCGGCACCAGTCTCTCATTACAATTGACGACCACCTTTTTCATTCTTTGTCGCACGAATTGGGCGCGACAAATAAATTTGAACCGGCGGACCGATCGTTCGAAGACCCTTTGATGATAGTCCTTACCTCGGGAACGACCGGCAACCCCAAAGGAGTTGTTCTGTCTTACAAAGCCATACTCACGCAAAGCATGAATATGGGCGTTGGAATTGACTTTGGCCCCGGAAGCCGGATTCTGAATCTCTTCCGGCTAAGCCAGATCGGGTCGGTCGTGAATGGCATATTGCTGGCGCTGCTTCATGGTGGGACTCTGGTCAGACCGTTTCAAAAGTTTGATTTAAGTAAAAGCCGACAACTGCTTTCGCGGATCGTAGCAAACCCAGTCAGCCATTTTATCTTTGTTCCAAGTCTGATCTCGTGCCTGTTTCGTGACAGAGAAGCATTTAAAAAAGCATTCGCTGTTCCTGATTTCAGGTTTTTCGTCACAACAGCGGCGCCGATATCTGATGATCTCTGGCAACAGATTGAAACGCAAACAGGCAAGGTCGTAATCAACACCTTCGGATCAAGCGAAGTCAACAATGTGACTTTCACCTCGCGGAACATTGCTGACGAGCGAATTGGCACCATAGGCAGCCTTCTGGATGCCGAATGCAAAGTCGTTGGAGAAACCGGAGATGAAGTTTCGCCCGGTGAAACGGGTGAACTTTGGATTCGTTCCGAAACACGGATGACCGACTATCTGAACGCCCCTGAATTGACTGAATGCGTACTGGTCGATGGTTGGGTCAAGACAGGCGATCTTGCCTATCTGTCGGGCGAAAATCTGGTCTATGTCGGGCGAAGCGTGGAAAGTATCATCAGCGGCGGCCACACCATATTTCCGAATGAAATAAACAATTTAATTCTAAGTCATCCCGATGTCGCAGACGCTTACACTTTTGGGAAATCTCATCCTGAATGGGGAGAGCTTGTTGCCGCCTGTATTGTGCCGGTCTCTACGGATCTTACGGCACCCACAATCAGCAGCTTTCTGAGAGAAAGGCTATCGATGCACAAAATTCCGCGGAAAATCGTGTTTGTCGACAGAATTCCGCTCAACGATCGAGGGAAGGTAAGACTCCAGGAAATACAGAAGCTGGTGCCCTGAAGGGTGCCTGCCAGAATTCGCCTCACGTGCTCGGCAAGCCTTGAGGATTTTTGGCAACCGATAGTGATTGGATCAGTAAAACGGAGGCGAATATTTTTTGAGCCTCAAAATCTAAATTAGAAAATCGGGTTAACGCAATGAACATTCACGACACAAATACCGAAATCAAAAACCTGTTCGGCATCGTCGATGCAAAGGCGAAAAAGCCGTTTCTCATCGCACCGGATTCGCTTTCTTATAAAGAAGTGACCGAAGAAGTCGGCTTGGTCATGCGGCTTTTTGAAAATAGCGGATTGAAGAAGGGCGACGTGATCGTTTTGTGCGTCGAGAATGACGCGGATCTCGTGGTATTCTTCCTAGCTGCATTCCGCTACGGGCTTGTGACCTCGATCCTGACGCCTGAAAACACCAGCGTTGAAGCACAGGCTTTGGTGCAGCACATAAAACCGCAAGCTGTTGTTTGTACGAATGAAATACTCGATCGTTGGAAGTCGCAATCGGTTCTTGATGGGGCAGGCCTGATGCTGGCCTTGGGTGTGACCAAGCGAAAAACATCAACTCGCGAGCGTTTTCGGTCTTTGTTTTCCACATCCAAGACGGGTGATGTGGACGCTGACACTTATCCTGCAATCGTCAGCGATCTCTCTCCTCTTGACGCACCTTCAGATGAGCCGGAGTTGTCGGATTTTTCAATGTTGGTGTTTACTTCAGGCAGTACTGGAACGCCGAAAGTCGTCAGGCTCACATACGCGGCGGTGATTGAACAAGCCAGGATAATGGGAACTCAGCTTGGTTTGACCAAGGATTCGGTGATGCTAAGCCTGATCCCCTTCACATCGCTTGGTGCGGCAGCAAGTGGTGCGCTGCTGTCATTCTTGAATGGCTCCACCCTTGTCCGCCCGGTGCGTAAATTCTCGAACCAGAGCATACCCGACATATTGGACACGATTTACAGCAAACGGGTTTCACACTTCTTCCTATCGCCTGCGATGATGCAATTGTTGCTGCGCTATGGAGACAACCTGAAGGAGACATTTGATACAGAAGATTTCAAATTCTTTCTGTCTATGTCGGCAATGCTTCCTAAAACACTGTGGGACACCTTTGAGGAGAAGACAGGAAAGGAAGTCGTTAATTCCTACGGTTTGTCCGAAGCCAACAACCTGACCTTCACCGGTCCTGGGTCAGATCATCGGGACACAAACAGTGTTGGAAAAATCCTGGGGTCACAGTGGAAAATTCTGAATGACGACGGCGACGAAGTAGAGCCGGGGGAAATCGGAGAGCTTGTCGTTTCCGGACCCACGGTCATGCATGACTATTTGCACAACAGCGATGAGACCGACAAAAGCCTTGCCGACGGGTGGTTCAGGACCGGTGACCTGGCCCGACATGATGGCGACGGCAACATCTTTATCGCTGGCCGTATCAAGGACGTTATTATTGTTGGCGGCAACAACGTCTACCCGGAAGAAGTCGACGATAATATCCGGCTGCACCCGCTTGTAGTGGATACATGTACATTCGGCGTCGAAGACAGCCTTATGGGCGAAATTGCCGTCAGTTGCGTGGTGCGAGAAGTCGATAGCCTGGATGCGGCTGCGCTTGTCTCGCACCTGAGCGAACGCATTTCACCCATCAAAATCCCTGCCAGAGTGGTCTTTGTCGACGAAATCCCAATGTCCGAACGCGGCAAGGCGGATCGCAATCAGCTGAGGTCTTTGATTGACCACGAGCTTGAAAACAACAAAGGGGCTGACAGCTCGTCCCTTGAGGATCAGGTCATTGCTGTCGCCGCTGAAACATTCATGATCGAAAGCAGCAAGCTGGAAGCGTCCAGCAACTACTCCAACACCCTGGGTTGGGACTCGCTTGGACATGTTATGTTTGTCGAAGCACTTGGTGCCAAATTCGATATCACCATTGAACCCATTGACGTCTTGAAAATTCATACGATCTCCGACGCGGTTGAATTGATCGAAGCAAAGTTGGCCGGGTGAAAAGAATGCGCACCAAAGCCAGAAAGCTGTTCTTGACGTCGGCAACGATCGGAATGCTCGTCAGCACGGCCTATTTCTATGACAACAGCAAGCCGGTGCTGGACTACATGGAGTATCTGCCCGTCTATCGCGTCGAACAACTGTGGGAAAGAAAGCAACAGCAGGACGCCCCGGCTGGGACTCCTTTTCTACAGGCTGTTGCGCAGCAGAAATGATCCCATTCACAAGAAAAACCATTCCAACAAGGTGAATTACAATGTCACACGCTCTACCAATTGCCGAAGCCTATGATCATCCGAGCGCGTGGGACACAACCACGATCCGGACGGAAGATGACATTGCATGTTACTTGAGCGAGCAGCAGGTAGATGCACTGCTCACTGCACTGGATCATGCGCGTCGCTCGGGCAAAAAGGTGGAGGACATTACGCGCGATGATTTCCCACTCAGTGGAATAGAAGAGTCCCTTCAACAGTGGATTTGGGATCTGCATGAAGGCCGTGGACTGTTCCTTTTGCGTGGTCTTCCGATGCAAGACCTGACAACCGAAGATTGCGCACTTCTTTATTGGGGATTTGGCTCCCATTTTGGCATAGCGCAACCTCAGAGTGTCGCCGGCGACAGGTTGGGTTATGTTCGGGATGAAAGTGGCAAAAACAGGCACTCTCGCGGTTACCAAAAACGATCCGAGCTTTCCATGCATACGGATACTACGGATATCCTTGCCATGATGAGTATCGTTCAGGCCAAGAAAGGTGGGCTTAGCGGCTGCACAAGCGGACCGGCGATATACAATTATCTTCTGGAGAATGAACCCGACGTACTGGAAACGCTTTGCAACGGGTTCCACTACCCGGTCTTCGGCCTCAGAAAACCTGGCAGTCCATTGGTCACTGAAGAGAAATATCCGATCTTCACTATGGCAGAAGGATATTTAAGCCTCAGCTATCTCAGAGCTCACATCGACATGGCATTTGGTGGCTTGGAACGTGATGCGACTCCCGCCGAAGAACACGCCCTCAACACCTTTGAGGCACTGACCAAAGACCCCCGGTTCTGTTTACGGTTCAACATGAAACCGGGCGAAATTCTGTTCATGAACAACTACGTGCTGCTGCATGACAGAACTGAATTTGAAGACGACGAAGATCCCGAAAAACGCCGTCTGCTATTTCGTCTATGGCTTGATGCGTTCGACAAGAGGCCACTGAACCGTCTGGCCTCGCCTTACATCAAGAACTGAGACTACTTGTGAACTGAACGCGTCATGAGAAAACTCACGCTGACCTCTCAGGGGTCAGCGAAGGAACGACACACCGATCATCACGTAGTTGAACGTAAACAGGGATGAAAACACCCACCAGGCTTTGGCAATGATTGGATTGCCGTTGACGAGGAATGACCTGATGCGGGTTTCCTTGAAATAATGATAAAGATTGATCCCAATACCATTATAAAGCCCCCACATAACCGCATTGATTGTAAAACCGTGCCAAACCCCGATTGTGGACATTGACAACAACAACGCCAGTCGGGGGGCATTGGTGTACGAAACTATCGGCAAATAGATATAGCTTCGAACCCAACCTGTAAGGCTCATGTGCCAGTTCTTCCAAAACTCAACGATGTTTGGCCGAAACAATGGGAAATTGAAGTTCTCGCAAATCTTGTAGCCGATAAGCAGCCCGACACCGATTGCAAGGTTCGAATACCCTGCAAACTGGTAATAGACGTTCAAACCAAACTCGATGCTTTCAAAGTAAAACCGCGTCAGAGAAGCATCATCTGTGTTATTCAAAATCCAAGCGTCAAAGTACTGGCTTATTACAATGTCGCTCACGACGACCACCTGAAAGCCACCTAGCGCAATCCGATCAATTCCAGCCCTGATATTCTTGGTGTCAAACCGCTGGCGGCGCGTGGACTTCATGTAGTCTTCAAACCGATAAATTGGCCCTACGATGATGATTGGGAAGAAAAACAGGTAGCTGTAGTAGTTTACGAAGCTGTGTTTTGGGAGCTGTCCCTTGAAGTGTTCAAACCAATAGTGGATCAACCTCAACGAATAAAACGCCATCCCGGTCATGAAAACTAAGTCATAGTGATCACTGGTCCGGAAGATCACTCGGGCAGTCTCGTGTGCGGCAAAAGGAAGGATGAGGAGTGCAAGCCCCAACAAAAGCACGGGTGTGGATCGATGGTTGATTTTTGTAAGTGCAAAAGTCAGCAGACCAATCGCAAGCAGCACCAAGTAGGAAACCCAATCCAAAGTTAGCAGAATTAGGGTCGATATGAGTGCAAGGTAAACCTGCCTGCCTTGTGATGGTGTCAACCAGTAGAACAGAACAATTGCCGACAGGATTGCAGCGTAGAAAGTTAGGTTTCCCGGCTCCAGAACATTCAAAAATAAAAAATTGAAACCTTCGGTCATGTTTTTTTGCTGTCAACTTGTCAAAAAAATTGGAGTTTAAATAAACTCTAGCGTGCATGTTTCACAGTATTTACACCAATGCGCAAGTTTAATCTCTATGCCTAGGTTGTGTTGACAAATGGCGCAGCCAAAGGCGGTTTGCCAATCAAGATCGTTATCGGCAAACGCGGTGCCAACACAGCTGGCATCAAGGCTATTAACAAGATGCTGAGGGGCTTTGGTTGCCTAACGGGCAGGATAATCGGCTTACTAACCCCACCGATGCTGCCACCAAATAGAGTTTTGACCGAACCCGAGTAGGCTATTTCTGTGCGCCGGCGAGCTCTGCCAGCAAGCTGTTGAATTCCTCGGCTCGTTCTATATTGACCAGATGGCCGGTCCCGGAAAACTGATGCCATTTGGCGTCCGGCAGTGTTTTTCGGAGAAAATCATTTGTTTCGCCAACCAGATAATAGTCCTCGTCTCCGGTCACCAAAAGCACCGGCTTGCTAAACGCCTTCAACCGTGTCTGTTCATCAAACAACGACCGCCGGTTCCAGTGCAGTGTCGACAGCACATGAACCGCACCTTCCGGCGATTGGCCACGCAGGTTCTTGGCATAGGTTGCCCAGCCTTGCGGATCGTTTTTCTGAAAACTCTGATAGGCTGGATCTGCTTCCAGAACTGCGACTGCGCCGTCACCTCCCCGGTCTTCGCGAAGCCGGATTTCGTGGCCGACCCAGTCTTGCCGATAGCGTATTTGCTCGGCCTCATCACGGGGGCCTGAGCTGTTGCCGACGAGAGTTAGGCTTGTGACGCGGTCAGGGTATTTCAGCGCAAAATCGAGGCTGGTGAAACTACCCATTGAGGTACCGACCAGATGCGCTTGCTCGATCCCGAGGTAATTCATCAGGGCCAGAAGATCGCTGGTGGATTGGGCTTGACCGTATCGACTGCGGTCATTGGGGACTTCGGAAGGCAAAAAGCCACGCGCGCAATAGGTGATGCAACGGAAGGATTGAGACAGAGCCGGAACCTGCCGATGCCAACTACGTTGATCACCGCCAAATTCATGAACAAA
Organism: Ruegeria sp. CF5; assembly: GCF_056537325.1. Lineage (NCBI taxonomy): Bacteria > Pseudomonadati > Pseudomonadota > Alphaproteobacteria > Rhodobacterales > Roseobacteraceae > Ruegeria > Ruegeria sp. CF5. The sequence continues at coordinate 58,150 of NZ_JBQFRI010000016.1, read as the reverse complement.
CACGATCGGGGCGCCTGTTCCGGTTTCCTCGTAATAGAGGGTGATGCCGTCAGCGGTCTGAAGTTCAGGCATGTTCTGTTTCCTGCTGGTGTCTTGGAAGAAAGCGCCCGGACGGGGTCAGCGCATCAATGCTGCAATGGTGGCGGCGTCATAGCCAAGTTCGGTCAGAACTTCCGAGGTGTGCTGTCCCAGCTCTGGCGCCGGGCTTTCCTGCAATTCGCGGTCCGCTATGGGGTTGCGCGCAAACTGCATAATGCGCCCGGGTGCTCCCGCCTCGACGCTCGAGAATGCGGCGTATTCTTTGGCAATCGGGCTGTCGGCAATGGTCTGGATGGTCTCGACCACCGAGCAGGGAATGGCGTTTTCTACCAGGATTTCCATCCAATATTCCGATGGATGCTGTTTCAGATGCGTGCCCAGAACCTCATCCAGCGCATCGCGGTTGGCAAGCCGCGCTTCATCGCCCTGAAACCGCGGGTCGTCCAGAAGCGCTGTGTAACCGATTGCCTCGCAAAAGCGCGGCCAGTCCTTTTCGCTGCCCAGACCGATGACAATGTCCCGGTCGGCAGTTGGATAGGGCTCAAACGGTGTCATCGACGGGTGGCGCGAACCGATCGGCCCCGGCACGATGCCTGCGTTCAGATAGCGGGCAAAAGCGTTCTCCAGACACACCCACTGGCAGGCCAGCATGGAGACATCCAAATGGCTGGTTTCGTCCGCCCCCTTGGCGTCGCGTTCATAAAGCCGTTGAAGGATGCCGATGGTTGTGAACAGGGCCGCAGCGATATCGCCCACGGAAAAACCGACCCGGGTCGGATCGCCATCCAGCTCTCCGTTGATGCTCATCATTCCGCTCATCGCCTGCACCACGATGTCATAGGCTGGGCGGTGCGACAGGCTGCCGGTCTGGCCGAAGCCGCTGATCGAGGCAGAAATTAGCTTCGGGTTGATCCGCTTTAGATCGGCATCGCTGCAGCCCAGCCTATCGCGCACGCCGGGGCGCATGTTCTCGATAAAAACATCCGCCGTGGCCAGCAGCCGGTGCAGGGCCTCCTTGCCCTGCTCGGTCTTCAGATCCAGCGTCACTGACCGTTTGTTGCGGTTCAGCGAAGCGAAATAGAGGCTGATGCCGTCCTCGAACGGCGGTGTGCCCCGGGCCAGATCGCCACCCGGGTTTTCGACCTTGATCACGTCGGCGCCAAGGCTGGCCAGCAGCCATGTGCAAAACGGGCCGGACAGGACCGAGGTCATGTCGACAACGCGGATGCCTTTCATTGCGAACCCCTCCTCAGCATGGCTTTGAGTGTTTTCAGATGTGCTCCGTCTGCCGCCAACGCGGTGGCGCAGAGGCTGCGGCAGGTTTCCGTCAGGATGTCCCGTTGCACCAGCCGGTCTACCAATCCCCAGGCGGCGGCCTCATCTGCGCTCACAACATCGCCACCCAGCAAGATTGCAGCACTGCGGCCCGGACCGGTCAGCGCCTGCAATTTATCCACATCATACTGCCCCGGCAGAACGTTGTTTTTGAGAACGGGATAGGCAAAGCGAGCCTCGGGCACACAGACCCGGATGTCGCAGCCAAGCGCCAGCGTCAGGCCACCACCGATGCACGGCCCATTGATGGCGGCCAGAGTAAGTACCGGTACGGCTCGCAATGCTTCGGCCATTTCGTCCCATGGGTCGGGGCCTTCCAAATCGTCATAAAGCGTGTTCAGGTCAGCGCCTGCACAAAACACTCGGCCTCCTGCGCCGGTAATGATCACCGCGCGAAGCTCCGTGTCCCCGATAGTCGCGCAAAAAATATCCCTCAGTGCAACCAGCATATCCTTCGTGAGCGAATTGGCCTTACCCGGTCGGTTTATCGTGACTGTCAGGCAAGCACCTTCGCGCTGGGTTCGGATCAGGCTGGTTCCGCTCATGTCCGAAACTCCGGAACAGTGCGCTCCAGCATCCGGATCAGTGAGGGCCATTGTAACTGGCCATGTGGTCCACTTTCTGGCGCACCCCAATCGTGCAGCGCTGCCATAGCCTCATCGGTGATTTCTATGGGCCGGTCGGTGGCACCCAGAATATCCACCTGAATTTTGCAGGCCATCTCAAGGTAGTAGTGATAGATGAACGCCTCGGCCGCTGTCCGTCCAACCGCCAATAGCCCGTGGTTCTGCAAAAGCATGGCAAAGTTGCTGCCCAGATCGCGCGCTAGCAGCGCGCCTTCATCCTCCACTGCGGTTGAGTCCTGATAGGGATGGCTCGACAGGGTGCCCAGTACGAACCCAGCGTGTTGCGACAGGGGCTGCAAACCCTCAGGCATGGCTGAAACGGCCACACCGGCCCGAGTGTGGCTGTGGATCACAAAGTTCACATCTGGCCGCGCATTTAGAATGCCGGAATGAATGATATGACCGGCCAGATTGACGATCTTGCCGCTTCCCGGATGATCATCCACAGCCTCTCCGCCAAAGGACATGCGGGTGAGGTTTGATGCCGTGATCTCATCGAACATCAGATCGTGCGAGTTCAGCAAGTAGTGATCGGGATCTTGCGGCAGACGCGCCGAAATGTGTGTGGAGGTCAGATCGGTCCAGCCATAGTGATGCGACAACCGGTAAAGTGCGGCCAGGTCCTGCCGGATCTGTTCTGTGCCTGAGTAATCATGAGGCGCGTTCAACATTCCGGTTCTCCCAATGCATCCCGATAGAGATTGTGGAAATGGCGCAATCCGACTTCGCTCATCGCGCCGCAGCCATCGCCGATGACATAGGGGCCGGGTTCAAATGCGCGACTTTGCATACCCTTCTGGATCTTCGAGACCACGACCTCATCTTCGGCACCGGTGGTCTCTCGGTGTTTGACCATCAGGGCTCGGACTTCTTCATTCGAAATCGAGCCGCTGGAGAACCAGCGGTAGCGGTATATGGTTCGGTTCCAGGCCACAGGCAGCCATTGTCGGATAGTGAAATAGCCACCCGGGTAACAGCACATCGAAACGTTGGGCCAAATCCAGTAAGCACCGTAGTCACCCGCACGTGGGCTGGCCTTTAGATCGTAGTCGTATTGCTTTTCGTTTTTTGTCTGGGCCTTCCCGTCGTGCCAGATGGTCTTGCCCCGTGGCACGGTGGTGTAGCCCTCCATATCAAGAACGCCGTGGGTCAGTGAACTCGCGTGCACCGTCGGGCAATGGTAGCATTCATTGTAGTTTTCGACCGACAGCTTCCAGTTGGACTTGTGCTCGATCTCGGTTTCGCAGACGAACCGCAACTTTTCGGGGTCAGGATGAAAGCTGAGCAGGTTTTCCCTGTATTCCTCCAGTGCCGGGCCCATCGGCGATGCATCTTCGTCCAGATTGACAAATACAAAGCCGCAGAAAACCTCGACCCGGATCGTGCGAAGATTGATCTGGTCGCACGTCAGCCCATCGCTTTCCACCGATCCCGGCGCACGGCGCAGCTTGCCGTTAATCTCATAGGTCCAGGCGTGGTAGGGGCAGACGAGCACCCGCTTGCCCTTGCCTTCACCCTCTACCAGCGGATGCCCGCGATGGCGGCAGATGTTGTAATAGCCCATGATGCTGCCATCCGGGGCGCGGATGACAAAAATATCCTCGTCGACAATGGTAAAGGTCTTGAAATCGCCCGGCTCTGCAATTTCCGACACATGGCAAACGCATTGCCAGCTGCGGAAGAATATCTTTTCCTTGTCGGTCTCAAAGCAATCCGGCTCGACATAGTACCGCGCTGCCAATGGCGTATCTCGTGACATTTGCCCTCCGCTTCTTACTGATGCCTTGCTGGTTTCGCCATTTCGCTTACGTACCGCTGAGCCGCAGCCTGCCTTGCTCTCGATGTGATGAATAGATAAAAAGTTTTTACACCTAGGGTAATTTCAGGTTAGTCTACTTATGCCGGACCCGTCCAATCAGACACCGCTCGGCGCAGTCCGTGTCTTCACCGTTGCTGCACAATTCGAAAACTTCAAACGCGCTGCGGCCGAGTTGGGCGTGACACCCACGGCGGTCAGTTCACAGGTCAAGTCGCTTGAAGCCTATCTCGGCTGCACGTTGTTTGACCGCAACGCCCAGTCGGTCACGTTGAACCAAGCAGGACAGCAATTCGCCGAAGCCTGTGACGCCATCTTTGCGAGGCTCGACAAGGCGGTGATTGACGTGCGTCAAACCGCTGGCCGCACGTCAATCACCGTTGGGGTGGGTGCCTTGATCGGTTCGCAATGGCTGTCCAAACGCCTGTTCAGTTTCTGGCAGCGTTTCCCCGATACCGGCCTGCATCTGCAGTATTCGCCCGGCGGGGTTGAGTTTTCGGACGGCCAGACAGACATGATGCTGGCTTGGGGCGACGGGCGCTGGCCCGGACTGATCTCGGAGCCTCTGCTGCGGTTCAAAACGTCGCCCGTGCTCGCCCACTCGCTGCTGGCGAGCAATCCGGCCGTGAACAATCCGGGGGATCTGTTGAACCTGCCGCTGTTGCACTGGAAGGATCAATTCGACTGGCTGGAATGGTTCGATTCCATGGGCGTTGAAACCGGTGGCCATCTACCTGGCGTCGTCATCGACGACTCCAGTGTCCTGCTCCGCGCCGTTCTGTCGGGCCAAGGGGTATCGCTCGGGCTGCTTCCTCTCATCGAAAGTGAATTGCGGTCCGGCCATCTTGTTCGACCTTTTAAAAAGGACTTCGCGCCGTCACGGTCCTATCATCTGGTCTACCCGCCGGACGCTATGGACCAGCCGCAACTGAAAGCTTTCCGAGATTGGGTAGTCGAAGAAGCCGGCCAGAGCCACCGTTAGAACATATCCCTTAAAGACGGAAATGGGCGCTATGGGCACGCAATGGATCGTCCTATTCGTGCGATACAGGTTTGCTTCCAAGATGTTGATCTGGCTCTAAGCCCATTGTGCCTTTTATTGCTCTGGGAAGGAGCAGTAGCAAAATGTCGAAAGCAAACTTTGCAGAGTGGGGTCGTCGGCCTAAGACCACTTTTCAACCGCAAAAACCTATTACGGCAGACCACCATTCATTGCGGCCGTTCGCTACCGGAGACTATCAAGAAGTTCTTTGGCATCGTTAAGATCAGGAGTGTTGAAACCCTCAGAGAACAAGTCATAAACAGGCGTCAGCAGTTCTCTTGAACGTGTAACACTTCCCTGACTTTTCCAAAGTGCTGCAAGGCTGGTAGAAGCACGCAGCTCAAGCGATCTTGCCTGTTGCGCGCGCGCCCTCCGAATTGCGAGTTTGAATTGTTCTTCCGCTGCAGATTCATCTCCGGCTTCAGCTAACAGGACGCCTTCCAGCCTGGCCAGTTCAGCAAAATAGAACCGCTCTCGGTTCGCATCGCTCGCTGCGTTGGCTTTTCTCAAAGCAGACCACGCGCTATCCAAGTCATGCGTTTCGATACCGCTAGCGGCTAGAAAACCAAGCCATTGTGTATCACCAAGACGTGCTCCGGTTTTGTGCCATTTTGCATGCCCGTCCAGCAGCAGTTCAACCCCTTCGTCAATCCTGCCGAGCCCAGTCAGGGCGCGGCCACAGCACATGGTTCCAATGGCAAGCCACGGCGCTAAATCGTGCTCCGCTGCATGGGCGATCGCCTCTTTGGACACAGACAACGCCGCAACGAATTCCCTGCGATACAACAGAGCTACGGCCTTAAAACACAAGGCCCATCCAATGCAGTGGCTGAATGATAGATCCTGACCAAGCTCAAGCCCTTCATTTGCCATTTTCAGAGCAGTATCAGGGTAACCGATTAGCCAATAATTCCATGCAGCGTAGAGCCTGCAAACAACGCCCGCGCTATCTCCGTGAATGGCAACTTCCACGTGGCGTATGTGTTTCGAAAGTGCGTCATCAATATCTATGCCGGATTGCAGATACTCTCTTGCTTTCTCAGACTCGCCCACAAAAAACAGGCTGGTTCCAAGCGCTCTGTTACTTAATGCGCGCTGGTGCGCACTACTTGCCGACGTCACAAGAGAACTCAGTCTCCTTGCAAGATGCAAAGCTTGCTTATGCTCTCCTCTGGTTAGATGGTAATTCCAATACCCTCTTAATATTGGGAATAAATCTTCGGTTCGGCCAAGGCGGTTACAAAGCTTACGCGCCCTTTGGTAAGCCTGCCGCACATCCGGGGACGACCACCCTTTCACGAAAGTCAAAGGAACGGCAAGTTTTGACTGCAACTCCAACTCAGTCTCAATTCTGGCGGTAGGTTGTCGGATTGCGGGCACCAGCTTTAAGCCTGTTTTCAGATGTTCAATCGCCTCCATATTTGCCGAACGGGCAATTGCCAGCTCTCCAGCTTTCAACCAATACTCAATAGCTTTTTCGTGGCTGCCAGCCTCCATAAAGTGGTAGGCCACCATTTCTGGCCTTTTCCTGGTAATCTCAGGATGCATCGTCTCTATCATTTCGGCTGCCAGTTGATGTACCGGCCGCCGCTTTGCCTTCAGCAAGCTGCCATAAGCTGTGTCTCGAATGAGCGCATGCTTAAAGGAGTATCTGGTGTGAGGATGTTGCCCTCTTTGGTTGAGAAGTTCGGCGTCCACCAACTGTACCAACGCCCACCTTAGGGCCGTTTCTTCAAATGAAGAAACAGCCTGCAATGTTTGGAAATCGAACTCTCGACCAAGCACAGCGGCAATTTGTGCTACTTCCCGCGCTTTAGGCGACCGGTCCAACCTTGCCATCAAGGAATCTTGCAGCGACGCGGGGATCGTTGCACTGGAAATATGGTGGGGCAGTTCACGGCCTGTGTTTCGCTCGGCCAAAAGGCTGGAATCCAGCATCACCTTGGTCAATTCTTCGATATAGAGCGGTATGCCATCAGTCTTGCCAATAATATGTTCGACAGTCATTTGAGATAGGTCTAGCCCTTGGGCTTGCTGCCTGATCAGAGTTTCTGCCTCTGACCTCTTCAAGCGACCAAGCTTGACTGTTGTTATCTGGATATCGCTCTGCCACGGTGGTCGAAATTCTGGACGGCAGGTCAGGACATTTAGTATTGGAGCGTTCCGCGATTGTCTGATCTGAGACGCTAGTATTTCTAACGTTGAAGGGTCTGCCCAATGCAAGTCTTCCCAGGTCAACAAGACGGGCCGGTGCCGAGCCTCATCCAATAGCCAAGCGACAATAGCATCCATGGTCTGGTGCTTTTGCTTTTGCGCCGTCAACGCTGACGGCGGATATTTTTCAACAGGTAACGGAATTGACAGCAATGAGGCTATCAAGGGCACCACATCATTAAGCGGCAAGTTGGTCCCCCGAAGTGCGTCTTCCAGTTTGCGGAGTTTATCCGAGGGCTCGTCCTCTCCACGTAAACGTAAAAGCTGCTCCAGATGAATAATAAGAGGGTAAAGTGCACTGTTAGTGTGATACGGCGAACAGCTAAGTGTAATACGGGTGCAATCCGCATCACTGAGTTTGCCGTGCAAGGCTTCCAACAATCTGGATTTTCCAATGCCAGGCTCACCGCAAATCAGGACAACTTGCCCCACATTCTCTTGGCTTTGCTGCCAAGTCTGCCACAACAACTCAATCTCATTCTCGCGCCCGATAAATGGGGTCAGTTGCCCGGAATGTGCCAGCTTGAACCGTGTATCCGGATTTGGCTCTCCGGCCACTCGCCAAGTCGGCACTGGTTGTTCAAAGCCCTTTAACTGATGAACGCCAAGGTCTTCAAATTTTAGCGCGCCTCCTACTAATTTGCTCGTGGCAGTGTCAGTTACAACCTGATCAGGCAACGCCAGAGTCATCAAACGAGCAGCAAGGATGGGAGTTTCCCCGGCTACAGCACCCCTCTCAGACGCCGTCTCTCCAACGATGTCACCTATCACGACGTGCCCGGTGGCAATTCCAACTCTGACCGAAAGGTTCTGTTTCACGTCCTTTTTCAAGTCTTTCACCGCCTGTGCCAATGCCAGGCCTGTTCGAACAGCGCTTTCAGCTTGATTCTCGTGTGCACGCGGCCAACCGAAATAGGCTAAGACGCCGTCGCCAAGGAACTTGGCGACGTGTCCTTGGAAGCGCATCACTACCTCGGCTACAGTGACTTGGTAGTGCTGCATAAGCTCACGTAAATCTTCCGGATCCAACCGTTGTGAAAGTGCGGTTGATCCGACGAGATCACAGAAGAGAACTGTCAGTTGCCGGTGTTCAGCGTCAGAACCTTGTGCAAGGTTGCCTCGGGCTTGATGCCTATCTGGTATAGCCTTCTGTAATCCATCGCCGGCAAGAGCAGTTATCGCACGTACCAGCAGCTTACGGTCACCGAGTAGGCTGACACCAAGTTCTGCCAAGTCATCTTCACTGAGATCAGGAAGATGTTTGAAGTTGATTTTGTTCGTGGCGAAGGCCTCTGCATATTCGCCAAGGCCTAGTTTTTCGAGCCATTCACCGACATCTTGAGCCATTGATGCCTCTCGGACGGTTGAAACGACTCCAGTTTAGTCGATTACCCCACTTCGATCCATCACAGCTCGTTGCATTGTCGGAAAGCAGCGAATTTTTACGGAATACCGTATTCAGTTACTAATTTTGTCTGGTTGCTTTAAGCACCGTGTCTGGCCAGTTTTGCAAACCGCGCGCAGAGGTCTGGTGTTTACAGCTAGGGTCCGCGTTGCTGCCTATTAGTCGCTCCTCTATTTCCGCTTGTCAAAAAAACACATGCGCAATCGCTCGCTCTTCAGACAACGGTACCAGCTATACTCTTGAATCTAAAGGGCCTGACTTTGGTGCTCTTTCAGTTCATTCGTAAATCTCTGCAAACCGGGAATGTCATTTGATGCGGAAAAGGTGATCAATCGGACGGGCCAGTTAAGATCGTAAGTCAAAGGCACAGCTGATACATCGCCCGATTGCGATGCGCCTAAAATATCAATGTCGACGATCGCACGGCCTGCACCTTGGGCGACCATGCGTACCAATGCGGATTGTGTCTGAACCTCGGCTCTGACCTGAAACGAAACTTCACAGCTATCGAACATTGTCTCCACTGCACGGCGGAACGGGCTGCGCGGTGTCAGCATGATTTGAGGCGCCTCCGCGAGTTTGGCAGGCGAGACTTTGCGCGCATCAGCCAGCGGGTCATCGCGGGGAACAATCACCACGGGTTGTAGGTCGGCCAGTCGAGTGCACGCCAGATTTGGATCGCCGGGGTCAGACGATACAATTGCGCAATCCACCCGTCCTTCGCGCAATGCGGCCATCCCTGCCTTCTCATCCAGAACATCGACATCCACCCTTAAGGCGGAAAGTTCCGCCATGAGTTTGCCGGCCGCAGTCGCAACGCGGGTATCGGCCACCGCCGGGACTGTTGCCACACGCAAATGCCCGCCTGTGCCAGAGGCGATTTGGATCGCTGCCTCCTGGATACGTTCCAAACCCTGATAGTGTTTTTGAACTGCTCTCTGCAAACTGTGTGCCGCAGAGGTTGGCTCGAACTTACGTCCTGATCGATCAAACAGGAGCACGCCCATTTCTGCCTCTAACTCGGCGACCACTCGGCTAATGGCAGGCTGCGATATGTGCAGGGCATCTGCTGCCTTTCGCGTGGACCGGTGTCGATAGGCCATCTGAAAAAGCTCAATCTGTCGGGCAGTGATACGCATAGGGATTGATAACAAAAGTGTATCAATAAATGCAATAAGATGATTTTTCATTAAGATTAGCTGGCGTTACCGTTCCGTGCATGAACTGCGAAACAATGGATCGAAACGTGCCCGCTGACCTACTGATCTTGCTGCTTGCCATTTTAACAGGTGCAGCGATTCAGGTTGGCGTCGGGATTGGATTCAGCATCGTGGTAGCGCCCGTGATGATGGTGTTGCTGGGGACGGCTACGGCTGTTCCGGTTTTGCTCATGTTGAACACGCTCGTATCACTTGTCGCGTCGAATAGGCGGGTGTGGTTGAAGAACAATGGCCTGATCCGCAATGCAGTTATTGGGTGCTTAACGGGAATAGCTCTCGGTCTCTTGATTTACCCCTATCTGTCAGAACGCATGGTGTTGGCCCTGACAGGCGTTCTTTTACTTGTCGGAGTTGCCACTTCGTTACTGCCGCAGGAAAACAGGGTTGGCCAACCGGGATTTCAGGCAATTTCGGGCCTGTCAGGTCTTGCCACAGTATGGGCAGCGACCCCCGGTCCTTTGATGATTTTGGGCTTTCTGGCATTGGGTCGCACTCCGCATGAAGCTCGTAGGTTGGTACAGCCTGTGGCACTGGTCGCATATGGTTCTGCCTTTGCATTGCACTGCCTGTCAGACTGGTCGGCCTTTGCCAGCGCCCCGTGGCTTTGGCCGTTTGTCGCCGCTACTATCGCGGGCAGCCTGTTGGGGCACCTGATCGGCCCACTGCTGCCACAGCAGACTATAACCCACGCAATTCGAATAATCTCGATCCTCGCGTGCGCGGCCCTGTTCCGCCGCGCCTATCTGGTTGGATGACACGTGATGACTGAACAGATGAATATCGACCAGAAATTGTCTGAGTTCCCGCGCGCTCGTTTGATGACCGAAGTCACACCGGTCGAAAGGCTGGATCGCCTGTCAGACCGCCTGGATATAGACCTTTGGCTTAAGCGGGACGACCTGACTGGGCTTAGTTTTGGTGGCAACAAGACTCGTCAGTTGGAGTTCTATTTTGGCGAAGCGTTACAACAGCGGGCTGATACTGTTCTGATTACCGGAGCAGTACAGTCTAATTTTGTGCGCACAGCGGCCGCGGCTGCGTCACGTCTCGGGATGAAGTCCGTTCTGCAACTGGAAGAGCGGGTGCCGGGGATGGGAGAGCAATACTACCACTCAGGCAATGTCCTGCTGGCTAAAATCCTGGGCGCTGAACATATGCACTTTCCGGTGGGCGAAGATGAAGTCGGCGCTGACAATGCCCTGCATGAAAGGGCGGCCCAGCTGGTTGCCGCCGGCCACCGGCCCTATGTCATCCACCTTGGTATCGACCATCCGCCCTTGGGGGCATTGGGCTATGTGCAGGGTGGTGCGGAACTGAGCGCGCAAATAAGCGATTTTGATGCCGCGGTCGTGCCTTCTGGTAGCGGCTCAACTCACGGCGGGTTTCTGACGGGTCTACGGCTGTCCGGAATGCGCGCGCCCGTTCATGGAATCTGCGTCCGTCGCGATCAGGAGCAGCAGAACGCACGCATGCAAAAAGTCCTGGCCAAATTGGCGGCTTTGATGGATTTCGACCCGGCGATCGTCATGAACGATATCAAAGTCTGGGATGACGTGCTCGCACCCGGATATGGGCAAGTCGGGCAAGAAACGCTTGATGCCCTGACCCTCATGGCGCGTACCGAAGGTATCTTTTTGGATCCGGTCTATTCGGCAAAGACATTTGCCGGGCTTCTTGGGCTGTTGGACGAGGGGATCATCAGCAAGGGCCAAAAGGTTGTCATGCTGCATACCGGAGGTCTGCCGGCACTGTTTGGATATCAGGAAGTGATCGGATCACTCGCTTAGAACCGGCTGCAAAAGCATCGCACAAATCATCAAACAAAATAAAAAACAGAAAGGGAGAAAACTATGAGGAAGAACCTGATCTTGGCCTCAGCTATGGCACTTTTGCTCGGAGGTGTGGCTGCGCAGGCGGAAGAGTTTGTCACGATCGGCACAGGTGGCGTGACCGGTGTATACTATCCCACCGGTGGATCGATCTGCCGTCTGATGAACAAGAACCGCAAGGAAACCGGCGTGCGATGCACGGTCGAATCCACCGGCGGTTCGGTTTATAACATCAACACCATCCGCGAAGGTGAGTTGGAATTCGGCGTTGCACAGTCCGACTGGCAATTCCACGCTCTCAACGGCACCTCTAAGTTTGAAGAAGCCGGACCATTCGAAGACCTGCGTGCAGTGTTTTCCGTTCACGCCGAACCGTTCAACGTTATGGTGCGCGAAGACTCGGGGATCGAGCATTTTGACGATCTGGTAGGCAAGCGGGTCAACATCGGCAATCCCGGCTCTGGCCAGCGCGGCACCATGGAGGTGCTTATGGACGCCAAAGGCTGGACCAAAGACACGTTCGCCCTCGCCGCCGAGTTGAAATCAGCGGAGCAATCCAGCGCTTTGTGCGACAACCAGATCGACGCGTTCATTATCACGGCCGGCCATCCCTCGGGTAATCTGACCGAGGCCGCCACCACGTGCAACGCCAAGCTGGTGCCAGTGACGGGTGATGCTGTGACCGGTTTGATCGACAACAACGCCTATTACCGCTCGGCCACAATTCCCGGCGGTATGTATCGCGGCACCGATAGCGACGTCGAGACCTTTGGGGTCGGCGCAACACTTGTAACGTCGGCCAACGTATCTGATGCGGCAGTCTATGCTTTGGTTTCGGCCATATTCGAGAATTTCGATGATTTTCGCACCTTTCACCCGGCCTTTGCCAATCTGACTAAAGAGGAAATGGTAACCGCCGGTCTTTCGGCGCCAATCCATCCGGGTGCGCTGAAGTATTACCAGGAAAAAGGACTGTTGGAGTAAGCAGGGATATCTTCGGACACTGTCGTCCAACCCATGTCGGGGCCGCATTGATGCAGACATGCTCAAGTGGCCCCGCATAGACAATTCCATTCCCAACAGAGGAATGATTTGGGTTCAAGCGCAGGTAAAATGACCGAAGCAATCAAGAAGGCATCAAAAGAGCATTGCGAGTGCCAAAAAGGCTTTTTTGAGTATGCAGAACACGAAAGAGCAGACCTCTATCCGTCCCCAGCACCTTGGCAACGGGCATGCAGGCAACGCGGCGGATTCTTCTCCCCCGACTCCCACAGTCGACTACTCGGTCTCAGCGGGTCTTGCCGACCGACTTGGAGGGCTTGGGCTGTCCATCGCCTTTTCCTCCTACCAGTCGGGGTTCCTTTACATGGTAGGGGTCAAACCGGGTGGCGGGATCAACATCCATCAGATGGCTTTTCCCCGACCAATGGGCATTCACCGTCATGGGACGCATGGCTTGTCGCTGGCGGCAGACGACCAAATTCTGCACCTACAGAACGTGCTTGATCCGCATGAGCGCGTGAATGATCTGTTCGACGCGGCCTTTATGCCCCGTCAGAGCGAGTTTACCGGGCGGCTTGACCTGCACGATCTTGGCATCGACGCCTCAGGCAAGGCGATCTTCGTCAACACGCGATACAATTGCCTCGCTACACCGGACATGCGCCACAGCTTTCGTGAGGTCTGGCGCCCCCCGTTCATATCATCGCTGGTGGCTGAGGATCGTTGCCACCTGAATGGGCTGGCGATGAGGGACGGACATCCCCGATACGTTACAGCTGTCAGCCGATCGGACACTATCGACGGTTGGCGAGACCGGCGTGCGGATGGGGGTATCGTTATTGACGTCGAGACGGGAGACATCATTTGCGACAATCTGTCGATGCCGCATTCGCCGCGATGGTCTGATGGACGGCTGTGGCTGTTGAACTCTGGACGTGGCGAGTTGGGCACAGTGGAGTTCGACCAGAACGGCAAGGGTAGTTTCAAGCCACATGTTTTTTGTCCCGGTTTTGCCCGTGGTCTGGCCTTGCATGGTCGTTATGCCTTCGTTGGCCTGTCCAAGCCCCGCTACAAGCGGTTCGAGGGACTGGAGCTTGAGGCCCGCCTGACCGAGGCCGACAGTGCGCCATGGTGCGGAATCCAGATAATTGATCTTGAGACCAAGACTTGCGTGGACTGGCTTCGGATAGATGGCGCGGTGGCCGAGCTCTACGACCTTGAACTCCTGCAGGGTCACCTCTGCCCGATGGCAATTGCGCCTGACACCTCAGAAGCGGCGACGCTGATCACCCTGCCGAAGTCAGAGCAACCCGAAGAAAACACATAAAATTCAACAACAAAACAATAAAATTGGTACGGACATAATGAGTAAATTAGATCAGAGCACGAGCCTGCCACACTGGCGTGCAATCCGTCTGCGTGGCGGTCGGATGACGAAGTATAAGGGACAAGTGGCAAGTTACGCTCCAGCACTGGGACGTGTGCTTTCAGGCGTTTCCGCAGCGGCACTTGGCGCGACCACATTACTGACTGCAGGCTCTGCGCTTGCGGGGAGCTGCGTCCCGCAGGTCCCCGGCACATTCTTGTGTTCCGGGCCAGCTGATCCGGTAAACGACATCAGTGTGACGATCATCAACGGCGCGCCCATATCTGTAGAAACGACACCGGGCTTCGGCATTGACCCTTTCAATTCCGCAAACGCCATGGATCTGTTCAGTAATTCGGGCCTGACCTTCACCGACAATAATGCTTCAACCATCATTTCGCGGAGCAATGACGCGCTTAGGGCTGTCGTTTATGGCGGCGGCGATTTGACGGTGACCACGACCGGCACGCTCAGCGGAGCCCGACACGGTATCTACGCCCGAAATTATGGTGTGCTATCGGCAGGGAATCTCTCAATTACAGCGGCGAATGTCAGCGGAGCAGCTGTCGACGGGATTTATGCCAGGAATGACCGTGGCACCGGCCTTTCAGTCACAACTTCCGGGATCGTTTCAGGGGGCCGGTCTGGAATCCATGCCCGAAACACCGGTAGCGGTGCGCTGACGATCACGGCGGCGGCGGTCACCGGGTCCGGTGCAGACGGTATTTTTGCCTACAACGGCGCCACTGGAACTGATCTATCGGTTACAGCTGCTCAGAGTGTCAGCGGCGGTAACAATGGCATAATGGCCAGTAATCAAGGTACAGGAACGCTGACAGTTTCGACTGCGGAAGTCACTGGAACCAACGGCTTCGGGATAAGAGCGGCAAACTATGGCACCGATCTATCGGTCACGGCATCGGGTGCGGTTACGGGTAGTCGCAGCGCGATCTCGGCAAGCAATCGCGGCAGCGGAGGTTTGACGATCGATGCTGGAGACGCAATCAGTACAAATGATGGCTACGGCATCAATGCCCGCAACTACGGTGCAGGCGCGCTGGTGATCTCAGCCGCCAATGCCACCGGGACCGCCAATAATTCGGGCATTTTTGCCGGTAACAGCGGCACCGACCTTACGATTACCACAACCGGACTGGTCACAAGCAACTGGCGTGGGATTTCCGCAAGAAACACCGGCACGGGTGATATGACCCTTTCGGTTGCGGATGTAACGTCGACCCGCCTGAACGGGCTGAACCTGACCAACTATGGCGCTAACCTGTCGATCACATCCACCGGAACGATCAGCGCTGTAACGAAAGGGATCGAAGCACGTAACCAGGGCTCCGGCGCGCTGACGGTTTCCGTCAACAACGTTACAGGAACGACGGAAGAAGGAATTTACCTTCTCAATGCCGCCTCAGGAACGGATCTGTCCATCACCGCTGCGGGAACGGTCACAGGCACGACCGGAATTGCAGCCACCAACCAAGGCAGAGGTTCGCTGACGATTTCTACGTCGGATGTCGCTGGCACCGCTGGCAACGGTCTGATCGCCCGCAACGAAGGTGGCACCGATCTGTCGATCAATACGCAGCGTGGCACGGTAACCAGTAGTGGTGATGGAATTGTTGCACTTAATGATGGCAGCGGCGCGCTGACGATCTCTTCGGCGGTTGTCACGGCGACTGGGCCAAATGGAATATTTGCGCTTAACAGGGCGCCTGCAACTAACCTTTCAATCACAACCTCAGGGCCGGTAACTGGCTCAGTCAACGGGCTTTACGCGGTCAATCTGGGCAGCGGTGCTTTGACTATTTCAACTGCCGGAGCAATCGGCAGCAGCGGCGCAGGAATATACGCCAGAAACGAGGGTAACGCCGACCTGACTATCAGCACGTCTGGCACCGTCAGCGGCGGGTTTCGGGGTATTTATGTCCGCAATTATGGCAATGGCGCGTTGCGGGTGAACGTTGCCGGCACCGTTAATGGAGGTTCGGGCGCAGCGATTGACGCCCGAACTAACTCTGGTGGGATGAGCGTGCTCAGGCTCGGCAACGGAGCGTCGGTCACGTCCACATCCGGTGAGGCGATCACCAACAACGGCGGCAACAGTCAGGTCACCTTGGGCGCGGGGTCTGCGGTAGCAGGAGCCGTGCGTCTGAATGACGGCATCGACGCGCTGACGATTGAAGGAGGCGCAGATATCAGTGCGGCAACCCTGTTCGACGGCGGTGGCGGCACGCAGGACGCGCTGACCTTTTCAAGCTTCAGCGGCGGTTTTGATGGCGCTCTGTTCACCAATTGGGAAAGCCTGACGGCAGACAATGGAAGTGTCCTGACTCTGGACAGTTCAGCCTCAGGTATTGGATTTATCGCGGCAAACAACGGTTCGACCATCACGGCCGGGGATGCAAACCTGTCTCTGAGCAGCAACCTTCGGATCGACACAACCAGCAGTTTCCGGGCCGGATTTGCCGGATCGGGTGCGGTCAGTGTCAACGGTGACGTCAGCAACGATGGCCTTGTCAGTTTGGTGGATGGGCACGGGGGCGATCGCCTGACCATTGGCGGCAATCTGTCGGGGTCCGGTTCTGTGGCGCTTGATATCGATTTTGATGCCGGAACCAACGACCGGTTGATTGTAACAGGTAACAGCACAGGGGCACAGCAGGGATTGCAGGTTCGGAAATCCGGTGGCCATACAAACCTGCAGACCTATGCGCTTGCCTCAGTTACCGGCGCAAGTTCCGCCAACGATTTCCATCTGGCAAACGGTGATTTCGTGACCAAAGGCGGAGAAGCCGCAATCATCGGTGGCGCATATACCTTCCTGCTCGATTACGATCCGGCAACCGGTGAATTCGTTCTCACTCCCTTCACGGCAAACGGCGGGGTGAACATGAATCCGAACCGTGCATTCCTTGCTGCCGGCATCCAGCAGTTCAGCGACCAGATTGCATTGGATGGCGCGTTGCGCCGCCTGACCGGCAGAACAGGCAGTGAAGACGCGAACACTGTCAGCCGGTCCCTGATCGAACTCAGCTCTTCAGACCAACCACTGGTCTGGTTGAACGCTGAAGGTGGGCGTGACCGCTATACGTCAGGTGATCGCACGAATGAAACAACCAGCGGCGGCCTGCGTGTGGGCGCCAGTCTGCCATTTGCCGAGATCGGCAGCGGCTCCTTGATCGGTGGGTTTGAATTCGGTGCAACAACACTTTCAACAAACAGCGAAACATCTTTGGCTGACGGCAAGATTGACACCGACGCGTACGATGTGACGCTGAGCGCGTTGTGGTTGGCTGATAGTCAACTCTATCTGGACGGCCAAGTGCGTTATGCGTTCTTTGACAGCACAACCCGGCTGGCAGGCGGACAGGAGGTTGACACTGACGGCGATGGATATGCGGCCTCGATCGAGATTGGCAAGTTCTTCAGTATGAACAACGGCCTGAATATCATTCCACAAGCGCAGCTTCTTTATAGCAGTGTTGATGCCGACGATCTCAACGATGTTTCAAGCGGTGCCGCCGGAACGGTCTCTGACCGCGATACGCTGAGTGCGCGCATAGGTTTGCGGGCCGAGCGGGAGTTCGGCACCGGCGTCTTTTTTGGCCAGTTCGACTATTACCATGCTTTTGATGATGAAACCGGAGTGTCATTCGGCAATAACACAATTCTGACCGAGCGCGGCAGGAACAACCTTGCTCTAACACTGGGAGGACACATGGACATCGCAGCAAACACCATTTTGTTCGGAGAAGTATCCGCCCAGAGCGGATTTGGCAGCAGCTCTGACGACTATGGCGTTGCCGGTCAACTGGGTTTCGAGTTCCGGTTCTGACCCCTCCTCCACGAGACAATGACGGCGCACTCCTCCTCGCGCCGTCTCTTGTGGGCCACTGCACAGCTCACTCACAAAACCATTCACGGGCAAAGGTGGCCCACAACCAATTAACCGATCAAACAGAAGGATCAACACGATGAAATCTCTAATCTCCACGGCACTGGTCTTGGCGGCATTGGCCGTTCATTCGCCGGCTCAAGCGGAAGATCTGGAATTCCTGCTCTACAACGACAGCAGTGCCGACCTGATAGAATTCAACGTCTCCCCGGCATCATCCGATGATTGGGAAGCAAACCTTTTGGCGGGTGGCTATCTGGCCCCTGGATATGAAGTTGGCGTGGATATCGCAGACGGGTTGACAACCTGCGTCTATGATATCCGTGGCGTCTTTGCTGACGGTTCCGAAGCCGAAGACTACGAGCTGAACCTGTGTGATCTGGGTGAATACACTTTCACCGACTAGGTATAGATGCATTCGTAACGGCGAAAGCTCCGAGAGGTCGGAGCTTTCCTCAACCACTTGATCAGGCTGTCACCAAACAAGCTGCTCAGTCCGAATAAAGTCCAAACTGACAACTGCGCTTCATTTTGCGGACCAATGAATATGATACCTAATAGGTGAGAACGGCTCGCACCATTGGATCAAATCTTAGCCAAAACTCTAGTAAACCAATAGCCTAAGGGTTTTTCATTTTAGGAGATCAACGTGACCAACCACATAACTCTCAGAGATGGTAGAACACTCGCTTTCAGCACTTACGGCGACCCAAACGGAACACCTGTGATTTTTAGCCACGGGTTTTCCGACTCTCATGTAATTCGTCAGCCCGACGACAGTCTAACCGCCTCGCTTGGAGTGCGATGGATTGCAGCAGATCAGCCCGGTGTCGGAGGGTCGAGTCCGAAGAAGGATCGGAAAATGGTCGATTGGGGTGCTGATATGGAGGCCCTAGCGGATCATCTTGGTCTCGATACATTCAACGTCGCGGGCCATTCCGGGGGCGGCCCTCACGCTTTGGCGGTGGCATATCACATGCCCGAACGTGTGCGCAAAGTTGCACTCGCTTCTCCTGTGGCGCCATTCGATGAGCCCGGCGTTACCAAAATGCTGGTACTGAAGGATCTGAAGACCATCGCGAAACTGCGCCATCTGACTGTATTGATCCGCTGGGCGGAGCGTATGGGCGCCAAAAGTGCTCTAAAAGACATCCCTTCATATGTGGAGTCTGTCGTTGACCAAATGCCCAACGAAGCCAAAACAATACTCCGCAATCCAGAGCAGCAGGCCTTGTTCGAAGAGAACTTTCGTCTTGGTTATCAACAACAAGAGGAAGGTGTTTTCGAAATGACCATGGCTCTTTGGGATTGGGGATTTTCGCCAAAGGCGATCCGGCAACCGGTGGAGATGTTTTATGGTACTGCAGACGATATCATCTCGCCTGAAATGCCTCGGCACCTTTGCTCTGAACTTCCCAACTGCACCGCGCACGAGTGGGCGGGCGCAGGACATTATGGGTTTGTGGACCGCGAACGGTGGACCGAATTTGTCGGCGCGGTTGCCAGTCTGTCGTAGCAAGTCAATGGAAACTTTGGCGGTAGTATAAGTGTGGGTCCGGGCCAATCTGATCAGAGGATTCCGCCTTTGATCAGAGGTCCACAGTGAGCCTGAAGTTGCTTTCAGATCATTGGGTCATATGCCCATTGCAACAAGGCTTGCCGTTGGCGTGGACGACAGAAGATATCCCCCGGAAAGCAATTAGCACGAATTTGGCCAGCGTGACGGGAAAATGCTCTCCAACGTTTGATCTGGATTGCATCGACTTCTGGGATGCGTCGACCCAAAAAATAGCGGCAATACCACTGAAACCACCCTCGCGGGTCAGGTCCAAATATCCAGCCCTTTTGCCGCCAATGCGAGAGAGGCTGACGGCTCTTTACGCCAAAATAATTGTACTTTGGATCTGGCGTTTCACTTATCTTGGCTTTTTCGAACCAGCTTGACGGGAATTCACTGACGCAATCGTTGCAGTATTTCCCTTCAAACACGCCCATTTCCAACATTTCTTTTGGGGACAAGAATGGTCGAAATTCTGGCGAAAAATTCTCGCCCAGGGGCGCCTCTAACCGATATGTGTAACCGGTCTGCATGCGGTCGCTAACTTTGATTGAATCGCCGATTTTCATCCCTCAATAAATATAAGGAAATTCAAATGGTTCCAGTCTCAAATCTCGGCAATGTCCCCTTTGTCCGCATTGGAGCCTACTTCTGCGAGAATTGGACCGATGACCGCTCTTGCGGAAACAGAACTGAAACTTGAAGCTCAAACAGACATGAGCCACCTTTTGAACGTTCTCACTGTGGCCCGCTCTTCTTCGCCCGGTCGGCAAACAAAGTAGAGCCCACGGTTCAATGGAACGCTAGTTTCATCAAGACGAGTCAGCCGACCGAGTTCCAAGTCTCTCGCTGCCAACAGATGCCTCGCCAATGCGACGCCTTGCCCATCAATCGCGGCCTCCAAAAGAACAGCGCTGTCCACAAATTTGGTGTTTCGTGAATTGATCCGATCTGCGCTCAGCCCAACTTGCGCCGCCCAGATGTCCCACCCGGTATTGAACGCATCGTGCAACAATGGGAAGTCAGCCACATCCTCGGCGCGCATTGGCAGCGGCATTTTCTCAACGAGGGACGGCGCGGCGACGACAATCAATTCCTCTTGTCTGATTTGCTCATGATAGAGCCCATCCCAACCGGGTACCCCAAACCGCAAGGCGACATCGACCCCGAACCTATCAAAATCGGCAAAGGCATCATTGGTATCCAGCAACAAGGTGATATCCGGATGCGCTTGCTGAAACGAACTTAGCAAGGGCACAAGCCATTTTAACGCCAGCGATGTCGACAAAGACACCGTGATCGATTGGCGGTGATGCTGTCGCTTCACCTCCGACACACCCAACTGCAAGGCAGAAAACGCCCCGCGTGTTGACTGGTGCAGGCGTTCCCCAGCCTCGGTCAGTTCAACGCCATTGGGCCGACGATGAAAAAGCGTCACGCCAAGATGCTGTTCCAGCAACTTGATTTGCCGACTGATCGCGCCGTGAGTGACGCTCAAAACATCCGCAGCCTTTGTCAGGCTGGAATGGGCCGCGGTTTCGTCAAAGGCCTGCAGGGCACGGAGGTGTCTGAGGTTTTCCGTCATGTGAGAATATTTAACAGCAACATCAAAAAAACTCGATAGGAATATTTAGTTACAAACAGTTATATCGGGATCAACCGAAGAACCCTCACGCAATCTAGTTAATCGAGAGACATATGACCGGCATGTCGCCCAAGCCACGGACGCCAGCTTAACGCCTGTCTGCGTCTTCACCCCTCCCCTCAGCTGGCAAGAAGTTCACCGCAAAGAC
This sequence comes from Ruegeria sp. CF5, assembly GCF_056537325.1. Lineage (NCBI taxonomy): Bacteria > Pseudomonadati > Pseudomonadota > Alphaproteobacteria > Rhodobacterales > Roseobacteraceae > Ruegeria > Ruegeria sp. CF5. The sequence continues at coordinate 36,998 of NZ_JBQFRI010000016.1, read as the reverse complement.
GGAAGCTACTGTCTTGGAAGTAAATTTGGGCAGATATGAGCAAAAAAACAAAACTCGACCTCAAAAATACAATTGAAAGCGGCTACAGAGCGCTACAGAGGAATGGCAAAGTGGCAAGCATTGCCCCGTCGCTTTTTAGCAATGGAGACTGTCGCCTCAGCTCCGAAAAATCCCACATGAACCCACTCATTCATCAATGCGCCACTGAAGACACCTCTTGAGATCACGACAGATGAAGATGTGACCATCACTCACATTGGTGCAAGGGGCGCAACGCACGGACCAAACACATCGACGAAAAGAAATAGATCGGCGTTACGATGACGTCGGCAGGAAGTAAATTTGGGTAGACGTTGAATGACCACGAAACAGGCAAACACCGCACAGAAACCGGCGCACAGCAGCATGAAGCGCCTCGTTCTAAATTCTGCCGTTGCAGCGAGTGTCTCCGGGTTGGGCTACTCGCGGCAGGTCTACGCGGGGAGTTGTTCCTTTTCCTATGCGACGAACACGTATCTCTGTACCGGTCCCGCGAGCCCCACAGGCATCGACAGTGGTCAAACTATTAATGGCGGGAACAATCTGGTCGTAACATCCAGCCCTGATTTCGGGCTCGACAATTCCAACTCACCTGCATCCGCCGATGCTCTGCGCCTGCGAGCGACTGGTTCAATGTCAGTTACGATTTCAGGAAACGTTACAGGAAATCAGAGAGGTATCAGCGCTCTGAATTATGGTTTCAGCAGAGGTACGTCGACGATAACAACGACAGGAACCGTGATCGGTGAAGGCGGAAATGGTATCTACGCCAGAAACCGCGGCAACGGTTCAAGAGCCACAGACCTGACCATCAACGCAGTGGATGTAACCGGTGCGGCGGCCGGTATTTACGCGCGTAACGGAGGTACCGGAAATCTATTCGTCACTGCATCCGGACAGGTGCAAGGTGGTTCCACAAACGCACCGGGCGATGCTCTTGACGGCATCTATGCTCGCAATGAGGCAACGGGAGGTGACCTCACCATAGAGGCAAATCACTCCACGGGGGGGCTTCAGGGCGCTGGCATCGATGCGCGTAACGAAGGCACTGGAAATCTGACCATCACTGCATCCGGACAGGTGCGGGGTGGGACCCTTGCAGACGGCATCTACGCTCGCAATGAAACGACGGGAGGTGACCTCACCATTACTGCAAATCACTCCGCGGGAGGGCACGACGGCATTGATGCGCGCAACTACGGTACCGGCGATGTATTGGTTTCTGTGACGGGCGACCTTATCAGCGGCAATGACAACGGTGACCGCGGCGTCGAGGTTCGCAATAGTGCTGCGGGCGGTGCCGTTACGGTCGATGTGGCAACGGTCGTTTCAGAAGACAGTGGCGTTTTCGTTCGCAATCAGGGCACGGGCGATCTGAACATTTCGGCTTTGGGTTCAGTAACGAGTAATGGGGCCGCTGGGGGCACTGGCGGTCCTGGTTTTGATGTACAACACAGCGGTACAGGCAACATCGATATTACGGCATCCGGTGAAGTAAACAGTAACGATTCAGGTTTCGAAGTGAGGCACAGCGGCTCGGGTGACGTGAACTTTACCGCCGGATCCAATGTAACGACGGGCGGGACCGCAATTCGAGTTCAGCATAACGGCCCTACCGGTTCTGTGAATGTAACAACCTTGGGGGATGTCGACGGTCAGGGCAGCAATGGAATCTTAGCCCTGAATAACAGCTCGGGTGCTTTAACAATTTCCAGCGCAGGTACTGTATCCGGCGCAAACGATTTCGGAATTGCGGCCGGCAATTCCGGCACTGATCTGTCTGTAGATCTAGTCAATGCTTCAGGTAATGATGCCGGTGTCGCCGCATTCAATTCCGGTACGGGTGATTTGTCGATCACCAGTTCAGGAACCGTCACTGCCATTAACGGTTCGGGTGTTTATGCCAGAAACGCAGGCGTAAATCTGACCGTCGATGCCACCGAAGTAATGGGCACAGATTTTGGCATAGACGCTGTTAATAACGGCACCGGCGGGCTGACCATCAACGCGGCTGATGTCACCGGCACAGGTGGTGACGGGATTTACGCACAGATCACAAACGCTGCCGCAAACGGCGATCTGTCGATCACCACGACTGGCGATGTCATGTCAGGAAGAACCGGGATTGTTGCCCGGCACGCTGGTGATGGCAGTATTTCGATCGCCACGTCCGGAGAAGTCAGCGGCGTTGATACTGGGATTGTGGCCGAAACCGCTTCCGCCCAGCTTAGCGTGATTGATCTGCGGGATGGTGCTGCGGTCTCGGCGACCTCCGGTAACGCAATCAGCAACAACGATGGCGATAGTCAGATCACACTTCGGTCCGGGTCTTCGGTTGCAGGTTCTGTCCGGCTGAACGGTGGCAGGGACGCGCTGATTGTCGACGGTGGTGCGGATATCAGCGCCGCGACACTATTCGACGGCGGAGATGGTGCCGAGGATATTCTGACGTTCTCGGGATTTTCGGGTGCGATGGATAATCTTTCCATTGCCAATTGGGAGAGTGTGATCGCGGAGAATGGCAGCGATCTGAACTTGAACTCCTCACCTTTGAACGTGCAAATTTTGGAAATCAGAGCTGCTTCCAGTGTTACCGCAGGAATCGCCGACTTCAGTTTCGGTGGTGATCTCCAGGTGAATGAGACCGGTCAGTTCCTTGCTGGAGCCGTTGGGCTGGGCAAAGTCGCACTCAACGGCAATGTGCTCAATAATGGCCTGATTTCGCTGGCCGATGGAGCGGCAGGAGACCGACTGACATTTGGCGGCAACCTTGCGGGCAGCGGAACGATCGGTCTGGACGTGAACCTGACCAACGGCACCAATGACGCGGTGTTCGTGTCGGGTGACAGCGCCGATTCTGATCAGGGTCTGCAGGTGGATGCAATTGGCAGCACTGTGGACACTCCACAAACCTTCACCCTAGTCACGGTGTCCGGAGCCAGCACCTCCAGCGATTTCCGACTGGTTAATGCTGATTTCGTTACCAACGACGGGGCGCAGGCGATCAGCGACGGGGCGATTGCCTATCGTCTTGTGTATGATGCTGCAGCGGGTGAATTCGTTCTGACTCCATTTGGCAATTCCGGAGCAGTGACCGGAAACCCGGGCGGTGAGTTCTTCGCGGCCAGTATTCAGCAGTTCAATGACCATCTCGCCTTTGGCACCGCCCTTCAACGGGTCATGGCCGCACGGCAGCGCGGATCGTCCGACGCCAACACGGTCAGCCGGGCCCTGAGCGAACTAACTTCGACAACACAGCCTGTCGTATGGGTGCAGGCCGAAGGTCAGCGCGACAGCTACACCGTCGATGATCGTGACGTTGCAACAAACAGCGGCGGATTGCGTTTTGGCGCGGGTATGCCGTTGGCCGACCTTGCAAGCGGTCTGGTGTTCGGCGGGCTTGAGTTCGGGGTCAGCAGCCTATCCACCGATGTAACCACGTCGCTGACCAGCGCTGACATTGACACTGACGCCTACGATGTAACGCTCAGCGCTTTGTGGATCCACAACGGTCAGCTCTATGTCGACGGACAACTGTGCTATGCCATCTTTGACAGCACGACCCGCCCGAATGGCGGAGTAGCGGTGGATACGGGCAGCACGGGTTTCGGTCTGTCTGTCGAAGTCGGCAAACTTGTTACGCTGCAAAACGGGCTGACATTGGTGCCGCAAGCGCAGCTGATGTACAGCGATATCGACACGGATGATGTCACCGATCTTACCGGCGGCGGACAAAGCGGATCATTGGCCGACGGGGATACTTTGACAGCCCGTTTGGGTCTGCGCGCCGAGCATAATTTTGCGTGGAATTCCGTGCTGTTCGGCCAGGTGGACTATTACCATGCTTTCGACAACAAAACCGGCGTGACATTCGGCAACAACACTATCCTGACAGAACGCGGCAGGAACACTGCCGCTCTGACGTTGGGCGGGTATGTAGCGCTGTCTGACAGAACCACCTTCTTTGGCGAAATCAGCGGCGAAACCGGTTTGGGCAGCAATTCCAGTGACTATACCTTCGGCGGCAACATCGGATTTGAATTCCGGTTCTAGGACACGTATGCCGGTTGGCTTTTCTGTTGGAATAAGATTTGTAACGTCGCGAAACACCAGATCTGTCGGAAGACGCTGAAACAACAGGATGGATGAAAACGACGTGAATGGTTCTGCGGAAAGTCAGCCTGAGCAAATTGCCGAAGACGCGTTTGAGGCGCCTGCAAAATCAGATGCGTCTGATGTGCGCTACTCAATATCTGCCGGGTTTTCGGCGCGGTTGACAGGCCTCGGGCTATCGATTGCCTTTTCGTCCTATCAGTCCGGGTTGTTGTATCTTGTCGGTACCAAACCGGATGGCGGGGTCAATATCCACCAGATGAGTCTTCCTCGCCCGATGGGTCTGCACCGGCATGGTGCGCACGGGCTGTCTGTGGCTGCTGACGATCAGATCTTGCACTTTCAGAACGTTCTGGAACCGAAAGAGCGGATGAACGACATTTTCGATGCGGGGTTCATGCCCCGGCGGAGTGAATTCACCGGGCGGCTGGATTTGCACGATCTGGGCGTCGATGCGGATGGGCGGTCGATTTTCATAAACACCCGCTACAATTGTCTGGCCACGCCCGACCCGCGCCACAGTTTTCGCGAGGTCTGGCGGCCGCCTTTCGTCTCTGCATTGGTGGACGAGGATCGCTGTCATCTGAACGGATTGGCGATGCAAAACGGGCGGCCTCGATATGTCACCGCTGTCAGCCGCTCGAACACGATCGATGGTTGGCGCGACCGGCGCGCGGATGGCGGAATTGTCATCGATGTCCAGAGCGATGAAATCGTCTGCCAAGGCCTCTCGATGCCGCACTCTCCTCGGGTGCACGAAGGACGCCTTTGGGTGCTGAACTCGGGCCGGGGCGAACTGGGAGAGGTTGAGTTCGACAGCGACGGCAAAGGCCGGTTTGTACCCCATGTCTTCTGCCCCGGCTTCACACGAGGGCTAGCGATTCATGGCCGCTTTGCGTTTGTCGGACTGTCCAAGCCACGCTACCAACGGTTCGAAGGGTTGGAGCTGGACGCCAAACTGGCCGAGGCCGACAGTGATCCTTGGTGTGGCATTCAGATCATCGACCTTGGGACCAAAACCTGCGTTGACTGGTTGCGCATCGACGGGGCAGTTGCCGAACTTTACGACCTTGAACTTTTGCCAGGTCACCTGTGCCCAATTGCCATTGCGCCAAGCACGCCCGAAGCGGCTTCGCTGGTAACGCTGCCTCAGTCCAGCTAGCAGTTCCCAAAGTGAATTGACTGCAACAATCCAGATCGCGAGATACTCTATCCGATCCAACTATCAGCGGGAGCCCGCCACCGACGTCATTCGGTGGCAGGTAAATTCTCACACAGTTCGGATCAGAGCTTGATGCGGAACGCCGCGAATCCGTCTGTTCCTTCCCCGGCATCCTCAATTGAGACACCCTTGACATCGCCCATGTAATCCCGCGCTTTCGGGCCGGTTTCGAACAATACAGTCGTGTCCTCAAGTGGAGCAAACGACCAATTGGCATCTGCTTTGGGATCAATCGTGCCCTGCTCGACGATATAGCGCACGATGACGTCGCGGTTGGTATCCGGGGCCTCGAATACGACGGTGTCACCTAATGCGCCGGGGAAAGAACCGCCGCCAGATGCACGATAGTTGTTGGTGGCGATGATGAACTCCATTTCATCCGTGACCGGCGCACCGTTGAAAGCAAGGTTGACGATTCGGGCTGCATCGGGGTTTACCTCTTCGCCCTTTGGCCCAAAGCGCGAAGGCTGGGACAGGTCGATCTGATAGGTCACACCGTCCATCACATCGAAATTGTAGGATGGGAATTCCGGGTTCAAAAGGATCGCATCCTTGGAGCCTACTTCAACCTGATTGAACATGCCGGCCGAGCGTTCCAGCCAACCACGCACCTGCGCACCGTTCACCCGGACCGCCCGCACAGTGTTTGGATAAAGATAGAGATCGGCAACATTCTTGATGGCAACGTCACCGACTGGAACATCGGTGTAATAGTCCGGGCCACCACGACCGCCAGCCTTGAAGGGTGCCGCCGCTGACAGGATGGGCAGGCCTTCGTGCTCGGTGCCTTTCAGCATCTCGTCGATATACCATTTCTGCGCGATCGAGACGATTTGCACAGACGGGTCATCTGCGACCAGCGCGAAATAGCTGTGCAACGGGGCCGAAGTCTTTCCAACAGCACGGCGCACATAAGCCAGCGTTTCGTCGTGTTCCTTTGCAACCGAATCCAGAACTTTCTGATCATCGCCGACCAAAGCTGTGATTGAGCGGTCTTCGTTGCGCTTGGAAATGGGACGCGCCTCGGACGTGGTAGTCACTACGCGCCATTCATTTCCGTCCCGTTCCAAAAGCAGGTCCAGCAGTCCAAGGTGCGACCCCCAGAAGCCGCCCATGACGGCGGGTTTGCCCATCAGCGTGCCGTTGTCCACATCGATCCCGGGGCGGTCTGCAAATGTCGGTGACGGGAACACCAGGTGGTTGTGACCCGTGACCAGCGCGTCGATCCCTTCGACACCGGCCAGAACGACTGACGCGTTTTCCATGCCATCTTCGTGATCGGCGCCACCAATCCCCGAATGCGACAGTGCGATGATCAGATCACATCCCTGTTCCCTCATCTCAGGCACATAAGCCCGAGCTGTCTCGACGATATCTCGCGCTTCGACGTTGCCTTCAAGATGCTTACGATCCCAGTTCATAATCTGGGGTGGCGTGAAGCCTATTACACCGATTTTGATCGGATGTTTGGCGCCGTCGCCCATTTCGATTTCGCGGTCGAGAATGGCGTAAGGCTGCACAAGCGTCTTGTCGTCGCGCGGGTTTGCACCTTTCTCTTTTGCCACATTGGCCAGAACAACCGGGAACTCTGCCCCTGCCAGCGCCTTGTCCAGAAACTCCAGGCCGTAGTTGAATTCGTGATTGCCGAGCGTGGCAGCATCATAACCGACGGTGTTGAACGCGGTGATGATCGGGTGGCTGTCTCCATCTTTCATGCCACGTTCATAGGCGATGTAATCGCCCATCGGATTGCCCTGCAGAAAGTCGCCGTTGTCGACAAGCATCGAATTCGTCGCTTCCGACCGGATTTCGTTAATGATCGACGCTGTACGGGACAGACCCACTGTGTCACGGGGTTTGTCTGCATAGTAGTCATATGGGAAGACATGGACATGTATGTCTGTGGTTTCCATAATCCGTAGATGCGCCTGATTGTTGGCCGCAGCCGCTGAAAACGGGTGCAGGGTGATGGCCGCAGCACTGGCAGTCGTAGTGGCGAGGAACTGGCGACGGGATATTAGTGATCTGCTGGAGAACGACATAGGTCACCTTTCAAGTTTGTTGGTCAACGCGCCTTTTGTCGGATTCTCACAACAACCATATGACACGGGTTGCCAGCACATCTGACGCGTCGTTTGTAGGCGGTTATGTTCAGTACCATACCCAAACTTCATGTGTTGGCTAGGGTATGTCAGGTGGGAAACCCTCTGCCGGGGCACTGTTGCTAGCTTATGGCCTTTGACGTGCGCGCCGCCAACAGGTGATTGACAAGAGTGACGCCAACACCGTGGGCATCAAAGCCATCAACAAAATTCCGAAGAGCTTGGTCTGCCCGATACAAAAAGGAGATGGTTGAGGCGGGAATACTTGAACAACATCGTCAAGCAGGACCATCGGTTTCATCAAAAGGCACGTGGCCAATGCTGGGGTTCAAGGCCTGCGCTTCAGCAGCGGCCAAACTCGACAGAATGGAAGTGGCGCACATAATCCGCAATGGTCAACTCAAACCGGAATCAGTCCGGTTACGCCGTTTCCGAAACCCGCAAGATCACCACTGTACCCTTCACCTCCGGCTATGGTCGCGGTGTCGCAATTTCGCGCAAGGACGGATCCGAGACCTATATGAATTTAGGCACCGGTGGCGTTGGCGCCGCGTTGCGGCGAACGCAACCGGCATAAAGTACTAGAGGTCGCCTGAGTTGAACTGCCACCACACTTCGACGCGACTTCAGAAACTTGTGCTGAGACAGGCCGTATAGCCATTTACCGCATCGCTACCAAAGTAACGGCCCCTAAAGCGCGTGGATGTGCCCCACGACATTTGGTTTCGGACACATCCAGCTTAAGCCTGAAATCTGCGCGCCAGCCAGTCCGTGCCCAGTACATTAGCCTGAGCGCCAATCAAGGCGTCCGACTGAGTACGACCAATAGAAAGAGGGGCAAGTTGGCGAAACTTCCAATTATACGTCAGTCATTAGATTCCGAAGTAGTTCCGTTTCGGTTTTTCCTGTCATCTGGCTTACGTTGAAACGTAGAAACGAGTTTTTGGATTGAGTTGGGCTGAATACATTTCCAGGTGCCAGAACAACACCTTTCTTGAGAGCCATTCGCGCGAGCACTGCTGCATCCATCCCATCGGGAAGCTCGCACCATAGATAAAACCCACCTCTGGGCTTCACGAAGGGTCTTATGTTTATCGTGTTCAACTCTTTGATTGAACGCGTGCGGACCCGATCCAATTTTGTCCTAAGCGATTCCATATGTTTGCGATAGCTCCCGTCGGTGAGCGCCGCATATAGCAATTCTGTGACCATCGGGCTGGGGCCACCGAAGCTGATCGCAACCTGTAGTTCGGTCAGGGCTGCAATCCAATCAGGGCGCGCCGCTATGTATCCGCATCTGAGCGACGCCGAGAGCGTTTTGGAGAAGCTTCCAATCGTTAGAACCCGGTCCATCCCATCCAATGCTGCCAATCGCGGGGAAAGATCGGGTTCGAATTCGGAAAAGATAGCGTCTTCCACGATTTGCAGATCATATGCCTCAGCCAAAGACAACACGCGGTGTGCGGTAGCTGCGGCAATCGTCGCACCCGTTGGATTGTGCAATGCCGAGTTGGTCAGGTAGAGCCGCGGGCGTTCATTTCTAAGCACACATTCAAACTGGGTTAAGTCGGGGCCATTGGGCGTATATGGGACACTGACAATTGTGATCTGATGCGCCCTCAATAACGCTTGAAAATTGAAGTAGCACGGATCATCCACCAAAACCGTATCGCCAGGCTTGAGAAGCATCCTGCAAATCAAATCCAGTGCCTGAGATCCGGAATTGGTAAGCAGAACAGTATCGGGATCCACCTCTATGTTCTGGTCGCACAACACCCGTGCCACATGTTTTCGCAGACCAGCATGGCCCTGCGCGCTACTATAGTCGGTGAGCACGCTACCTTCGCCACGTGCCACCCCGCGCATGGCGCGTCGGAGCGACTCGACCGGCATCCAGTCGGCAGGCATCCACCCACATCCGGGCTTTGCAATATCGTCTCCGGCATCAATCGATTGTCGAGCCACCCAAAGCGGGTCGATTTCCCGATCAAGCTGCGGTCCGGTTTGTGATACAACAAAGGGCTGTGCGCGGTCCGTCACAAAAAAGCCAGACCCGCGTCGGGCAAAAATAGCCCCTTCAGCAGCCAAGACATCATAGGCCTCTACCACCGTCGAAGGTGACACGCCCAGACGGGACGCGAGGCCTCTAACCGAAGGCAGTTTGTCGCCAGCTCCGAGTGATCGAGATCGAATACGACGATTGATGTGTTCCATCACAAGGGTTCGACGGGTCGCTGTCACCATTTCCAACCTTCTCTGTATGGCATCATCTAGCAGTACAGTTTGTGATAATTGTGTTGCTTTGTACCTGCATCTGTTGCGCCACTCCAGCTACAAGCTCCAAAAAAGGACCCTTTGTTGATGAATTCCTCATTTTCTGGCTGGGGCAGCGGACTGCTCGGTGTGTTGATCTTCAGCGGATCACTACCTGCCACGCGGGTGGCTGTAGGTGGTCTGGACCCGTTCTTTCTGACATCAATCCGAGCGGTATTGGCGGCTGTACTTGCCTTATTCTTGCTGGTCTTCTTCAAAGAAAAGCAGCCGCCGCGTGCGGATCTGATTTCTGTTTTGATTGTAGCCTTGGGTGTGGTGATCGGCTTTCCGCTTTTGACGGCACTGGCACTGCGGCACATCACTGCCGCGCATTCGATTGTCTTTATCGGCCTCTTACCTTTGAGCACTGCTGCCTTTGGCGTGCTGAGGGGTGGTGAACGCCCCTCCGCGTTATTTTGGGTATTTTCAGTTTTGGGCAGCGCGGCCGTCGTTGGGTTTGCACTTACACAAAGCGCCGACGCCTCTCTCATCGGAGATCTTTTTATGGTGGCTGCCATCGTTGTTTGCGGATTGGGATACGCTGAAGGTGCACTGCTGTCACGCCGATTTGGCGGATGGCAGGTAATCTCCTGGGCGCTTGTCTATTCTCTACCGTTCATGACCGTTTTTGCACTTTTGACTTGGCCTGACACATATACAGGGCTGAACTTGCCGGTCTGGCTCAGCTTGGGCTACGTCTCGATCTTTTCGATGCTGGTTGGTTTTGTCTTCTGGTATCGCGGCTTGGCGCTGGGAGGCACGGCAGGTGTCGGGCAACTTCAGCTCCTTCAGCCGTTCTTCGGCTTGATCCTTGCAGCAGCCTTTTTGGCGGAACCGATAGCGCCATCCATGATCGGGATCACAATTTTTGTGGTTGTATGCGTGGCAGGGGCAAAGCGCTTTGCTTAACCACCACAGGCCTTCTGCATTACAATTCCCTAAAGTTGTCATTCGTGCTCAGCGCGGCACTATTCCATCATCCTGATCTCCACCGCGGCACGCACGGTCATGCGTTCTCTGAGATATTGCTGCGGAGCAACGAGATTTCACCGAACAGAAGAACTGACAATCGTGACATCTTTTATGACGGAATGCTGTTTCGGAGAGCACCGGTTCCGGGTGGCGTGGCAGGTGTCGAATTTGACGCCTCGCGCAGGCTCGGGCACAGTTTGACAATGATCCAAACAGTTCTGCTTGATGTCTCCGGAGTTCTCTACCAAGGGACCGAAGCGATCCCCGGAGCCGCGAAGGCTCTTACCCTTTTGCGCTCCAGCGGGCGGCAAGTGAGATGCCTCACTAACAGCACCCGGCAGCCAAAGCACCGCATAATGCGTAAGCTGCACGATCTTGGGTTCGACATTCAGCCGGATGAGTTATTTACGCCCGTTGCGGCCGCCCTCGATTGGTTGGTCCACACGGGACATAGCCCGCATTTGCTCGTCCATCCTGCGCTTGAGGAGGAATTTTCCTGCTGTGATAGCAGTGGGCCGCCCGCCGTTATTGTTGGCGATGCGGCTCAAGAATTTTCCTATAAAAACATGAACCAAGCCTACCGGTTGTTGCAAAAGGGGGCACCTTTGATCGCTCTCGCGAACAACCGCATTTTCATGGATGAGGATGGCGAGCTGAGCCTTGATGCGGGCTGCTTCGTCAAAGCGTTGGAACACGCCAGCGGAATTCGGGCCCGACTGTTCGGCAAACCGGACCCTGGGTTTTTTAGGGCTGCTGTTGCTGGCACCGGAACCTCGCCTGCTCAGTCAGCAATGATCGGCGATGATGCAGAAAGCGATATTGCTGGTGCACTGGCTGCAGGCTTGGCAGAGGCGTATCTGGTGCGCACCGGAAAATTCCGTGAAGGTGACGAGACTCGATTTGCCCCTGAACCGACGGCTACCGTGGACGATATTTGCGAAGCGGTGGCCTGCTTGACCGGGCGTGACAGCTTGGAGACAGAAGCTCCAACTTGACGGTCGAGGAAGGGTTTGACCGTGCTGGCGGATTGCAGATAAATCCTCATATGGCTTATCACCCAATATTATGGACGTTCCGCCGCTGCCCATATGCAATCAGGGCTCGTCTTGCATTGGCGAGCTCGGGCGTCAAAGTCGAATTGCGTGAAATCCGCCTAAAGGACAAGCCACAAGCTTTCTTGCAAACATCTGCATCCGCTACGGTGCCGGCACTTCGTCTTCAGGACAGGGTATTTGACGAAAGCCTGGATATCATGATCTGGGCTCTCGAACAAAATGACCCCCAGCGACTTCTGGACATGCCTCAGGAAGGGTGGGACTTGATCGCGGAAAATGATGGTCCATTCAAGGATGCGCTGGATCGCACAAAGTATGCTACGCGCTATCCAGATGTTGACCATGCAGCAGAGCGCAGGAAAGCTGAGAGCTATTTGGTTAAACTTGAAGCACGATTGACCGGTCAATCTTGGCTTTTTGGAGATCGCCCAACCTTCGCAGATCTGGCGCTTCTGCCCTTTGTCCGCCAGTTCGCCCACATAGACAGGGAATGGTTTGACGCACAGGAATGGCCGCATTTGATTGCATGGCTGGATCATTTCCTGGCAAGCGAAGCCTTCGCAAACGTAATGAACAAGCACGCGCCGTGGGCAGACGGCGACACACCGCTTTGGTTCAATGGCTAGACCAAGCATGGCGGACCGGACCTCGCGGCAAAAGGACAGTGTAAATCTCGATCAGACCGCTTGCCGCCAGCGATGGAATTGGAACCTTTGCAGGTCCTGACCTCAGCTGCTCTTTTCGACCAGGAAATCGATCATGGCACGAGTCTTGGCAGGTAGGTTGTCGCGGCTGGCATAGATCACGTTGACCCCGATGGAGGGCGGACGGAAATCGGGCAAAATCGCCACCAATGATCCGGCATCCAGTTCAGCCTGACAGGAAAGCTCTGGTAGACGGGTAATCCCGCGCCCGGCAAGCGCTAGTGCCTTCTCTGTATGAGCATCGTTGCATCGAATGCGCGGCGTGATTGGCACAGTGATCACCTCCCCGTCGGGCGCCGGGTAGGTCCAGTTTTGGGTGATCCCGTGAAACGAAAAATCAATCAGTTGATGCCCTTTCAAGTCATCGGGGTGTCGCGGCGTGCCGTTTCGTTTCAGATAAGCGGGCGAAGCCACCGTCAGACCCTGTGTCCGAAAAATCTCTCGGGCGATCAGGTCGGACGGGGGCAGATCGCCGATGCGCACCAGCAGGTCGATCCCTTCACCGATCATGTCGGCGCGACGCTCGGATACGTCGATGTTCAGATCTACTTCAGGGTATCGCTTCAGAAACTCGGGCAGCCAGTCATTCAGCCACCCGTGGGCGAACACCACAGGCACACTCATCCGCAATTCCCCAAAGGGTCGGTCGCCGACCGAATGCAATCGGTCTTGCACCGCGCGGGCGTCCTCCACCATTCGACGCGCGTTTTCATAATAGATGCGCCCGGATTCCGTCAGGCTGATCCGTCGTGTTGTCCGGTTCAGGAGCCGTGTCCCAAGGCGCGCTTCAAGCCGTGCAATCTCTTTGCTGACATGGCTGGGCGTATGCCCCAACAGCTTGGCGCCCGCACTCATACCTTCCTGCTCCACCACTGAGCAGAACAGTACCATGCCGTCGAAGAGATCCTTATTTTGATCCATATGGAATATATGCCGTTCCACATAAGCTATTAAAGTTCACTACAGGCATAGTTACCTTTGTTACAAGCAAAGGAAAGGTCAAACCATGTTAGACATCAGAAACTTCGATCACATCGGCATCCGTATCAGTAATCGCGATGCATCCGTTACCTTCTATGAGTTGCTGGGATTCGAGATGATCGCCGATGGCGGTTTTGACGACGGGCATCCATTGGTGATGCTCCATCCTTCGGGGGTCAACATCAACCTGTTGGGTCCGGCAACGGCAAAGGCGGGCGAAAACGTTCTGATGGACGAGGCAGAGAAGTATCCGGGCATCACCCATCTGGCGGTCAAGGTGAAGGACGCTGAAGCAACCGAAACCTTTGTCACCGAAAACGGCATCGCCATCACGGGCCGCCGAGAATTTCGCGGTACCAAAACCATCTTCATTCGCGACCCGGATCGCAATGTTCTGGAGCTTGTCGGCCCCGGTCCTTCAGTCGCGCAGCTTATTGCCGAACATGTGCACGGCTGAAACCCAAGCAACCAAGGAAACACTCTCATGTTAACTTTCCCAAAATCGCTCGCCACAGCCCTGAGCCTGATCATCGCTGCCGCAGCGCAGCCGGCAGCGGCGGAAACTCCGATGATCAAAACAATAAATGGCGTCGCGGCATATCCAGAAGGCTATCAGGGCACGCCGGTCCGGGCCGCTGACGAAGACCCGTTTCTGTCACCGACCAACTCGGCGTTGATCCTTATCGATTACCAGCCTCCGATTTTGGCTGGGGTCAAGAACATCGACCATGAAGAGCTGATCAACAACACCACGGGTCTGATCAAGACCGCTGTGATCTATGACATCCCAATCATTTTCAGTCATGTCGCCGTGGGCCTGAACGGTTATGATCCGATGATCGAAGAATTGCGCGAACTGGCCCCGAACGCGATCTTTGTCGACCGGACAAATGTCAACGCCTGGGAAGAACCTGAGTTTGTCGCCGCGGTCGAAGCTACCGGCCGTACAAAGCTGATTATGGGTGGTCTCTGGACAGATGTCTGCCTAGCCTATCCCGCGATTGAAGCCGAACTTGCTGGATATGACGTCTATGTACCGGAAGACGCCATTGGCTCGGTAACCCAGCTCAGCCACGAAAACGGCATGCGCCGCATGATCGAGGCAGGGGTCGAACCGATCACATGGAACGTAGTTCCGGCAGAGCTGCAACGCGACCACGCGCGTACTGACAAGTTGCAGGCTGTTACCCGTGTGTTCATGGAACATCTGTTCAAAGTCGACCCAGATACAAAGTGGTAAAACCAACATCTGTCAGGGGCTTCGGTCCCTGGCAGTGAAGTCTAGTTTAGTCCCGACATTGCCTGCTTGCGCTTGGGCAACATCACCAAGGTAGTGAAATTGAGCTCTCAATCCCCTAGATCGAAAAATTCGCCATATATTGCCTGACATCTCATGAATGTTGATACTTGGTTCAATTGATAGGAATTGTATTTCAAGGAGGTCGATGTGCTCAACGGCGCGATGCTTGTCTGGTTTTTATTGACTGGTGCCAGCGTAGCTTTCGTTGTTTGGGATTCAATAAGCAACGGCGTGACCAGTTGGGTTCAGCGCATGGCTTGGATTCTGGTGACGATCTACACAGGACCAGTCGGCCTGTTTTTTTATATGATTACCTGCCGCCGACCGTTTCCAGGCGGACATGACCGTTTCACCCGCACACCGTGGAAGCAAGGGGTCAACAGCGAAATGCACTGCTTAGCAGGTGACGCTACGGGGATCATTGTTGCTGCCACCGTTGTTCATTTCCTCGCGCTATCAAATGGATGGGACATTGTTGTCGAATACGTCTTCGGTTTCGTCTCGGGGCTTTTCATCTTTCAGGCCCTTATGATGCTTTCGATGTATGGAAGTTATTCGCAAGCTGTCCGAAAGACGTTCTTTTCAGAGACGGTCTCGATGAACATGGTGATGACAGGCATGATTCCGACCATGGTCTTGTTGGCCGCGGCTTGGCCGGAATCGGAAGACCCGCTCTCTCCGACTTTTTGGTTTCGTATGAGCTTGGCGGCAATTGTTGGTGGTTTTGTTGCATTCCCGATCAATTACTGGCTGGTTGCCAACCACCTCAAACACGGATGTATGACTCTACCCGGGGCGGATGGCCCGGCACCGGGCAACGGTCACTTGTCTTCAGAGATGAACGGTATGTCCCATAGCGAAATGGAGGACATGCCCAGTCACGGCATGAGCATGAAGACGCTGCCTTTGCACTCAATGTTCCTCTGGGTCATTGGCACCTACGCAATCCTGCTGATCGCAATCTGGGTGACTTCGCGAATTACGCCCATCCATTTTTAGCGCTTCAAAAGTCGTTGGACACCAAAAATCAAGGCATAATTGCAGGCAAAACCCTGGCCTAAATTCACCAAAGTGAATAGCCGCCGCGCTTGTTTTTGCAAGGCGCGCAAAAGCCTCCACGTCATACAGAAGATCCCCGGTTCTACGCGTCTGATCTGTTCGCCGGTCTCTTGGAAAGCCCATGTCGCCCAGCCAGCACATTCCCGACCACCTCGACCGGGCCGGGCGTGAAGTTGCGAAGGTGGGTCATCAGTAAGTTGCCCTGCCGCCAGAGAGATCAAAAACCGCGCCCGTGTTAAACGTGCAGTCCTCGGAACTGAGCCACATCACCATACGCGCGGCTTCTTCGACCCAACCCAGCCGTTTCATCGGCGATTTGTCGATCATGATCTGGACAAATTCTGGCGCCATCTGGTCCAGAATTGCGGTTTTGATTGCGGCTGGGGCGATGCAATTCACGCGAATATAAGTCTGCGCCAGTTCTTTCGCGAGCGATTTGGTAAAGCCGATCACGCCCGCCTTGGATGCAGAATAGGCCGACGCATTTGGCGTACCTTCTTTCCCGGCCAACGAGGCCATGTTGACGATCCGGCCAAACCCCCGTTCTTGCATGACTGGCACGATCGCATGAGCAAGGTAAAAGGTGCCGGTCAGGTTCACCTCGACGACACGTGCCCATGTGGTGGGGTCACTCTCGACCACCGGCAGGGTTGGCCCGGCAAAGCCTGCATTGTGGGACAAAAAGTCGATGCCGCCAAAGGCCGCGCAAGTTTCTGCAACCGCTTCGGCAATCTGCTCGGGTTGGCTTATGTCAACCTTGCACATGATGGACCCGGCTGGCGCATCTTCAGGCTCGGCCAAGTCCCAGATGGCGACGTTTGCACCTGCCGCAGCGTAGTGGCGTGCGATCTCTGCACCGATCCCAGCTGCACCACCGGTGATGACAGCGGTGCGACCAGCGAAGTCATAAGTTACGTTGCTCATGGACCTTACCGGATAAAGTTTTTTACATAATCAGCGCCAAGGCCGACTTTCTCGAAATGCGCACGGCACATGTCGATCTTGGTGAACACGTCCTCGTAGCCAAGGTGATTTCCGTCGGGGTCGCAGTAATACATCACTCCGTTCACCTGAAAATAGGTGATCATTTCCTCGACATCTTCCGGCACAACCAAAGTGTGGGTTTCGCCCGGAGGCTCGTAAACGTAAGAGCCTTCGGTGGCTTCCCAGTCGTGCTCCAGATAATGCCAGCGGCCTTTCAGCACAAAGCCGTGTACCGGGTTCGGGTGGCGGTGGCGTGACAAAACACCTGCCTTTGTCACCTTGAGAAGGTTCATCCAATATCCCTGACTGACATTCAGACAGAGCGGGCGGAAGAATACCGTCTCGGTCTGTTGGACCCACATCCGGGGGTCGTCTTCGGCCAGCGCATTTGGCACTACGATCTCGGGCAGCGCGTCCTGTGGCATGGGGTGCTTGTATGGCACCATTGGGTTTTCGTCGGTCTCAGACAGTGGCATTTCGCTTCCCTTGCTTTCAGACTGCGGCGTAGCCGCCATCCACGTTTAGAATTGTTCCGGTGATGAACTCTGCTTGTTCAGACGCCAGAAACAGGGCCGGGCCGATCAGGTCCTGCGGTTTGCCCCATCGCGCCATAGGTGTGCGCGACAGAATGGCCCCGCTGCGCTCAGGGTCGTTTTGCAGGTTCTGTGTCAGCGGCGTGGCGATCCACCCCGGTGCCAGCGCATTTACGCGAACCGCGTCCGACGCATAAGCAATCGCCAGTGATTTGGTGAGTTGTGCGATCCCGCCTTTGGATGCCGCATACCCAGGCACCAATCCACCGCCAAAATAGCTGAGCATCGACGCGATATTGATGATTGAACCCTTGGTACTGGCAAGATGCGCGCGCGTGGCAGCGCAAACGCGCATTGTGCCGTTCAGGTTAATATCCAGAACTTTGGCAAATATCTCCGGATCGTGCTCTTCGTTGCGCCGGATGACACCTGCAGCGTTCACCACAACATCCAGTCCGGGAATGTCCTGACAGAGGGCTTCAACCGCTTTCCCATCAGTCACATCCAGCGAATGAAAACTCAGACCGGGTTTACCCTCCGGCAGATCGCCTAATCCGACAGCCATCACCTGATAACCCGCCTCGTGAAAACCTTCGGCAATCGCCAGTCCAAGCCCGCTGGTTCCGCCGGTGATCAAGGCGCGTTTTCGTATTTCGTTCATTGCTTCCATCTTACATTGTCCATATAGTGGACATTTAGACCATTTTATGGACGTTACACGCTGCGCAGTTCGCTGGTCAACAGAGAGGTTCACGCATGTCAAAACAAATTCAGGGGACGCAGAGTTTTGCGCGAAGCATCAGTCTTTTGCAGCATATTTGCGACCGGACCACGCCTCCGACCTTTCAGGATTTGCTTACTGAATGCACGTTCACACGCCCCACCCTGTACAGATTGCTGCACGGGTTGGAAGCCGAGGGCCTGGTAATTCAGGCCAAAGACAAACGCTACAAACCCGGCCCACGTTTGATCAATCTGGCCCGTACCGCCCTATCTACATCTGACATTCGTGACCTTGCCCGCGATGCGCTTATTCGCGTCAGAGACAAGACAGGGGAAACCGTGCACCTCGCCGTACCAAGTGGCGAAGGGCTTGTTTACATCGACAAAATCGAAAGCCTCGAAACAGTGCGCATGAACTCGACCATAGGTACGTTTGTTCCGTTGCACTCAAGCGGTGTGGGCAAAGCCTATCTTTCCGCTTTACCTGAGGATAAGTTTGCCGATTATCTCGAAACCGCGACACTGACACCAATCACGTCTTTCACAACAACAGACCCTGCCGGATTACGCGTTCAGATTAACCAATGCCGCACACAGGGTTTCGTTTTTGACAATCAGGAGAATGAAGTCGGCATCGCCTGTTTCGGCGCACCAATACTTGACGACGCCGCACGCCCTATCGCCGCCATCAGCGTGTCCGTACCGTTGTTTCGACTGGACAGGAACAAATCGCGTTATTCGGCAGCCGTTTTGGAATGCGTTCGAGAGTTGTCCGGTCGCTCTACATAATGCTAAGAGGACACCCCAGCGCGAGCTACAACGTCCTCTTGCTCCGGATTAGGTTCTTGTCCGCGGCCCAATCACTCGTCGCGAACTACAAAATCCATTGGTTGAGTGAATTCCCTAGCGGGTCCTCAGTTGGATTCGAGGACCGCATTCAGGAACTGCTGTGTGCGTTCTCGTTTCGGGTTTTCAAACAGTTCTTCGGGCGCTGCCTGTTCTTCGATCGCGCCATTGAAGAAGAAGCAGACGCGGTCTGAGATGTCTTTGGCAAACCCCATCTGATGCGTCACCATCAGCATAGTCAGATTATGTGCATCCACCAGCTTACGGATGACATTGGTAACTTCTCCGATCACTTCGGGATCCAATGCCGACGTTACTTCGTCAAACAGCATTACCTTGGGGCGCATGGCCAACGCACGGGCGATGGCGACGCGTTGCTGCTGGCCACCAGATAGGCGCGACGGATGCTGATCGCGCTTCTCGTCCATGCCGACCATTTGCAGAAGCTCCATCGACCGCTCTTCGGCCTCTTTCTTAGGAATTCCGAGAACCTGCACCGGACCTTCCATGCAATTCTGCAAGGCGGTCATGTGCGGGAACAGGTTGAAGTGCTGAAAACACATGCCGATCTTGCTGCGGATACGCCGGATATGCGCCGGGTTCGCGGGCACCAGCACACCGCCTTTTTCCATATGTGTCAGGGGCTCTCCATCCACGTAGATGACGCCACCGTTTATGGTTTCCAGCGTCATCAGCATGCGCAGAACGGTGGTTTTGCCTGACCCGGACGGACCGATGATTGTCACCATCTCACCCGCGTCGATATCCAGATTCAGATGGTCCAGTACAACAAGATTGCCGTAACTTTTGCGCACGTTCTGAAACCGGACCATCGGGATATCGTCGCCTTCAAGGCGCAATGGGTATTGGCTCATGTCTTCGTTCATTTATCTCATTCCCATTTTACGGCGCACCCATTTTTCAAACTGGGCGATTAAAAACGCGGTGGGCAGTGAGATCGCAAGGAAGATCACGCCGACCATGGTGTAGGGTTCAAGGTAACGATAGCTTTGGGCGCCGACCGCGTTAGCGGTATGCATCAATTCAGCCACGCCAATCACGGACAGCATCGGGGTGTCCTTGAAAATACCGACCAGGTAGTTCCCCATTCCCGAAATCGCCGGCGGTAGCGCCTGCGGGATGATGATGCGGCGATAGGTTTGGATGACCGGCATGTTGATGGCGGTTGCGGCCTCCCATTGGCCTTTCGGCACGCTTTCGATGCCACCACGATAAACTTCGGACAGGTAAGCCGCGTAGTGAACACCGATCGCGATCAGGCCCGATGTCCAGGGCGACAGGTTGATACCGAACTGTGGCCCCACGTAGAATACGAAGAACACCTGCAAAAGCAGCGGTGTCGAGCGGATAAACTCGACCACTTCGCGCACGCACACTGTCACAATGCGGTACGGCGTGCGTTGTGCCAGTACGAAGACCAGCCCCAATACCACAGCGATGGCATATCCCCCGCCCGCCGCCAGCAGAGTTTTTCCCGTCGCGTCGATAAAACGCGGCAACAATTCCCAGGTCCAGTCCCAGCGCCATTGCATCGGTCAGGCCCTCCCGATCTTGCGGGCCATCGTGCGCTCGAAATATCGCATGAAGGGCGTGATGAGGAACCGCGCGAAGATGTAATAGATGATCAAAGCCGTGCCGAAAGTCTGAACCGACAGGAAGGTCGAAATATTGATCTGGCGGGCCTCATACATCAGGTCAGTGACAGAGATTAGCGCCACCAGCGCCGTGCCTTTCATGATCTCGATGACCAGATTGCCCCAGGGCGGCAACATGATGACAAAGGCCTGAGGCAAAATGATACGCCGCATCCTTTGCCCGGGTGTCATGTTGATGGCCTTGGTGGCCTCCCACTGCCCTTTTGGAACGGCAAGTATTGCACCGCGGACCAATTCAGCCCCGTAGGCGCCCATATTCATTCCAACGGCAATGAAACCAGCAGTGAATTTGTCCAGCGTGACCCCAAACAAGGGAAGAACGAAGAAAATCCAGAACAGCTGCACCAGCAGCGACGTTCCGCGAAAAATCTCGATATAGACAGTGGCGACGCCTTTGACCGCGACGTTCTGAGAGAGGCGCATCAACCCGAAGGTAAGGGCGACGATTACGGACACGATTGTGGCCAGGACAAACTGCACAACCGTGATCAGCGACCCCTCCAGCAGCCGTCCGCCATAGGCCTCAAGAAATTCGTAATAGGGCAAACGCCGCTCCCTTCGTGTTTACTCAGAGGATGAGAGGTGCAAAGAACAGCGCCCTGCCCGACAGGGCGCTGCTTTTTGCAAGTTAAGTGAATGATCCTCGCCGGGGATCAGCGATTGGCACAGGCCCATTCCATCGAGGCGTCTTCGCCCGGGACGTTGTCCGGATAGTAATCCCATTGCTCGACGGCAGAGAGCATTGCCTCGGACCCGAGATAACCGGGCATGGCAGCATTGAACTCTTCCCGGAATCCATCGTCATCGGGGTGGAAGCCGATAGCAACCCAGTTGAAAGTCCATTCCGGCAGTGCGTTGGTATCCGTCGCTTCGATGCCGTCGGTTTTGGCTGCAAGGTCATAGGCCTCAACTGCGGTCATCGCGCCGATACTCGCCCGACCGGCCTTGACGGCTGCAAGCACTTCGGTCGTGCCGGGCAACTGCATGATGTTGGCTTCGGGTATACCGACTTTCAATGCTTCTTCGACATTCACATAGCCTGCAACAGCGGCCATGGTGACGCCTGCATTCTTGATCTCTTCATATGTCTGCAGGTTCTCGGGGTTCCCCTCGGGCACGATGAAGGCGTTACCGAATTGCCCGACCGGCTCGGAGAAGTCGATATTCTCGCAGCGCGAACCCAGAATATACATCCCACCGGTGATGATATCGACACGACCCGCCATCAGGCTTGGGATAAGACCAGCCCAGTCGGTCACGACAGGTTCGATATTCGTGTGACCCATCTTTTCCAGCAGATCCAGGGTGATCTGGTTTACGAATCCCAGCGGTTCCCCGTTTTCTCCCGGATGGGCCCAAGGGGCCGCCGCGGCAAAACCAAGGCGGATCGGCTCACCTGCTGCGACCCGGTCCTCCAGCGGTCCGGCGAGCGCACTGCCGGCCGTCAGGGCCAGCGCGGCGGAAAGGGCAGTTCCCAGAATATTCGTTTTCATTGTTGGTTCTCCTTACTGTTGGAATGACTGGTCCGACAAACGATCCGTAGCCAAATGCGCTTGTCTGCCCGGCGCGCTGTTTCATGCGTCTTTTCGGGCTGTGCCGATGGACGGAAAGATGCTGAAAAAACTGATCTTTTCAGGCTCATGTTTCCCATCCCCGGCGATATCGGGTGTTTTTCAATAGGGCGTTTCCACTCCTCCCATTTCGACATAAACGGATTTGATCTGGCTGTAGTGATCCAGCGCGGCCCGGGAGTTTTCCTTGCCGACGCCGGATTGCTTGAAACCGCCAAACGGCATTTCAACCGGCATGGTGTTATAGGTGTTGATCCAGCACGTACCTGCCTGCAGCCGGTCGATCACCCGGTGTGCCCGGGTCAGATCGCGCGTAAAGACCCCTGCTGCCAATCCGAAGTCAGTATCGTTGGCGCGGCGGATCACCTCTTCTTCGTCCGTGAATTCGAGGATTGAGAGAACAGGGCCAAAAATCTCTTCGCGCGCGATGCCCATGTCGTCTGTGACGTCCGAAAACACCGTGGCCTCAACGAAGCTGCCGTTTTCGAAACCGCGAACGGACGCCTGCTTTCCCCCGCACAGCAGTCGAGCCCCTTCTGAAAGCCCGGTTTCAATGTGGCCCAGCACTTTCTGCATATGTGCCGCAGATATCAGCGATCCCATCTGCGTGTCGGGGTCCAGAGGATCACCCAAACGGATTTGCCGTACTCGTTCCACGAGTTTTCGTTCGAACTCCGCTCGAATCGACTGTTGGACAAAAACACGAGTGCCGTTCGAACAGATCTGTCCGGCAGAGTAAAAGTTCCCAAGGATCGCACCACTTACGGCGGCATCCAGATCGGCATCTTCGAATATGACCAAAGGTGACTTACCGCCAAGCTCCATCGTCACATGCTTTATCCCCGCGCCGGCTGCGGCCATCACCTTTGATCCCGTGGGTACCGAACCGGTCAGCGAGACCTTTTCGATATCGGGATGCGTGACCAGCGCGGCCCCGACATCGCCATAGCCCTGGACCACGTTGTAAAGCCCTTTCGGGAGTCCGGCCTCGATCAGGATTTCCGCGACTTTCAGCGCACAAAGCGGCGTGACTTCGGAAGGTTTGAAAATGACCGAGTTGCCACAGGCCAATGCTCCAGCACCCTTGTAGCACGCGATCTGTGTCGGATAGTTCCAGGCACCGATACCAAGGCACACACCCAACGCGACCCGCTTCGTATAGATGAACGACTCGCCATACGGGATGCACTCGCCCGAAAGGCTACTGGCCAGCCCACCATAAAATTCGAATGCTTCAGCGCCAGACAGCGCATCCGCAACAATCGTTTCCTGATACGGCTTTCCGGTGTCCAACGTCTCGAGAACGGACAGTTCATGGTTCCGGTCGCGTATAATATCGGCCGCCCGGCGCAGGATTCTACCCCGCTCAGCCGGTAAGGTTCGTTCCCATTCTGCCTGCGCCCGCGCTGCGCTTTCTACCGCACGCGCGATAATGTCGGGTGTTGCGGAATGCAGCAGGGCAATCCGCTCACCGGTTGCAGGATAGATACATTCGATCCGGGCACCTGCCGGATCCTCCACGTACTCTCCATCCACAAAATGAGAAGCCTGCGGCTGCGCGCGCAGGCCAGACGAAACAGGTTGCGTGCGTGTGGCCACGCCGCTGTCAGCTACGTTGGCAGGTTCCTCCAATGGGTTCGACTTTGCTTCTAAGTCCATGTCCATTCCTTTCGGCGTGAGGACATTCGACAACGTGGCGTGCCTGATTCGAGTGTTCTGTCCCAGCATGATAGGGGCGAACTTCTGTTTTACGCAACATCTTTGCTGTTACAGTAATCTTTATGAGATCTTTTTTCGTGTTGATTACGGATTTCGCATCATGGCGCAAAACTAGATGACGGTTCCGCATTTCACTCATCCCCAGTTGCTTTTGAGAAGGAACTGGTTTTTGAAGTTCATCAGCCCGGTCATAACTTCGGCCGAGCCAATGTCTTCCCGGCCATAGACATGCTCGGACAACATGCTGAGAAAGGTCTTGCGGTCATCTGTCACAATTTCGATGAGCAGGTCATAATTGCCGCTTACCCAAACTACATAAACAATTTCCTCCAACGCCGAGAGGCGGGCAGCAACGCTTTCCGGCCGATGTCCGGAAGCGACGCGAATGCCGACCATGGCCTCGGTCCGATACTCGGAAACGCCTGAATCGGTGACGGCGACGATGCGCAGGCTGCCACTGGATTTCATGGCATTTACCCGATTTCGGATCGTGCCCTCGGATACGTTGAGTTTTTGGGCAATTTCCGCAAACGGAGTGCGCCCATCCTTTTGCAGCGCCTGGATAATTTCCTGATTGAGGCTGTCATTCAACAATGCGGTGTCCCGCTGACGGCTGCCTGCCCCGGTTGCGTGATCGGATGATGGCTTTTTTCGGTTGGTTTCGGTCATGAGAACTCTCTAATCTGATACGTAATCCGGATTTTACTACGAATCTCGTAGTATTTGGATCGTAATTTTTCGTTGACGTGAAATAATTCGCAATCAAAGTTCGGATTGAATCAACTTGCAGAACTGCAGTTCGATGGAACCAAGCGCCCGACCGATCAGGAGGAAGCCAACCATGTCATCCGCAGCAGAAAAACCGCAGATCAAAACATTTGCCGGGAATTTCCAAGGCTACAATCAATCCCATCCCGCCGCGATCGACGAAGAGATCGCCCGCGTCGGAGCGGGCACACCCGCAGGTGAATATCTGCGCCGTTTCTGGCATCCGGTCCATCTGACCGACGATCTTGGCGATCTGCCCAAAGCCATCACCATCCTCGGCGAAGAACTGGTCGTGTTCCGCTATGGCGAGGACAAGCAACAGATCGGGCTGGTCCACAAATACTGCCCGCATCGGCGCGCCTCGCTTGAATATGGGAAATGCGAAGACCGGGGAATTCGCTGCTGCTACCACGGCTGGCTGTTTGCACCGGATGGCGAAATTCTCGAAGCGCCAGCCGAGGATCAGACCGCACGCGCGGTCGAGATGGTCAAGGAACGGACCCGGCTGGGCGCTTATCCGGTTATCGAATATCGCGGTATTATCTTCGCCTATATGGGTCCGCCCGACAAACAGCCTGATTTCCCGATCTACGACGCCTTCGAGCATGAGGGCATGACCAGCGCGCCCTACAAGGCGCCATATACCTGCAACTGGATTCAGGTTCAGGATGCGATCATGGACCCGACCCATACAACCTTTTTGCACAGCCAGAACAGCCACCCTCAGTTCTCCGAAGGAATGATGGCTTCGGGTGAACTGAAATTCTATGAGCGGAATGAAAACCATTTCCTCGGCACATCCACCCGACGCATCGGTGAAAACGCCTGGGTCCGGCTAAACGAGCTTGTGCTGCCGAACTTTACCCAAGCCGGGTCAGCCTATGCCGCCGACGGGACCGAACAGCGCTATTTCGGACGGTCGTGCTTTACCCGTTGGGTGGTGCCGGTGGATGACGAAAACACCATTGTCTACGCATGGGCGAATTTCGGCGACCGATGGGACCCGCACGAATACAACACCAAGGAAGGTCACGAGATGATCGAACAGGGTGAGGTTCTGGACCGGACACCCGAAGAGAAACAGCGCTACCCGGCGGATTCGGAAGCCGTAGAAGGAATGGGACCAATCTCGACCCATAAAGGTGAGAACCTGATGCCGACTGACCGGGGTATCTCGCTATATCGGCGCCGTGTGCGCAAGGCGATCCGGGATCTCGAGAATGACGGCATCGAACCACCTCAGCCCCTGCGGCACGGTGCAAATTCGGTGCGCACCTATGGTCAGGACACGGTGCTGCATCTGCCCCCGATCGATGGTCAGGACGACAGTGCCTATCTGTTGAAGATCGGCGAAGCGGTGATGGATATGCAGTTTGCGCACGAAGACTGGTGTGACGAGAACCGTGACACCGCGATCATCGAAAGACTCAAGGAAATGGAAGCCAACGGTATCGGGTGAACTCCCCTACTTCCTCCGCGAACCGGTTCTTCCATCGGTCCGCGGGGGTTTTTTGGTCAACTCTACGCAAGGAAACCACTATGGCTGTGAAAGTTCACGTCAAAAACAACCGTTGGGCTGAAGGATCATTTCCGAACACACCGGAAGGCGAAGAGGTGTTCACCATCACCGGTGAACGCTTTGACACGGCGCAGGCGCTGCACCCCGATGTTGTCGGCAAGCTTGATCCGTTCATCGACTGGGATACTGACAACTGGCAAAGCTCGATGGCGGATGCCGAAGTGCTTCTGACCTGGAACATGCCCACCGAGAATCTGGCGCAGGTCGCGCCCAATCTGAAATGGATTCACTGCATCGGTGCCGGGGTCGAGCATATGCTGCCGATGGACTGGCTGCCCGAGGGCGTGACCCTGACCAACAACAAGGGCGTTCATGCCGCCAAGGCCGGTGAGTTCTGCCTGATGGCGATCCTGATGCTGCATTCGCATATGCCTGCCATCGTCACCAATCAGCGCAATACATATTACGAGTCGCTTTATTGCTCACCCATCGCTGGCAAGACCGTCGTGGTTCTGGGAACCGGGTCGCTGGGTGGGTCAGGTGCCAAGATGATCAAACCTCTGGGGGTCAACGTGATCGGTGTGAACCGGTCGGGCCGGGATGTCGAAGGCTGTGATCGCTGTGTGCCGACGGCGCAGCTGGACGAGGTTCTGCCACTGGCCGACTATCTGTTGATCGCCACACCCGATACGCCGGACACACGCGGGCTGATGGATCGGCGGCGGCTGGATCTGATGAAACCCACGGCGGGTATCATCAATATCGGACGCGAGGCTGTCATGGATTACGATGCACTCTGCGACAAGCTGGACGAAGGCAGTTTGGGCGGCGCCATTCTGGACGTGTTCGATCCCGAACCCATCGCACCCGAGTCGCGTCTGTGGAACACGAAGAACATGATTATCACGCCCCATGTCTCGGCCGATGACGGCGACGCGTACATCCCGCTGACGCTGGGCCTGTTTTTTCAGAACATGGAGCTGTTTCTTGCGGGCAAGCCGCTGCTGAATCCCATCGATCCCAAGTTGGGCTATTGAGGAGATTGTCATGAATATCGGGTTCATCGGACTGGGCGTCATGGGCGCCCCCATGGCCGGGCATCTGGCAGATGCTGGCCATACCATTTTCACCTGTCTCAACCGCTCGGCCCTGCCCGATGCGCTTGCGGACAAGCCCGTTCAGGTGGTCGGCAGCCCGGCCGAGGTCGCGGCGCATTGCGATACCGTGATCGTCATGGTTCCGGACACGCCCGATGTGGAACGAGTGATCACCGGGGAAAACGGTGTGCTGGTCAATGTGCACGAAAGCTCTCTGGTGATCGACATGTCCTCGATCAGCCCTATCGCAACCGAGGCGCTTGCACGGGCTGTGAATGAAAAGGGCGGTCAATACGTCGATGCCCCGGTGTCGGGCGGCGAGGTTGGCGCAAAGGCGGCGAGCCTGACCATAATGTGCGGCGGGCCGCAAACCGCGTTTGACCGGGCCAGACCCCTGTTCGAGCTGATGGGCAAGAACATCACCCTAATAAGCGAGGCCAATGGAGCTGGTCAGACCTGCAAGATCGCCAACCAGATCATCGTCGCCCTGAATATCGAAGCGGTGGCCGAGGCGCTGGTCTTTGCATCCAAGGCGGGTTGCGATCCTGCAAAGGTTCGAGAGGCGTTGATGGGCGGGCTTGCCACTTCAAGAATCCTTGAGATTCACGGAGAACGGATGATCAAACGCACGATGGATCCGGGGTTCCGCATCGAACTGCACCAGAAGGACCTCAATCTGGCATTGTCCTCGGCCCGCGCCCTCGGCGTGTCGCTGCCCAACACCGCCACAGCGCAGGAGTTGTTCAATTCCTGCTCGGCCAATGGCGGGGCGCAGGACGATCACTCGGGTATGGTCAAGGCGCTTGAGCGGATGGCCAACCATCCGGTTTCTGACGGATAACGCGTCGGGCCGGTTTCAAAACTGCGCCTGAACCCAATCGACAAACAGCGACGCATAAGGATTTGCGGCGCTGCCCTTATTGTGGATCAGAAAATACGCGTCACGCCCGGGAACATGGATGTCGAACGGTACGACCAGATTGCCTCGTGCGATCGCGCGCTCGACTAATGTCGTGTGCCCCATGGACACTCCTTTGCCCGCCTGTGCCATAGTCAGTGACAGGACATAGGTGCTGAAGAAATGTCGGTCTTTCAACGCAAGCCCCCGAACCCCGGAACGCGCGAGCCAGAAGTCCCAAGTTTCGTTGACACCCGTCAGATCGAGAATTCGTTCATTTGCCAGATCATCCGGCGACTTCAGCCGTTTCGCAACTTCAGGTGCGCAAACCGGCGTGAGTGTTTCCTGCCGCAGACGGATCGCGTCTTCCTGAAAGGTTTCCTCTCGACCATAGTGAATCTCAATATCCGCGGTGGTGCCCTGAAACTCCTGCTCCCACAATGCGGTTGAGACGGTCAGTTGCACGTCCGGATGGGCCTCCATGAAGTCATCCAGTCGATCCATCAGCCAGAACGAGGCAAAGGCGTAATTTACTTTCAGGTGTAGATTGCGACCGGTCGAATAACCCAGAAACGACCGCGTGCCCTGTTCCAGCGTGTTGAAGGCCCGCTCGACGATGGGGAGATAGTTGCGACCGGCCTCGGTCAAGGTCAAACCGCGATGGCGGCGGATGAACAATTGCTGACCCAAGGCCTGTTCCAGCAGCCTAACCTGCTTACTTACAGCGGATTGCGTGATCAGCAGCTCCTGCGCTGCGTCGGTGAAACTCAGATGCCGGGCCGAGACCGAAAAGGCGCGCAGCCAATGCAGTGGCGGAGTCGCTGTTTTGCGGTTTTCCTGCTGCATTCCTTCAGTCTCAACGCTGCCATTCCATTTCGTCGCATCATGGCCGGAAATTAGTCGTTTGAAAAGATGACTTCAAAACTCCTTTATCGAGTCACCGGACAGCAGGGGCTGTGCCGGGCTTACCCAAGGCTCAGCAAGGAGACCCAGGTGTGAAGATCGCCTTTACTGATTTCGTGCAACCCGACCTCGATCTGGAAACCGCCCTTATCAACGACGCGGGGTTCGAGATGGTGGTGGCCGATCCCCATTGCACCTCGGAACAAGAGGTTATCGATTTGGTCAAGGAAACCGGCGCTGATGCCATCGTGTCGCTCTATGCGCCGATTGGCGAGGCCGTGTTCTCTGCCCTACCCGATCTGAAAGTCGTCAGCGTCCCGCTGGTCGGGGTCGATGCCATTGATACAGAAGCGGCCAAGCGGCACGGTGTCTGGATTGCGCATATCCCGGACGCATGGGTGTCCGAAGTTGGCGTACACGCCGCCGCCATGGCGCTGTCTCTGGTTCGCCACCTGCCCTTCTATGATCGTTCGGTCCGCGAAAGGCGCTGGGATTATGAAGAGCCGGGCGTTCTGCACCGCACGCACGACATGACCTTTGGTCTGATGGGGTGTGGGCGCATTGGCCAGCAGGCCGCACGCAGCGCTGCACCCAGTTTTGGCAAGGTAATTGCATATGACCCCTATATGCCCGCCGAAGCATTCCCGGACTGGATCGAGCGGGTCGAGACCAAAGAAGCGCTGTTTGAACGGTCCAACGTCGTATCGCTGCACTCTCCACTCACGGCCGAAACCAGGCATATCGTAAACGCTGATCTGCTGGGGCGGATGCAACGCGGCAGTTTCATCGTCAATGCTTCGCGGGGCGCTTTGATTGACTCCGAC
Source organism: Ruegeria sp. CF5 (assembly GCF_056537325.1). NCBI lineage: Bacteria > Pseudomonadati > Pseudomonadota > Alphaproteobacteria > Rhodobacterales > Roseobacteraceae > Ruegeria > Ruegeria sp. CF5. The sequence continues at coordinate 7,077 of NZ_JBQFRI010000016.1, read as the reverse complement.
GCTTTGCTCGCTGCTCTGGACAGTGGTCAGGTCGGCGGTGCCGGGCTGGACGTGTTCGAGGTCGAGCCACCTGATCCAAATGACCCCCTGCTGCACCACCCGCGCACCGTGGTGTCACCGCATGCCGCCTATTACTCGGTCGAGGCCGATGAGGAAGGCCGCTCGCGCGCGATCAAGAACGTGATCACTTATGCCAACTCCGGTCGACCGGACCACTTTGTCGTCGAAGGGACAAAACAGCCATGAAAGATCTAGATACATCCGCCATGACCTGTGGCGAGGGCCTTCTGCATCTGCTCAAAGCCTATGGTGTCGATACTGCCTTTGGCATTCCCGGCTATCACACAGTCGAGTTCTACCGGAATTTCGACAAGATGGGCATCCGTCAGGTCACCCCCCGGCACGAACAGGGCTCGGCCTATGGCGCCTATGGCTATGCCGCCGCCACCGGCAAGCCCGGCGTTTGTTTTCTGGTCACGGGTGCTGGTGTTACCAACGGAACCACGGCGATAGGCGAGGCCTATTCAAACTCGATCCCGATGCTGATCTTCACCACCATGAACAACGTGCACGAGCTGGGTATGAACGGCGGCCGGATGCACGAGCTGCGCTCGCAATCCGACATTCTGGATCAGGTCACGGCGTTCACCCACACCTTGCTGGACGCACGCAACCTGCCCGAGGTTCTGGCCCGCGCCTTTGCTGTCTTTTCCGGCCAGCGCCCGCGCCCGGTCTGCATCCAGATCCCGCAGGACATTCTTGCCGGCCCCGCTAGCTTCGAAATCGAAGCCTGGCCCCCTGCCCCAAAACCCGGCCCCGACCCGACCGAGGTCGACAAGATTGCCGGGATGCTCTCCGCCAGCAATTCCACCATGATCGTGGTGGGTGGCGGTGCTATCCCGGCCTCAAAAGAGGTTCTGGAATTGGCCGAACGGCTGGACGCGCCCGTCATCAACTCCTGCGCGGGCAAAGGTGTGATCCCCGAGGATCATCCTTTGTGTTTAGGCTTCACTCAGGCGTTTGATCCGGTGCGAGACCTGTTGCGAGATGCAGATGCTGTACTGGCCATCGGCACTGAATTTGCCGAACCCGATCGGTATTTCACCGAGGATTACCCGATCAACGGGCAACTGATCCGCATCGATATCGATCCCGGCCAGATCATGCACTATTCGAAACCCGCCGCTGCCCTGCTGAGCGATTCAAAGCTGGCGGTTTCGGCCATTCTGAAGGCGCTGGAAAACCACAACGGCCCGCAGCACGACCAACCTGCCGCCGATCTCGTGGCCGAGACCAAGGCCAAATTCAGCGGAGATCTGTGCAAGGAATCCCCCAAGCACAAAAAGGCGCTGGGAATCATTCACGACGTCCTGCCCGAGGATACGATCATCAGCGCCGATGCGTCTCAGGTCTGCTATACCGGGCTCTATCACTATCCGATGAAACTCCCGAACCTGTTTCACTTCCCAAACGGCTATGCAGCGATGGGGTTTGGCGTGCCGGTCGCCATCGGCATGAAGGTCGGTGCGGGTGACAAGCCGGTGGCCTGCATCACCGGAGACGGGTCGTTCCAGATGACCTGCGAAGAACTGGCCGCAGCGGTCGAGCAAAAGCTGTCGATGCCGATAATCGTCTGGTCCAACGACGGCTATCAGGAAATCCGGGAATATATGGACAGCAAGGGCCTGCCCACCATCGGCTGCACCATCTACAACCCCGAGTTCAAGAAAATCGCCGAAGCCTTTGGCGCCCATGGTCGCCGTCCGCAGAGCGCCGAAGAGCTGCGCGAGGCGCTGGAATTCGCGCTGCAGGCAGATGGTCCAACCATCATCGAAATCGACGAGAAAGACGCCTGGCTGCAATAAGCTGCCGGGCCCCGGAACTGGGGCTATGTCATGATTACCAATGCAAAGACATCCAACATCCACATGGACAAGAAAGAGCTCAAGCAGCTCATGCGGCGCAGTGACCGGCCAGGCCTGATTTACCTCGGGTGCTGGCTTGGCCTGTTGGCGATTACCGGCACTTTGGTGATGCTCTCCGTAGGCACTTGGTGGATGGTTCCGGCGCTGTTGATTTATTCCGGGTTCTTCGCGGTATCAGCCTATGCATTGTCACATGAATGCGCACACGGCACCGCCTTTCGGACCCGTTGGCTGAACGAGTTGGTATTCTGGTTCACCTCACTGCTCTATTATGAGGAACCGCTGCACCGTCGCTACTCCCATGCCAGCCACCACACCCACACCTGGATCGAGGGCGCAGACAACCAGATGCCTTATGCCCCGATCCCGCTGACTTTTTGGGGATGGATCGAGGAAATCCTGGGGCTGGGGCTATACTGGCATCAGACGAGAATGTTTGTGCTGCATTCTTTCGGCATCTTCTCGGAGAACGTCAAACGCGTCACACCGAAAAGCGAACTGTCCAGAATGCAGCGCAATACGCAGATCTGCGTCGCGATCTACCTGGGCCTTGCCGCAATCAGCGTCTGGCTTGGCTGGCTATGGCCCCTGTGGCTGATCGTGATCCCGCGCGTTCTGGGCGGACCGATCATGAACGCATTCATCCTGATGCAGCATGTGGAAATGGCCGAAAACCAACCCAATATCGTGCAATCGACCCGCTCGTTCCGCACCAATTGGTTCTTTCAATTCCTGTATTTCAACATGAACAACCATATCGAGCATCACCTGTATCCAACGGTGCCGTTTCATGCGCTGCCGGACCTGAGTGAGGCGCTCACCGATCAATTGCCCGAACCCGATGCCGGTTTCCTGAGCACTCATTGGGAGGTTCTTAAAATTGCCATCCGACGCTCGCTGGGGCGCGATGACCGGTCCAAGAAAATCCGCCAGGCCTTCTCGGATGACTTAGCAAAGGAAGAAAATGACACAGCAATGGCATGATGCCTGTGCAACAGGCGACATTGACGACGAGGATTTGATCACTCTGGATGTCGGGGGCAAACTTCTGGCCATTTACAACACGCCCGAAGGTTTCTTTGCCACGGACGGCATGTGCACCCACGAAGATGAATCACTGGGCGATGGGCTGGTCATGGATGGGGTAATCGAATGCCCCCTCCATCAAGGTCGGTTTTGTGTTCGCACGGGAAAGGCGCTCAACGCGCCTGCGGTTCAAGATTTGTGCACCTATGAAACCCGCGTCGAAAACGGGCGCGTTTTTGTAAAGGTCTGACGCTTATGCGCTATGCGGATATGACACTGGCGCAGGCCGCACGGGTTACGCCGGTTGTCGGCATGACCGACACGCTGGAAATGATCGACCTACCCAAGATGCGGGCCTATCGCCTGCAACGGCTGCGGGAAGAGATGAAACGACAGGACATGGGCGGCTGCGTCCTGACCTCGGTCTATTCGATCCGCTACGCTACCGGCATGCGCGATGCCGGCATCATGCAAAGCCACATCCCGCTCAGCTATCTGTTCGTACCCGCTGAAGGTCCGACAGTCTATTTCGATGGCGAAACCGGCAAGAAGATCGCTCAGGGGTTGGAAACTATTGATGAGTTGGGCGATGAGGCGATCCAGATCAGCTTTATGTTTGCCGGTCAGCGCATGGACGAAATGATCGACCGTTGGGTCAATCAGATTACTGCCCTGATGCAACGCCATGGCGGTAGCAGCACACGTCTGGGCGTGGAAAGCCCGGTACCGCAGGTTGCGGCGTTGTTTGCGAATAAAGGGCTGGAAGTCGTTCATGCGCACAAGGTGGTCGAACCAGCCCGCGCAATCAAATCCATCGAAGAAGTCCTGTGCATGAATTACGCCATCGCGGTGGCCGAAGGCGGCATGTGGCGCATGCGCGAGGCCTTGCGCCCCGGCCTAACCGAGATCGAACTGTGGTCGCATCTTTGGAAAGCCAATGTCGAGGCCGGTGGTGATTGGATCGAAGGGCGCTTGCTGGCGGCAGGCGATCGAACGAACCCATGGTTGCAGGAAGCCTCGGGGCGCGTCATCCGCCCGGGAGAGTTGGTGGCATTTGACACGGATATGGTCGGCCCTTTCGGATATTCAGCAGATGTGTCGCGCACACTGTTCTGTGGCTCGGGTCGGCCAAGCGACTATCAACGCGAGCTTTACAACCGTGCCTATGATGAAATTCAGCATAATCTGGAACTGATGAAACCGGACATGTCGTTCCGTGAAGTCATGGAGAAAGGGTTCAAACAGCCCGAGCAATTCCAGGATCAACACTATGCGGTATTGGCTCATGGTATCGGGATGTCCGATGAATGGCCGTGCATCTACTACCCGCAGGACGAAGCTCTGGCCTATGACGGCGTGCTTGAGCCCGGCATGGCGATGTGCGTTGAAAGCTATGTAGGAGAAGTCGGAGGGGCTGAAGGTGTGAAACTGGAAGAGCAGGTTCTGATCACCGAGGACGGGTATGAACTGTTGTCCAAGTTCCCCTTTGAATCCAATCTGCTTGGTCGCGAGATTTGACATCGGAACTGCATCGACGCTTTCCCCGCATTGATGATCTTGAAAGGCGGGCGAAACAACGTTTGCCGGGATTTGCCCGAGACTTCATTTTCGAAGGCGTCGATGACAATGCAACGATGGCCCGAAACCGCGCAGGATTGTCTGAGGTCACCCTGACGCCGCGCAGTATTCATGACGCCGAAGGCCCTGACCTATCCTGCACCCTGTTCGGCCAGCGATATGCCGCGCCATTTGGTGTCTCTCCGGTTGGCGGGGGCGAAATTGCCTGGCCGCGGGCCGGGTCCCACTTGGCATCCGCCGCTGCGCGGGCTGGGCTCGCCTTTACGGGGTCGACATATACCGCTGCGACGCTGGAAAAGCTGCGGCAGATCGCAGGGCCAGCAGCCTGGTTTCAACTATATGTGTCATCCCGGGACGGTATCACGTATGACCTGTTAAGCCGCGCCAAAGCTGCCGGATACGACGTTCTGCTGGTCACGATGGACGTGCCGACCCCCGCCCGACGCGCCCACGATCTACGCAACGCGTTAGAGTTTCCGTTCCGGTTTGATTTGCCCAAACTGTGGCAGATGGCGCTGAACCCCGCTTGGAGCTGGGCCAATCTACACCACGTCCTGCGCCACGGCATAATGGATTTCGCCAACCTGCGTCCTTATATCGGCCGCGATGGCCAGAACGCCGCCGATGTGATCGCAAGCCTGTCGACGCCCGTTACCGCCGACCGCCTGCGCGCTGTAAGGGACCACTGGCCCGGTAAACTTGTGGCGAAGGGCGTTTTGTCTCCGACCGAAGCCGCTAAGCTGCGCGACATGGGGTGCGATGGCGTGGTGGTGTCCAACCATGGTGGCCGGCAATACGACGCGGCACCTACTCCGGCCGACGTTTTGCCTGAAATGCGCAAGCAGTTAGGACGCGAATTTCCGATTTTGGCCGAAGGCGGGGTCCGCTCTGGCCTGGATATTTGTCGCCTGATTGCGCTGGGGGCCGACTTCGTTTGCACCGGGCGTCCATTCTATGCAGGGGTCGCCGCGCTTGGGCCTGAAGGTGCGGACCACGTCTTTGATGTTTTTCTCGCTGAATTCAAAACGGCGTTGAGGCAGATCGGATGCCTGACCCCGCGCGATCTGCCTCAATTCTTGTCAACAGCGTCGACTTAAATCTGCTTCTCGGGCAGGTGAACAACCAAACCGTCCAAGGCATCTGATACTGTGATCTGACAAGTCAGACGCGACCGCGCCGGATCTGGTTCAAATGCAAAATCAAGCATGTCGTCTTCCATGTCATCTTTGCCCGGCAGCTTTTCGACCCAAGCCGCATCCACATAGACGTGGCATGTCGAACATGCGCATGCACCGCCGCAATCGGCATCGATGCCCGGCAGGTTATTGTCTCTTGCACCTTCCATCACGGTCAGACCGTTTTGAACCTCGACAACATGAGCGGTACCGCCATGCTCGACGTAGGTAATCGTTGCCATCTTCGTTAGATCTCCCTGTAAGCAGTTGCAGGTTTGGTTTCCAAGGCGAGTATTTCGAATTTTGTGGGATCGGGGCGGAACCCCCATCGCGGTCGGCTGTCAGAGCTTGTCCAATGCCTCGAGAAGTTTCTCGTTCTCCTCTTTCGACATATGCACCGTCTCTTTGGGGCCCGGGAACGAGCCCTCGTTAACGGCATCCCGGAATTTGACCATTGCCTCTACCCGTTCGCTATAGATCTGCCGGTGCAACCGACCCACATCACCGAACGCCCTTGCATGTTTCGGATCATTCGGGGCCTCGCCGCAGATATCGTGCAAAAAGAGGAAAATGATATCACCGGCATAACCCGATCCCAGAGAACATGTAACGATACTGGTTTTCTCGTTCAGGGCCAGCAACGCTTCTTCGGCGACGCACTCAATCTCGACGGCAAAACACCCTGCATCTTCCAAACGCTTGAATGTGCGATGTAGCTCCATCGCCTCTTCAGCCGTTTTTCCAATGGCTCGAAGTCCGCCAACCCATGTCGACAAGCGAGGAATCAATCCCATATGCGCTTGGACGGGAATTCCATTCTTGGCCAATAGCTCAACGGCATCGTAGCTGCGGTTCGTGTAGAAGAAATCTGCGCCCCGCTCCATCGATGCGATACCGGCCCGCAGAATGTCGTCATTGGTGGCGTGTTGCTCCCACCCCATACCGGAACCGGCAAATGTGCTCGGGGCGACCTGGCGCACCATTTCCACTTGTTCATCCCAAAGGGTGAACAGATCGATACCGGCTTCAACCGCTGCCCGCGCTTCTTCCGGGCTGGACGGGTTGACCATCGTCAATTTGTCTTTGGAACCTTTGCGTGCACGCAGGTCGGCGACAGTGAAATTACGCTTCGCTGGTGTTCCGTTGAACGTATAGATGTTCTTCATCGTCGTAGTCTCAGATGATCTGTAGATTGTTGATGCTATTGGCATTTTCCGCGGGGCGACCATGGCCGGCTGATCGCCCTGCTTTTGGTTCATCAATACAGTCTCAGATATTCCTGGACTTCCCAGTCTGTGACGGACTGGTGGTATCGTTCCCACTCGTCATTTTTGTATTCGAGGTAGGATTTGCGCATGACCGGGCCCATCACG
>NZ_JBQFRI010000015.1:0-78888 GCF_056537325.1 Ruegeria sp. CF5 | reverse complement strand
GCAGGTGGCGCAGCCGGGCGATGAGGTCGAGATCTTTATTCTCGGCAAACCTCACAAGGCCAAAATCCTCGCCGAACCGCCATTCGACCCAAAAGGCCAAAGATTGCGGGATGTTAAGACATCAGTTCTGGAAGGTGTGAAATGACCGGAACTTTCGAGCGCGTGGCTGACTTTGCCCTGAAGCGCGGGGCGGATGAAATGCCGGAAAGCGCGCGCGAGGCGGCTGCGCTGATGGTGCTGGACACCCTCGGCATTCTGATCGCTTCCGGCCCGATGGAGGCCGGGGTGATCGCTCGCGATACCGCCGCACTGCTCTATGCCAGCACCGACCCCGCCTATAGCGCGCGGATGATGTTTGACGGGCGCCAGGTCAGCATGGCGGGCGCGGCTTATGCTGCCGCAACCCAGACAGACAATCTGGACGGGCATGATGGGTACAATCCGACCAAGGGGCATATAGGGGTGGTTGTGATACCGGCCCTTGCCGCACTGGCAGAACATTACCCCGATTTGTCCGGTCCTGATGCGCTGGCCGCAGTGATCACCGGATACGAAATCGCGGGACGGGCCGGCTTGGCCCTGCACGCCACCGTAAGCGATTACCACACATCCGGTGCTTGGAATGCGCTTGGCGTTGTTGCAATGGCCTCGCGTTTGCGCGGCCATTCACAGGAACAGATGCGGCAGGCCATGGGGATCGCGGAATACCACGGCCCGCGCAGCCAGATGATGCGTGAAATTGCCAACCCCACCATGCTGCATGACGGCTCTGGTTGGGGCGCGATGGTGGGTATGTCCGCCGCCATTCTCGCCGAACGTGGCTTTACCGGAGCACCGGCAATCACCATCGAAGAGGACCGAGCCGCGCCGTTCTGGCAAGACTTGGGACAGTTCTGGCAGATGGAGCATCAATACGTAAAACCCTATCCCATCTGCCGTTGGGCCCACGCCGCGATTGATGGGGCACGCGCGATCATGCTGGATAACAACCTAAGCCATGATCAGGCGCAAAACGTCCGGATCAGCAGTTTTCATCAGGCCGCGTGCCTGTACCCCGGCATGCCCGGAACGACCTCGCAGGCGCAATATTCGTTGCCCTTCGCCGTTGCCGTCCAGATGGTTTATGGCCGTATTGGCGTCGAACATATCTCTGGCGCTGGGTTGACCGACCCCACTGTTGCGCAAGTGATCAAGCGGATTGAGGTGGGTGAAAGTGACAAACACAATGCGCGGTTCCCACAAGGACGATGGGCGGATGTTCAGATCACAACAACGGATGGCCGCGTATTAGAGTCTGGTGACACCCACGCCCGCGGCGGTCCCGAGGCGCCCCTTAGCCAGACCGAAGTCGTAGAAAAATACATGGAGTTCGCAGCCCCCGCCATCGGAGAACGGCGTGCATCCGCCATTCGCGACGCCGTATTCAGCCTTACAAGGCCGGACAGCGCGTTTTCCGATCTGGCCGATCTGTTTTATGACGCGCCCAGTGCCTGAAGTGTTACACAAACCCCGAATAGGGGACGTATAGCACCCTTGGAATTGCTGCATTCATGCCGCATGGCCAATCGTCAGACAACAGACAGCGACGCGATTGAGCGCCTTGATCTGGTCACATCAGGAAAGGGCGTCAAGCATGTTTGCAATGACCTCTCTGGCCTGGCTGCTGTCCCGGAGGATATCTGTGGAACTCGACAACGGGGTTTCGGGTTGCCACCCTGCGGTATTGGACAGATAGTTGGTCATTGCAGCGATTGATCCGAATTTCCCGATACTCTTCCGCTCTGTATCGGGTACTGCCCCCGCAAGCCACCAGTAACGCTCTGCATCTTCCGATGCGCCCAGAACGTCCAGCAATTCAGCAGCCGCAGCAAAGTCTCCTGCTTGCGCTAAGGCTCTCGCGCGGAGGTGCAGGGAAGAATCGGATTCGTTTTCAGCAATTTCAAGCAAAGCCTGATGCGGCCTGTCTGACAACAATGCCGCCTTGGCCCGAATCTCTGCCCGGGCCGCGCGCATGGCCCTGTCCTGCGGTCGGTCTGAAAACGCAATCGCCCTTGCGGCGAACCCCAGAGAGACAAGGCGATCTGAAATTGCCGTGGCGGTTTCAACTGACAACGTATTCAGATCACCGCTGGTCATGTTGACTCCGTAGCGCAGAAAAGCGATGTCATCCGACCGTTCCACCAGTAGCATCATGGTTTGATCATGCGTCTTGTCCCACGCTGGCGCAGGCACATCCGGGCGAATTTTGCCAAGCTGCAATACGGCCTCATCAAATTCTTGATGTAGCGCCAGTGCCAGAACATGGCTCATTCTGACCGCAGGGCCGATTTCCGAGCGTCGGAATTGCAGGGCATATGCTGAGATCAGATCAAGCTCGGCCGCAGAAACCGCGCCGCGTTCTGTTAGCCGTTTTTCGATCAACCTGACCATTGCAAGCGGAGCCTCGAGCTCTGCTGCAGGTTCTGCAATGACTTCTAGCAGGATCGATTCTTCCTGTGCCGGGTTGCCTTCGATGGCGGCAATACTTGCCTTGGCCAACCCGTATTCCGGTTCATTGTGGTCCTCGATCCGATCGACAAAGCGCAAAATCCGCCTCGCCGCTTCAGGCTTGTTTGCATCAAGCAGAATATCCGACAAGACACTTCCGTAATGGCGTCGCAGATGATCCGGCAGCCGCGCGAACGCTCTTTCGATTTCGCCGCTGCCGCTGCCCTTTTCAAGGCTCCGGTCGGTCAATACGGCCCAAAGCGCGGAATCCCCAAAGCATCCCTGCAGGCCAGAGAAAGGATTGTCGCGCTGTTGAGGGCCATTTTCCGCAGCCAATGCGATGGCCAGAATACGCGAGGTTTCATCGGTCGGATTATCAATCAGCGCAACAAGTTGACCCGCCTCGAAGCCAAAGCCGAAATATGCATAAAGCTTTGCAAGCCTGATGGCGTTGTCTTCGTTCAGCCGATCGAATTCCTGATATAAACCGCCGCGCAAATTCGCCACCTGATCGGAAAAAGACTCCTCGCCTCCCCAGCTTTCGAAGTTGAGTTCGTGATTGGTAATGCAGTTTAGCACAGACCCTAATAAGGGAATTTCTATATCCGGGCGCCCAATTCTTTCATCAAAGACTGAGCTGATCGACATATTGAAAGGCACGGGATCGGTTAAAAGGTTCGGGGCCGGTTCGAGCGTTGACGTACGTCTTGGCCCGACTGCGGCAAGCTTGAGGTCGATGGCCTGCCTGTCGGCCCCCTGCAGAAATCGGGACATCAATCGATGTTCAATACGTTGTTCCGAAAGCTCATGCAGGGGAGGCAGGATATCCTGTCCGGGTATCCATTCGATCTGGTCCGTATCTAAGTTAGGGGTCGGGCTTTGTCCCAGGTCGGACTGGGCATGCTCGGGTAATTCGGTGATCTCGGGTTCGCCGGAGGATATGTCGACCACGATCATCGTGTCGTCGTGAAGAAAAGCCCGGGCTACGCACGCACAGCCAAATTCCATTTCCAGACCGCCACCGGGCCGTTTTTGGCCGAGCGACAACAAGCGCCCATCTGACAGACGCTGGAAAACGCCCTGGGTTGCAAACGTCACGTCCGTTATGTTCACGGATAAGGTCGCACCCTGCGCGTGGGCAGCAAGCGACCAACCGGTTCCGTTGGGCACCGTTATCACAAGTCGGGTGAACGACCCGTGCTCACCCGACCGGACGGTGAGTTCCCTAGCCGCCAACGGCCCAACAACCGATACCCAAACGACAAACGCAAGAAATACCCGGATCATGCTGCCGCCTGCTTCAACCCCTTGAGCGCATCCTCAAGTTCGGAGAATTTGGGCCGATTGTGCGACGGGGTGTTCTGACGACCAACCTCGATGCACATGGCAGGGTTGTGATTGTGAAGGTTGGCAACCAAGACCTCTTTGATCAGTTGATAGAAGTGGCTGTCCTCTTCAACGACGGCCTTCAGCTTGCCCGCGAACGGCCCCACCAGCCCGTAGGCCAGAAAGACGCCCAGAAATGTTCCCACCAACGCACCACCGATCAGCTTTCCCAGAATCTCGGGCGGCTGATCAATGGAGCCCATCGTTTTGATGACCCCCAATACCGCCGCAACAATCCCCAGCGCAGGCAAACCGTCCGCCATTGTCTGCAGCGCATGACTGGAATGCATGGCGTGATGGAAATTGGCCTCCATGCGCTTTTCAAGCACTTCCTCGACCTGATGCGGGTCATCATAGTTCATCGAGGCTGATCGCATCGTGTCACAAATCAGATCAACCACCTCACGGTCAGATTGAATTCTGGGATAGTCGGAAAACAGGCTGGAGTTGTCAGGGTCTTCGATATGCTGCTCTACTTCGACCGGGTTGGCGCGGGCGATCCGGATCAGGGAAAACAGCAGACACAGCAGATCCCGATAGTCGTCAGGCTTCCATTTCGGGCCTTTGAAAACTTTTCCAACGTCTTTGAGCGTATGTTTGATACCGCCTATGTCGTTGCTGATCAGAAAGGCGCCGACAGCAGCGCCGCCGATCATCATAATCTCGTACGGCAGAGATTTCATAATGATGGTCATCTTGCCACCGGCAGCCAAATATCCGCCGAAAACCATGGCGAAGATGACGACAATCCCGACAATACCGATCATGTTCTCTCTCCAGCGAAGTGTATGTTCGTGTTCCCGGTCATGCTAGTTTCTGGGGGCCGAAGCATTGCGCCCGGCAAGCACGACACTGATGGTGTAAGCCGCCTGCGGGCTGAGCCCGGCCATGACGCCAGCCGCCGCGTCGGGCGGCATGCGGGCAAGAAACCCGGCGGCGAAAACCGGATCCATTTCCTCGAAAAGGGCGGAGGCGTCCTTGGGCTTCATGTTCTGATAGACATCCGTCAGACGGGCCAAATCGTCTTCGGCCGCCTCGTCTGCCAGCGCGAGTGTCGCGCGCAGCGACTCTTCGGCGTGTTTCAGGGCAGCGAGCCGGGTTTCAATGGCCTTGTCCGCGATTTGCAGTGCTTTTTCACGGTCCTGAAACTCCGCTTCGCGCCGTTTCAGCGCATCTTCACGACGCAACAGCTCCTGCAACAGAACCTGCATATCCTCGGCGGGTGTTTTCATCCGGGCGGAGTCGGGCTTGTTTTCGGGCTGCGCCTCCAACTCGCGGGCCAGCGCCGGGCCAGCCTCTAACCCCAGACGAATTACGGCAGAGCCGATCATCAGAACGGATATCAGGAACAAAACGCCGCCTCGCGGTCTTGATCCATCCCCGGTCGGGCGTTTCCGGATCATTGATTTGCCTCGACCTGCTCGCGCTCATGCCGGAAAAACATCAACCCGCCCGGTGTGGCCCGAGGATGAGAGTCTGCGCCCGAGACGCCGTTGTTCTCTGGTCCCGGTTTCGCCGTTTCAGGGTCTACGGAGGGTGTTTCCAGCGGATCATCGGGAATCACGTCATGCATCGACGCCATCATCAGCTCCAGCCGTTGCGCGACTGATTCTCCACGTTGCGTCAGCTCCTCCAGCGCCTCCCCCGACCGGTCCGCTGCTGTTCGGGCCGACTCTAGAGATTTCCTGAGTTCTTCGACCTGAGACGACAAAACGGCCACCGCACCGCCGACACCCTGTTCCAGATTGGTGAACCGTTTCAGGCGCCGCGCCAGAACAAAGCAGTAAAGGCCCGCCCCAAACGCGCCCGCAGCAAGAAGAATATCCGCGATCAGCTCCACCTTCGCCTCCTAGTTCAGTACAAATTCCATCACCAGCACATCGCGCACGCGGCCTTCGCCCATGACGATGTTGATGCGCCGCAGCAGGTGGCCGCGCATCCGCGCCAGTGCCAGAGGGTCTTGCAGGTCCGTAACCTCGATAGCCCTCAGGTATCCGTTGAGCACATCCATGATTCGGGGCCGCATCTTTTCGACATCGGCGGCGTATTCGGGGTTTGCCTCCAGCTGGGCGTGAAACTTGAGATGCCTTGAATTGCCCGCGTTCAGGGACACGATCACCGGAGGCAGATCCACGAACACGACATCAGGCAGACCCTTCGCCCCGGGTTTTTCCATACTGTCGCCACCCTTGGCCTCCTGCGCCCCGACGTCCCCGCCAATGGGCAAAAAGCCCGCATTGGTCAGGGCGAATCCGCCCGCTGCCCCGGCCACGGCCAGCACCACGCCTATGATCAGCCCTTTTTTTCCCGGTTTTTCGGTGGGAGCAGCCTCATCAGCTGTCGCGTCGGTCATGGCACCCTCATCTGTCTGTTCGGGTTAGTCATAACCCCGCAGGGACTAACCGATTGTTAAGGGCAATCGTTCAAACAGAGGACGCGCCGCACAGAATGTCGGCGGGACGGAGGTGAACGTGCAGCAGATCGGAACGGTCTGGACCGGGTTGAACAGACGCAAACAGATCATTGTTGTGGCAGTAGTGATTGTTGTCTTTCTGAGTGTTCTGGCCATGTCGCGGCTTGCGGTCAGGCCCTCGATGACCCTGCTCTATTCCGGTCTGGACAGCGGTGCGGCCGGTGACGTCGTGGGTGCGCTCGACCAGCGCGGCGTACGGTATGAAGTGCGCGGGGGGGCTATCTACGTTCCCGATTCGCAACGCGATGAATTGCGACTGACACTGGCCAGCGAGGGATTGCCCGCAAATGGCAGCGGTGGCTACGAGCTGCTCGAATCGCTCAATGGTTTCGGCACCACTTCGCAGATGTTCGATGCCGCCTATTGGCGCGCGAAAGAAGGCGAACTGGCACGCACGATTGTTGGCAGCCCCCATGTCAGCCAGGCGCGGGTTCACATCGCGACCGGGTCGAACAACCCGTTCCGGCGCGAGGTTGAGCCGACGGCGTCGGTCTATCTCGTGGCGTCCGGCGCGCAGGTTACGCCGGCGCAGGCCAAAGCCGTCCGGTTTCTGGTCGCCTCTGCCGTCAGCGGGCTGACCCCGGAGAACGTCGCGGTGATCGATTCCGGTGGCAATGTAATCGGATTGCAGGAAATCGCATCCTCGGCAGATGCTGCCAATGACCGGGCGCAGCAGATCCGCGAACGGGTGATGCGCCTGATTGAGGCGCGCGTTGGCCCCGGCAACGCGGTGGTCGAGGTGAGCGTGGATACGGTGACCGAAACCGAGTCGATTCGCGAGCGGCGCATCGACCCAAACGGTCGTGTCGCGATCAGTACCGATGTCGAGGAAAGTTCGGACAATTCCAGAAACCGCTCGCAGGAAGTCACCGTGGCGTCGAACCTGCCGGACGGCGATGGGGCGGGTGGCGGCGAATCCAACTCGACCACCAGTCAAACACGCGAGCGTGTGAACTATGAGGTGTCGGAGACCGAGTTGGAAGTCCACCGCGCGCCCGGTGCCATCAAGCGGTTGACCGTGGCCGTTCTGGTGGGAGGGGCGCGGGTCATTGACCCTTCCGGGACCGAGGTATTCGAGCCTATGCCCCAGCAGGAGCTTGACGCATTGGGTGAACTGGTCGCGTCTGCCGTCGGATTCGATGCCGAACGGGGGGATAAGATAACCCTGAAATCGCTTGATCTGCCCGCGTTCGAGCCGCAGGGAACCCTGGCTGCCGCTTCGATCTGGCAAAAGGTGCATCTTGACGCGATGTCTCTGATCCAGATGGCAGTGTTGGCTGTTGTCTCGTTGCTTTTGGGGCTGTTCGTCATCCGCCCGATTCTGACCGGGGTACCTGGATCGCCGCCCCTACTTGCATCCGGTACGGAGGATGGAGGCCGGGATGCCGACAGGCTGGCACTGACCGGCGAAATCTCTGACGATACCTCTGCCGAGGTTACTTCCCTGCCATCCGCTACCGACGACCGGCCCGCTGTGCCCGCGCTTGCCGGAAACCGGAGTGACGATGCTGTTGACCGGCTGAGGAGCATGATTGGCGACAAGCAGGAAGAGACCGTCGAAATTCTGCGCAGCTGGCTTGAAGAAAGCGAAGAGAGAGCCTGATGCCCATTTCCCACTTGCTCGAGGACTTTTCGGCACAGGCCAATACCGATGCCGTGCATTTGCTGGCGGATGAGGCGCTTGAGGAATTGCGGCTGGAGGCATTCGAGCGTGGATACGGCGCCGGTTGGGAAGATGCCGCTGCCACACAGGAAAAAAACCGTGCCGTCTTTACCGAGGAACTGTCAAAATCCATCGCGGATGCCTCTTTCACCTATCACGAAGCCCTGGCGCGAATGTCCCGATCTCTGGAACCGATGTTTCAGAGTCTAATTCAGGCAGTTCTGCCCGAAACGCTGGAGCGTGGCCTTGCTCAGCGCATATCGGATCAATTGTGTGACATGGCCCGCGAACAGGTGGCGCAGCCGGTTTCCCTCTGTGTGCCCATCGGTTTTGCGGACGAGATCCGGCCGCTACTGACGCACGATTTGCCTATGCCGGTCACAGTGACCGAAAGTGAGGCGCTGTCGTGGGGGCAGGCGCGATTGCAGGTTGGCATAGCCGAACGCGAGGTGGACTGCTCGGCCCTTCTGGCGTCAATCGGGCAAGCGTTTGACGCATATATTTTCGAAGCAAAAAAGGCGTTGGCAAATGAATGATGCAGTGAACCGGAAACTGGAAAAACCCGGCCCCTTCGACGCGGTCCCGATCGAGGTCACGGTGTCCGTGGGCCGCGCTCGACCGCTGATCCGCGATCTTCTGAATCTGGGGGAAAACGCGGTTCTGCCTCTGGACAAGCGGATCGAAGACCCGGTGGACCTCTATGTCGGTGATCAGCTTGTCGCGCGCGGCCTTCTGGAAGAGCTTGGGGGCGACCAGCCCGGACAGCTTGCCGTGCGGTTGACCGAAATCTCGGATCTGCAAAACGGAATCGGGTGATGCGAACCCTTTTCTGGGTGGCGGTGCTGTTGTTTCTGCCCTCCGTTGCCGTCGCGCAGGATATGACGCTTTCACTGGGCGAGGGCGGGTCGTTGTCGGCCAGAACGATTCAGCTGATCCTGCTGATAACCGTTCTGAGTCTTGCGCCCGGCTTGGCGATCATGATCACCTGTTTTCCCTTTTTAGTGACTGTTCTTGCCATTTTGCGGCAGGGAATAGGGTTGCAGCAGTCGCCGCCAAACATGCTGATCGTCAGCCTGGCGCTGTTTCTAACCTATTTCATCATGGAACCTGTATTTTCCGAAGCCTGGACGTCGGGCATCAGGCCCCTGATGGATGAAACGCTGGAGATTGAGCCGGCGCTGGAACGCGCCATGGTTCCGTTCCGGACTTTCATGGCGGCGCGACTTGATCCCGATACCTTTTATTCGATGGCGGCCCTGCGCCCCGGAGGTGACGCCATGGAGCTGTCTCCGGACGCTCCGTTTTCGGTTCTGGTGCCGTCTTTCATGTTGTCGGAAATCGCGCGCGCCTTTCAGATCGGTTTTCTGATCTTTCTGCCGTTTCTGATCATCGACCTTGTGGTGGCCGCCGTTCTGATGTCGATGGGGATGATGATGGTGCCACCGGCTACGGTTTCGTTACCGTTCAAGCTGGCCTTTTTCGTCATCGCGGACGGATGGGCGCTGATTGCCGGGGCGCTGGTGCGCAGCTATGGGCCGTGATGCGCCGCAACTCTCATCGCGGCGCAGCGGGGTCGAGGAATTAAAGTGCGGAAAAACCCGCATCCAGCGCCGCCAGAATGTCCTGCACATCGGTTTCCGTCAGAACCAGCGGAGGCGACATGATCAGGTTTGGCCCGGATACGCGAACCATCACGCCGTTCTGATAGGCCACATCCTGCACTTTGACGGGGGTTGGTTTGTCGATCGGGACCTTGGTGGCCCGGTCGCTGACCATTTCGATGGCGGTCATCAGCCCATGCCCGCCGCGTACGTCACCGATGATGTTGTGCTTGTCCATCAGCGCCTTGCACCCCTCAAACAACTGCGCCCCGCGCGTAGCCGCATTTTCGACCACGTTCAGTCGTTCCGTTTCGGCCAGGCAGGCCAATGCCGCCGCGGCACCGACCGGGTGACCTGAATAGGTATAGCCATGGCCGATGGCGGCACCGGCATTGCCTTCGAAGGCCTCGATCATCCGGTCGCCGATCATTACCGCACCGAATGGGAAATAGCCGTTGGTGATGGCCTTGGCCGTGCACATCATATCCGGTTGAACACCCCAAAGACGTGCGCCCGACCATGCGCCGGTGCGGCCATAGGCGGTGATGACCTCATCCGAGATCAGCAGAATGCCGTGTCGGTCACAGATCTCGCGCACCATCGGCATAAAGCTTTCATGCGGAGGGATGACGCCGCCTGCACCCAGAATCGGCTCCATGATGAATGCGGCGATGGTGGACGCCCCCTGAAACGCAATTTCATCCTCAAGCGCGGCGGCACATAACTGTGCCAGCTTTGCCGGATCGGTTTCGTTGAACGGATTGCGATAAGTGTAAGGCGCGGGAATGTGATAGCAGCCCGGCATCAGCGGTTCATAGGCTGTTCGGAAATTTGCGTTTCCGTTCACACTGGCCCCGCCGAAATGGGTGCCGTGATACCCTTTCTTCAGGCTCATGAACTTGACGCGCCCGGGCTCGCCCCTCAGTTTGTGATACTGCCGCGCAAGCCGCAGCGAGGTTTCCACGCTGTCCGACCCGCCCGAGGTGAAAAAGGCCCGGCTCAGCCCGTCAGGTGCAAAAAACCGCGCCAGTTCATAGGAAAGCTCGATCACCGCGTCATTCGACGTGCCCCGGAAGGTCGAGTAATAGGGCAATTGGTCCAGTTGCCCGGAAATCGCCTGCTTCACCGGATCGCAGGAATAGCCCAGATTGACGTTCCACAGCCCGCCGACGGCATCAATGGCCTCGTGCCCGTCAATGTCACGGATGCGAACGCCCTGACCGCCGGTGATGATCTTGGGCGGGTTCACCCGGCTGTCTTCCGGAGACGTCATCGGATGCCACAGGTGGCGCGCGTTGTTTTCCCTTAGAAAGTTTGAATCCTTCATGGCGCAGGTTCCTTGATGGGTAATGAGGCGAGGGTTTCCGTCCACAGGGCATCCACTGCCGCGGGAACGATGCCGCCCCAGTTTCTGGTGATTTGGCGGCCAGCTTTGATCAGGCTGGCGCGATTGATGGCTTCCTGTTCCGGCGTCATGCGGGTCGAGACGCTGGCCACCGCAACTGCTCCGGCCAGCAGACCGGTTTGATCGAAAACCGGGACGGCCATGCCGTGAACCCCGGCTTCGTATCCGCTGCTGGATACGCTGATCCCTGTTTCCCGCGCCTGGGTGACAGAACGGTCCAGATCCTCAGCGGTCGTGGGCGTGAAGTCGGTGAACCGGCTCATGTCGGCAAGTGCCGCCTTGCGCAGTTCGGCCCCACCGTAGGCAAGTGCCGTGATCCCCGATGCGGTGGCATGAAGCGGCAGGATCGTTACGTCGATCACTACGCGGGTGCTGTGCTTTGCCGATTCGTGCACGGCCAGAGAATGCAGCGTTGTGCCGGACAGAACCGAGGCATGGGCGCTTTCGCCGGTACGCTCTGCCAGCTCTGCCAGCGGTTGCAGCACGCCATCTTTTCGCGGCACGGTGGCCTCGCGCAGTTCTGCCAAACGCAGAACTGCCGGGCCGATCCGATAGGCCTTGTTGGTGGGATTTTTCTCAACCAATCCAACGGATTCAAGAGCCGTCAGGTAACGATAGGTCGTGGCCTTGTCATGACGCGACAGGCGGCGGAATTCGGACAGTCCGATCTCGGGGCGCAAAGGGGAAAAGTGGCCCAGCAGCCCGATTGCCTTTTCGATTACCGACATCGCCTTTTGTCGCCCTCCATGTGGTTCTTTCAAAAAAGATTGACAGAAGAAACTTCACAACGCAATATATTTTTCGAACCATCGGTTTAAATAATGAACCAATTAGGGAGGAAGGCATGAAGAAACTGGGATTCGCATTGGGTTCCGCCGCGCTGGCGGCAACGGCAATGGCCACGGGGGCGGCCGCTGAATATCCGGAAAAACCGGTCGAGTTCGTGGTTCCGTGGCCACCGGGCGATCTTGAGGATGTCCTGACCCGGATGATCGCCGAGGATTTTCAGGCCAAATATGGTGTGGCCGCAGCCGTAGTGAACAAACCTGGCGGCGGTGGTGGCCCCTTCCCGGGCGCGGTCGAGGTAGCGAATGCCCCGGCTGATGGTTACACCGTCGGGTCGTTCATCATCGCAGTTCCGACAGTCGGCCCTCAGATCGGTATTCCCGAGCTGAACCCGGACCCGTTCGAGCCTTTGGGGAACTTCCTGACCTATCCGTTCGTCATAGCTACATCGGGCGACGCACCCTATGACGACATGGCCGGTTTGGCCGAATACGCCAAGGAAAATGATGTGGCTCTGGGTCACTTTGGTGCGCCGCTTGTGCCTACCCGTGTCACGCTCGCGTTGGCCGAGGAAATGGGATTCAACTATGCCTCTGACGCGCCGTTTGACGCGCTGGACTGTAATACGCTGGCATCGGGCGATGTGGACGTGATCAACACCACGCTACAGCTGATCCTGCCCTGTCTGGATGACGTCAAAGTGCTGGCCTCGATCGGGGCCGAGCGGATATCGCTGACGCCGGATGCGCCCACTGTGGCCGAACTGGCCCCGGACCTGAATGTCTCGCTATGGAATGGACTGTTCGTGCACAAGGACACCCCGCAGGAAGCGCGCGACAAGATCATCGAAGTGGCGAAAGAAACGGTTCTGTCGGATCGCGCACAGCAGATCGCGGCAGAGACCGGGGCGCTGATCTATTGGCAGGATGCCGATGCGGTCAAAACCCAGATCAGCAACGACATCGAAACTCTGGGTCATATCGGCGAGATGCTGGGTAACTGATCCGCGATACATGCCCGGGCGCCCGGTACGGGCGCCCCTTTCCATTTGCCGAAAGGCCATCTGACATGTCACGCGTCAAGACATTACAGGCTCTGTTCAAGCGATACAGACGTCCGGGCGACATCGTGTTCGCCTGGGTCTTTCTGGCCTTTGCCCTGTTCTTGCTGTTTCACCTGACCTCGCAGACCCAATTCAAGCCGGGCGGCAAGTTCTTTGCCCAGCCGAGATTCTGGCCAGCGGTTGCCTTATTCGGCATGGCCGTCTTTGCGGCGCTGCACCTGATCGGTTCTGCCCTGTCGGAACGGATCGAAGGGCGCTGGCAAGAGGTCTGGTTATGGGTCAGGTCGGTGGAATACGCAGGCTGGTTCATCGCCTATGCCGCTGTGGTTCCGATCATCGGCTATCTGCCTGCCACGGTTCTGGCTGCACTGCTGCTGACGGTCCGGGCCGGTTACGGCAATCGTGTGATACTCACCGCGGCATTCGTGTCGGCTATCGCCATTGTCGTGCTGTTCAAAAGCTTTCTGCAGGTCAAGCTGCCCGCCGGGCAGGTATATGAATACCTGCCCGATGGTTTGCGGCAGATCATGCTGACCTATTTCTGACGGGGACCTGTCATGGAAAACCTTCTTGCCGGTGTCGAACTGCTTGCCCGTTGGGATGTGGGTCTGGCCCTGCTGATCGGCTCTGTTGGTGGTGTGATCATTGGTGCCATTCCCGGCGTCGGCCCTGCAGTCGCCATCGCCATCCTGCTGCCCGCCACCTTTTCGCTGGAACCCATTGTGGGCCTAACCATGCTGTTGGGCATCTATGGCTCGTCCATGTATGGCGGGGCGCTACCGGCGGTTCTGATCAACACCCCCGGAACGGCGGTCAACGCTCTGACTTCGTATGACGGCTATCCCATGACCAAAAAGGGCCAGGCGCTCAGGGCGGTTTCGCTTGCCTATTTCGCGTCCTTCTGGGGCGGATTGTTCGGTATCATCTGCCTGATCCTGTTGTCGCCGGTTCTGGCTATCATCGCGCCGATGTTCGGCAGTCGAGAGATTTTTCTGGCTGCCCTGCTTGGGATCATCCTCGTCATCCTTGCCCATCGGGGCCAGATACTAGCCGCCGGAATGCTGGCGATGTTCGGCATCTTCCTGCAGACCATCGGGCTGGATGCCGTCACCTATACCAAACGCTTTACCTTCGACATGACCTGGCTCAGCTCGGGCGTGAACCTGATCGTGGTTGTTCTGGGCCTCTTTGCGCTCAGCCAGGCGTTCATGCTGCTGACCAGCCCGGATGAAAGGCCGCATCCGCAGTCGGTCAAGGGCCGTCCCATTCTCGGGCTTAGGGAGCTGTTCCGTCACAAACGCGTCGCCACCGCCGCGTCCGGGTTTGGCGTGATGATGGGCATGATCCCCGGCGTCGGCGAATTCACCGCGCAATTCATGAGCTATACCTATGCGCAGCGCACCTCGAAAGACCCTGATCAGTTCGGCAAAGGCTCGCCCGAGGGTCTGATCGCCTCTGAGGCCGCGAACAACGCGGTACCTGCCGCCGCCATGGTTCCCCTGCTGGCGCTGGGCATTCCGGGCGAGGCTTTGACCGCGATGATGTTGTCGGTTTTCTACGTTCACAACGTCATTCCCGGTCCGCAACTGTTCCAGAACAACATTGATCTTGTCTATGCGCTCTACGTTGCGCTGATCGTTCTGAACGTCATCGTCATTGCGTTCCTGATGGTGTCGACCAACCTGCTGACCCGGATCATCCAGATCCCGACGCGCTTTCTGGGCGTGCTGATCCTGATCCTGTCTTTTGTCGGGGTCTACTCTCTGCGGAACTCGTTGACCGATTGCATGATGGCCGCCGGGTTCGGGGTGCTGGGCCTGATCCTCAAACGTTTGAACCTGCCCATCGTGCCGATCATTCTTGGCATGGTTCTGGGTGGCATCATGGAGGTCAAGCTGCGTTCGGCCATGGCGCGCGTGAAGACCCCGTTCGACATGATCGACCGCCCGTTGGCATTCATCATCTTTCTCACCATCCTGCTGGTCATCGCCCTGCACATTCGCACCCTGATCAAGGAACACCGCGCGCGCGAGCCCGAGGCAGATCACGACCTGCACGACACCCAACAAAGGTAAACCCGATGGATCAGCAACGCATTGATCTCCTCCGCTCCGAACCTGTCGCGGCGCAGCAGCACCTGATTGACGGGGCAAGCGCGCTCGCATCGGATGGCGGCGTGCTGAAGGTTCTGTCGCCTATCGACGGCCAGCCTCTGACCACGATCGCGCGCGGCACCGCCGCTGATGTGGACCGCGCCGTTGCGGCAGCGCGCGCCGCATTCGCGGACCGGCGCTGGGCGGGTCAGCCGCCTGCCGCCCGCAAAAAGGTCCTTCTGAAATGGGCCGAACTGATCGAAGCTGAGGCACTGTCCCTCGCCGTGCTTGGTGTTCGCGACAACGGGACCGAGATCAACATGGCCTTGAAGGCCGAGCCTCTCTCGGCGGCGGGTACCTTGCGCTATTATGCCGAAGCCATCGACAAGGTGTATGGCGAAATCGCCCCGACCGCCTCGGATGTTCTGGGCCTTGTGCACAAGGAACCCGTCGGCGTGGTTGGTGCCATCCTGCCATGGAATTTCCCGCTGATGATCGGCGCTTGGAAGCTGGGTCCGGCGCTGGCGGCGGGCAATTCTGTGGTGCTGAAGCCCGCTGAAACCGCCTCGCTTTCCCTGATCCGCATGGCCGAACTGGCGCTTGAGGCCGGCTTACCGCCCGGTGTTCTTAATGTCGTGACTGGCGAAGGCGCGGTGGTGGGCGAGGCGATGGGCCTTTCCATGGGAATTGACGTACTTGTTTTTACCGGCTCCGGTCCCGTGGGGCGCAAGCTGCTTGAATATTCGGCACGATCCAATCTGAAACGGGTCTATCTGGAACTGGGCGGCAAGTCGCCCAACATCGTCTTCTCCGATGTGCCCGATCTGAATGAGGCGGCAAAAGTTGCCGCCATGGGCATCTTTCGCAATTCCGGTCAGGTCTGTGTGGCGGGTTCGCGCCTGCTGGTCGAACGTTCCATTCACGACGATTTTGTCGCGGCCGTCAGCAAACATGCCGAGGCCTTGCGCGTCGGTGACCCCCTGCATCTGAACAACGACATCGGCGCGGTCAACTCTGACCGCCAGCTCGCCCAGAACCTGCAGTTCGTCGAAACCGCCATTGCCGAGGGCGGCATTCTCACCACCGGTGGCACCCGCATTCTGTCGGAAACCGGTGGTTATTATATGTCCCCGACAGTCGTCACCAATGTCGAGGTCAACGCAACGCTGGCGCAGAAAGAGGTGTTCGGGCCGGTTCTGGCCGTCACCTCCTTTGCGGATGAAGACGAGGCCATCCGGATTGCCAACAGCACCGATTACGGGCTGGCGGGGGGTGTCTGGACATCCAGCCTGTCGCGCACGCACCGGATGATCCGCGCGGTAAGAACCGGGGTGGTTCACGTCAACACCTATGGCGGCGCGGACGGCACTGTGCCTCTGGGCGGGGTCGGTCAGTCCGGCAACGGACATGACAAATCCCTGCACGCGCTGGATAAATACCTCGACCTGAAAACCGCCTGGATCAAACTGTAACCGCCAATCCCTAAGTCGGAGCATGACATGGACAAGACAATTCTGGTGATCGGCACCTATGACACCAAGGATGACGAGCTGAACTTTCTGGCCGATGCGATCCGGGGGCAGGGCGGCAACGTTCTCACCATGGATGTCAGCGTGCTGGGAGACCCGACCGCACCGACGGACTATTCAAAACATGATGTGGCCGAGGCGGGTGGCAGCTCGATTCAGGCCGCCATCGACAGTGGCGACGAAAACCACGCCATGCAGATCATGGCGCAGGGGGCCGCCCAACTGACTGCGCGCCTCTATGGCGAAGGCCGTTTTGACGGCATGATCGTTCTGGGCGGCACCATGGGCACCGATCTGGCGCTGGATGTCTGTTCGGCGCTGCCACTTGGCGTTCCGAAATACATCGTCTCAACCGTGTCATTCTCGCCCCTCATCCCGTCGGATCGGCTGGCTGCGGATGTGCAGATGATCCTCTGGGCCGGGGGGCTTTATGGTCTTAATTCGGTCTGCAAGGCATCGCTCAGTCAAGCTGCCGGGGCGGTTCTGGGTGCCGCGCGCGCCGTACAGCCGCCGGACCGGACCAGGCCGCTGGTCGGGATGACATCGCTGGGCAAATCAGCGTTGAAATACATGGTCACGCTCAAGCCTGCGCTTGAAGAACGCGGGTTCGAAGTTGCAGTCTTTCACGCGACGGGCATGGGCGGGCGGGCCTTTGAAAGTCTGGCATCGCAAGGGGCTTTTGCCTGCGTGTTCGATTTCTGCACGCAGGAACTGGGCAATCACATTCATGGCTCGAACATCTCTGCCGGACCCGACCGACTGACAAATGCGGGGCGGCAAGGCACGCCGCAACTGGTTGCGCCGGGGTGCTATGACCTTGTGGATATCGTCGGCTGGCAGGCGGTGCCGCAGAAATGGGACAACCATCTTCAGCACGCGCACAATCGCCTGCTGACCTCGATCGTTTTGGATCAGGAGGAACGCAAGTCCGTGGCCCGCGCTCATTGCGAGCAGCTGGCGCAGGCCACCGGTCCAACGGCTTTGCTGTTGCCCAAAGGCGGCTGCGGTGAGTGGGATCGCCCCGGCGCGGACCTGCACGACCAACAGGGGCTGTCGGCCTTCATGGATGAAATCACGGCAAACTGCCCGGGCAATGCCACGCTTGTCGAACTTGACGCCCATATCAACGATGCGGAGTTCGCGGAAAAGGCGCTGGAAATCTTTGACCGCTGGCGGGCCGAAGGCATCATTGCCGCGTGATGTGAAGGCAGGCGCGCAGGCCCTGCTGGCCTGCCTCGAATGTCAGTGACCCGCCATGTTGTTCGGCCACGGTGGCAGCGATGGTCAGGCCCAGCCCGAACCCGTTGGACGATCCGGTATTCGATCCCCGGCGAAACGGTGCCATCAGCGACTCGATATCCGCAACGGACAGATCGGCGCCTTTGTCCTCGATGATGATCGTGGCGGTGCGGGCGTCGGTCTCAAGCTCTACCTCGGCATGCCGCCCGTATTTCAGCGCGTTGTCGATCAGGTTGGTTAGTGCACGCTTCAGAGAGATCGGCCGCGCCGTCACAAGAACCCGCCGCGTTTCCGGCAAAGCCCCGTGCCCCCGCCGGGACATGAAGACCGAGGGCGCGCCCTCGACAGCCACGGGTGCGGCCTGTTTCAGTGTCACCGGTCGCCCGGTATCCTGATAATCCGCGACCAGAGACTCGACCAGAGAGGCCAACGAAATCTGGCGTGGTTCCTCGACGCTCAGCTCCGAACGGGTGTATGTCAGGACGCTTTCGATCATGCCGGTCATCTGATCCACATCCGCCTCAAGCTTTTCGCGCAGCTCGTCATCGGAAATCAGCGCCGCCCGCAGGCGGACCCGTGTTGCCGGGGTGCCCAGATCGTGACTGACCCCTGATAGAACGATGGCGCGTTTCTCCAATTGCTCGCGCTCGGCCTCGAGATGGGCGTTCACCGCTTCGACGATATCACGCAGCTCGGACGGGCCGTCCGCGTCATAGCTTTCCGGCCCGCCACTGCGTCGGCGGCCCCGCAACGTCCGGGCAAACTGCGAAAACGTGTCCGTCACGTTCACCACCGATGACAGGATGACCGCCAGCCCGACAGCGGCAAGCAAGATTGCTGGAACACGCATGTCGGTGGGCGCGGCCTGGCACCCCCAGATCCCCCGTCCGTCGATCTGCTGCCATGTTCCGCGTCCGAACCGTGCGATCAGGATCGGCTCGCTGCAATAGGTGGCCAGCAATCGGGTCAGGTTTCCCATCTTTTCCGGCGCCGTCTGATCCGTCCCTGAGGTGATACCCGAAACCGGGTAAACCAGCTGATCCGACATAACCGCCAGATGCAGCACCCGGCTGCTGAGCGGCGCGGAACTGTCCGTCAAAATGGACAGATGCGTCACAAAGCTGAGGTTTGTCAGGTCGGGAAGTTGCTCGAACTCGCCCGCCTCGGCCAGCGTGGCGGCCTCGGTGGAAAGCGGTGATATCCGCAGCGGGGCAGGTGGTGTATTGCCGGTGCGCAACGCCTCATACACGGCAAATCCCGCCACATAGGATCGCGTCAGATAGCTTTCCCACGCGCGCGCCGAGGCGAACCACAGCCAGGCCGAGGTTAGGCCGACAGCAAAGCCGGTCAGGGTCCAGAGCCACCCAAGGCTGCGCAACCGTAAACCGCGCGCGATCATTCGTCCTGTTCCACGGAAACATCCGCGGCAAAGATATAACCGACACCACGTTCGGTACGCAGCAGTTGCGGTTCCTTCGGGTTGACCTCGATCTTTGATCGCAACCGCCCCACCAGCATGTCGATCGCCCGACCCTGCGCATCGCCCTTGTCGCCTTCACCCGTCACGTCCAGAGCGGCGGCAATCTCGTCGCGCGTCAGGGGAATGTGGGGGTTGGCCAGCAAAACTTTCAGCAACGCGGTTTCGCGCTGTGACAGGGCGACCAGATATCCGTCGGGCGAGTGCACCTCATCCCGCTTGCCATCATACATCCATCCGGCAAACCGGAAGGTCCGGGTCCGACGGCGATAGGCCAGCGATGACGAGCGACGCGCGCGTTGCAGGACCGCCCGTACCCGCGCCAGCAGCAACTGGGGATTGAACGGCTTGGCGATATAGTCGTCGGCCCCGACCTCGTATCCGGCCATGCGCTGATGATCCGCGGACAGGGCCGAGACAAAGATGATCGGCACATCCTGTTCGCGCCGCAGCCGTGCGCAGATCTCGACGCCGTTCTCATCGCCCAGCATGACGTCCAACAGGATCAAATCTATGCGTCCGGACTTCAGATGTGTCTGCACATCCGCTTCAGACGCGGCGGGCAGGGCAGCGAACCCGTTCTGCTGAAAGAACTGGGTCAGCATCGAACGCATGTCAGGATCGTCATCGACAACCAGCAGCCGTGGAATGGACAATTGCCTCGCCTCCCAATTCCATTCTGCCGCCGATGCTTTGTAACGAACGGCAACAAATTCAAGGTCAACGTAACACGCTGTAACAAAAGCGGTGAAAATTTCCATCCCTGTCCGCACAGACCGGATTTTCTGCGTTGTCAGACAGGTTTCTTGGCCCAGAATGGCGGGCATCGCTGCGCCATAGCAGCCTTTGTTGTATTTGGGAGGATACCAAAAATGAAACGCCTTGCGTTTGCCACCGTTTCCACGATGGCCGTTGCGTCAGCCGCCTTTGCCGAGCCGCAGGCCGAGGTTCTGCACTGGTGGACTTCGGGCGGCGAGGCCAAGTCGGTCGCCGTGCTGCAGGAAGAGTTCGCCTCGAACGGCGGTACCTGGACCGACATGCCGGTTGCCGGTGGTGGCGGCGATGCGGCCATGACCGCCCTGCGCGCCCGCGTCCTTGCCGGAAACGCACCGACTGCAGTTCAGTTGAAAGGCCCCGCCATTCAGGAATGGTACGAAGAGGGCGTTCTGGCCGACATCTCGAACGTGGCCGAGGCTGAAGGCTGGGCCGATGTTCTGCCCGCTTCGATCGCGGGTCATATGAAATGCGAAGGCACGTGGTGCGCGGCACCGGTGAATGTGCACCGCGTGGATTGGATCTGGGCCAATGCGGACGTACTGGCCGCCAACGACATCGAAATGCCGACCACATGGGAAGAGTTCAACGCCGCAGCTGAAAAGCTGCAGGCCGCAGGTGTGATCCCGTTGGCCCATGGCGGTCAGGCATGGCAGGACGCCACCGTGTTCGAAACCGTTGTGTTGGGCATTGGCGGGCCGGAGTTCTTCCAGAAAGCGCTGGTTGATCTGGACCCCGAGGCGTTGACTTCGGACACCATGGTTCAGGCATTCGATCAGATGCGCACCCTGCGGGGGTATGTGGACGAGAACTTCTCGGGCCGTGACTGGAACCTTGCCACCGCCATGGTGATGAACGGTGAGGCCGCATTCCAGATCATGGGCGACTGGGCCAAGGGTGAATTCCTGGCGGCTGGCAAGAAGCCCGGTGAAGATTTCTTGTGCGCCTCGACCCCCGGCGACGGCTATCTGTACAACGTCGACAGCTTTGCCATGTTCGAGGTTGAAGGCGATGACAAACGCTCGGGTCAGGAACTGCTCGCCAAACTGATCGTGGCACCGAACTTCCAGAAGGTGTTCAACCTGAACAAAGGTTCGATCCCAGCACGGACCGACGTGGCGCTGGATGACTTTGACGTCTGTGCCAACCTGTCGGCAGAAGACATGGGCTCGACCTCGGCTGGCGGTTCGCTGCTGCCGTCCTATGCCCATGGTATGGCGCTGCGCGGGTCGCAGGCCGGTGCGATCACCGATGTCGTGACCGCGCATTTCAACTCGGACATGTCCTCGGCTGACGCGGTTCAGCAATTGGCGGACGCGGTGGCAAACAGCTACTGATCCAATACGCTCTGCCCCCTATAATGCGGGGCAGAGCATCTTTCCCCGGAGGCTAAAATGTCCGAATGGCTGGAAAACCACCTGCCCAAGGTGGTGCTGGCACCGTCGTTCATCGCCGTATTGATCTTTGTCTACGGATTTATCGGATGGACTGCGTGGGTGTCGCTGACCCGATCGAAACTACTGCCGAAATACGAGATCAAGGGCTTCATCCAATATGAACGCCTGTTCGACTCGCCCCGCTGGGATACGGCGATCAACAACCTGTACATCTTTGGCGCGCTGTTCATTGTGATCGCGATGGTGCTGGGTCTGTTGCTGGCGATCCTGCTGGACCAAAAGATTCGCGTCGAAGGGGCCATTCGCACGATCTATCTGTACCCGATGGCACTTTCGATGATCGTGACCGGCACGGCTTGGAAATGGATTCTGAATCCGGGTCTGGGCATCGAATCCATGGTGCAGGGCTGGGGCTTTCCCAATTTCGAATTCGACTGGCTGGTGAACCCCGACTACGCCATCTACACCATCGTAATCGCTGCGATCTGGCAAAGCTCGGGCTTTGTGATGGCGCTGTTTCTGGCCGGTCTGCGGTCGGTGGATGGTGAGATCATCAAGGCCGCGCAGGTCGATGGCATCCCCACATGGCGCATCTATACGGCGATCATCATCCCCTCGATGGCGCCGATCTTTCTGTCCGCCTTCATCGTGCTGGCGCACCTCGCGATCAAAAGCTTTGACCTTGTCATCGCCCTGACCGGCGGCGGTCCGGGTTATGCGACCGATCTGCCGGCCACGTACATGTACGCCATGGCGTTTTCGCGCGGTGACATCGGTCAGGCGGCGTCATCCGCGATGATCATGATGCTGGTCGTCTTTGCCATCGTGGTTCCCTATCTTTACTCAGAGCTGAGGGCGAAAAATGACTGATCTGTCGATGCCCCAAACCCGCACCCGCAGCCAAAGCGCAACCGGCAAGATTGCCCTGCGCTGGCTGCTCTATATCCTGCTGGGCCTGTTCGCGCTGTATTACCTGATGCCGCTTTTCGTGATGTTGACCACATCGTTGAAAAGCCTTGAGGAGATTCGCACCGGGTCCCTGATCTCGCTGCCGCGCGAGGTCAGCTTCGACGCTTGGAAAACAGCGTGGTCCGGGGCTTGTACCGGTATCCAGTGCGAAGGCTTGCGACCCTACTTCTGGAACTCTGTCCTGATCGCCGTGCCTGCGGTGGCGATTTCAACGCTGCTGGGCGCCCTGAACGGCTATGTCGTGGCGCAGTGGCGGTTCAAAGGGGCCAACATCATCTTCTCGCTGATGCTGTTTGGTTGCTTCATCCCGTTTCAGGTCGTGCTGCTGCCGATGGCGCGGCTGTTGGGCATGATGGGCATCGCCGGGACCATTCCGGGCCTGATCTTCGTGCACGTGATCTACGGGTTGGGCTTCACCACGCTGTTCTTCCGCAACTACTATGTCACCATCCCGTCCGAGCTGACCAAGGCGGCCCGTGTCGATGGGGCTGGCTTCCTGCGGATTTTCTGGTCGATCTTCCTGCCGCTGTCACTGCCCATCATCGTAGTGACCGTGATCTGGCAGTTCACGCAGATCTGGAACGACTTCCTGTTCGGCGTGTCGTTCAGTCAGGCGGGAACGCAGCCCGTGACCGTTGCACTCAACAACATCGTAAACTCCACCACCGGCGTCAAAGAATACAACGTCGACATGGCTGCCGCGATCATCGCGGGGTTGCCAACGCTGCTCGTCTATGTCGTTGCCGGTAAGTATTTCATCCGCGGTCTGACCGCTGGCTCAGTGAAGGGATAAGACCCATGGCTCCCATCCTTGATATCAACAAACTCTACAAGAATTACGGCCCTGTCGAAATTCTCAAGGACATCAACATCTCGATCGATCCGGGCGATTTTCTGGTGCTAGTCGGCCCATCGGGTTGCGGCAAGTCCACCCTGCTGAATTGTATTGCAGGGCTGGAGGAAATCACCGGCGGGACGCTGGCGATTGGTGGCAAGGACATGACCCATGTCAGCCCCAAGGACCGCGACATCGCCATGGTGTTCCAGTCCTACGCGCTTTACCCGACGATGACCGTTGCCAAGAACATCACTTTCGGCATGAAGGTGCGCGGCGTCGATCAGGCCACGCAAGAGGCCAAACTGAAAGATGTGGCCTCGCTGCTGCAGATCGAACCGTTGCTGAACCGTCGCCCCAGCCAACTGTCGGGGGGACAGCGGCAGCGGGTTGCGATGGGCCGGGCGCTGGTCCGCGACCCCAAGCTGTTCCTCTTTGACGAGCCTTTGTCCAACCTCGACGCAAAACTGCGGGTCGAGATGCGGACCGAAATCAAGAAGCTGCACCAGACGCTGGATGCCTCGATCGTCTACGTGACCCATGACCAGATCGAAGCGATGACGCTGGCCACCAAGATCGTGGTGCTGAAAGGCGGCGTCGTGCAACAGATCGGCAGCCCGGCTGAAATCTACAACAACCCGGCCAACCTGTTTGTTGCTGACTTCATGGGCTCGCCAGCAATGAACTTGATCCCGGCCAAGGCCGAGCGCAATGGCACCGGCACGCATATCTCGATCGCGCGCGGATCAGGTGCGCCGATCGTTCTGACGGATTCGCGCAATCCGGACCTGCCGCAGGACGTCATTTTGGGACTGCGCCCGGAAGACATTGCCGAGGCAGGTTTTCGCGCAGGCGCAGGCGTGCAGGAGGCCGAGTGCCTTGTCGACATGGTCGAACCCGCCGGGGCCGACACCTATGTGGTCTCAGAGCTGGGCGGCAAACAGGTGACGGCACGGCTTCACGCCGAAACCAGTGCGCAGGCCGGTCAGATGCTGAACCTTGCATTCGACATGAGCAAGGTGTCCTATTTCGCAAAGGAAAGCGGCGAAAGGTTGAACTGACTCCATGCGTCTGGTTGCGGATCTGGGCGGCACCAATGTTCGGTTTGGTCTGGTTTCGGGCGGGTCCCGGCCTGACCATGTGGAACGGCTGCGCAATGATGACTTTGACAGTTTTTCGGATGCGCTGTCCCGGTACTGGGCCGGGACGGGGCTGCCGCATCTGGATGAGGTTGCGATTGCCATCGCTGGTCCGGTCATAGGAGACAGGGCGCGGCTGACCAACCGCGACTGGACCATCGACGCGCACCGGATCAGCGACGAATTGGGCGGACCTCGGATCAGGCTTCTGAATGACCTCAACGCGCTGGGTTACGCGGTGCCGCACCTCACTGGCGAAGACGTGGAATTGCTGACACCGGAATGCCCGGCCGAGACAGACGTCAGGCAGGCGCTGGTCGCAGGTATCGGTACCGGCTTCAATGTCAGCCCGGTTCTGAATACCGGCACATCGATCTTTTGCCCGGTGTCCGAAGCCGGTCACACAGTGATGCCCGCCGATATCGCGGATCGCCTGAAAGCGGATTTTCCAGACCTGCCAGACATGCCGACGGTCGAGCATTGTTTTTCGGGCCGCGGTTTTGCCCTGTTGCGCGGGAAATGGGAGGAACGGTCGGATTACCCCTCATTCCTCAACTATTACGCGGAACTGATGGGTCTGCTCTGCCGCAATCTGTTGCTGGGGTTCATGCCCATGTCCGGCATCTATTTCGCCGGAGGCGTTGCCCGCGAGGTTCTGCAATCCCCCGCACGTGCAAGATTTGCACAGGTGTTCAACAGCCCGTTCGACCTGTCAGACAACCTGGAAGCGCCCGCATACCTGATTGTGGACGACACCGCCGCACTGCGGGGATGCGCGGCGGTTCATATCTGAGCGAACTCAGCCGATATTGTTCAGGTCTTTGATCAGCTGGTTCAGATTGCCTTTGCGCGCATCCAGCAGGGCGCCAATCTCGGTCCGTTCGGTCAACAGCATGTTCACACCTTCGATGAACATGTTGTAGAACTTGTCCTTGCCCGATTTGTCCGACACCAGGAACGTCACCTCGAACGGCGCCTCGCCCCGCAGCTTGACGCTGCTGCGTACCTCGTATCCGGCCTTGATCTTGCGGGCGTTCTTGACGGTTACTTCACCGCCGATGAATTCGCGGAACCGGCGACCGTATTTGCGCGCGATGTAACCCTGAAACGCTTTGGTGAACTGGCGGATTTGCGACGAACTTGCGGTACGTGCATCAGGCCCCAGCGCATAGCGGGCCATGATCGGCACATCGGCGTATTGCGAGAAGATCTTTTCGAAATCCCGCAGCATGGCCTTTTCCGATTTGCCCGAGTCGATTACCCGGTTGATGTCGGCAACCACGCTGTTGACCAGTTGCTTGGCACCGTCCTCGGTCAGGGCCATGGCTGGCAGGGGAAGTGCGGCAAGGCCCAGGCCCGCGACTGCGGTGGCGACAAACGTGCGGCGGTCAATCGGGTTATTCAGCATAAGGGTCCTCGTAGGGGTCTAGGTAGGGGTCCCTGACAGGGTCTGTGCCGGTATCGGCGTAGGGATCGGTGTAAAGCCCTAGATAGGCGTCTTCGTCGTCTCTTGCCAGTTCGAACCGGCGGTTTTGCAGATAGATCAGGCGCGCCTGCGCGTAACTGTCTGCGCTGCCATACAGAATTGAATCGACCGTATCCGAGAATCGACCCCGGTCGCCCATGCGGCGCACCACCTCGGCATAAAGCCCCAGATTGTCCACTGGGCGCGTCGGCGCGAAATCAATGGGGTTGGTGAACAGGTTGACCACAACGCCAACCGCGTCACGGGTTGTCGATGGCCCGTACAGGGGCAGCTCGACATATGCACCTTCGCCAAAGCCCCAGGCGTGCAGCGTTTCGCCAAAATCGGTATCGACCTGCGGGATTTCAAAATCGCTTGCCGGATCGGCGAGCCCGGCAAAGCCGACGGTCGAATTGATCGTGAACCGCAACAACGCGATGCCCATTTCTTTGGGCTTGCCCTGCAGCAGATAGTCGACAGCCTGACCGGGCAACGAGATATTCTCGGCGAAATGGTTGAAACTGGTCACCATCGGTTCAGGGATAATCCGGACATACCCTTTCGAGGCAGGGCGGAAAAAGAACCTGTCGACGCCAAGATTGAATTTGTGAATGGACCGGTTGGTTCTTTCGTAGGGGTCGAAAATCTCGCCGCGCGCCACTTCGTCGGCGGGTGCTTTGGCGCAGGCCGACAGCGCCGTAACCGCGGCCAGAACGAATAGATGTTTCAAACGGGCTCTGCTCAACACGGTTCTTCGCTACTCCACGACATCCGGTGATAACGGGCCGGACGGTTCATTTCAAATTGGCCTCGGAATCAAAACGATTTACGGCTTTTGGGGTGACATAATCGTTTCGCGGCGGATTTGGAACCGCCAAGCGTGTAACCCGCATTCACGTTCGGCGTAAAGTGACCGCAGTTCAACAGCCGTAAATGAGAGGAGTTGCGCGCAAATGTGCGTTCGGTCGGAAAAAGCGGGCCAAGGTGCCGGATTTGCGCTTTCCGAAATCTTCGATCCCGATTAGCGTCCGCGGGATTCGAACAGGGTGAGGAAAAATCATGAGCTTTGTAGCAAATCTCGAAAAACTGGGCGTCAACCTGCCCGACGCACCGGCACCTGCCGCCAACTATGTGCCCTTTGTGAAGATGGGCAACATCGTCTACGTGTCCGGTCAGATTTCCAAGGATGACGATCTGATCACCGGCAAGCTGGGCGACGATATGGACACCGAAGCGGGCGCAGCAGCGGCCAGAGTGTGCGCCATCAATCTGCTGGCTCAGGTCAAGGCGGCCTGTGACGGCGATATCGACCGTCTGGTGCGGGTGGTCAAGCTGACCGGTTTCGTCAATTCGACCGCTGATTTCACGCAACAGCCGCAGGTCATCAACGGCGCATCGGACTTTCTGGTCGAGGCGCTGGGCAATGCAGGTCGTCACTCGCGTTCGGCGGTCAGTGCCGCGTCGTTGCCGCTGGGTGTCGCGGTTGAGATCGAAGGCATCTTCGAGATTCGATGACTCCGGCCCTGCCAGCGTCTTTCTTGCAGCGCCCGATCGCGCATCGGGGGTTGCATGACACCGCCAAAACCCGCCCGGAAAACAGCCGGGCGGCCTTTCAGGCTGCCATTGATGCAGGATATGGCATTGAAATCGACCTGCAAATGTCGGCGGACGGGCGGGCGCTGGTGTTCCACGACTATGACCTTGGCCGCCTGACCGATAAATCCGGGCCCGTGCGGCAAAAATCGGCCGCCGAGGCCGCCGAAATCCGGCTTTTGCATTCCGACGCCGAAGGCATCCCGACGCTGGACGAAATTCTGGCTCTGGTTGCCGGAAAAACGCCGCTGCTGATCGAACTCAAGGATCAGGACGGCGCGATGGGCACTGATACCGGTCCGCTCGAACAGGATACGATCCGGGCGTTGGCGGGCTATGACGGACCGGTCGCCCTGATGTCGTTCAACCCCCACAGCGTGGCCGAACTGGCGCGACTGGCACCGCATCTGCCGCGCGGCATTGTCACCAGTTCCTATGACCAACGCGAATGGCCACTGTCGCAGGAAACCTGCGATCATCTGCGCGACATACCCGATTTCGACAGGGTCGGTGCCAGCTTCATTAGCCACGAGGTTCCCGACCTCAACCGTCCCCGCGTGGCCGAACTCAAGGCGCGGGGGGTGCCGGTCCTGTGCTGGACCGTTCGCTCGTCCGGAGAGGAGGTTCAGGCCCGCAAAGTTGCCGACAATGTGACCTTCGAGAATTATCTGGCGGCGCATTCGACTTGATCCCGGCCCGCACTGTCACAGATAGTGGTCGGGTGCGGAGGGCAGATGGATCAGGCACAAATCGAAGTTCGCGTTCTGGGTTCGCTCTCGCAGATTGCAGAGGCGGAATGGGACAGTTGCGCCTGCCCCGAGGCGGAACAGGGCGGTCGTCCGCTGGACCCGTTCACGACGCACCGGTTCCTGTCGGCGCTGGAAGACAGTGGATCGGTCGGGCCGGGAACCGGCTGGCAGCCGCAATATCTGACCGCTTATTTGGACGGGATGCTGATCGGCGCCGCGCCGATGTATGCCAAGTCGCATAGTCAGGGCGAATATATCTTCGATCACAACTGGGCGCATGCCTATGAAGGCGCAGGGGGTCGGTATTATCCGAAGCTCCAGATCGCGGTCCCCTTCACCCCCGCAACCGGACGGCGGTTTCTGGTGCGCCCCGGATATGAGGGGATCGGGATGTCGGCGCTGGTGCAGGGCGCGGTGCAACTGGCCGCAGATAACGAGGTATCGTCGCTGCACGCCACCTTCTGCACACAATCCGAGGCCGAAGCCGGTGAGCAGATGGGGCTGCTGCTCAGAACCACGCAGCAATTTCACTGGCTGAACGACGAATACGCTGATTTTGACGGGTTTCTTGCCGCTCTGTCTTCGCGCAAGCGAAAGAACATACGCAAGGAACGAGCGCAGGCCCGTGAATTTGGCGGCAATATCCGCACGCTGACCGGTAACGACCTGCGGCCCGAGCATTGGGATGCGTTCTGGCGCTTTTATCAGGATACCGGATCGCGCAAGTGGGGCTCTCCTTATCTGACGCGCCAATTCTTTGATATCGCACAGGAAACCATGGCCGATGACATGGCTTTGGTTCTGGCCGAACGCAACGGATATCCGATCGCGGGGGCGCTGAACTTCATCGGTCGTCAGACGCTTTTTGGCCGTTATTGGGGCTGTGTCGAACATCACCCCTGTCTTCATTTCGAACTGTGCTATTATAGGGCAATCGATTTTGCCATTGCCCATGGCCTCGCCCGGGTAGAAGCCGGCGCGCAGGGTGAACACAAACTGGCGCGCGGTTATCTGCCGACGCCGACGCACAGTCTTCACTGGATCGGAAATCCGGGGTTTTCTGATGCGGTCGCCAAGTATCTGGATGCCGAGGCCCGCGCAGTGGGAGAAGAGATCGAAATCCTGACGGAATACGGCCCGTTCAGGAAATCGAACCCGGAGGAACAGCAATGACCGAACTACTGTCCAACGAGACCCGCGGACCTCTGCTGGACCCGCTGTTCAAGAATGGCTGGACCATGGCCGACGGCCGCGACGCAATCACCAAGACCTTCATCTTCGAAAACTTCGTCGAAGCGTTCGGATGGATGACACGTGTGGCGATATGGGCGGAAAAATGGGACCATCACCCGGAATGGTCGAACGTGTACCGCACGGTCGAGGTTACCCTGTCCACCCATGATGTCGGCGGGCTGTCGGCACTGGATGCCAAGCTTGCGCGCAAGATGGATGCCCTGACGTAGTTCAGGTGCCTGTGCACCTGAGATGAGCCAGCGCAAAGGCGCAGGCCCAGTTCTGTTTAAACGTTTAGGCTTTAACTTGAGACACGAATACCCTGCTACGCCTACGGCGTTCTAAGGGCATTCGTGTCGCAGAATGCTTCAGGTAAAACCCGAAACGCTTTAGTCCAGCTGTCCGTTGCCGTCCTGATCTGCCGCCGAAAAATCGTCGGCCATCTGCGCGCCGAATTCATCCCGCGTGACCTGATTGTCGCCGTTCTTATCCATCTTGCTGAAATGATCGATGGCGAAATGAGGACGCGTTTCGTCGGCTACAAGCGTGCCGTTCTTGTCCTCGTCCATGGCTTGAAAGGCATAGTCGGAAAAGGCGTCGAACTCTTCCTTGGACAGAAAGCCGTCATTGTTCTTGTCGATGGCGTCCAGATGCGCCTGATTGAGTTCCGCTACATCCGCCAGCGCGACGGATGCGGTCATGGCTGAAACAGCCGCAAAAACCAAACCGAATTTCATTTCGCTGCCTCCTTTAACACGCGTAACGCTGGCCGGACACGGCACCGGCACCGGCACCCGCGGCGGTCAGAATTGCCTGACCGGACCCGCCACCAAACTGGTTCCCGATGGCACCACCAATCAATGCGCCGCCCAGACTGCCACTGAGGCAGGCGATTTCATGCTGCCTTGCGGCCTGAGCCTGCGGCGTCGGCGCGGGGCCACAGGCGGACAGCGCACCCGCAGCGATCAGCGCCACTCCTAAAATCCTCAATTTCATCAGCATTCTCCCCTGATTGCACAGTGATTATTCCTGTATATGGGGATTGCAGCAAGTGGTTCATATTAAATCTGAATTAAACCGGCAGGATATGGCCCCGGTTAATGCCGGGGCCAGCGCTGTCACATTTTGTCCAGCAAACCTTCACCCGCCGAAATTTCACAGGCGCCGGGGTTTTCTTCCAGGTTCAGCGCCACGATTTTCCCGTCCTCAACCAGCATGGCATAGCGTTTCGACCTTGCGATCAGACCGGCGGGCGGGGCATCGAAATCCATGCCGATCGCCTTGGTAAACTCGGACCCGGCGTCGGCCAGCATGGTCAGGCCCGCCGCGGCCGCACCCGTGGCTTCGCCCCAGGCGTTCATCACGAAGGGGTCGTTGACCGAAACGCAGATGATCTCGTCCACGCCCTTTGCGTCGAATTGCGCCTTTGTGCGGATAAAGCTGGGAACATGCGCCGAATGGCAGGTTGGTGTGAATGCACCGGGTACGGCAAAAATTACCACCTTGCGACCAGCGGTCTTGGCCGACATCTGCACCTGTTCCGGTCCTTCCGCGCCAATCTGTGTCAGCGTTGCATCAGGCAATGTGTCTCCGGCTGAAATCATTTTCCTCTCCCTCAATGTTGGATTTGCGAGTCAGTCCTCTCCGGCATATAGGTGTCGGGGTGGATGTGACCACGGTTTTTCGACTGGGCAGGAGGATTATGAGCCATATTGTCGTGATCGGTGCAGGGCAGGCGGGGGCGTCTCTGGTTGCAAGGCTGCGCAAAGACGGATTTGACGGGGATATCACTCTGATCGGGGCCGAGCCGCATCCGCCCTATCAGCGCCCGCCGCTGTCCAAGGCTTATCTGCTGGGCGAGATGGAGCTTGAACGCCTCTTTCTGCGTCCCGAAAGCTTTTATGACGAGCAGAACATAACCCTGCGTCTGGGCGAGCGTGTAAGCGCAATCGACCCGCAGGCCAAAACTGTTTCGATCGGGGACGAAGTCGTGTCCTATGACCATTTGGCCCTGACCACCGGATCCGACCCGCGTCGCCTGCCCGCTGCAATCGGCGGTGACCTCGAAGGCGTACACGTGGTGCGTGATCTGGCCCATGTGGACAGCATGGGTCCGTGGGTGACCGAGGGCGCGAAGGCGCTGATCGTCGGCGGCGGCTATATCGGGCTCGAGGCTGCGGCGGTCTGCGCCAAGCGCGGGGTCAAGGTGACGCTGGTGGAAATGGCCGACCGCATTCTGCAACGTGTCGCGGCGCCTGAAACCAGCGATTACTTCCGCGAACTGCACACCGGCTATGGCGCTGATATCCGCGAGGGCGTGGGCCTGGACCGGCTTGTCGGCGAGAACGGCAAGGTGACGGGCGCGATCCTCAGCGACGGAACTGAACTGGACGTGGATTTTGTCGTTGTCGGTGTGGGCATTGCACCATCGACGCAACTGGCCGAGATGGCAGGGCTTGAATTGGACAACGGCATCAGGACCGACGCACAGGGCCGCACCTCGGACCCGTCGATCTGGGCCGCGGGCGATTGCGCCTCATTCCCGCACCGGGGCGAGCGTATTCGTCTGGAAAGCGTGCCCAACGCCATCGATCAGGCCGAGATCGTGGCCCAGAACATTCTGGGCGCGGACAAGGATTACACTGCGAAGCCATGGTTCTGGTCGGATCAATACGACGTCAAACTGCAGATCGCGGGCCTGAACACCGGCTATGACCGCGTCGTGACCCGCGAGGGCGAAGGGCAGACGGTTTCCTTCTGGTACTACAAGGGCGACCAGCTGATTGCGGTTGATGCGATGAACGATCCGCGTGCCTACATGGTGGGCAAGCGTTTGATCGAACTGGGCAAAACCGCCGATCCTGCGGTGGTGGCCGATCCTGCTGCCGATCTGAAGCCGCTGCTCAAGGCGTGAGGATCATCGCCGGAGCATTCCGGGGCCGCGCTCTGACCTCGGTCGGCAAGGGGGATGCAGGTGCACACCTGCGTCCCACCACGGACAGGGTGCGCGAAAGCCTGTTCAATGTTCTGACCCATCAGATCGACTTTGAAGGGCTGCGCGTGCTGGACCTGTTCGCCGGGACCGGTGCACTAGGGCTTGAGGCACTGTCGCGCGGAGCAACTCATGTGACCTTCGTTGATGACGGGCGCGCTGCGCAGGGCCTGATCCGCAAGAATATCGACCTGACCCGCAGCGCTACCCAAACCGACCTGATCCGGCGTGATGCAACCCGCCTTGGCGCCAATCCCGGCGCGCCCTGCGATCTCATCTTTCTGGATCCACCCTATGGCAAAGGGCTGGGCCAAAAGGCGCTGACCGCTGCGGTCACCGGGGGATGGGTGGCGGCAAGCGCCCTTGTGGTCTGGGAGGAAAACGCCCCCATGTCAGCGCCCGAAGGATTCGATCTGCACGACAGCCGGAAGTACGGCGACACGCATATCTCATTGATGTGGCGGGATGTTTCAGACTGAAACGATCCAAGCGCCATTGCGCCGACCGCAACATTGCAAGCCGTCGGGCCTTCTGCCAAACCACGTATGGCGGACAGGAGGCGTAAATGCACGATCTGGTAATCTTCGACTGCGACGGCGTTCTGGTTGATAGCGAGGTTCTTTCAAATCAGGTCATGACCGAAAGCCTTGCCCGCTATGGTCTGAACCTGTCACTGGCAGAGTGCATGTCATTGTTCGTGGGCTCGACAATGACCAGGGTGCAGGACACGGCGCGGGCCATGGGGGCTGATCTTCCGGGAAACTGGATCGAAGAGGTTTATGATGAAACCTACGCCCGCCTGCGCGATGGCGTGCCCCTGATCAAAGGTATCCCCGAGGTGCTGGCACATCTGGACGATCACGGCATTCCGTATTGCGTCGCCTCGAACGGCAGTCCGGACAATATGCAGATCACACTGGGGCAAAACAATCTTTGGGACCGGTTCCAGAACCGGATGTTCTCGGCCCATGTTCTGGGCGTCGGCAAGCCTGACCCAACCCTGTTCCTGACAGCTGCGCAGCAATTCGGGGCCGCGTCATCGGTTGTCATCGAAGACAGTGCCAGCGGCGTTCGGGCCGCAATGGCGGCGGGGATGCGTTGCCTCGGTTACGCCGAACACGATGATGGCGCAAAGCTCGGCGCATTGGGGGCCGAGGTCTTTCACGACATGGCCGAGGTTCCTGCGCTTTTGGGACTTTGATCCGAACGTGCTAGATTAGCGCCCATGGATCAGACATGGACGCCCCGGATGTGGGCACTCAATCAGGATGCCGACATCAAAACGGGCCCCGAGCCAACGCCGCTCCGCGCGCCCGTTTTCATTCATGACGCGGTGACGCCATGGGGCAGGGATACGATGCTTCTAAAGCTCCTGCGGGAACAGAGCAGCGATCAGGATGAATAGGTCGGGTGAAACTTGCCGCCGGGCGACAGGGTAAAAATCTCGACCCCATCTGCGGTGACGCCCACCGAATGTTCGAACTGCGCCGACAACGACTTGTCGCGGGTCACGGCGGTCCAGTCATCGGCCAGTGTCTTGGTTTCGGGGCGGCCAAGGTTCACCATCGGTTCGATGGTAAAGAACATGCCCTCTTCCAGCTTGGCACCCGTACCCGGACGGCCATAGTGCAGCACATTCGGCGGCGCGTGGAATACACGTCCCAGGCCATGCCCGCAGAAATCGCGCACAACGCTCATCCGATGTGATTCGACGTAAGACTGAATGGCGTGGCCGATATCGCCGAAGGTGTTGCCCGGCTTGACCATCTCGATGCCCTTGAACAACGCGTCATGAGTCACCTGAATCAACCGCTCAGCCTTGCGCGGCAGCTTGCCTGCCACATACATCCGGGATGTATCACCAAACCAGCCATCGACGATCACGGTCACGTCGACGTTCAGGATATCGCCGTCCTTGAGCCTTTTGTCGCCCGGAATTCCGTGACAAACCACATGGTTGACCGAGATGCAGCTGGCGTGCTGATAGCCCTTGTAGCCAATCGTTGCCGATTTCGCGCCTGCATCCTCGACCATCTGCGTGATGATACGGTCGATCTCGGCCGTGCTCTGGCCGGGAAAGACATGTTCCGCAATGTCGTCGAGTATCCGCGCTGCCAAGGCCCCTGCCGCGTGCATCCCGGCAAAGTCACCCTGTTCATAGATGCGGATACCGTCCTTGGTCAGACGTCCACGATGTTCTTTCATCGACGCGGGGCTCCAAAATGTTGCGCAGCATCCTTTTTACGCTGCTTGCGCAGAAAGTACCAGAGGGTGCGGGTTTGTGGATCCTGTCTGTTAGATATGAATAATTTTTTGAATAAGAGAGATCAAAGGGCAGAAATATCAACCGTACGATCTGTGGATTTGATGTGTAATGACGTCAAAACGTGTTCCACGCCCAGATAGAGAAGCTGATGTTCACGTTGCCAGAGTACCTCGCTACGCTTGGGAAAATTCACAGATATTGCCGAAAATTTAGGGATGACCATTGTCTACTACCGGTCATGAATCCTGACCCTGACACGAGGGCTTCATTTCAAACCATCAGACTTTGGAGATTGCGACAGAATCCCCAAAAAAAGTTACTCCGTTCGCCAATCATCAATACATTCCAAAATGAACGACTTGCACGCATCGGTCTGTTCCCGAAATCGTGTTCTGTTGTGGACATACAGATAGACCTGCCTTTTGTCCGGCAGGTCGGAAACGGAACGAAACGCTATGGTTTCCGGCATAAACCGTGAAACGGTTTGGGGCAGTATCGTGACCCATTTTCCAGTTTTGACCAAAGCAATCAACGAGTATGTGTTGTGCAGAGTTATCGCCGCGCCCTCCATTGCGCTCACGAAGGCTGGGGTTTGGATATTGTCACTCAAAGCGTTCCGCACGAACGGCGCGGCAACCACGTCCTCGATTGTCGGAGGGGCCGTTTGCGTGATCAGAGGATGATCCGCCGCACATACTAGTCCGAACCGATCCTCAAACAGGGGGATCGCTTCGACCCCGTTGATCGGGTGGTGACCGGACGCGATTCCGATATCGGCCTCTCCTTCCGCAAGCGCATCCAGAACGCGTTGCGTGTCGGTATCGCGTATCTCGACTTTCAGTTTGGGATACCGGGCTGCCAAGATGTCAAGAACGGCTGGAATGATCAGCGCCCCGACTGACGGGACCGATACAATTCGAACCAGGCCGTGCTCGGTCTTTGCGGCTTCTCCGATGCTGTTTATGGTGTGTTCGAACTGGCGCACCTGTTTCAGTGCCAATTTAAACACTTCCTCTCCCAGCACCGTTAGCCGGTTCTTGCGCTCACCTTCGAACAGCGGCTTACCGATGTGCTGTTCCAACTGCTTCAGTGACATTGAAACAGCGGATTGTGTGCGGCCAAGCCGTTCTGCCGCTTCGGCAAGGTTTCCGGTTTGCGCGACAATGCAGAAGCAGCGCAGCATTTCGATCTTGATCGCCATATTTCAATTATCCTGAAGTTCGGTCAATTTATTTGAATTTGACTGATGCGGTCAAAAAAATCCATCCTTCTGTAATCCGAATTTCTGTTGGTGGAATCCAAAGTGACCAAATTGAACTTGATTGCAGGCGAGTGGCTGGCTGGCGAAAGCGAGATTGAAAACCGCAACCCGTCGGATTTGAGCGATCTGGTGGGCATGTTTGCCCAAGCCAGTGCCGATCAGCTGGACGCAACGCTGGATCAGGCCCGCATCGCACAGGCCGTATGGGCGTCCTATGGGCTGGAGCGTAAACAAGCCGTGCTTATGAATATCGGCAATGAGTTGATGGCGCGCGCCGAGGAACTGGGCACATTGCTCAGCCGCGAAGAGGGCAAACCGCTGGCGGAAGGCAAGGGCGAGGTTTTCCGCGCCGGTCAGTTCTTTACTTATTATGCCGCTGAATGCTTGCGCCAAATCGGTGAGAACGCTGATTCCGTGCGCCCTGACATCGAGATCGACGTGCGGCGTGAGGCGGTTGGCGTTGTCGCGATCATCAGCCCATGGAACTTCCCTACTGCAACCGCCTCGTGGAAGATTGCGCCAGCGCTGTGTTATGGCAACGCGGTTGTGTGGAAGCCTGCTAACGTCACGCCTGCCTCTGCTGTGGCGCTGACTGAAATCATCGAACGTCAGGATATTCCCAAGGGCCTGTTCAGCCTTGTGATGGGCTCGGGTCGTTCAATCGGGCAGCGACTGGTCGAAAGCCCCAAGGTCAACGCGATTTCCTTCACTGGCTCCGTACCAGTGGGCAAGGGTATTGCTGCTGCCGCCATTCAGAACCTGACTAAGGTCCAGATGGAAATGGGCTCCAAGAATGCTCTAGCCGTCATGGATGACGCCGATCTGGATCTGGCAGTGACTTTGGCACTGGGTGGAGCCTTTGGCGGTACAGGCCAGAAATGCACGGCCTCGTCGCGCCTTGTGGTGCATGAGGGTATCCATGATGCCTTTGTCGAGAAGCTGGTCGCGGGTGCGCAGGCGATGAAAGTGGGTCATGCGTTGGAAAACGGCACCCAGATGGGACCCGTCGTCAGCCTGCAGCAACTGTCTGAGAACCTCGCCTATGTCGATCAGGGCAAATCCGAAGGTGCAGAGCTTGCCTGTGGCGGCCAGCGGCTTGAGATGCCTCATGACGGGTTCTACATGTCTCCCGGCGTGTTCCTGAACACCACCAACGATATGCGCATCAACCGCGAGGAAATGTTTGCGCCCCTGACCAGCGTCATCAAGGTCGGCAGCTATGACGAGGCGCTGAGCATGGTCAATGACACCAACTTTGGTCTGACCTCGGGCATTGTGACCAAGTCGCTGGCCCGCGCCACCCATTTCCGCCGCAACGCGCGCACCGGTGTTGTGACCGTCAATCTGCCGACTGCAGGCACCGACTATCACGTGCCCTTCGGTGGTCGTGGTGACAGTTCCTATGGCCCACGTGAGCAGGGCAAGGCTGCTGCCGAATTCTACACCACGGTCAAAACCGCCTATATCAGCGCAGGCCCTGTCTGATGCTGATCGATGGCCTGCAATATGCCAACTGGTCGGAAAAGATCTTCCGCCAACTTCGCGAAGGGGGCGTGGACGCGATCCACGTCACCATCGCCTATCATGAAAA
The DNA here is from genome assembly GCF_056537325.1 of Ruegeria sp. CF5. NCBI lineage: Bacteria > Pseudomonadati > Pseudomonadota > Alphaproteobacteria > Rhodobacterales > Roseobacteraceae > Ruegeria > Ruegeria sp. CF5. The sequence goes on along the minus strand of NZ_JBQFRI010000015.1, from coordinate 41,422 downwards.
TTTCCGCGAAACCGTTCTGAACTTTGAGAAATGGAATCGCTGGTTCGAGCAATATCCGGACCTGATCATGAAAGGCCGGTGGGCCAGCGACATTGATTTAGCAAAGGAAACGGGCCGGACGGCTGTATTCTTCGGGTTCCAGAACCCGTCTCCGATAGAAGACGATATCGGTCTGGTCGAAATCCTGCACGATCTGGGTGCGCGGTTCATGCAGCTGACGTACAACAACCAGTCCCTACTGGCGACCGGCTGTTACGAGGCCGAAGACACCGGCATCACCCGCATGGGCAAGCAGGTCATCAAGGAAATGAACCGCGTCGGACTTGTGGTCGATATGAGCCATTCGGCAGACCGCTCGACCATCGAGGCGGCTGATATTTCCGAACGTCCTATCGCCATCACGCACGCCAACCCGCACGAATGGTCTCCCGCGCTGCGCAACAAGCGCGAGGATGTGATCCGCGCAGTGACACAAAACGGCGGGATGTTCGGCTTTTCGGTCTATCCGCATCACCTGAAGGGCAAATCTGACTGCACGCTGGAAAGCTTCTGCGAGATGATCGCCCGTACGGCCGACAAATATGGGGTAAAGCATCTGGGGATTGGTACGGACCTGTGTCAGGATCAATCCGACAGCGTGGTCGAATGGATGCGGGTTGGGCGCTGGACGAAAGAGATTGACTATGGCGAGGGCTCGGCCTCGGCGCCTGGCTTCCCTCCGATGCCGCACTGGTTCCGCGACAATCGCGACTTTGGCAACATCAAAGACGGGCTTCGCGCGGTTGGCATGAACGCCGAAGAGGTGGCGGGCATCATGGGCGGCAACTGGTATCGTTTCTTCGCCGAAAACTTTGGATCGCAACAGCCATGACCACCACGCCCCAAAATGTTGAACGTCGTGAGCCTGCCCGGGTGATGCGCCTTTCGCGTCTTGGGTCTTTGCATCAATGTCGGCTCAGCTTCATGCGCCAGCTCACCCGCCGCATGGCGGCTGAGAAATGGGTCTTTTCCCGGCCCGTTTTTGATATTGACGCCAACGGTGTGGGCCACGCGGTATATTCCGCGCAAGGACCCGATCGCACCTATTCACTGGTCGCCTTCGCCCATGACCTGCCGCCCGAGCAACGTTCGGATCGCGTGATAGCCGAGGCCTGGGATGCCACCTTCGCCTTGTTCGACGGTGTTCCCACCAAGGACGATATTCAACGTCTGTCGCAGAATGTACCGCTGCAAGAGGCTGGTCGGGTCAGCGAAAGCGAGTTGTCGCTGTCGCGTGCCAACCGCTCGGTTCGGTTGTGGGCCCATGTGGTAGACCGGCTGGCTGCGGGTCAGCAGCCGGATCTCGCGCAGATCTACAAGGTTGGGTATCTGATGCGTACTACAGCGGTTTACGGGTCGGGCAAGTTCGGCGCGGCGGACCGTGAAAAAATCGCCGACCGCCCCGAGGTCAGCGGCCCGTTTCAGGCCGAGATGCTCTCGGTCTATCTGACCCGGATATTCGTACGTGATCTGGTGCAGCACATGGCAAAGGCAAAGGGCGGTGCGCAGACCGCGCAGCTTGACCCGAATATCGCCCGCTGGCTGGGGATCGGCAACTCGACCGGGCTGGGCATGGCGCCCTTCATCGTCAATCATCCGATCCTGTTCAACAATTGGATCATGGCACGTGAAGAGGCCATCGCGCGCGTTCGGTCTGTTGAGACTGCAACGGACACCGAAGTGGCCATGTTCCGCGAGGTATTCGAGCGCAGCAAATTGTCGATCTCGTGGTGGCTGTCTGAGCACCCGATCCAGATCGAAAAACTTGTCGCCCTGAATGCTGATCTGGACACGATAGCCGCGCATCTCGATCAGACAGATCTGACAAGAATCCAGCCCTGGGAACACCTGATCCAATGGTCTCAGACCGCCCTTAGCGAAGAAGGGCAAGAGTTGCTGGCCTCTCTGATCCTTGAACCATATGGCGAGTTGGTGGACGGGTTGAGCAGTTGCATGGCGGATGGCAACAGCGCGGCCTTTGCAATCGACGGTGCAATGCCGGTCAACCAGGTGCGCGAGCTGATCCGCACGAGCTTTGGCTGGGCGCTGGACCTGGATTGGAACGCGGCCGAACATTGCGCGCGCGCCTGGTATGTTTCCGAAGAAAAGCTTGAACCCCGACTGGGGGAACGGTTCGACGAACCAATCGCGGACTATGAACAACCTCTTGCTCCGGCGCGCGACGCGGCGCGTGCGTTTGACGCTCTGGACAAATGGTCGGGCGAAGCCCCGGTCGCAGAATTCCTGCTGCGCCACCCGGAACATCGCCACACGGTGCGCCGTGCGCAGATGAGCCGCGTCGCTCCGTATGGTGAAATCCGGGACAACACGATTGGCGCAGAGGTTATGCCCATCGACATGCTGCGCGCCAAACTTTCGTTTTTCGGCGCCACCCATTTCGATCCGCGTTCAGACCGCTGGGTTCGCATCTGTATGTACGCAGGCGCGCCATATCCCGAAGAGCTGGGCCCGGACAATGCCGATCTGTGGGTCTATCCGGAGCTTGCGCAATGAGCTTTTCCCTTAATGAAGTCGAAGCCACTGCCAAACGTGCAACGCGCGGTGCAGGCTATGACTGGGGTGTGGCGGAAGAGGCTGCGAAGGCGACGCGCTGGCTCTGTGCACAGGGTCTTGACGGGGCGGCCGAATTGGCACGCGTTTTGGAGCGCGGGTTTGCCAGTAATTTGGATGAACACGTCCCTAAACATATGGAATCCGACTGGGCCGGGGGCATGGACTTATGTCCGCTGATGACCGGGGCATTGCTGTCGGATTGCTCGCATTTGCTGCAATCCGGACCGAACCGGATCAGAAATTTGGCCACGCCTGCTGTCTTGCTGCCATTTGCGGCCCAAGCCGCACGTCGCCAATCCGCAATTGTTACTGTCATAGCGGGCGATTTCTTCGCTGCGACCGACGGGACGCAACTGGTACTGAAAAACGAGTGCCCCGCCCACGCAAGCGTAATCGAGGTTGCACTGGGTGACACCTTGACCAACCCGCGCGCGCAAAAGACCCGCGCGATGCCCGATCCGGCGGCATGGAACATCCTTAACCGCTTTGCGCACCGCACCTACGCCCCGGCAACGGAAGAATCCCGTCTGCTCGGCGCTGGTGCCGGGCTTTCCGACAACGACTGAAAAGAGACCGCCATGATCCAAACCCGCACCCTGTCACTTGCTGAAATCGAAGAGCTGTCTTTCCGGGCACTGGTCGCTGCGGGCACAAGCGAGGAAAACGCGCGGCCTCTGGCGGTCGCAACCGCCGCGACCGAGGCAGACGGGGTTGCCAGCCATGGCCTGGCCTATATCCCGATCTACTGTGAGCATGTTCAATGCGGCAAGGTCGATGGGCAGGCCCAGCCGGTTCTGGCAAAGCCACGCCCCGGCGTCATCACTGTCGATGCTGCCACCGGGTTTGCGCATGCAGCCATTGAGGCCGGGTTCAAAGCTCTGATCCCGGCGGCCCGCACGCAGGGAATTGCGACGCTGGCGATCCGCAACAGTTATAATTGCGGAGTTTTGGGGTATCACACTCACCGGCTGGCGCAGGCCGGGTTGGTCGGTCTGGGCTTCACCAACGCTCCGGCTTCAATAGCACCTTCGGGAGGCTCTAAGCCGGTGGTTGGGACCAACCCGTTCTCGATCGCTGCTCCAGGCACTGATGGGCAACCCGCACTGCTGATCGACCAGAGCGCCAGCACCATCGCAAAAAGCGAAGTCATGAAGCATGCCCGGGAAGGCAAGTCGATCCCGGTTGGCTGGGCGCTGGACCCCGATGGCCACCCCACCACCGACCCGAATGTCGGGCTCAAGGGATCGATGGCCCCTTCGGGGGGTTACAAAGGTGTCGGCGTGGCCTTGCTGACTGAGGTTTTGGCCGCGGCGCTAACCGGCGCCACGCTTGGAATTCACGCCTCACCTTTTTCGGGAACGGCTGGAGGCCCTCCTAAGACGGGTCAGTTCTTTATCGCGATTGACGCATCAGCGACTGCAGGTGACGTTTTTTCGACCAGAATTGCCGATCTTGTTGAAGCGATCCGATTTCAGGACGGCGCACATTTGCCCGGTGACGGTCGCCGGGCAAAGCGTTTGGCGGCAAATTCTGAAGGTGTAGCCGTCAACGTGGCAACGCTGGAAAAAATTGAGGCCCTGCTCTCCTAGGGTCCAAATGGTGAAGTTCCGGGACACCTGCCAAATCTTTTCTGGACATCAGGACACGTGCGAACAGGGAGGAAACACATGTCAATGAAGGATCCATTTACCGATCTGGAGATCAAGCGATCTTCGGGCGGCTTCTATGAAGGTCACAGCGTCGAAATTGCCTTGCTTAGCAAGTCGATCATGGTTGCGCTAGTCATCTGGGCACTGGTCTGGCCTGCAAACGCAAATGGCGTTCTGGGAAGCCTGAACTCGCGCCTATTGGAAGACTTCAATGCGTTCTACATCATTATCGTAGGCCTATTTGCCTTTTTCCTGTTTGTCGTAGCCGCGCTGCCGCAAACCGGTAAACGGCTTATGGGCCCCGAGGGTGAAAAGCCGGAATTCTCGGACTTTTCATGGTTCTCGATGATGTTCGGTGCCGGTCTGGGTGTTGGTCTGATGGTTTTTGCGACTGCCGAACCTCTGGGCCTGTGGGGATCGAACCCGGTCGTTATTGCCGGAGACGTCACCGGCAACACCGAAGATGCGCTGCAGTCCGGGTATCGTTATACCTTCCTGCACTACGGGTTTCATGCCTGGTCGATCTATGTGGTGACCGGACTTTCGCTGGCATACTACGCCTATACGCGTAACATGCCACTGACCATCCGCACTGCGCTGACACCACTGTTTGGCAAGCTGATGAACGGCTTTCTTGGCCACGTAGTGGATGTACTTGGTGTGGTTGCTACCATTTTGGGCGTGTCGGTCACCATTGGGTTCGGTGTCTCGCAGTTCATTGATGGCCTTTATGCCATTTCGGGAATGGAATGGATGATGGACATGACTGGTGACACTCCGGCTCCCAGCACCGTTGGCTTGCTGGCAGGTCTGATGGTGATCATGGGGCTGTCCATCGTTTCAGCGGTTTCGGGTGTTGGTCGGGGTGTCAAATACCTGTCAAACCTGAACCTGGTACTTTCGCTGATCCTGCTGCTGGTCTTCGTGGTTTTTGGGTCGTTCTTGTTTGCCATGACAACCTATGCAACGGCATTCGTGGATTACATCCTGCACTTCATCTCGCTCAGCTTTGGTGCTTTTAACCCGCAATCGGCTGCAGCGTTTGATGCGGCTCTGCCCAGCGAAGCTGCGCCGTTTGCCGATGCGCTTTATGCCGGTGCGACCAATCCTTGGGGGTCGTTCGACGGGTTCGTGTCGGGCCTGGAAGGCGATGCTGCAGCACTGCCGGAATCGGTTCTTGCGTCGGTCTACGCCGCAGGCGATCCGGGCCGTCAGTTCGGTTGGCAAGCAGGTTGGACCACGTTCTACTGGGCTTGGTGGATTGCGTTTTCGCCCTTTGTGGGGCTGTTCCTGGCGCGCATCTCCAAAGGTCGCTCGGTACGTGAGTTCATCATCGGCTGCGTGTTTGCTCCGGCACTGGTCTGCTTTGCATGGATGACCATTCTGGGTGGCACCGCCATCGATCTTGAACTGAACGGTACCGCCGAGGGCGCCATCATCGGTGCGTCGAATACCGCCAAGCTGTTTGTCACCCTGCAGGAAATGATCGCCGGCGGTCTGTTGTCGGGCGTTACAGTGATGTGTGTTGTCCTGATCATGACCTTCCTGGTCACATCGGCTGACTCGGGCATTCTGGTGATGAACACCATCATGTCGGGTGGCGATCAGAACATCGGCAACAAGCACAAGATCATCTGGGGTCTGATCCTGACAGCGGTGATTGGCGCTCTGATTCTGGCTGCAGGCGAGAACAATCCAATGGATGCCTTGCGGAACGCGATGATCATCGGCGCATTGCCCTTCACGATGGTCATGGGTCTGATGTGTGTGGCTCTCGCCAAGGCCCTATACCGCGACAGCCTACGTCAGAAATTGACAGCTCCGGCTGAATAGACTCGATTCCGGGCGGCTGAACCATGGCTGCCCGGATTTCCGCCAACGGGTTTTGTTCTCGAAATTCGTGGTGCTCTATTTCGAAGTCTTGGTTGAATGAAGAGTACGCGCCGTAGCTGCGGGTTCAGGGTCAGGACTCATATCCAGTAGATGACAGTTGCTGCGAGTGTCATGGCTGACAGGAAGCCCTTGCATCGGCCGATCAGTCGGCCCCTCTTTTTGGGCGCTCAAGCTGGACGCGGTGCGATGTGCCTTGAGATAGGTCGCGTCGATCATGACCGTCTTCTCTTCACCCCACTCACCTACCCCCGCACCGGCAACCGGTCGCGCACCAACGCTTTCCAGAATCCGGCGCCGATGGGCAGGATCTCATCATTGAAATCATAATCACTGGCATGCAGCGGCTGGCCGTGCGCTCCGGTTTCCCCGTTGCCCAGTAACAGGAAACATCCCGGAACTGCGGCGCTGAAATGGGCGAAGTCCTCGGAAAAGCTCATCGGTTGCCGGTCCGGGATCGTTTCCAGCCCCTCGGCACGGGCGGCGCGGGTCACGGCCTGCACCGGGCCTTCGGCGTTGATCGTTTCGATGAACTCGGTGTTGTAGGAAACGTCAACGGTCACACCATGCGCTGCCGCTACACCCGAGGCGATCTGGCGCATGAAGCCTTCGATGTTTTCCCGGTCTTCGGGGCTGCGGGCGCGGACGTCACCTTTGAGCGTTGCGGTTCCCGGCAACACGTTGCGCTGTCCGTCGGTCAGAAACTCGGTGACAGAAACCACCGCCCCGGCCCCGGGGGGCAGCTTGCGCGACACGATGGTCTGCAGCGCCTGAACCAGTTCCGCGCCGATGGTGATGGCGTCGCGCCCGGCCTGGGGCATCGAGGCATGGCCACCCTGACCCCTGATCGTAATCTCGAACAGGCTTTCCGATGAGCAGATCAGCCCGGTCCGCGTCGAGACCTGTCCGACAGGTGCACCGGGAAGGTTGTGGATGGCATAGACCTCATCCACCGGAAAGCGCTCCAGCACCCCCTCGTCGATCATCGCGCGTGCACCCAAACCGTGTTCCTCATTCGGCTGGAACAGGAAAATCACCGTGCCGTCAAAATCGGGATCGGCGGCCAGTTCTTTGGCGGCACCCAAAAGCATGGTCATGTGGCCGTCATGCCCGCAGGCATGCATGATGCCCGGCGTCTCTGACGGGTAATCGTGCTGGCTGGTCTCATGGATCGGCAGGGCGTCCATATCCGCGCGCAATCCGATTGCCCGGTTGCCCGTTCCCGCCCGCAGAACACCGACGACACCGACGCCTTCGTGAACCTCCAGCCCCAGATCGCGCAGAATTTCCGCCACTCTGGCCCTTGTGCGGTTTTCCTGAAACCCGAGTTCGGGAAAGCGGTGAAACTCATGCCTGAGTGCGATGAGTTCGGATTGATCAGGTGCCAAGAGTTTCTCCTCGATAGCCAAACAGCCAATGATGCGACCTTAGCGAAACGCCCGCCACGGGCAATCACAGATCGGTCAGGGTCACACGGGCCGCAGCGCGTTGGCAAGCCAGACCCCTTCGGGTGAGATCCGCGTCCCGTATACCAGCCGCTCGACCCCCTGCGCCTGCGCGGCGTCGAACGCCGTCGCATAAGCCGGGTCGATATCCGCAGCCAGCGCGAACATGTCGCAATCGGTGCGCTGCACCAGATACAGCATGATGGCCCGGTGTCCCTGCGCCACCATGGTTGCCAGCTCTCCCAGATGTTTGGTGCCGCGTGCTGTGACGCTGTCGGGAAATTCGGCAAGACCCGTCTGGCGCGACAGGGTCACGCTTTTGACCTCGACATAGGCGTCGGGCAATCCCGGCCCGCTCAGCAGAAAGTCGATGCGGCTTTTCTCGCCGTATTTCACCTCGGGCCGCACGGTTTCATACGCGGCCAGTTCGGTAATCTCTCCGGCCTCCAGCGCCGCCCGCAGTGCTCTGTTCGGCACCGAAGTATCGACCCCGGTGAAATGTCCGTTTTCATGATCGACCAGCCGCCAGCCGTATTTTAGCTTTTTCTTCGGGTCGTCATTGGGCTCCAGCCAGATTTTCATCTCCGGCTCGGCCAGCCCCATCATGGAACCGGGATTGGCGCAATGGGCCGTCACCTCGCGCCCGTCCTCAAGGCGGCAGTCGGCCAGAAAGCGTTTATAACGGCGGATCAGGCGGGCGGGAACAAGAGGGGTTTCAAAGCGCATGTCCAAGCGCCTATACCTGCACACAAGTTCGTTCAAGAGGAGAGGGTGCCATGGCCAATCCAACCGCCGCAATGCTGGTGATCGGGGATGAGATTCTGTCGGGCCGCACCCGTGATGCCAATATGCATTTTCTGGCAGGCGAACTGACCAAACACGGCGTCGACCTCAGAGAAGTGCGTATCGTCAGCGACGAAGCGGACGCCATCGAAAGATCGGTCCGGGACCTGTCTGAAGGCTTCGATCACGTCTTTACCAGCGGCGGTATCGGCCCCACCCATGACGACATCACCGCCGACTGTATCGCCCGCGCATTCGGCGCCCGGCTGGATGTCCGCGACGATGCCCGCGCGCTGCTTGAGGCGCATTATGAAAAGACCGGGCTTGAGCTGAACGAGGCGCGCCTGCGCATGGCACGTATACCGGACGGGGCAGTGCTGATCGAAAACCCGGTCTCGACCGCACCGGGCTTCACTATCGAAAACGTCCATGTGATGGCTGGGGTTCCAACGGTTTTTCAGGCGATGGTGGCCAGCGTGCTGTCAACCCTGACCGGCGGCGTGCCGCTGTTGTCGCAATCCCTCAGGGTGGATCGTGGCGAGGGGGATATCGCGCCGACACTGTCATCCCTGGCCGAGGATTTCGATGATTTGTCCATCGGCTGCTATCCCTTTCAGGTTAATGGCGTATTCGGGGCGAATGTGGTCATCCGCGGCACGGATGGCGGGCGCATCGATGCTGCTGTGACCCGGCTGGCGAAGGAGCTTGAGCTTTGAGCGTCAACTGGGCCGATGTGGTCGACGGAACATGGCCTGCTGCGCATTATGAAACGCTTGGTCCGTTTTTGCTGCGTCAGGGGCAGGGCGGCGGGTCGCGCGTGTCAGCGGCCAGCCCGACAGGCACCTTTACAGCCTCCGACATCCTCGCCGCCGAAGCGAGGATGCAGGCAATGGGCCAGAAGCGGATTTTCTGCCTGCGCCCGGGGGATGAGGACCTGGACGCGCAACTGGCGGACCGTGGCTATGACATCCTCGATCCGGTCAACATATACGCCTGCCCGGTCGAACATCTGACCGATATCGCCATTCCTCGCGTTACCGTTTTCCCGTTATGGGAACCGCTGGCGATCATGCGCGAGATCTGGCAGCAGGGAGGCATAGGCCCTGCGCGGCTGGCGGTGATGGACCGCGCACCCGGCCCGAAAACCGGGCTGTTGATGCGCCACCGCGATCAGCCCGGCGGCACCGGGTTTGTCGCCATCCATGACGGCATCGCCATGATGCACGCACTGGAAATCCTTCCGCATCAGCGCCGTCAGGGCCTTGGCCAGTGGGCCATGCGCGCCGCGGCCTTTTGGGCGCTGGACAACGGCGCTCATACCCTTAGCGTGATCTGTACTAAGGCGAATGAAGGGGCGAACCGCCTCTACCTCTCTCTCGGAATGCCAGTCGTGGGAGAATATCATTACCGCCAGCTTGCCTGAGGGGAGAGAGACAGACGTGACCGATCAGAAACAGCCCACGGCGCTGAACCTGCCGATGGTGGACCCGCTGCCGCCCGAGACGCAGAAATACTTTGATATCTGTGTCGAAAAACTGGGCATGGTACCGAATGTGCTTAAGGCAAACGCGTTTGATATCAACAAGCTGAACGCATTCACCGGGATGTATAACGACCTGATGCTGGCCGATAGCGGGCTGTCCAAGCTGGAACGCGAGATGATCGCCGTCGTCGTGTCCTCGATCAACAAGTGCTTTTATTGCCTTGTGGCGCATGGGGCCGCCATCCGGCAAATGTCCGGCAATCCGCAACTGGGCGAGATGCTGGTGATGAACTACCGCGTGGCGCCTCTGGATCAGCGTCAGCGTGCGATGCTGGATTTTGCGGCCAAGATGACCACCGCCAGCGCCGAGATCGAGGAACCCGATCGGCAGCGCCTGCGCGACGCGGGTTTCTCTGACCGCGACATCTGGGACATCGCCAATGTTGCCGGGTTCTTCAACATGTCCAACCGCGTGGCCAGCGCCGTCGCGATGGAACCGAACGAAGAATATCACGCCCTGTTCAGATGATCCTTCGCCTTATCCTCTGCGCCGCTTTTGCGGCGGGACCAGCCTTGTCCCAGGAACTGACCTTGCCCGCCAGCGCCAGACAGCTGTCGGATCGTGTCAGTGAACTGGACAGCTATGATCTGCCGACAGGCGTGTTCGCCAATGGTGTCGTGCCGTCGAAAACGGTCGAAGGCCGGGTCGAGCGTCGAACCTGGGGCATCCAGTCCGGCTCAGCTACGACGTTGCAGATACTGGCCCCGCTGCGTGACCAGATCGAGGCGCAGGGATACAAGATCACGATGGAGTGCGAGGCGCAGAAATGTGGCGGTTTCGATTTCCGCTTCGGAACCGAGGTGGTGCCGACCCCGGACATGTACGTGGCCATTCACGACTATCGCTTTCTGACAGCCGAACGCGACGGCACCGTCTTCAGCCTGTTGATCAGCCGCAACCCACCCGACGGGTTCATTCAGCTGATCCGTGTCACACCAGCAGATGTCAAAGCCGAACCGCCGCTGGTGGTTGTCGAAGCGGCCTCGGGTCCGGAACCCGTGCTGGACGATCTGGAACGCGACGGCCATGTCATCCTGAATGATCTCGAATTTCAGACCGGCTCGGCAGCGCTGGGCGCAGGGCCGTTTGCTTCGCTCAAATCCCTTGCCGATTTCCTGACCGAAAATCCGGAGATGCGTCTGGCGCTGGTCGGGCATACGGACGACACCGGCGCGCTTCAGAGCAACATCGCCCTCAGCAAAAAACGGGCCGAGGCGGTGCGTGATCGTCTGATCTCGGGCTACAGCGTGGTGGGCGACCGGATCGAGGCGCAGGGCGTCGGGTATCTTGCGCCTTTGACGTCGAACCTGACGCCCGAAGGCCGTGACCGCAACCGGCGGGTCGAGGCGGTGTTGCTGGCAAACTGAACCCCGCTCAACCGGCTGTGTTTTGCGCGGGCTTTGGAATCCTGTCATGTTGCGGCAGGAGGAAATGCCATGCCGGACTCTTCGGAAAAACCAGCTGCCCTGATTGTCGGCGCGGGGGCGGGCCTGTCAGCCTCGCTTGCGCGTGAGCTTGCGCAGGCGGGTTACGCCCTGCACCTGACCGCCCGTGATACGTCGGACCTGCAGGCCCTTGCGGAAGAAACCGGTGCGCAGTTGCACCAACTGGATGCCACAGATGCCGCGGCGATGGCTGCCCTGATTGCCGGATTGCCCGGCGAACTTCGCGTCGCCTGCTACAATCCGTCGGCGCGCCAACGCGGCCCGGTCATCGAGCTTGACCCCGAAACCGTGCGCAAATCGGTCGAAGTCACGGCCTACGGCGCATTTGTGACGGGGCAGGCCGCCGCCCGGCGCATGCTGGCGCAGGATCTGTCGCCTGACCGGCGAGGCACGATCCTGTTCACTGGCGCTTCGGCAGGCGTTAAGGGGTTTCCGCTGTCAGCCCCCTTTGCGATGGGTAAGTTTGCCCAACGGGGACTGGCGCAATCCATGGCCCGCGAACTGCATCCCAAGGGGATACATGTCGCCTGGATCAACATCGATGGTGGCATTCGCAACCCCAACCGCGCTGGCCGCATCGACAGCGCCGACAACCCCGACAGCATGCTAGACCCGGATGCAATAGCGCGGGAATACATGCACCTGATCAATCAGGATCGCACGGCATGGTCGAACGAACTGACGCTCAGGCCCTGGGTCGAAAACTTCTGATCGCGACAAAAAAACCCACGCCAGAGGCGTGGGTGTCTAAGGTGGTCTGGGAGAAATTACCAGTCCATCGGTCCCTTTTCCGCATAGGAATCGACGAGAAAATCAATAAAGGCCCGTACCTTGGGCTGCGTGAAGCGCCCCGGCGGATAGACCGCATAGATGCCCTGTATCTCGTCCGGCAGCGACGGCATTGCGTCGACAACCTCGCCGCTTTTCAGCGCGTCGGCATAGAGATAACTGGGCAGATAGGCGATTCCCAACCCCGATATTGCGGCGTTGAGAAGCGACTGACCGTCATTCACACTCAGCCACCCGGCAGTGCGAACTTGCCTTTTTTCCCCTGAAGGTGCGGTCAGCTTCCAGACATTGCCCGAAGACTGGCTGGAATAATGCAAAAGCTTGTGTTCGTTCAGTTCGTCGATGCGCTGGGGGCGGCCATACCGTTCGATATAGCTGGGCGCCGCGACCATCCGCTTGACGGTTTCCGTGAGTTTGCGCGCGCGCAAGGTGCTGTCTTCCAGCTCGCCAATGCGGATGGCGACGTCAAACCCTTCCGAGATCAGTTCGACAAAACGGTTGTTCAGGACCATGTTGACCGTGATGTCGGGAAAATCGGACAGGAATTGCGACAGAACCGGCGACAGGTGATTGACGCCGAAATCGGTGGCCACACTGATCCGCAGCAGCCCCGAAGGTGCCGATTGCATCGACGTGACCAGCGCATCCGCTTCGCCCGCGTCGTTCAGAACCCGCCGTGCGCGGTCATAATAGGCCAGCCCGATTTCGGTCGGCGACACGCGTCGCGTCGTGCGGTTCAACAGGCGGGCACCCAATCGCGCCTCAAGGCTTGAGACGTGTTTGGAAACGGCCGATTTGGAAATACCCATCTTTTTGGCCGCATCGGTGAAGCCACCCTGATCCACCACGTTGGCAAAGGCTTCCATTTCGGTGAGTCGGTCCATACTCGCGTCCCCAAGGTGTTGTTTGTCGTACCGTACATTCGCTGCAAATCTGGGCGAGAACGGGGCAGACATGGGATAATATCAGGGATTTAGTTGGGATCGTTTGCGTGTCGGAAACGCGGAAACAATGATTAAGCGGCCCCTCACGGGCCTTTTAAGTCTGCGTGAACTGGACATTTTCCCTTACGTGCTATCCTGAGAATGGCATTTTTGTGACCAGGGAGGATATCATGAGGGCCTTTATCGCGACTGTTTCCGTCTGTTTGTTAGCAAGCTTTGCGCATGCCGGGGGGGAAACGCCGTCCAACCCCGATGCCAAGGTCTATTTCGTCAATCTGGCTGACGGTGATACCGTGACCGCACCGGTTACCATCGTATTCGGGCTTAGCGGCATGGGCGTCGCACCGTCCGGGACCGAGGCGGAAAATACCGGCCATCATCATCTTCTGATCGACCGCCCGCCCCTTGGCGAGGGTGAGGACGGCGCAGACGAGTTGTCCTATGGCCTGCCGGCAGACGACAACCACCTGCATTTCGGCGGCGGCCAGACAGAGGTAACGATCGACCTCGCGCCGGGCGAGCATACGCTGCAACTGGTGCTGGGTGATTACGGCCACGTCCCCCATTCCACCCCCATCGTTTCCGATGTGATAACGATCAAGGTGGAATAACAATCGGGCAGTAAAACCGTCGCGCTAAAAGGCTGCCCTTGTCGCAAGTATCCACAAGGGCAGCGTTACGGCGCTGAGCAAGGTCGACTGCGCGATGAGTGTGGCAACCAGTTTTCGGTCGGCCCCGAAGCCAGATGCCAGAACATGCGCTGCCGACGCGGTCGGAAGTGCAGCAAACAGAACGAGTACTGGTGCAAGCCCACTGGCGTTGCCTACGACAAGGCAGACAAGAAACGTACCGCCCGGCACCAGAACCAGCCGCGACAAGCTTACATATCCGCTGAAACGATCCATTTTTGCCAAGGCGCTCCAATTCATCGTTGCGCCGATGGAAATCAGCGCAATTGGTATGGCCGCGGCGGCGACCATGTCCAGCGGTGCCATTATTGGAGAGGGAATCGAGATACCCGACAATCCCACGGCAACCCCCAGCACGCTTGCCAGCAGAAACGGGTTCAGCACGACTTTGGAAATTGTCTGAACAATGCTCAGGCTCCCGCCACGGGACAACACAATAACGGCAAGCATGTTGGCGACAGGTACTGCCATACCGATGGCGACAGCCATGTGGCCAATCGCGTCGGGTCCGATTATCTGTGACGCGACCAGCGCAATTGCCGAGTTAAAGCGCCAGACGGTTTGCCAGCCGCCCGCAAAATCAAGAAACCGGTCCGGTCCAATAGGACGCGCCAGCCATCCAAGCAGCATTGCAAAGACCAGAATGCCCCACACAGCGGGGCCAATCTGCAAAACCTCGGAAATCTCGATCGGGCGTCTGCTTGCGGCCACAAACAGCAAGGCCGGAAACAGGATCTCAAAGTTCAGCTTGTCGAGGCCCTGCCATGCATTTTCAGACAGGCGCGCCCGGATAAGCCCTCCAAGCGCGACCATAAGAAAACTCGGCGCAAGCCCTGACAGGATGGTGGCAAAGACCATGGCAGGTCGTCCCTTCAGTCAACCTGTGTTTGTCTATTGCACCTGAACCTAAGAGCTTGGTCACTAACGACACGTAGCGTCGAAATCGTGAAGCGCATCAAAGTTCTGCCGCCAGCCGCGTGCCCTGATTGATCGCCCGTTTCGCATCCAGTTCCGCAGCCACATCCGCCCCGCCGATGACATGGGGAGTGATCCCCTTTTCGATCAGGGCGTCTGCAAGCGTCCGGTCCGAGACCTGACCCGAGCACAGCACAATCGTCTCGGCCGCGATCACTGTGGGATCGGCGCGTTCCTCGCCAAAGCTGACATGCAGCCCGTCATCGTCGATACGCTCGTAATTCACGCCGCCCACAAAGTTGACGCCCTTTTTCTTCAGTGTCGTGCGATGAATCCAGCCGGTGGTCTTGCCCAGCCCCTTGCCATGCGCCTGTTTCTTGCGTTGCAGCAAAGTGACCTCGCGCGCTGCCGCTTCGGGCTGCGGGCCTTCGGGGGCCAGGCCCGAACGATGCTCGGCCGGGTCGGTTACACCCCATTCCTTCATCCACAGGGGCAGGTCGGTTGTGGGGCTGTGCCCCTCTTCCAGCAGAAACTCGGACACATCGAACCCGATGCCGCCAGCCCCGATCACAGCTGCCGTCTTACCAACCTTGGCCTTGCCGCGCAGAACATCGACATAGCTCAGAACATTGTCCCGGTCCTGTCCCGGAATCTGCGGATCACGCGGGGTGACGCCGGTGGCGATGATCACCTCGTCAAAGCCGGTCAGGTCGTCCGCGGTGACCTCACGCCCCAGTTCCAGCCTGACGCCAAGATCGGCGATCATCGCGCGGTACCAGTCGACCAGCCCCCAGAACTCCTCCTTGCCGGGCACTTGTTTGGCCATGTTCAGTTGCCCGCCGACCTCATCCGCCTTGTCGAACAGGGTCACGTTGTGGCCGCGCTGGGCGGCGGTCATCGCGGTGGACAATCCGGCAGGCCCGGCGCCGACAATCGCAACTGTCTTGGCACTCTCGGCCTTTTCGATCACCAGCTCAGTTTCGTGACAGGCGCGCGGATTGACGAGGCACGAGGTCAGCTTGCCGCTGAACGTGTGATCCAGACAGGCCTGGTTGCAGGCGATACAGGGCGCGATCTTTTCACCCTCGCCCGCCATCGCCTTGTTCACGAAATCCGCATCCGCCAGCATGGGCCGGGCCAGCGACACCATGTCAGCGCAGCCATCCGCCAACACCTGCTCGGCCACCTCGGGCGTGTTGATCCGGTTCGAGGTGATCACCGGGATCGACACCTTGCCCATCAGCTTTTTCGTCACCCACGCAAAAGCCGCGCGTGGTACACTGGTGGCGATGGTCGGAATGCGCGCCTCGTGCCAGCCGATGCCGGTATTGATGATCGTCGCCCCGGCCTTCTCGATCTCTTGCGCCAGTTGCACCACCTCGTCATGGGTCGAACCATCAGGGATCAAGTCGATCATCGACAGGCGATAGATTATGATGAAATCGGTTCCCACAGCCTCGCGCGTGCGCCGCACCACCTCGATCGGCAGGCGCATCCGGTTTTCATACGACCCGCCCCAGCGGTCGGTGCGCTTGTTGGTGTGGGTGACAAGGAACTGGTTCAGGAAATACCCTTCGGAGCCCATGATCTCGACCCCGTCATAGCCTGCCTCTTGCGCCAGCACGGCTGCATTGACGATATCGGCGATCTGTTTCTCGATCCCCTCTTCGTCCAGCTCAGTCGGCGGAAACGGAGAGATCGGCGATTTCACTGGGCTGGGCGCCACACATTTCGGCCCATAGGCATAACGACCCGCATGCAGGATCTGCATCGCGATCTTGCCGCCTGCCTCGTGTACGCGGCGGGTGACTATCGAATGGTTCGCAACTTCAGTGTCATTCGTCATCATCGATGCCCCCGGCAGCACCGATCCCTCAAGGTTCGGCCCGATACCCCCGGTTACCATCAGCCCGACACCGCCGCGCGCCCGGTCGGCATAGAACTCGGCCACCCGGTTCCAGTCGCCGGTTTCCTCCAGACCCGTATGCATCGAGCCCATCAGCACGCGGTTCTTCAGTGTGGTAAAGCCCAGATCCAGCGGGGCCAGCATGTTCGGGTACGCAGTCATGAAACTCTCCCTGAGATTTACGCCCGAAGATCACCGCAGGACCGCCCGGTGTCACGCAAAACCCGACGTCATCCCCTTTGCTGACGCGGCGGCGCTTGCTAGAGGTTGGCCGAACAACCCATGAGGCCGCGCATGACACCCGAAGAAATCGCCAAACTGCCCTATCGCCCCTGCGTCGGGCTGATGCTGATGAACGGGCAGGGCAAAATATTCGTCGGCCAGCGCAACGACCGCCATGCCGACGCCTGGCAAATGCCACAGGGCGGTGTGGACAAGGGCGAAGACCCCCGCGACGCGGCCCTGCGCGAGCTGTGGGAAGAAACCGGCGTCACCTCTGATCTGGTCGAGATCATCGCCGAAACCAACGGCTGGCTGCCCTATGACCTGCCACATGACATCGTGCCGAAAATCTGGAAGGGCCGCTATCGCGGTCAGGAACAGAAATGGTACCTGCTGCGCTTTCTGGGCCGCGACGATCAGATCAACATCCAGACCGAGCATCCCGAATTCACCCGCTGGAAATGGCAGGAACCGGACCGCCTGATCGAAGAGATCGTGCCCTTCAAGCGCGAGGTTTATGAGCGGGTGGTTGAGGAATTCAGGAATTGCCAGCCCAGATAAATCTCTTTCCGCTGCCGGAAAGGTTAACCCGCTCCTACTCGGTCAACGTTGTCTGTCAATTTGATCGCGTCGATTACTGCTTTGCCAAGTTGCCGGGTATTATGAACGCCGCCGGAGGCGTTGAATTCTGAAACGTCGAGTTTCTTTGCCAGATCACGCAGGTTCTCGATGGCGTTTTTTTGTAGCTTGCCGTTTTCGAAAACATCAATGCTCTGACAGGTGTATTGCACTATTCGACGACCGGCGAACTCAACCTCTTGTGCAATCGTGTGCCGCAAAGCGGGTTTCTGGGCTTTGGTTTTCGGCTGTTCAACGGCGTTTGTTGAGGACAGTTCCGCAGGCTCGCCCGTAATTGCGCTGAAGTCGTTTGCGATCACGCTCGCGCGTACCTTGCTGGGCAGGCAGTTCCCGCCGTGTTTGTTTTCACTGTACGCGTTTTTGGCCTGAAGTTTGTCGAGCAAATAGAACGTCGGCTCAAAAGTCCGCAGATTCAATGCGACGAATAAAATGAAATCTGCGTCTGCCTTTGTGTTCATGTTAACAGGCCAGCGGCCGATCTCTGATAGCCTGTCGATGTACTGTCTGGTTTTGACCTCAACGGTTTTCAGACCGTCTGGTGTATGCACCATGATATCGTGTCCGGGCGCACCTGGCGGGCTGACATAGGCGTGCAGACCCACCGAGATGAACTTGGCCAACGCCAGTGTTTCGCCGAGTTGCCCGGAGAGAAGATTTGTGAGTTTTTGCAATTCATTCGTCCATTGGTTCAGATTGACGCTTTCATCCGACCGGTCAGAGCAATCCCTCACCCCGCAACAATTCCAGCATATTTGCCTCGGGCCGTGGCCCGATATGGCTGATCACCTCGCGGGCGCAGATGTTGCCGATGCGGGCGCAGGTCTCGAAATCGCGGCCCGTGGCCATGCCGAACAGGAACCCGGCGGCGAACTGGTCGCCTGCGCCGGTTGCGTCCACCGGCACCACCTTTTCCACCGGCACGTCGATGCGGTCGCCGCCGTTCAGAACGGTCACGCCGTCGCCCGACCGGGTGCAGACCACCAGCGGGCAGATGGCGGCGGTTTTGGCCAGTGCCTCTTCCAGATCGTCGGTTTCAAACAGCGACTTGATCTCGGCCTCGTTGCCGATGACGAAATCCAGCTCGTTCTCGATCAGCAGCAGGAAATCGACCCGGTGCCGTTCCACACAGAAGGGATCGGAAATGGCTATCCCTGCCTGGCCGCCGCCCTTGTGGCAGTTGCGAGCGGCCTCAAGAAACGCGGCCTTGCCCTTTTCCTTGTCGAACAGATAGCCCTCAAGGAACATGATCTGGCTGTTGCCTGCCACCTCCGAGGATACGTCTTCGGACGACAGTTCTGAGGAAATCCCCAGGTAGGTATTCATCGACCGTTCGCCATCGGGCGAGACAAAGATCATCGAGCGTGAGGTCGGCAGCTCCCCTCCGGGCACTGGCGGGTTGACGAAATCGACCCCGTCCTCGTTCATTGCATCCGCATAGAACCGACCCAGCGCGTCGTCATGCACCCGCCCGATAAAGGCTGCATCCAGACCCAGCGCACCGGCACCTGCGATCGTGTTGGCGACCGATCCGCCCGGTGTCTGTACCCGGCTTTCCATGGCGGCATACAGAACCTCGCCGCGTTCCCGCTCGATCAGCTGCATGATGCCTTTTTCGATGCCCATCAGCTCAAGAAAGCTGTCATCGGCCTGGGAAATCACGTCCACGACGGCATTTCCGATGCCGACAAGCTGGTAGGTTTTCATAGGTTCTTGTCCTCAAATTCGCAAAGATCGCGGATGATGCAGGTGCCGCACATTGGCTTGCGTGCCTTGCAATGATAGCGGCCATGCAGGATCAGCCAGTGATGCGCATGCAGCTGGAAATCGGCCGGAATGTTGTCTTCGATGGCGCGTTCGACCGCGTCCACGTCCTTGCCGGGGCAGATACCGCTCCGGTTGCCGACGCGAAAGATATGGGTATCCACCGCCTGTGCCGGTTGCCGCCACCACATGTTCAGCACCACATTGGCGGTCTTGCGTCCGACGCCCGGCAACGATTGCAGCGCAGCGCGGGAATTGGGAACTTCGCCACCATACTCATCGACCAGAATGCGGCTCAGTTTGATGACGTTCTTGGCCTTGTTACGGTAAAGGCCGATCGTCTTGATATGGTCGATCAGCTTTTCTTCGCCCAGATCCAGCATCTTTTGCGGCGTGTCGGCGATCTTGAACAGCTCGCGCGTGGCCTTGTTCACGCCCGCATCCGTCGCCTGCGCCGACAGCGCCACGGCCACGACCAGCGTATAGACGTTGACATGTTCCAGCTCGCCTTTGGGTTCGGGCTCGGCTGCCTGAAACCGCGTAAAGATTTCGCGGATCGTATGATAATCGAGTTGCTTTGCCATCCTGATCGGTATGCCGCCCGAATTTATCGCTTACAAGCCAAAAGAAACGATTTTGTACACGCCGGTACGATTCGGAAGGTTGGGGGTTCGATGGACGTACAAAACAGCAGGTTTCGGGTCGCCGCAGGGGCTTGGGCGCTATAGTCTGGAGGGAAGCAGATGAGGTTAGTCATGAACGTCCAGAACTCGGAAAACGGTTATCACTACAACGTCATGCGCCGGGCGATCGACCTGATCGACCAGGGCGGCGAAACCCTGTCGCTGGATGAGCTGGCGCGCCAGATGGACATGAGCCCCGCGCATTTCCAGCGTCTGTTCTCCCGCTGGACCGGGGTTTCCCCGAAGCGCTATCAGCAATATCTGACACTGGGTCACGCCAAGGCGTTGCTGCGTGAACGGTTCACGACGCTGGAAACCGCACACAATGTCGGCCTGTCCGGTAGCGGCCGCCTGCATGACCTTTTCATCCGCTGGGAAGCGATGAGCCCCGGAGAATACGCCCGCAAAGGGGCCGAGCTGATAATCTATTGGGGCTGGTTCGAAAGTCCCTTTGGGCCGGCTTTGGTCATGGGCACGGACAAAGGGATTTGTGGCATCGCGTTCAGTGCCGAAACAGGCGAGGAACCCGCGATGGAGGATATGCTGTCCCGCTGGCCCAATGCAGAGTTCGTCGAAGATCCGATGCGCCTGCGCCCATGGGTCCTCAGCGCCTTCGGTGCTGCCAGCGACCGGCTGGAACCCACGCCCCTCTACCTCATCGGAGCGCCGCTGCAGATCAAGGTTTGGGAGGCATTGCTGCATATTCCATCCGGCAACGTAACAACCTATTCCGAAATCGCTCAGGTCGTGGGTGCGCCGCAGGCCGTTCGCGCTGTGGGAACGGCTGTTGGGCGCAACCCCATCAGTTGGCTGATCCCCTGCCACCGCGCCTTGCGCAAGTCCGGGGGATTGGGCGGCTATCACTGGGGCCTGCCTGTCAAACGCGCCATGCTGGCTTATGAGGCCGCGCGGGCCGAAGGCTAGGCCTGCGTGCGCCGCCAGAAAGGCGACAGCAGGAATTTCCGCCTGCGTCGAACGATTCTTGGCGACTTCTTTGCCGCCAGTTCCCGCTCGATCTCATAGGCGCGCAGGGGGCGGCCCTGCGACCAGCGATCCAATTGCAGGGCCATCAGGGTTTGGTGATCTCGGCTGGGCATCTCGGGTCTCCTTCACAAGATTCGGGATAACCCACATTCGGACAACACCCCTGACACCACGGTGTCAGTAGCATGTGCTAAAGTGTCAGCAGGTCCTTTGGAGAGTCACATGCGCCGGTCCACACGTTTGTTCGAAATCATCCAGATCCTGCGCGCCGCAGACGGGCCGGTGACAGCCGAAAGGCTGGCCGAACAGCTTGAGGTGTCCGTGCGCACGATCTATCGCGACATCACAGCGCTTCAGGCGCAGCGCACGCCGATCGAGGGCGAGGCAGGACTGGGCTATGTGATGCGTCGGGGGTATGATCTGCCGCCACTGAATTTTGACGCGGAAGAGGTCGAGGCGCTTTGGGTCGGCCTGTCGATGCTGGCACGAACCGGGGACAGCGCCCTGCAACAGGCGGCTGACCGGGTGTGCCAGAAGATCGAGGCGCTGCACGTTCCTGCCAACTGGCTTCAGGTCGCACCTTGGGGCGCACCCGCTGACGATCCGGTTCAGGGCTGCGTGTCCATCGCCATGCTGCGCAGCGCGATCCGGGAAGAGCGGAAGCTGCGGCTGAGCTATGGCAACGCAGAGGGCGAACGGACCGAGCGCGTGGTGCGCCCGGTGGCGCTGATTTATCATCTGGAATGCACGATGCTTGCCGGCTGGTGCGAGATGCGCAGTGCCTTTCGTCATTTCCGCGTGGACCGCATCTGGCAGTGCGACCCGCTGGATGCCTATTTTTCGGGCCTTGGCGAACCATTGCGCGCGGTCTGGCAAGAGCAGAACAGGTGGGATGAGCCCGCTGAATGGGCCTGAGCCTGCCTATTTGGGCGGGTATTTGCCGATATCACCCGATTGTTGCTTGAGCCCGGACTCGGCACAGGTGTTATAATGCGGCCAACGAAGCAAGCCCGGTGAACGGGCATTTGGAGCAGAAGGTGATTCCATGACGATTTCCAAGTTTGTTCTGGCGGGCGGGCTATGCTCGGCCATGGTTCTGGGGGCGTGTACGGACCCGGGCACACTGACGGTGCAGAACGACCCGAACCAGAACACCAAGCAAGGCGCATTGATTGGCGGGCTCATAGGGGCTGGTGTCGGTGCCATTGCGAATAATTCCAACCCGGGACTGGGCGCATTGGCCGGTGCAGCCATTGGTGCGGCTGGTGGGGGTGCCATCGGCAACCAGCTGGACCGACAAGCCGCCGAGCTGCGCCAGCAACTGGCCAATGACGGGATCACCATCGTCAATGCGGGTGACCGCCTGATCGTCACCGTTCCCAACGACATCACCTTCGACACCGACAGCGCCACGGTGCGCCCTGCGTTGCGGTCTGATCTGGTGAAAGTTGGTCAGAACCTCGTGAACTATCCAAATTCGAACGTTCAGATCATCGGGCATACGGACAGTGATGGCGAAGCATCCTACAATCTGGGTCTGTCGGAGCGCCGCGCCAATGCCGTGGCCGATATTCTGCAGGCAAACGGCGTCAGCTATTCCCGCATCGCGACGATTGGTCAGGGCGAGAACAATCCGATCGCGTCCAACCTGACGCCAGAGGGCAAGGCCCAGAACCGACGGGTTGAGATTGTGGTTGTGCCAAGTGGCAACACCTGATCCCTACCGGATATTCAAAAAAGGGCCGCTATGTGCGGCCCTTTTTCGTTGTGCACATTGACTGCGCGTCAACCGGGGTTTGGTCGCGCGGCACGCCGGGGTAAACAGGTGCAACACAAGACGGAGCTTTCCCCAAATGTCCGAACCGATCCTTCTGGGCCTGTCCGGCTCGCTGCGCCAATCCGCCACCAACCGCAAACTTCTGCGCGAAGCGGCGCGGCTGTTCGAACCCG
Source organism: Ruegeria sp. CF5 (assembly GCF_056537325.1). Classification (NCBI taxonomy): domain Bacteria; kingdom Pseudomonadati; phylum Pseudomonadota; class Alphaproteobacteria; order Rhodobacterales; family Roseobacteraceae; genus Ruegeria; species Ruegeria sp. CF5. Next base: position 18,571 of record NZ_JBQFRI010000015.1, on the reverse strand, counting down.
GCCAGTTCATCGAGGCCGATCTGAACCTGCCGCTTTTTGACGGTGATGTGGAAGAAGCCGAAGGGATCCCGGCCGCGGTCCAGACATTGGCCGATCAGATCGCAGGCGCCCATGCCGTGATCATTTCGACCCCAGAATATAACAAAGGCCCATCCGGGGTCCTGAAAAACGCGCTGGATTGGGTCAGCCGGACCAAGGGCCGCCCGTGGGCCGACAAGCCGGTGGCCGTCATGTCCGCTGCAGCGGGCCGCGCGGGCGGTGAGCGGGCGCAGATGATCCTGCGCGCCTACATGGTTCCGTTTCAGCCCAGAATTCTGCAAGGCCCGGAAATCCACCTTGCAAACAGCTCCAATGAGTTCGAAGCAGATGGGCGACTGGCAAGCGATCGCTATGAAGAAGCGTTGCGGGCACTGATGCAAAAGCTTCGGGCCGAGGCCGGATTCTGATCGGTCGCCGCTTGTTCGCCAGTTGCGCGCAACCTAGGGTACGGACATGACAGAAACGGTTGAAAAGCAGGGCGACGTGATGGACCCGGCCCGCGCCGCCGCATTTCAGGTGGCGATGGGTCAGCAGGCGACGATTGCGACCGGGTCGGCACTGCCGCCGTTCTTTCACCAGCTTTATTTCTGGACACCGCGCCCGCCTGCAGGTCTGGGCCGTGACGGACATCCCCGGGTAGGCGGCGGGCTGATCCCCGATATGGGATTGCCGCGCCGGATGTGGGCGGGAGGCAAGCTGGAGTTTCATGAGCCTTTGCGCGCCGGGATACATGCGGAACGGCGGTCGGTACTGGAAAGCGCACAGTCGAAAACCGGCCGCACCGGACCGTTGGCCTTTGTCAGACTTCGGCACGACATCTGGCAGGAAAATACCCTCAGGCTGAGCGAATGGCAGGATCTTGTCTATCGCGAAGACCCTTCGGCTGAAATGCCCCGACCGAAAGCTCCGATGGCGCGCACCGACGAAACAGACCGGCGGGATGTAGAGTTCGATTCCACGCTTCTGTTCCGGTATTCGGCGCTGACATTCAACGGGCACCGGATACATTACGATCTGGATTACGCGCGCGATGTCGAAGGATATGGCGGTCTGGTGGTTCACGGCCCCCTGCTTGCGCAACACCTTATGCTGCTGGCCGAGGATGTTCTGGGCCCGTTGTCCGGATTTTCGTTCCGCGCGTCTTCACCGCTGATGCATTTTGAAACGGCCAGTTTTTGTCGCAACGGTCAGGCGCTCTGGGTGCGTGGACCGGACGGGCGGCAATGTATGGAGGCAGTGGCGGTTCCGATATCAGAGTGACGCCTCGGGGCGGAATTCTTCGGGGATCGCGTCACGGTTTTCCAGCATCAGGTCAGCCATGACCTCAGCAATTTTCGGAGCCATGCCAAACCCGATCTTGAAACCGCCATTTGCAATGAATTGCCTGGGATGCAGCGGATGCTCTCCCAACATCGGCGCGCGACTTTTTGTTCGGGGGCGGACGCCAGCCCATCGCTCAATCACTTCGGACCCGTGCAGCACCGGCACCGCTCGCATTGCGCGATCGATCACGTCATCCAGCGCCGCGTCGGTGGCAGAGGGATCGTCATATTCGCGCTCCGACGTGGAGCCGATGGCCAATGTACCATCAGCATGCGGCACGATGTGGATCGCGTCCGCGAAAAGCTGCGGCACCTCACCGGCGTCAAATCGCAATAGTGCCGCCTGTCCCTTAACCCCGTTGCCGACTGTTTTCCCAAAGGCCCGGCTGAGCTCCTGCAGCCCGGCAAGCCCGGTTGCGTGAACAACCCGGCCCTGATCGGGCGCGTCCTGCACGACATCGATCCCCATGACGGCCAGCGCGGCAACCAAAGCGGCGCAAGCACGCCGGGGGTGCATCCGCGCGGTCAGGGTATCGTGTATGACGTATCCGGTCGGGCTGGGAGGGCACCATGCGCCTACCTTATCGGTGGGAACCACCCGCCATTCGGCCTGTCCCTGCCACAGATCGCGCGCCGTGTCCTGACGCGCCCGCGCCAGATCCAGAGTGCGCACATCCGGGATAGGTTGCAGGCGTCCCGACCGGGCATATCCGGGCGAAACGCCGCCGGTGGCCTCGACCTGTTTCCAGAAGGGTTCGGCCATAAGAAGACTGTCGAACTGGAACGCTTTCTTGGCATTCCAGTTTTCGGGCACATGCGGTGCCAGCGCCCCGACCAAACCGTTGCTGGAACCCGACCCGGGTCCAAAAGGATCGACAACCTGAACCTTTGCGCCGCGTCGTGCGCAGGTCCAGGCGATGGACAGGCCGAAAATCCCCGCACCGCGAACCGTCACATCGACCATTGCCAATCCCCTTTTCCTTGTTCAGTGTCGCGCCGCCTAGCTACAGGAATTACCCATGGCAGACCAGCGTGCCAGATTGACATGGACTGATGACAAAGTGCCCGTGTCCGAGCGTTTTGACGATCCGTATTTCTCGCTCCAGAACGGATTGGAGGAAACACGGCATGTCTTTCTTGCAGGCAATGACCTGCCAAACCGTTTTGCGCCGGGATTCCGGATTGCCGAGCTGGGTTTCGGTACCGGCCTGAACATGCTGACTGTTTGGTCCGAGTGGGAAAAGTCCGGCCAGCAGGGCGCGCTGTCTTTCACCAGTTTCGAAGCCTTTCCGATGGAGCCCGCAGATATGGCCCGAGCGCTGGCGGCTTTTCCAGAGCTCGGCCCGTGGATCGACCGGTTTCTCGCCGGTTGGCAGTGCAGCAGCTGCGATCTGGGAACTTTGCACCTGACTGTCATCGAAGGCGATGCACGCGAAACTCTTGCGCACTGGCAGGGTAAAGCCGATGCGTGGTTTCTGGACGGGTTCTCACCCGCGAAGAACCCCGAGCTTTGGCAAGCGGATCTGTTGCGCGAAGTGGCTGATCACACTGCGCCCACTGGCACTGCTGCCACATATACGGCAGCCGGTTTTGTTCGCCGCGGGCTGGAAGATGCGGGATTCTCCGTCTCGCGCAGTCCCGGCTATGGCCGCAAACGGCACATGACGCGGGCGGTCAAAGCGTGACGCAAAAGAACAACATCCCGGCCGGCATCGCGCTGATGATCGCGGCCACCATCGTCTTTGCGTTGCAGGACGGTATCTCGCGCCATCTGGCGGGCACCTACAACACCTACATGGTTGTGATGATCCGCTATTGGTTCTTTGCGGCCTTCGTCATTGCGCTGGCCGCGCGGGCGCCGGGTGGGCTGCGTGCCGCGGCACATACCAGCCAATTGCCGCTTCAGGTGTTTCGGGGCGTGTTGCTGGCAGGCGAAATCTGTGTTGCGGTTTTCAGTTTCACCATTCTTGGCCTGATCGAAAGTCAGGCGGTGTTCATCTGCTATCCGTTGCTGGTTGCGGCGCTAAGCGGCCCGGTACTGGGCGAAACGGTCGGCTGGCGGCGCTGGCTGGCGATCGGTGTCGGTTGCGTAGGTGTCCTTATCATTCTTCAGCCGGGTATGGGGGTGTTCAACCCGTGGGCAATCGTGCCGCTGATTTCGGCCCTGATGTTTGCGCTTTATGGTCTGCTGACCCGCTATGCCGCCCGGCGTGACAGTACGGCGACCAGTTTCTTCTGGACGGGCGTTTCCGGGGCGGTGGCCATGACCGCCATCGGGCTTTGGTTCTGGGAACCGATGGAAGGACGCGACTGGTACTGGATGGCGCTGCTGTGCGTTACAGGTGTTCTTGGGCACTGGCTGCTTATCAAGTGTTACGAAATGGCCGAGGCAAGCGCGGTTCAGCCCTTTGCCTATTTTCATCTGATGTGGAGCGCCATTCTGGGCATCACGATATTCGACGAAACACTGCGCCCGGCGGTGGTCGCCGGGACGGCCCTGATCGTGTCCGCTGGGCTGTTTACCCTATGGCGCGAACGCCTGAAGCGTTGAGCCGGTCAGCTCTTGCGAAAACGGTACCGGAAGCGCCGGCTTGCCAAGGCGGGCACGATAAACCGGCAGGCTTTCTGCCACGCGCATCACGTAGTTCCGGGTTTCGGAAAAAGGGATGTATTCGATCCAGTCGATCATATCGACTTGACCCGCCCGAGGGTCGCCAAAGCGGTCCATCCACGAAATCGGCCGCCGGGGCCCGGCGTTGTAACCGGCCGCCATCATGATGACGTTGCCGTTGAAATCGGCGGCAAGGCCAGACAGGTAATTGGCCCCCAGTTTCGCGTTGTAGCGCCAGTCCGACGTCAGGCGCCCGGTCTGATGTCCGCTGAGAATGCCCAGATCCTGCGCAACAACCTTGGCCGTCGCAGGCATCACCTGCATCAGCCCGCGTGCGCCAGCGCCGCTGATGACGACCGGGTCGAATTCACTTTCGCGGCGGGCAATGGCCAGCGTCATTTCCTTAGCCATCGGCAAGCCCAGATCGGCAACCGGATGCACAGGATAATAAGCGGCAGGCAGCACCGTTCCCGTCCGTGCCGCGCGCTTGGCGATCATGACCGCCAGATGCGGCTGATTCAGTTCAAGCACAAGGTCGCCCAACTGCGCCGCCTGATCCTGATCGAGGTCTTCCACCAGATGCGTCAGGAAACGTTCCGCCTGATCACGCTCCCCTGCGCGCAGCAACAACAATCCGGCCTCCAACACGCTGGAATCGGCAAAGCCCGCCTGTTTCCAGTGCGCAGCGCGCCGCGGGTTGGCCAGTTCCGGATCGAAGGGACGGCCAATCTGTTCGGCGGCAAGCAGGCCATAGAACGACGTCTGATGGTCAGCACCCATTGCGTAGGCATCATAGGCTTTGTCCGAATCTCCAAGCGCGGCATAGGCCCGGCCCAGCCAGTATCCACCCCGCCCCTTCGAAATCGGAGACTGCACCGCATCCGAGAAATTCTGAAAGTGACGGACTGCCGTGGCCGGGTCGTTCAGACGTCGCAGTGCCAGAAACCCCGACAGCCATTCCAGATCGGCGTAACCATAGCCCATTTCGGGGGTCATGTGGTGGGAGGACGCGACCTTGTAGGCGCGTGCGGGCGCGCCGTTGCGCATTTCAAGCCGCGCCAGACGCCGACGCCCCTCGGCCCACTTTTCCGGCTCGCCCAGAGAATCGGGCCCGGTTGACCGTTCCAGCATCAGGTCGATGGCGCTGTCGTCCAGCTCTTTTCGGTCACGCCAGACAAAGCGGTCAAAGGCCAGCCCCGGCGCATTCATCAGTGATTTGGGAACCGCCGCAATCCTTGTATCCACGCCGGGTTCGCGTTCCTGCAACGCAAGCCGCGCCTCGGCCAGTTTGCGCTGATCGGCACTGACCAGAGGCAACATTCGTCTGGCGCTGACCCGATGGCCGTCCCAGAGCATTCTGTCCAACCGCGCTTCGTGATGCGGTTTCAACAGCTTGCCGAAGTTCTCCAGATAATCCTGCTGCAATCCGCTGCCCATCGCCATGGTGCGCCAGGCCATGACGATATCGGCCTCTGCATCACCGCGATTGCCCTTGGCCATCAGGGCGACCGCGTGGTTCAATGCCCCTTCAGCTGTCTGTGGCGGGTTGTCCGCGTAGAATTTGATCACCCGGTCCGGATCGGCATTGGTAAAGGCGGGCTCGCTTTTGCGGCGCAGCCAGGCCAGACCCGGCCAGTCCGGCCTGCGCTCCAGAAACACCAGAACATCGCCGGAACTGCCGAATCCCTCGCGTAGCCAGTGCCAGACGATGATGTCGCGCGAAACGGAACCGCGGTTGCCCGCCACCCTCAATGCCTCGTTCCAGTCGCCCTTGCGCATTTGCGCCATGGCCGCCCGAAGGTCGTCGGCAGAGTCGGCTTTGGCATCCGGCGCGGTAAGCGCAGAGCAGAGAATCACTGTGATCAGAAGCGACAGAATGCGTGTCATCCCTTGCATTTCCCAACAAACCAAGGATACAGCCACTCAGGATAAACTTTGCGTCGCGGGGATCAACCGGGAAACCTGATCGCAGGGATTTATTGCGTACCATGACTGTTCACATTTGCTTTAAGGAGCGACTTCCATGTTCACAGGCTCTATGCCAGCCCTCGTCACCCCGTTCCGCAACGGCGAGCTGGACCTGGATACGCTCAAACACCTGGTGGAGTGGCAGATCGAAGAAGGATCGACCGGTCTGGTTCCCGTCGGTACCACCGGCGAAAGTCCGACGCTGAGCCATGAAGAGCACGAGACTGTGGTCGAAGAGGTGGTAAAAGCCGCCGCAGGTCGCGTTCCGGTTATCGCGGGCGCCGGGTCCAACAATACGGTCGAGGCGGTCCGGTTCGTTCAGTTCGCCAAAAAGATCGGTGCCGATGCGGCTTTGGTTGTGACGCCGTATTACAACAAGCCGACGCAGGGGGGCATGATCGCCCATTTCAGCACGCTTCATGATTGTGCCGACATTCCGATCATCATCTACAACATTCCCGGCCGGTCGGTTGTCGACATGACGCCTGCAACCATGGGCGAGCTGGCCAAGCTGCCGCGTATCGTCGGTGTGAAAGACGCAACCGGGGATCTGGCCCGCGTCAGCCAGCAGCGTGCAACTTGTGGCAAGGATTTCTGCCAGCTTTCGGGCGAGGACGCGACGGCGCTGGGCTTTAACGCGCACGGCGGTGTCGGCTGTATCTCGGTGACCGCAAACGTTGCGCCGAAACTGTGTGCGGAATTCCAGCAGGCGACGCTGGCAGGGGACTATACCAAGGCGCTTGAACTTCAGGACCGCCTGATGCCGCTGCACGAGGCGATCTTTATCGAACCGGGTCTGGTTGGCGCAAAATACGCACTCAGCAAGCTGGGGCGTTGCAGCGAAGAAGTCCGCTCGCCGCTTGTTGGATTGGAAGACAGCACCAAGACTGTAATCGACGCCGCAATGGCACATGCCGGGCTGATCTGAACCTAGACAGGCCCCAACTGAAAATTGGCGGCTTTCTGTTCGGGCAAGCCGCTTACCGGAAATGTTGCTGATCGCGTGCTTGCAGGCACGTGATCAGTAATGCCTCAATGACCGGAATGAGGTCATCCAGCCGTTTTAACGATCAAAAAACCGGCCTAGAAAAATATATCCATTTCATGAGAGAGTTCCGTCAATGCCGACGAGGGCGATGCATTTGCGTGAAAACCATCACGCGGACGAACGGATACGGAATTGGAGATGACAGTGAGTGGCGAAGATAGCAAACCCGTCCCGGCACATGTGGAACTAGATCCCCATCACGAAGATGCAATCGTTCGGTGGTGTAACCGCATGATCCGCCACGGTGTCAGAGCATTGTCAGTGCTGATGCTCGGGATCATTCTTCTGGCTATAATCGACGCCGGTTTCACTACATATCAGAAGTTTATGGAACCACCTCTTTACATATTGGAGGTCAGTGACCTTCTCGCGGTTTTCAGTGCTGTGTTGGTCGTTCTTATCGCGATCGAGATCTATACAAATATCACTCTCTATCTGACCGCCGACGTCATCCACATCAAGCTTGTTGTAGCGACAGCACTGATGGCGGTCGCCCGGAAAATCATCACGCTCGACGACAAAAGCTTGGAACCTCAGTACTTTCTCGGCTACGCAGCCATCGGCCTGGCTTTGGGCGTAACGTACTGGCTTATTGAAAGAAAACCGTGAACCGGACCGCTTGGTCACTTCCAACGATCCGATGAAGCTGTTCGCAGAACATTAAACAGTTGTCTGATCCGCACGGGCGACCCAAATTAAATTCTGACCACACCGTATGGTAACCGGATGTCGTCGATAGACATCCTAGTGCCTGATACTAAGCAGGGCAGCTTTGCTGCGCTCACCCACCCTGTGAAATGCCCCCCTCGCAGAGATCTGCGAGGGCGCCCGCATTGGGGGGACGTAGCTGCACTGCGCGCTGCGTTTGACCTTACAACACTTTTGTTAAGCGGCGTTCCGGTTCGGAGTGCTGCCGTTTTTTTTGTCCGAATTCTAAAAGCCGTTGGGGGCTTTGATTGAAACGAAACAGCATCGGGAAAGCTGGGTGCTCAGTTCGAAAATATAAATTGTCACTGTTGACAATAAACCTCCGATAGTTATTTGTCAGGTGTGACAATAAACGGAGCAGAGATGCCCAGACCTTCTTTAAAAGATCAGCGATCCGCCGAGATTCTTGACGCCTATCTGACGTGTGTCGCACGGTTTGGATTGGAAGGCGCCACGCAGGAGCGCATTGCGATCGAGGCCGGGGTAAAGCGCCCTTTGTTGCGTCATTATCTGGGCAACCGAGATGAAATGTTCGCGGCGTTGACCGACCATGTTCTTGCCGGGTTCGAGCATTCGGTAACCCGGCTGAACGATACTTTGGGGGCAGATGCCACACCGGCCGATCTGGTAAATCTTCTGTTTGCCGAAGACACTACAACCGATCCACGGCTGATGCTGTCATATCAGGCCTTGGTGACGTCCGTTCCCGACCGGCCTGATTTGCGTCAGCGGCTGCTGGATAGTTTGCAGGACTTTTTTGACGTGATCGAAGCGGTGCTGAGACGCGCGGCGCCAACAGCGCCCGAAGATAAAATACGAGCTGTCGCTCAGGGGATTTCCGCAGTTTTTGTAAACTTGGACTCGTTGTCTCCTCTGGACCCGCCGATGTCATGGCGCAGTGACTTGAAGCTGGCTGCTTCATTGCTGGCGTCCAGTCTGGAGGCAGATCAATGAGCCGCTCCCGCGCGATCAACTACGTTGCCTTGCCGGTTCTGCTGACGGCAACCTTTCTGGGCATCTACTGGATCTGGGGCCTGCTGTTTGTATGGTGGGTGGTTCCGACGATCCTGAACGGGCAGGCCTTTCTGGTCATGGAAATCAACCGGGACGAAGACCCGTTCCTGTTTTGGGCCATCGTTGCCCTCTGGGCTGTTCTGGGTCTGATGATGGTCCTGGCCAGCTTGTTTCCCCAATACGCATATCTGCTCATCTGAGGTGAAATGATGACCAAAATGTATCACCGACTTCCGGTCGACGCCTATACGTCGCAAGATTGGTTCGATCAGGAGCAACGCCTGATCTTTTCCCGAACCTGGCGTTTCGCCGGCTTTGCCGAAGATATTCCGGAGCCGGGACATTACCTGTCCGTGCAGGCTGGATTGAACAATCTGTTTATCGTCATGGGCCGCGATCACCGGTTGCGCGCTTTTCACAATATCTGTCGCCACCGGGGGACGCAGTTGATCCGGGCGGTGGGAAAAACTCAAAAGGCGCTGACCTGCCCTTATCATGACTGGACTTACGATCTTGAAGGCAACCTGATTTCCGTTCCCGACGAGGCGACCGAGTATCCGGGGGGCGTCGACAAATCCTGCCTTGGCCTCAAGCCCGCAAGTGTCGATGTCTGGCGGGGTATGCTGTTCGTGCATCCCGACGCGGATGCGCCCACGCTGGCCGAATGGTTTGGAGAGGTTGATCCGCTTTTGGGGCCACACCGACCCGAACAGCTTGTCGAATACCCGGAAACGCGGAACGCTTATGAAATCAAGGCCAACTGGAAGATCGTCGTCGAGAATTACATCGACGTTTATCACCTGAGCCACCTGCATTCGAACACCCTTTACATGTACGACCATGCCAAGGCCGAATACGGATGGAAGGGACCTCACTATCATTTCTGGGAGCCCCCTTCGTCCGAGTATGGCGAAAACCTCGAGAATAATCTGCCAACCCCGCGTGTTATTCCTGAACCTCATGTCGGGGCGTGGGTGCCGATGCTGTTCCCCGGCATTGGCTTTGGTGCAAGCGAAGACAGTTGGAACCTGTTTCTGATAACGCCGCTGGCCCCTGATCTGACGCGGGTCGAAAACCGCACCAAGGTCGCGAACGTATCGGGATGGGAGTTTCAGAAACAGCAGTGGAAAAGTCAGGGTTTCTGGAAAAGCTTCGGCGGGGCCAAGTATCAGGAAGGCGACTCCACCGGAGACCAGGACCCAATGAGTTCAGGCGACTTCACGACCGAGGATATCTATGCCTGCGAGCAACAACAGAAATCCCTCGGAAGTCCATATTTCGAGGTTGGTCCGGCTGCAAAAGGTGAAAGCCCCATAACCAACCATCAGCAAGCCGTGCTGGATTTCATGCAGCGTGGCGATGGCTGACGTAAGTTTCGGAGGAACGACTATGAAGCCATTTCAGGCAACCTGCCTTGGGATTGTCCTGTCTGCGGGGCTGGCACTGACTGCAGTCGCGAAGACACCGCAAGACCTTGTCCAACGTTACCTGGCTGTGCAGGAGACCGGTGCTGCTGATGCAACTTGGCGGGATTGGCACCCGGAAGCCACCCATACAATCACGATCAAATATGGGTTGGGACAGCCCGATGACCGCTTTTCATATGTGATCGCGGACTATGCGACGCTGCCCGATCCTGAGACGGACCCGGTGCTGGCTGAGGCGATGCAGGGATATCAGGAGATCGAGCGTTCCGCGCCGCAAATCACAACGGCCGCACATGACGATGGGACCCGTGTCACCGCCACAACGCAAGTCAGCTATACTTGGCAGGACTTCGAAGGAACCATGGTTCAGACCGATGAGTTTTTCATTCTGTCCTATTTCGGCGCTTCGGTGATCCGCTCGCTGAACACAACTTTTGATTATCGGTAAGAGGGTCAGATGAGCCGCGATTTTCACGCCCTGACAATATGCGACATTCATCCGGAAATTGGCGGCGCCGCCACGAATGTCACATTTGACGTCCCGCCTGAGGTTACCGGGCAGTTCGAATGGCATGCAGGCCAGCACCTGACCTTGCGGTTCAATATCCGGGGGCAGGAACATCGGCGCAGTTATACGATTTCAAACCCGCCTGGCGCACCGCTGCGCATTACGGCAAAGCGGGTCCGCGATGGTCTGGTGTCGAACCATATTGCTGACAAGCTTTCCCCTGGTGATGTGATTGACGTGATGCCGCCATTTGGCACCTTCATGTTGCAGCCGGGAACGCTTGCCCGGCGATCTCATTACTTCATCGGGGCTGGCAGTGGCATCACGCCGCTATTTTCCATGATCAACGCAGTATTGGCCAAAGAACCGCATTCTGCGGCGCATCTGATCTATGGCAACGCGAATGCGGACAGCATCATCTTTCGGTCAGAGCTGGACCAACTGCAGGAAAAGCATCCCGAGCGGTTTTCGGTCCGTCATGTCTTGTCCGCGCCGTCAATGTGGAGCTGGTTTTCACCGTGGAAAACGGGCCGGATTGACGCCGAGGCGATTCAGCAGGCTTTGTCCGAGGCCCGCCCGGTTGCGCAGGATGCTCAATACTGGATCTGTGGCCCGGACGGGATGAACCAAGATGTGAAGTTGGCACTCATGAACCTTGATGTGCCGGCAAACCGGATTCACATGGAAAGCTTTGGTGGTTCTACCGAAAGTGATACCAGCGTCGCTGGCGTGGCCGCCAGCGCGCGCGTCGTTCTTAACGGACAGTCTCATGAAATACCCGTTGCTGCCGGGCAAACCGTTCTTGAAGCGGCGCGTTCAGCGGGGCTGACACCACCGTTCAGTTGCCAGTCCGGTGTGTGCGGTGCCTGCGTGGCCCGTTTGTCGGATGGCAAGGTCCATATGCGCAACCGGATGGCCCTGGAAGACGATGAAATTTCCCGGGGGCAGATCCTCACTTGCCAGAGTGTCGCGACCGAAGAGCGGCTGACAGTTCTGTTCGACGACTAGGTCAGAGCAGCGATGCAGGGCAACTGTTGACCCGGGTCTCCATCAGCTCTGCTTTGAATGTACAGAAAAGTGCCGGGGCGTCCTTCATTTCCCGTAGTACAACCTTACGGCATGTTCGGCCTGTGCAAAGAACAGCCAGCGCGAAACGGCGACCCCTGCAAGGTGCGACGCCACCGCGAACAGTGCGGTGATATGATGGAAAGGCAGCAACAGCAGGATGACGGGGACCACGAATGCAAGGACAAACGATATGATCCGCAGTTTTGCGGCATGTTTCCTGCCGACCACATGGACGAATTCGCGCAGCAGGTAATTGGTGCCTGTATGCGGCGGCTCAAATGCCCGAACCTTGCCGCGCGCGCCCAAGCCCGTAGCTGTCCCCAGATCGGTTCCGGAGCCCGAGAATGCCTGATCCCCCAGTTTCCAGTAGGCCAGCTGGATCAGCGCCGCGATCACCAGCAAAACCAGTGCGACCCGGATCTGCCCTGCCAACAAAGCGCCACCGGCGAGGCTGAAGGACAGGAACATGGCCGGAGTCAGCTTCATGCTCCAGCGCGGTATGGTCTTTAGCTGTGTGTAGATCATCGAGGTGGTGAAAACGGTCGCGATGGATAGCAGTGATCCAACCACGCCCAGAACACCCCAGCGCGCGTCCAGAAAAATGGTGCCGATCGCGTAAAGCCCCATGACGATCAGTGCGAGGACTGCACACCACCCCTCGCGCGAGAGCCAGCTGGAGCGCCATTGGGTAAAGGCTTTCATCGCTCTTTCAGGATGGCCCAGATGAAAGGTCGATGCCAGAAGCCCACCCACCGCCAGCGCGTAGGCGATGGCGAAGAATACAAAGGCGACCCAGCCCGACACTGCCGGAAAGCCAAGGCCCAGAAAGAACAGCAGGCCAAACCCCAGTCCCGAAAAGGTGGTGAAGAGGATGACGGAAGGTGCGGGATGCATCAGGCGTTACCTCCGGGCAGTTTGTCGAGTGCCTTGTCCAGCCAGTTCAGGAACCCTTTGGGCTCGTCCGCCACCGGGGCGAGCAGAGGTGCAAGAACGTCAGTTTGATCTTCGATCCTGTCCTTGGGACGGGGCGGCAGGTACTTGTTGACCGGCTTTGTGCCCATTTCGGGCATCAGGTCCATGCCGCCGCGTTCTGCGACCAGTTTCGACACGTCGCTGTCGGGGTCGCCCAGATCGCCGAAATGGCGCGCACCCGCCGGGCAGGTGCGGACGCAGGAGGGGATACGATCCACTTCGGGAAGGTTCTCGTTATAGATCCGGTCGACGCAGAGCGTGCATTTTTTCATCACCCCTTCGGCCAGATCGAGTTCACGCGCACCATAAGGGCAGGACCAGGCGCAAAGGCCGCAGCCGATGCAGTCGCTTTCGTTGACCAGTACGATCCCGTCCTCGACCCGCTTGTAGCTTGCACCGGTCGGGCAGACGGTGACGCAGGGTGCGTCCTCGCAATGAAGGCAGGATTTGGGGAAGTGAATAAGTTGTGCGGGGCCATCAGGGGGTTGCACCTCGTAGGAATGAACCCGGTTGAGGAAAGTGCCTGAGGGGTTCGCGCCATAGGCATCCTGATCCGACAGAGGCGCGCCGTAGTTTTCGGTGTTCCAGCCTTTGCAGGAGATCACGCAGGCGTGGCATCCGACACAGGTATCCAGGTCGATGACCAGGCCCATTTTACGTTCGGTGGAATTCGGTAGCTGGGTCATGTCAGTGAACCTCTGCTTTTTGGGGCAGGGAAGGGGCCAGCCCCCTCTTGAGCCTGTGGCTCAATTCACCCACGGAGTATTTCTGGCCAGATGAAGAATGGTTCAATGTCATTTGCCCACCTTCCACGCGAGGTTTTCGGGGCCATGGCCAACTGGAGAGTTGATGGGGGGGAATTCAGGTTGGCTTTCCGTCATCTCATCCGGATTGGCGGCTTTTTCGATTTTGACCTTCAGATCGAACCATGCGGCCTGACCGGTGATCGGGTCTGAATTGGCCCAACGCAGCCCGTCTCCTTTGGGGGGCAGCAATTCGTGGATCAGGTGGTTCAACAGGAAGCCTTTGGTTGCTTCGGGTGCGTCCTCCTGCAGGGCCCATGCGCCTTTGCGTTTGCCAATGGCATTCCACGTCCAGACGGTGTTGTCGTTGAGCGCCGCCATTTCCATCACGGGCACGGTGATTTCCCCGTGTGGCGAGGTCACCTTGGCCCAGTCTCCGTCCTTTAGCCCGTGTTCGCGCATCAGTTTGGTTGGCACATATAGCGGATTGCGCCCATGCAGCTGCCGAAGCCAGGCGTTCTGTGTGCCCCAGGAATGGTACATGGCCATCGGGCGCTGGGTGAGTGCGTTGACGGTGAAGCCGTCGTTGCCGGTCTGGTCGGTTTCGTACCAGATTGGCAGTGGGTCCATTGTTTCGCTGATGCGCGCGCGCAGGTGATCGGGGGGTTGCCGTTCACCGTGGCCTTCGGCTGCCAACTGAAATTTGCGCATCGGTTCCACGTAAAGCTGGAACAGGTAGGGTTGCGGGCTGTCATAGATACCCATACCCACGGCCCAGTCCTGATAAGCTGTATTCCAGGGTTTATAGTAATCCGCCCCCTCGGGAATGTGCGCCACATAGAACCCGCCGTTTTCGATATAGCGGTTCAGCTGGTCAGGGTTCACTTCGCCCCGGCCTTCCTTGTTACCGTCTTCACCCCGGAAGCCCGCAAGCGGGCCAATGCCCGGTTTGCGCTCGTGATTGACGATGTAGTCGGCGTAGTCTTTCCATTTCGGGCTACCGTCCTGATGGGTGAAACCGGGCAGTTGCATCCGGTTGGCCAGTTCGATCAGAACCGATTGAAAACCCCGCACATCGCGATCCGGTTCGATCACCGGCCAGCGGATTGCGTCGGCGGCTGCATCGGCCTCGCAGATCGGCCGATCCAGCAGGGAAATGCAGTCATGGCGTTCGAGATACGTGGTGTCGGGCAGGATCAGATCGGCATAGGCCACCATTTCCGAACTGTAGGCATCGGAGTAGATGATGCGCGGTATCACATAGCCGCCATCGTCATCGCGGGCCGTCAGCATCTCGGTCACACCTTTGGTGTTCATCGACGAGTTCCACGACATGTTGGCCATGTACATGAACAGTGTGTCGATCTTGTAGGGGTCACCGGCATAGGCGTTGGAAATCACCATATGCATCAACCCGTGGGCCGACATCGGATTTTCCCAAGTAAAGGCCTTGTCGATGCGCGAGGGGCTTCCGTCCTCTTTCAGGGCCAGATGCTCGGGCCCCCGAACAAAGCCCAGATGCGGTCCTTCCAGTGGGCGGCCCGGTCGGCCGTTGCTGTGGGGGGTGGGGTGTGCCTCGACCGGTTTGGGATAGGGCGGTTTGAAGCGGAAGCCGCCGGGAACCTCGACCGTGCCCAGCAGTATCTGAAGCACGTGCAGCGCGCGGCAGGTCTGAAATCCGTTGGCGTGGGCCGAAATACCGCGCATGGCGTGGAAGCTGACGGGGCGGCCCGTCATCTTGTCGTGCTTTTCGCCGCGAAAGTCAGTCCATTCCTGATCCAGCTCAAACGCTTCATCGAAGGCGACGCGGGCCAATTCCGCAGCGATGGCGCGAATTTTGCTTGCTGGTATCCCGCACTTTTCCGCAATCGCTTCCGGAGCGTATTCGTCGCTGAGATAGCGTTCGGCCATCATATGAAAAACCGGCCTGTGCGTTACTCCGTCTTTCTCGTAGGTGGCCGACAAATCGGGGCGCACGCCGGGCTTGTCAAAGGCAGTCAGCTGTTTGGTCGCGCGGTCGATTACCAGCGGCTTGCCGTCCTCATCACGCAGAAACAGGCCCTTTTCCGGTCCGTCCCCGGCGTTCACAAGCACCGGAGCATTTGTGTAGCGGCTAAGGTATTCCAGATCGATCCTGCCCGCTTTCATCAGAACATGGATCAGGGACAGAATGAACAACCCATCGGTTCCGGGCGTAATCCCAACCCAGTCATCCGCGACAGCGTTATAGCCGGACCGGATCGGATTCACCCCGATTACCTTGGCACCACGCTTTTTGATTTTCCCGATGCCCATTTTGATCGGGTTGGAATCGTGGTCTTCGGCAACGCCGAACAACATGAACAGCTTTGTGTGTTCCCAATCGGGCTGGCCGAACTCCCAGAATGCGCCGCCCATTGTGTAAATTCCTGCAGCCGCCATGTTGACGGAACAGAACCCGCCGTGGGCCGCATAGTTGGGCGTGCCGAAATTCTGAGCCCAGAACGATGTAAAGCTCTGCGACTGATCGCGCCCTGTGAAAAAGGCCAGTTTTTCAGGCGCGGTTTCGTGCAACTCATTAAGCCAGCCAACCGCCGTGCTCAGCGCTTCGTCCCACGAAATTTCCCGGAATTCGCCCGATCCGCGCGGCCCCACCCGTTTCAGCGGCGCTTTCAGGCGCGACGGGGCGTTGACCTGCATGATGCCTGCGCTGCCCTTGGCGCACAGAACGCCCTTGTTTACCGGATGGTCGCGATTACCCTCGATATAGGCGACCTTGCCATCCTTCATATGCACATTGATACCGCATCGGCAGGCGCACATGTAGCAGGTGGTGCGCCGGATTTCGTCCGAAACTTTGGGCGATGTGTCGATCTTCGGTTGCTGGATGGTCATCTGGCGTCCTTCTGTCGGGGCGGGGTCTCAGGTCAGGAAGGTAATTCCCGCAAGTATCACTCCGGCAATGAAAAGTGTTTCAACAATGATCAGGGCGATGGCCGCGCCTCCGACCGACAGTACCTGTTTGAGATTGGTTTTCATACCGACGGCGGCAATTGCGATCAGCAGCAGCCATCGCGAGGCCTGGCTGAGCATTTCAGTGACAAATGGCGGGATCAGCCCAAACGAACTGATGGTGGCCAGCACCAGAAAGCCGATAACGAATCCCGGCAGGATCGGTGGTCTTTGGCCCGTTTCATCCATATCGGCAAAGTTGCGGATGATCAGTGATGCCACAAGAACCACCGGGGCCAGCATCGCGACCCGGAACAGTTTGACCAGTGTCGCGGTGTCGCCGGTCTGTTCCGAGATTGAAAAGCCCGCGCCAACCACCTGTGCGACATCGTGGATCGTGCCGCCAAGGAACACGCCGCCTGCGATGTCATTCATGCCCAGCGACCGAACAAGAATGGGATAAGCGATCATTGCAATCGTCGAAAGAACCGTCACGCCAAGAACAGTGAATATCAGACGCTCTTCCGATCGTTCGTCCTTTGGCAGAATGGCGCTGATCGCCATGGCCGCCGATGCGCCGCAGATGGCGACGGACCCGGCGGTGAGAAAGGCAAATCGCCACTTGTGCCCAAAGAACCGGGCAACCAGCAATCCAAATCCGATGGTTGCAAGCACCCCACCGACTACCAGTGCAATCAGGTCCCAACCCAGCCCCATCATCAGGTTCATCGATACACGCACGCCAAGCAGGGCAACGCCCAGCCTCAGCAGCGTGCGGGCCGAAAAGCCGATTCCTTCGACGGCCTTGCCATCTTCGCTCAGAAAGCTGACCGCGATGCCCAGCAGCAGGGCCAGCAGCATGGCGGGCGTCGCATAGTGTTCGGACAGGAACTTGGCGGTTATGGCGACAATCACCGAGACGATGATGCCGGGGAACAGAACGCGGATACGCTCTTTTGTCAGTTTGGCCAGGTGTCCCGATTGGGTGGTCGCTGCAGCCATTGCGGTCAGACTTTCCTTTTCTGCCCGGCCGTTTTGCGTGCCGGGACAAATCGAATTACGTGTTTGATGCCTGCAGGATCGTGACGGCGATCATCTGTGTCACATCCTCGGCACTGCAGCCGCGCGACAGGTCGTTGGCTGGTTTCGCCAATCCCTGCAGCACTGGACCGATAGCGGAATATCCCCCCAGACGCTGGGTGATCTTGTAGCCAATGTTGCCGGCGTCCAGATTGGGGAAGATCATGACGTTGGCCTGGCCCGCCACTGGCGATCCCGGGGATTTGCGGTCGCCGACCGAAGGGACGAAGGCCGCGTCGAACTGCAACTCGCCATCAACCTCCAGATCGGGGTTGTTTGCCTTAACAAGGCCAGTTGCCTCGGTCACCTTGTCCACCGCGGGATGTCTGGCGCTTCCTTTGGTGGAAAAGCTCAACATTGCGATCTTCGGCTCAACCTGCAGCAAGGCCCGGGCGGATTGCGCCGAGGCGGTCGAGATGGCCGCCAGTTCACCGGCGTTTGGGTCGATGACCAGCCCGCAATCCGAATAGAGCATCGCCCGGGCGCCTTCTGGTGCTTCCGCAGGCGGGTACATAAGAAAGAACGACGACACCATGCCGGCATCGGGCGCCATTCCAATGACCTGAATGGCAGTGCGCACTACGTCGCCCGTGGTGTGGAGAGCGCCGCCGACCGTCCCGATGGCATGGCCCAGCCGTACAAGCATTGCGGCATAGACCAGCGGTGTTTCAGCGGCCTTGCGCGCGGCGGTTTCATCCACGCCCTTGTGCTTGCGCAAGGCGTGATATTCGGCGGCGAATACCCCAGTCAAAGGTGACGATGCGGGATCGTGGATTTCGATGCCGTCACCGGCCTCTGTACCTTCGGCAGACAGCGCGGCCTCGATTTCGGCCTGCGCGCCAACCAGAATAATATCGGCCAATCCGGCCTTTTTTGCGGCCAGCGCCCCCGCGACAATGCGGGGATCGCTGCCTTCACTCATTGCAACGACAGGGCGGGTGTCCGGGGCGCGTTCGCGCAACAGCTCGATCGGTGTTTTGGTCATGCGTCCCGGTCCTTTACCCTATTGTTTACTGGGCGTTCATGTCGTTGGCGCTGACGCCTGCGACTGCGACGGGTTTTTTCATGGCGTCGCGGCGGAAGGGTTCGCCCAGTTCCTGGTTGATCAGCGCCTCGATCAGGGTGGTGATGC
>NZ_JBQFRI010000014.1:0-78938 GCF_056537325.1 Ruegeria sp. CF5 | reverse complement strand
AGGCGAAGGCGAAGGCGAAGGCGAAGGCGAAGGCGAAGGCGAAGGCGAAGGCGAAGGCGAAGGCGAAGGCGAAGGCGAAGGCGAAGGCGAAGGCGAAGGCGAAGGCGAAGGTGAAGGTGAAGGCGAAGGTGAAGGCGAAGGTGAAGGTGAAGGTGAAGGCGAAGGTGAAGGTGAAGGCGAAGGCGAAGGCGGCGAAACTGAAGGCGACGACGACGGCGGTGAAGGCGAAGGCGACGACGGTGACGGCGACGACCCGGACGGTGACGACAACTCGGGTGAAAGTGAAGGCGCCTATAACAGGTGATGTAACCCGAATGGGATCATGTAATCCGGGATTGGAACGAAATTACGCCCGATCAAAAAAGAGGCGGCATTCAAGGACCCGGATTACATTCCCGAAAAAACTTCGCTCTTTAGAGCTATATAAACAAGGAAAGGCCGGGGTAGGTTCCCCGGCCTTTTCATTCGCCTCGGATGGTCAGGATCAATCCCGCAACAACTCGTTGATACCAGTCTTGGAGCGGGTTTTTTCATCCACACGCTTCACGATAACCGCGCAATACAGGTTGATCCCGTTCTTGGAGGGCATCGAACCGGATACAACCACCGAATAGGGCGGCACTTCGCCATACATGACCTCACCGGTTTCCCGGTCGACGATCTTGGTCGATTTGCCAATATAGACACCCATTCCCAGAACCGATCCTTCGCGGACGATACATCCTTCGACCACCTCGGAACGGGCACCGATAAAGCAGTTGTCCTCGATGATTGTTGGACCGGCCTGCATCGGTTCCAGCACACCGCCGATGCCAACACCGCCCGACAGGTGTACGTTCTTGCCGATCTGGGCGCACGAGCCGACCGTGGCCCAGGTGTCAACCATGGTACCCTCGTCAACATAAGCGCCAAGGTTCACAAAAGACGGCATCAGAACTACACCGGGCGCGATATAGGCCGACTTGCGGACCACACAATTCGGAACGGCGCGGAACCCGGCGGCACGCCACTGGCTTTCATCCCAGCCCGCGAACTTGCTGTCGACCTTGTCCCACCAGCCACCGGCCTGAGGGCCACCAGACTGAATTTCCATATCCTTGATACGGAAACCCAGAAGAACCGCTTTCTTGGCCCACTGGTTAACATGCCAGTCACCGCTTTCCAGCTTTTCCGCCACACGCAGCGAGCCGCCGTCCAGAGCATTCAGCGTATCTTCGATCGCTTCACGTTGCTCGCCGGTGGTGGCGGGGGTTATTGTGTCACGCGCCTCCCAGGCGGCTTCGATGGCGGCTTCAAGTTGCGCGTTGGACATGGGGCTACTCCGTGCAGAATCTCGTCATGTTGATCTGGCCTATACGCAAGCGGCAGCCAAGGTGCAATGCGACGCAATTCGGACACTTTGCGGCTCAGTTAGGTCGCGATGACTGTAATCAGCTTGCCCGGCGGATATGGCGGGACAGAATCGAACAGGCGGTGGCCGTATCCTTGCGCTTCATCGCCTGGATGATCGCGGCGTGATCGGCATCGGCGCGCTGCACCCAGCGTTGCTGCCAGTGCATGAACAGGTGTCGCGCGCTGGCAATATGCAGATCGTCGATGGCATGCAAAAGCCGGGGCCGTCCGCAAGGAGTTAGGATGGTGCGGTGAAAGGCGCGGTTCCGGGCCTCCCACATGGGCATGTTCTGCGCTGCGTCGCAGGCAATTCGCGCGTCATCCGCCGCCCTAAGCGCCGCCGGGGTCAGGTTCTGTATCGAATATTGCAGCGCAAGGGACTCAAGCGCCACCCGCATATCGATCACTTCGCGCACCTCGGCCGGGTCCAGCGCCGTCACACGCATTCCGCGCCGGGGTTCACTTTTGGCAAGGCCACGCGCCTCAAGCCGCAGTAGCGCTTCGCGGACAGTTACCTGACTGGTCTCGAACGCGCGCGCGATATGGTCCTGCCGCAGTTTTTCACCCGCCGGCAGATCGCCAGTGATAATCCGCTGACTCAGCTTGTCATAGATGGTATCGGCGATGGTCGCAGTCATGCGGTCATGGATAAAATCGAATTCCGCAACCCTCAAGGCGATAGTTCATTCCGGCAACGGATCGGGCGCGATATTCCCGCCACAGACCAATACGGCCACACGCTCATTCGGTTCCGGAGTATATGCGCCGGACATCAGCGCTGCCAGCGCGGTTGCACCTGCGGGTTCGACAAGGATGCGGTGCGATTGCCACAATGCCTGCTGAGCATCTGTAATCGCAGTATCCGGCACAAGCACCGATTCAATGCCCTGTGCCAAATCGAAACAGATGCCCCCGATGCGCCGCGCGCCCAGCGCGTTGGCGGCGACCCCGGATACAGGCACATCAATGGGCTCACCCGCTTTCAGGGCGGCGTTCAAGGCGCAGGATGTTTCGGGTTCGACCGCGACGACCTTGCGCGCACCCTGAAACCAGGCCAACGCGCCCGCGATCAGACCGCCACCACCGACGGCGATCAGCACAGTATCGGCCTGCAGACCCTGCGCATCCCATTCGGCGAAACAGGTCCCCTGACCTGCGACGGTTGCAGGGGCGTCATACGCATGAATCTGCATCGCACCCGTGGTGGTCTCATGCTCGTGCGCCATCGTCAGCGCATTGGCGTATTCGCCGGGCACAACACTCAGGTCCGCACCGATCCGCCGGATCAGGGAAATCTTGGAAGGCCCGGCCAGTTCCGGCACGAATATCTTGGCAGGATATCCCAACGACCTGGCTGCATAAGCCGCTGCCGCGCCATGGTTTCCCCCGGATGCCGCGACAATGCCTGCATCGGGCACATCGCCGCCAAGCAATGTGTTGAAAGCCCCCCGCGCTTTGAAACTGCCGGTATGCTGCATGTGCTCAAGCTTCATCTCGATCGGGTAATCCAGCCCGAAGCCGTTGACCCTGATGACCGGCGTGACTTGCGCATGGCCGTTGATGCGCTCGGCTGCGGCTGAAATTTCGGCTTTCCAGTTCATTCTTGTATTCCCGTGACTGGCACTCTGCCCGCGAACCCTATAGCTGTTTTAAAAACACGCAAGCAGGGATCACCCAGCAATGAAAGAAGACCGCCTCAGCCCGTTCCGCGATGCGCAAACCGATCGTTCAACCGCGAGCGAAGTACCGGACACGCCGCAGACCCGCTCGCCCGCGTATCGGTTGGCATTTGCTGACGACGATTTCCTGTGCCGAGATGAGTTGCGCCCCGTGCGGTTGCAACTGGAACTGCTGAAGCCCGAAATGATCATGACCGAGCGCGAGATCACCTCGACCATTGTCATGTTCGGTGGCGCGCGCATCCCCGAGCCGGCGCAGAAACACACTGCACGCACCGAAACCCTTGCCGGATTGTCCAGGTATTACGACGAGGCGCGCGAATTCGCCCGGCTGATGACCGAAAGATCAAAAGATAGCGGATGCCGCGAAAACGTGATCGTCACCGGCGGCGGACCCGGTGTGATGGAGGCTGGCAATCGCGGCGCGCAGGACGCAGGCGGCCATTCCATCGGTTTGAACATCGTTCTGCCACACGAGCAGGCGCCGAACCTTTATGTCACGCCCGAACTCAGCTTTAACTTTCATTACTTTGCCATTCGCAAGATGCATTTCCTGATGCGCGCCCGTGCGATCACGATCTTTCCGGGCGGGTTCGGTACGATGGACGAGTTGTTCGAGTCGCTGACACTTATCCAGACCGGTCGCATGGAACGGGTTCCCTTCCTGCTGTTTGGCCGCGAGTTCTGGGAAAAGGTCATCAACTGGGAAGCGCTGGCAGATGCCGGTACGATTTCTGACGAGGATCTGGATCTGTTCCGTTTTGTCGATACCGCGCAGGAAGCGGCGGAGATTATCGACAACTGGGAGCCAGCGCCCCCGCGTGACCACATTCCGGGGCGCTGAGGCGATTCGTGCTACACTTGCTATCGATGAGATCTCAGGAGGCGTCGATGGCTTATGTAACGGTGTCCAGATGGACTTATGACGAATCTCTGGACGAGGCGGCGCTGATTGAAACAGCGCAGGAAAACCTTGCCCAGCTCAAGGCGATGGGGGCCAGCAGCGGCCACCTTGTACGCCTTGGCCCGACCGAAGGGATGGTCGTGCTTATCTATCCCGACGAAGGGGCGTGGAACAGGGTGCGCGAAACCGTCGAACATATGCGGCGCGACACGTCGGCCCGCAAAGGCGGCACCCTGACCGAGGCCGTCAGCGGCCCGGCTATCGTATCCACCTGACAGAGTGCTTTTCGCACACCAGTTCCGATGCTAGACGGGCTAAAAACGCGCCGCGACAGCGGCACCATCTGCCCGGAGCTGCTGATGACCACACCACCGACCAAACTGCCGCAGACAGGCGAAATGCTTCACCTGCGTGGCAACTCGTTGGCCAAGGGCGAACCGGTCGCCTTGCCATTGACGCAAAGCAGCATGTTCCATCTGCCCGGCGCTCCGGACGGCTATGCGAATTACGGGCGCGTCAACAATCCCACATGGGAACATCTGGAACATGTCCTGTCCCACCTCGAAGCTGCGCCCTGTCTGACCTTTCCATCCGGGATGGGCGCCATCGCCGCCGCACTTTTTGCCACGGTGAAATCGGGCTCGCGCATTCTGATCCCCTCGGACGGGTATTATGTCACCCGATTGCTGGCGGACCGTTTCCTTGCAGGTCTTGGTGTCGTCGTGGAAGAACGCCCGACAACCGGATTCAGCGACGGCGGATTTGACGGGTTCGATGTTGTTTTCGTCGAAAGCCCTTCGAACCCCGGCCTCGACATGATCGACCTTGCACAAGTTGCAAGGGACGTCCGCGCGGGCGGCGGCATAACAATCGCCGACAATACCACTCTGACACCGTTGGGGCAGCGTCCGCTGGACCTGGGCATCGACGTTGTGGTCGCATCCGACACCAAGGCGATGGGCGGCCATTCCGATATGCTGATGGGCCACGTCGCCAGCCACCGTTCAGACATCATGGAGCGGGTTGAGGAATGGCGGAAAGTGTCCGGCGCCATCCCCGGCCCACACGAAGCCTGGTTGCTGCATCGTGGTCTTGAAACACTGGATGTCCGGTTCGATCGGATGTGTACCTCGGCAGAAGTTCTGGCGACACGCCTTGCGGAACACCCTGCCGTAAGACAGGTTCGTTTCCCCGGTTTGCCGGGCGACCCGGCCCACAATCTGGCCCGGGCGCAAACCCTGCGCTTTGGGTTCCTTCTGTCCCTCACGCTGGAAAGCGAAGCGAAGGCCGAACAGTTCATAAACGACTGCCCGCTGATCCGGCCCGCCACATCCTTTGGCGGCGTTCATACCTCGGCCGAGCGGCGCGCCCGATGGGGGGATGCGGTCGACCCCGCGTTCATTCGCCTTTCTGTAGGCTGCGAACCTGTGGAAGAGCTGTGGCAGGCCATCGAGGCTGGCCTGAGCAAGCTTGGCTAGCGCTTACTTTTTGTTCTCGCGCAATTCCTTGAACACGTAGATCGGCAGAACAATCCCGGCAATCAGCGCCCCCAGCCAGACCAGCAGTGTCGCGGCCAGCAGGTTCGAGATGCCGCCAACCGTCAGCCCCGATGTGATAAGATCGGTGATCAGTAGTCCCACAAATGTCACAACCAGCGCGACCCCACCCTTGAGGGCTGGAACGTTCTTTTCTCCAATCCGGGTGATCAGGGGTTCTGCGACAACCTGAACAAGCGTGAAAACCACGACGACAATGATCAGCGACAACGGCCTGATCGAGAACCCGCTGAGCAGCGCCGTCGCAAGCAGCAGGCCAACAGCATTTCCGGCCAGCAGCGCCAGAATGGACATAATTCTGCGGGACATTTCGAAAGAACTCCTTCAAACCTCAATTGCAATCATGCGGATATTACTCATTCTGCGAAAAATGGCGATAGACATTGCCATCAAACTGCATTTTGACCCGTTGAAATCACGTGATAAAACAATCCCATAAGTTCCGACTGCTATTAGACCTCTGACAACAGCGAGGCTGGGATGAGCGACGACCCCTATTCGGTTCTGGGCGTTTCAAAGGATGCGACCGACGCCGAAATCAAGAAAGCCTATCGGCGCATTGCCAAGGAATGCCATCCGGATCTGAAGCCCGGTGACGCCGAGGCCGAAGCACGTTTCAAGGCTTCGGCTGCTGCTTATGATCTGCTGAAAGACCCCGAAAACCGCGCGCGATATGATCGGGGTGAGATTGACGCCTCGGGTCAGGAACGCCCGCAACAGCACTATTACCGCGACTATGCAGAAGCGGCTGGCAACCCCTATCGCTCTGGTCCCGGACCGGGTGATCAGGATGACATGTCAGACATTTTTGCCGAATTCATGCGTGGCCGGTCTGGACATGGGCAACGCGAAAGTTACGGATTTCATGCACCCGGCCACAACCGCCAGTATGCGCTGCAGATCAGTTTTCTGGATTCCGTCTTTGGCGCCAGCCAGAAGCTAACCCTGCCGGACGGAAACCGCATCGAAGTGAAAATTCCGGCAGGCATAACCGAGGGTCAGACCATCCGCCTGAAGGGCAAGGGCGATCCCGGATTCGGCGATGGTCCGCCGGGGGATGCTCTGGTCACGATCTCTGTCACCGACCACCCGGTTTTTCGCCGTGACGGAAATGACATTCACATCACTTTGCCGATAACAATTGACGAGGCCATTCTGGGTGGAAAGGTTCCTGCGCCCACCATCGATGGAAAGGTCGGCGTGACCGTTCCTGCGGGAACCAGCAGCGGAAAGACGCTGCGCCTGCGCGGCAAAGGCGTGAAAAAGCGTGGCTCGCCCGAGCGTGGAGACCAGTTGATTGAACTGACCGTAACCATGCCCCCGGATATCGACACTGACCTGAAAGAATTCATGGAAACCTGGCGCGAAACGCACTCCTACGATCCCCGGAAAGGACTGTCGTCATGATCCGCTATTTCACCGAAGAGGAACTCGTCGCGACGGTTGTACGCCTGACCCCGGAACGTCTGACCGAATACCTTGCCGCGGAAATCGTGATACCCCAGCAGTCAGAGCAGGGTATGGTCTATCAAAGTCTGGATGTAGCTCGGCTGGAGCTGGCCTGCGAGTTGCACGATCAGTACGAGATGGAGGCGGACGCGCTGTCGATGATGATCTCGCTGATCGACCAGATGCACTGTTTGCGCGCAGAGTTGCGGGAGGTCCTGAATGCTGTTGAAGCGCAGCCTAACACGGTGCAGGAAAATCTAGCCAAAGCCATCGGGGCCGCGCGCTTCAGGCGATAGTGGCAATCACGAAAAGCACTTCTTAATCGCCAACCAGATATTCTTCGGGAACGAAGAAGGTATAATCCCGGTCGGCCACCGCCTCGTGACAATCGTGGCAGTATGTTACTGCAGCGCTGCGGTTTCCGAGTGTATCGCCAAAAAGCGACCCGTCCGGCATAACCATGATGTAACGCCAGTCAGCGGTATCCGGGCTTTCACCTTCGGGCAGTTTTTCCATGACAAACAATGCCCCGGGATGAACATGTCCTTCATCGGTAACAGTGATGCTGTCCTTGGCCAGAACTGTGCCCACCGGCAGCTTTTCACCCTCTTTCAGGGTTCCATAGTTGTGCGCGACCCGGTTTGCATAACTGTTGACATAGCGTTGCCCGTGAGTGGCCGAGATGTAGGGTGCATCGTTGAACAGTGGCCATTTCTGATAGTTCGAAAGGATATCCAGCCGGGCCGCCGCATACCCCCGGCCCATGCGCCCCATCAACTCCTCATAGATTTTCAGGGCTTCGTCCTTTGATAACTCTGCCGGGTTCTCGATAGCGATATGGGCCTCGGGGACCTGTGATTGCGCGTTTGCGGTCGACCCAAGGGTTAACACAGCCAATAGAGTTGCAATGATCAGCCCGACAGAGTTCTTTCCGTTTACAATCATGTTTTGGCCCACCTGACCTAAGGTTCGCCTAATACTTTATGGCGCGCCACGACAGAACAATAGCGGCCACCACACACCTGACCATACGTCAGCCGAACGTCTCACCGCCTTGTGTGCACGAGTGATCCCCAGCGCCCGCAGGCCCTATACAAAATCAGATATACCAAAATGAGAGCTCAAAAGACACCTGTCTTCCCTCAGACAGAAAAATCTTAATGTTTTGCTCCCTAGTTGCTTAGCCCTGTCTCTGCCTCGATCTGCTTGCGGGACTTTCGCGCGCGCTCGGTGGCCGATTTCAACTGACCGCAGGCGGCCATGATATCTTCGCCCCGCGTTTTGCGGATGGGCGAGGCATAACCCGCCTGATAGATGATATTCGCAAATGCCCGAATACGATTGTTCGAGCTGCGCCTGTAAGGCGCGCCCGGCCACTCGTTGAACGGGATCAGGTTTATCTTGGCCGGGATGTTGTGCCGCTTAATATGTTCGATCAGGCGGTGGGCGTCCTCATCGCTGTCATTTACGCCATCCAGCATCACGTATTCAAAGGTGATACGCTCGGAATTCGACGCGTTGGGATAGCTGGCCAGCGCCTGCAAAAGCTCTTCGATATTCCAGCGCTTGTTGATCGGCACCAGCACATCGCGAGTTTCATCCGTGGTCGCGTGAAACGAGATTGCCAGCAGGCACCCGATCTCCTCAGCCGTGCGCGCAATCTCGGGCACGACGCCCGAAGTCGATAGTGTGATCCGACGGCGCGAAAGAGAAATGCCCTCGGGGTCCATGGCGATCTTCATCGCGTCGCGTACATTCTCGAAATTGTACAGCGGCTCGCCCATGCCCATCAGGACGATGTTGGACAAAAGGCGGGTTTCGTTCTTGGGTGCGCCCGGTACGGGCCATTCCTCAAGATCGTCACGCGCCATCATGATCTGACCCACAATTTCCGCAGATGTCAGGTTTCGTACAAGTTTCTGAGTGCCTGTATGACAGAACGAACAGGTCAGAGTGCATCCAACCTGCGACGAGATACAAAGCGTACCCCGGTCGTCCTCGGGAATATAGACAACCTCGACCTCATGCCCGCCCGCGATGCGGACCAGATATTTCCGTGTACCGTCCTCAGAGACCTGACGGGTTATCACCTCAGGGATTTCGACCACAAACTGTTCGGCCAGTTGCGCGCGATACGCCTTGGCAAGGTTGGTCATTTCCGCAAAGTCGCGCACACCCCATTGATAGATCCATTGCCAGATCTGCCCCGTTCGCATTTTGGCCTGTTTCTCGGGCGTGCCATGTTCGATCAGCACCTCGCGCAAGCGATCCCGTGTCAGACCGACGAGGTTGATTTTCCCCTCAGGCAATTTGCGGGGGATGGTCATGACATCTTGTGTGATCGGCGCTTTGGCAGACATGGCGAGACTCGAGGATTCTGGCTTGGGATGCGCCTCTATATAGGATCGCGCGCAAAGATCAAAAGAATTCGCACCTATTGCGCCAATTGCATCAGCTCTTTGACCCGCAACCGCCCCAGTTCGATCCTACAGGATGTTATGGCGATGCCCGTACCCGACCCGCCACCGTAAGAGGCGCCCACGGCATCACATTGCGCATCTCGATACGCGGACCATGTGTTTTGGGCGGCATCCAGAGCGGGTAAGGCGGTTACACGTCCTGTCACCTCATCCAGTTCTTTCGCCGCAGCGACGGCGATTTCCAGCGCGATGCCCAAAGCGGCTTCCACACGTTCTTCAGCGCGGCTCACACATTCACCAATCTCGACCTGAGAACCGGCATCGCTGCATTCAAGTGACGGATCGGCCTGCGCGACCAATGGGAAAAAAATAAGCGGCAGAATGAAACGCATGTCTGTAATCCTTTGGAATCTGCAGTGATCTAGTTCATGGCGACCAACAGCACATATAACCTTTTCGGCACTTGGATGTATCGTTGAAACCGAACCGGGACTTTCTTCACCGTGCAGAACTCGTCGGGTTTGAGCCCAAATTGACATCCCTGCGACTTCCCCATTTATGCTTTGTTGTTACAACCAACCAGAAGGATTGACTGAACATTGGTGATACCGTTCAAAAAGCTCTCGAAACGCCTGATTGGAGCGGCTTTTACATGCATCCTTCTCATAAGTTCAGCCGCGAACAGCGAGGAGGACAAAGAAGCGAGATTTGTATTCGATTGCACCCTCAACAACGGGAAAGAAAAGGCGATCCGCGCAAGCGTCGAAATTAATGCCCATGATCAAGTCCAATTTGAAATCAACGGGCAGGATTTGGATGCGTTGTTTCTTCGCAACCCAGCCAATCATTCACCTACAATAGCCTTTGCGGCCTCGTTTATTTCGAACGTTTATACGCTTGTCATCCACAAGGATTTCTTCCTGCCTCACCCAGAAGGTTATGATCCTAATTCCCCGCCTGCAACCTTGACGATCCAGTATGCCGACGCGCGAGTTATTCCGGCAGTAGATGTGTACCTAGGTACGTGTCAGATCGAAATTGTTTGACAACGAAAGACAAAAATCCCCGGCACAACTCAACAAAAAAGCCCCGCCTCACTGGACGGGGCTTGCAAACTTAACCCGGTAAGTGCCTCAGTTGCTACAGCGCTTTTCGGCGTCCTCGATCGCGGCGGTGAAGCCCAGCAGCGAGAAGGTGTCCTTGGTTTGTGTGCCGCGCGCAGAGCGGGCGGTCAGGACAGCCTCAGTGCCGCGTTTCAGCGCCGTGACGATCTTGGCATCGTCGGCCGCCGTCGCAGGCCAGGCCCATTCGCCTTCGGTGAACAACTCGAATTCGCTGCCGTCAACGGCCAGATTGACGGTGGAACCCGGCGCAAAAGGATAGCCGCCAGTAAAGGTCACCTGCCCCTTCACTTCGGCCTTGGGCCGATAAAAGACGAACAGCAGAATGTCACTGCGGCGCACCGAAACAACACGGCCGCCGCGCGTGTTCACGGTTTCCTTGGGAGCCGACACGCTCCAGCATTCGGTGGGGTCGTCTTCGACAAAGACGCTCCAGTCGGTTTTCGCCGCGACCCGATTGGTGCTTGTCGCCTGCTGTGCGATTGCAGTTGTGGCCATTCCGACCATGCAAAGACCCGCGATCACACGGACTAGGTTCGATCCCATCTGTCCAGCCTCCTAGCTCGACCCATACCTCAAGATGCCAAGGTGCGCTTGCAGGCTCTGACTGACCCGTCTCATGTTGCGCATCCCATCGTTTGCCGACATACACACACTATCGCAGTTTTCGCCACCGGTGAAAGGGCGATTGGCAGAAATTCGCGCAACAAATGGGGGGACGACATGACGCAGCCGGTACCAATGACCGAGGTGTGGCGAGGACCACTGCTGGAGAGTCTGCATTTGGGTCATGCGGTGATATGCGATGACACCGGACAAGTCGTGCAAAGCTGGGGCGATCCGAACGCGACAATCTATCCCCGCTCGTCCGCCAAGATGATTCAGGCGCTGCCCCTGATCACCTCTGGTGCCGCCGCCAAATACGGATTGGGGACCGAGCATCTGGCGCTAGCCTGCGCCTCGCACAGCGGGGCCGCCATTCACACCGACCGTGTAACCGCCTGGCTGGACCACCTGGGTCTGCACGATGAAGATCTGCGCTGCGGCCCACAGGAGCCTTCGGACATGGCCGCGCGCGACGGGTTGATCCTGGCCGATGATACCCCCTGCCAGCTGCACAACAATTGCTCGGGTAAGCATTCGGGTTTTCTGACAGTGGCACAGCATATGGGGGCCGGGCCGGAATATCTGGGGATCGATCATCCGGTCCAACAGGCCTGTCTGTCCGCTTTTGAAGAAACCACCGACGAGACCAGCCCCTGTTACGGGATCGACGGGTGTTCCGCGCCGAACTTTGCCACGTCTCTGACTGGGCTTGCGCGGTCGATGGCGTGGTTCGCCTCTGCCGCCAGCCGGTCGGATCGCCAGAGTGCCGCCGCAGAACAGCTGACAGCCGCGATGATGAAGCACCCCGAACTGGTAGCTGGCGAAGGGCGCGCATGCACGGAACTGATGCGCGCCATGAATGGCCGCGCCGCGATCAAAACCGGGGCCGAGGCTGTGTTTGTGGCCATCGTCCCTGAAAAACGACTGGGTGTGGCACTCAAAGTCACAGATGGAACAACCCGCGCCAGTGAGTGCGCGATAGCTGCGATACTGGTGAGTTTGGGTGTTCTGGACGCCGAACACCCTGCCACGCGGAAATTCATGAATGCACCGCTATACAGTCGGCGCGGCATTGAATGCGGGATGATCAAACCGGCTGCCGGGTTCCTGTAGCAGCCGGTCCGGGTCTTACATTTCCATGATTTCGGCCACTTCGACCGAACCGTTGCCCGAAACGACCATCGGGCAACCTTTGGCCATTTCAGTCGCCGCTCCGATATCAGCGGCCTTGACCACCGAATAGCCCGAGATCGGATTGGCACCGCCATCATCGGCAACGCCGGTGGCACTGACAGTTTTTGACATGCCAACCGGGGCGCCGGGGATCACCACCGCTTCGCCCATATTCTTGAACCATGCCTCCCAGGCGGCCATGACCTCTTTGCCCTCTTCCGGGCTCTCGGGCGCTTTGCCCCCGTGATATGCAAAAACGAATTCCGGCATTGTCTTACCTCCCTTGATGAAAATTTATGTGATTGCGGCCTCAAGTTTGCGCAGCGACGAGGTCCAGCCCATTTCGTGGTTTTTGCTGATCTCATCATCGCCCAGCTCGCGGTGATCCAGAACCAATCGCGCGCCGTTGTCGGTTGCCTCGACCGTGAATGTCACGTGGCTTTCATCGCCGCGACTGTCATTCTCGTCATGCCAGGCCCAGGTGAAACCGATCGATCTGGGCGCATTCACATGCGTGACATGGCCAGACACCTTGAAACGCTGGCCTTCACCGTTTTCCATTACCGAATACCACGGCCCGGTACGCGAGAAATCCAAATCATGCTCGGGCACGTGCATCCCTTCGGGCCCCCACCATTGCAAAAGTTTCGGGCCATCGCTGACCCATGCAAACAGATGATCGGGACTTACGGGAAACTCCCACTCCATTCTCAGGTCGGCCACGTATTTTCCCCCTTAAGTATCGCACCCAAACGATCGAGGCTTGTTTCCCAAAACTCACGTTTGGAAATCGCCCAGTCAGCAATCGCGCGCAGCCCCTCGGGCTGGATTGAATACAGCCGCTGGGGCCCTTTGGCGCGCTGACGGACCAACCCCGCCTCACGCAGAACTTTCAGATGGCGCGAAACGGCAGCACCTGACATGCCTTTGCCTTCGATCAGATCACCCGCAGGCAGTTCCCCATCAGCCATCAATTGTTCGACGATAGCCAATCGCGTGGGGTCGGAGAGTGCCGAAAAAGCGGAAACAAGTTGAGTCATATCCATTATTTAACATATACGTTAAATAATGGGAACCCCAAATTCTTCTATACCTTCCGAAAAGAGCTTTTGCGGAAGAGTGTTATCGCCCGACAAATTCCTCGCGAGTATAACCCTGCAAATACAAGAGAGCGGTCAGATCTCCATGATTGACCCGAACCTCACACTGCTCGGCAACCGAAGGCTTGGCATGCAGGGCAACCCCGGTGCCCGCGCGGCCCAGCATGCCCAGATCGTTTGCCCCATCCCCGACTGCGATTACGTCTGTTTCCGAAATGCCGAGCCGAGCAGTAATCTGCTCCAACGCTTCGATCTTGGCTTGCCGCCCTAAAATCGGGCGCTGAACATCACCGCTCAGCTTTCCGTCTTCGACAAGCAGCGTGTTGGCCCTGTTTTCGTCAAAACCCAAAGTTCCCGCCACACTGGCCGTAAAGGCAGTGAACCCCCCCGAAACCAAAGCCGCATACCCACCCTTGGCACGCATGGTCGCGACCAGTTCCCGACCGCCGGGCATCAATGTGATTCTGTCGGAAATCACCCGGGCGATGACCGTCTCATCAAGCCCCTTGAGCAGACCAACCCGTTCGATCAAGGCACCTTCGAAATCCAGCTCTCCGTTCATCGCGCGCGCTGTGATGTCTTTCACATGATCGCCGACGCCCGCCTCGTCCGCCAGTTCGTCGATGCATTCCTGTTGAATCATGGTGCTGTCCATATCCGCCAGCAGCATTTGTTTGCGCCGACCCCCTGCGGGCTGCACGATCAGATCAACCCCCAACTCCTGAAGGTCGGACCAGACATCCCATTGATTGGCTGGTGGGGCGTCCAGCGGGAATTCTGCCGCCTCATTGGCACTCAACCATAGCACGTCGCCACCACCCCATGCGTTGCGGAGAGAGTCGACCAAAGCCGGGTCCAAAGAGGGTGCAGCGGGATCGGTCAGCAGGGTGGCGACATACATCGGGATTCTCCTGTTTCTTTGCCTGCGCATACCGCAGACGCAGAAAAATCGCCAGTATTTGAAATACATCCGCCTTGTAACTGAAAGACCGCCGGGAGTGGCCCAGCACCCCCTTTTCAGAAGAAGGGCAAATATTTGAACAAGAACGGTTTTCTCCCGCGCAGAGGCTCAAAGAGTATCGAAACCGAAACCATTCACGGTCAGCCAGTACCCGGAACACAAGTTTCCGATGATAGTCACCCGCGTCGGATTTGAACGCCAAAGCGGCGAATTTTGTCCATTTCCGGCTTGCGCGCCGCAACGCAGCGGCCTAGCTCTGGTCGTGGGACACCCCTCCCCAACGAGGGGCGTGTATCTGGAAGGGTAATACAGATGACTATCGAACAACCGGCAACGCGGCCGGCCAATCCGCGTTTTTCTTCTGGCCCCTGCGCCAAACCCCCCACATTCGATTTGAGCAAACTGGCTGATGCCGCGCTGGGTCGTTCGCACCGCGCCGCTGTCGGCAAAGACAAGCTGAAGGCCGCCATCGAGGGCACGCGCGAGGTGCTTGGCATTCCGGCGGACTACAAGATCGGCATCGTTCCAGCTTCGGACACAGGAGCCGTCGAGATGGCGCTGTGGTCGCTGCTCGGCGCGCGCAAGGTCGAGATGCTGGCCTGGGAAAGCTTTGGCGCGGGCTGGGTAACCGATGTGGTCAAGCAGTTGAAAATCGAAGCCGAGGTCAAAACCGCGGACTATGGGCAGATTATCGATCTTGCATCCGTCGATTTCACCAATGATGTGGTCTTTACCTGGAACGGCACCACATCGGGCGTTCGCGTCCCGAATGGCGACTGGATCGACGATGATCGTCAGGGGCTGACAATTTGCGATGCAACCAGCGCTGCATTTGCCATGGACCTGCCATGGGGCAAGCTGGATGTCACAACATTCAGCTGGCAAAAAGTTCTGGGCGGAGAGGCCGCGCACGGTATGCTGATCCTCAGCCCACGCGCAGTTGAACGACTGGAAAATTACACGCCCCCATGGCCACTGCCCAAGATCTTCCGACTGACCAAAGGCGGCAAACTGATCGACGGTATCTTTACCGGCGCCACCATCAACACGCCATCGATGCTGGCTGTCGAGGATTACCTGTTCGCATTGGATTGGGCGCGTTCAGTAGGCGGCCTGCAAGGATTGATCGCCCGTGCCGAAGCCAACGCAAATGCGATTCATTTGTTTTGTGAACGCCACGGCTGGATCGCCAATCTGGCCGAAGATGCCGCCACACGCTCAAACACCTCCGTGTGCCTGAAATTCACCGATGATCGCATTCAGGACGGTGCCGCCTTTGCCAAGGCTGTCGCCAAACGGCTTGAGGCGGAAAATATCGCGCTTGATATCGGTGCCTATCGGGACGCACCTGCCGGATTGCGGGTCTGGTGTGGCGGCACGGTTGAGACCTCGGATATCGAGGCAATGCTGCCCTGGCTCGAATGGGCCTTCGAAGCCGAAATCGCAGCGCAGGCGGCAGCCGCCTGATCTAGAAATTGCGACGAAAATTCCGGGCCGCATCAGGCCCGGATATCTCTCATTCATCAAGGACCAAATGAAATGGCCCCGAAAGTACTCGTATCCGACAAGCTCAGCGAAACCGCCGTTCAGATCTTTCGTGATCGCGGTATCGACGTGGATTTTCTGCCCGATGTCGGTAAGGACAAGGAAAAACTGGCCGAAATCATCGGCCAGTATGACGGCCTCGCCATCCGGTCGGCCACCAAGGTGACACCGACCATTCTGGACAAGGCGGACAACCTCAAGGTCATTGGCCGCGCAGGCATTGGCACAGACAATGTGGACAAGGACGCAGCCAGCAAGAAGGGCGTGATCGTCATGAACACACCTTTCGGCAACATGATCACTACTGCCGAGCATGCCATTGCGATGATGTTCGCGGTGGCGCGGCAAATTCCCGAGGCCAGCACCTCGACCCAGGCGGGTAAATGGGAAAAGTCCAAATTCATGGGGATCGAACTGACCAACAAGACCCTTGGCGTGATCGGCGCGGGCAATATCGGCGGTATCGTCTGTGAACGCGCACAGGGGCTGAAGATGAAGGTCATCGCCTATGATCCCTATCTGGGCGAGGAGAAGGCGCAGCAGATGGGCGTCGAGAAAGTGGAACTGGATGAGTTGCTGGCACGCGCCGACTTCATCAGCCTGCACGTGCCACTGACCGACCAGACCCGCGACATTCTGAGCCGGGAAAATCTGGCAAAGACTAAAAAGGGCGTTCGGATCATAAATTGCGCCCGTGGCGGTCTGGTCGACGAAGCGGCACTGTCTGAGATGCTGCAATCGGGTCATGTGGCCGGTGCCGCCTTTGACGTGTTCAGCGAAGAACCGGCGCGGGAAAATCCGTTGTTCAATCTGCCGAATGTCGTCTGCACACCGCATCTGGGCGCCGCGACCACCGAGGCGCAGGAGAACGTTGCCCTGCAGGTGGCTGAGCAGATTTCCAACTATCTGCTCACCGGCGCCGTCGAAAATGCACTGAACATGCCCAGCGTCACCGCTGAAGAGGCCAAGATCATGGGGCCATGGATCAAGCTGGCCGGCCACCTTGGCAGCTTTATCGGCCAGATGACCGATGAACCGATTCAGGCAATCAACATTCTGTACGATGGCGTTGCCGCCGAGATGAATCTTGCTGCGCTGAATTGCGCCGTGGTTGCCGGGATCATGAAAAAATCGAACCCCGAGGTGAACATGGTCTCGGCCCCGGTCGTGGCCAAGGAACGCGGGATAAAGATTTCGACGACCAATCAGGACAAATCCGGCGCGTTCGAAGGCTATGTCAAAGTTACCGTTGTGACCGACAAGCGCGAACGGTCGATCGGTGGGACGGTGTTCAGCGACGGCAAGCCTCGCTTTATCCAGATCAAGGGTATCAATATCGATGCCGAGGTCGGAGCACACATGCTTTACACCACCAACGAGGATGTGCCCGGCATCATCGGTACGCTGGGTCAGACCATGGGCACACATGGAGTAAACATCGCGAACTTTACCCTTGGCCGCGCCGAAGCCGGTGGGGAGGCGATTGCGCTACTCTATGTGGACGAACCGGTTCCTGCGGAAGCTCGGGCAAAACTGGCCGAAACCGGCCTGTTCACACAAATCAAGCCGCTGGAGTTCGACGTGATTTGAACTGTGTGTTGAAAATCCGGAACACAACTTTGCCCGCGCTGCATTTGGTGCGGGCGAAGTCTTTTTTGGCCGGTGTTTTTCCGACACAAAGGCTGCATCCACAAAGGCCATGGTGACCTCATGACATCCCCCATCTACGCAGTCGGCGATATTCACGGACAAAAGGACATGCTGGAGGAGGCGTTGCGCCGGATCGAAGCCGATGGCGGCCCGGATGCACGGGTGGTTTTTCTGGGTGATTATACGGATCGGGGTCCGGACAGCCGCAGTGTTCTGGATTTACTGATCGAAGGCCAGCAGGCCAAAAGAAACTGGATCACCCTGTTGGGCAATCATGACCGGATGTTTTCCATGTTCATGCGCGACTATCCCGTCAACGACGCCTGCTTGCTGGTTGGATACCACTGGCTTCACGAACGTATCGGCGGGATCGAAACCCTGGCCTCATACGGCGTCCATGTGACAGATAAGGACCGCATATTTCAGATCCACCAACAGGCGCGTGAGGCTGTGCCCGCAAACCATATCGAATTCCTGAACGGGCTGCCGACGTTTCATCAGGAAGGTGATTTGCTGTTCGTACATGCGGGCATTCGCCCTGGAGTACCGTTGGAGGCGCAGACTGAAAACGATCTGGTCTGGATCAGACATGAATTTCTAGATCACATCCGTCCGCACCCCTGGCTGGTCGTTCACGGGCATACCCCTGCAAGGCATGCGGAACACTGCGGAAACCGCGTGAACCTGGATGCCGGTGCGGGCTATGGTCGACCCCTGGCGACAGCCGTGTTCGAGGGGCGGGATTGCTGGCTATTAACCCCAAAAGGGCGTGTGCCCTTGGGGTTCAGCCGTTCCTGAACAGATCCTTGTAGGTTTCGCGCAGGACATTTTTCTGCACTTTTCCCATGGTGTTTCGGGGCAGTTCATCAAGCAGGATCAGCTTGCGCGGATGCTTGAACCGGGCAAGGCGCTGTTGAACGGCCGCCATGACAGTATCAACATCCGGCGACTGTCCTTTTGCAGGCACCAGAATACCCAGAACAGTCTCGCCAAAATCGGCATGTGGAACGCCGATCACGGCGCTTTCCAACACGCCGGGCTGTTCGTCCAGCAGCAACTCGATCTCTTTGGGATAGATGTTGTACCCTCCCGAGATGATCAGATCTTTGCCGCGCCCGACAATGTGGACATAGCCATCCTCGTCCACGCGGCCCAGATCGCCGGTGATAAAGAATCCGTCCTCGCGCAACTCATCCGCTGTTTTTTCCGGCATTTGCCAGTAGCCTTTGAAAACGTTCGGGCCGCGCACCTCGATCATACCGATCTCGCCCGGCTGAAGAGTTTCGCCGGTCTCGGGATCGGTGACTTTTAGTTCGACGTCTGGCAGGGGGAAACCAACCGTCCCTGCCCTACGCTCGCCCTCATACGGGTTTGACGTGTTCATGTTGGTTTCGGTCATGCCATAGCGCTCAAGGATACGATGCCCGGTACGTTCTTCAAACTGGATGTGCGTCTCGGCCAAAAGTGGCGCGGAACCGGAAATGAACAGGCGCATGTGTGCCGACAATTCCTTGTCGAAACGATCATCCCCCAACAGGCGGGTATAGAAAGTCGGCACGCCCATCATGGACGTAGCCTTTGGCAACAGGCGCAGAACATCCTCCTGATCGAATTTGGGCAGAAAGATCATCGAGCCGCCCGAGGCCAGAACCACGTTGGTTGCAACGAACAACCCGTGGGTGTGAAAGATCGGCAGGGCGTGCAGCAGCACGTCGTCTTTGGTAAAGCGCCATTCTTTGACCAGAGTGTCAGCATTCGACAGCAGGTTGGCCTGTGTCAGCATCGCCCCCTTGGACCGGCCCGTGGTTCCCGAGGTATAAAGGAACGCGGCCAGATCATCCTCATCACGTTTGACAGGGGCAAAAGCGGGCAACATGCCCAGCGCGCGGCGCATCAGGCTGCCCGATCCATCGGCGTTCAGCGTGACAATCTGGGCTCCAAGCGTTTTTGCGACGGGTGACAGTCCTGCCTCTTGTGCCTCATCACAGACCACCAGAGATGCCCCGCTGTTTTCGATGAAATAGGTCAGTTCATCGACGGTATAAGCTGTATTCAGCGGCAGAAAGATCAGGCCCGACAGGGCGCAGGCCGCATAGAGCGCCAGTGCTTCGGGGGACTTTTCGACCTGCACCGCCACCCTGTCCCCGGCATCCAGTTCCAGACCCGACAGGGCATTGGCAATGCGGGCCGCGGTATCCAGAAACTGGGCATGAGTGATGACCTGACCATCGGGCAGATGCAGAAACGGTGTCTCCCTACCGGAGTGAATTCCGAAGAGACGGTCGTAAAGCGGGTTGCTCATCCCGTTTTCCTTTCTCAAAGCCCTGCCGATCATACCGGTTCAATTGGCTTTGAAAGTGTCGCGGTTTTTCGGGGTGGTAAAGACCCCGCGCCAATAAAACCCGGGGCGAACTCAGATTTGAGTCGTCATCCGGTATCCGGCAGCAAAATAGAATTTGGCAAATGTGACCGGCTGGTCCTGCAGCCAGGTGATACGCTCGGCTGTAAAAACCGGCTCACCCTCGGGGACGTCAAGGAAACCGGCCAGATTGGCGTCAGCACGACTGGCCAGAAAAGCCAGTTCGACATTGGTAAATGGCACTGTCTGCACCAGCCAGTCGTTGGGCCCCATTTCGGTGAAATCCGCCGTGGCCACTTCGGGAACACTGTCTACCACAATCCAGCGGTCTTCGTACTGGAATGGCGTGTTTCCCGAATAATGCATGCAGCGTACGTGCATAACCTGCTGCCCTGCACTCAGCACTAGTCGTGCGCTCAGCCACTCGGGCGCATCCTGCGTTTCAGCCGCCACGAGGGCATATCGGTAGGTACCGCCTGCGGCTTCGACCTCATCGCGAACCAATGGGATGGTGAACCGGGCCTGACGCTGCGGAGAGCTGAGGACGCGAGTCCCCGCTTTTCGGCGCCGCTCAAGGTAACCTTCCTCAGCCAGCTCACGCAGGGCCCGGTTTACCGTTGTGCGAGTGCAGGAGAACTCGACCGCCAGCTCCTGTTCGTTAGGCAGAAGGGAGTCCGGGCGCCATTCCCCCGAACGGATACGATCAAGAGCGATCCGCTTGATGTCGCGATAGCTTGTGGTTTCGTTCGCCTGTGTCATGGGGTCCGCCTTTGCCCTAGATGCCTTGCAGCAGGTCAGCAACTGCCGAGCGATAGGCAGGGATGATCGTATCCCGCGCGATATGCCGTCCTTCCCGCACCATGTGACGACCTGCGGCCCAGACGTCGGTGACAACAGTATCTGGCGCGGCGAAGGAAATCCCATCCAGAATCTGGTGATCAGCCAAAGCGCAAAGCGATGGGTGATCCCGGTCTATGGCCACAAGATCGGCCAGATTGCCCACCGATATCTCGCCTGCCCGCCGCCCTAACGCCTGTGCCCCGCCCTTTGCGGCACCGGTGTAAAGCGTGTGACCGACCGACCCTTCGCCGGGCACCAGAACATTGCGCGCCTTGTCCCGCAGACGTTGCGAGTATTCCAGTGTTCGCAGCTCTTCGGTCAGCGATATTCGCACATTCGAGTCTGAACCTACACCAAACGCACCATTGCTTTCGACATATACCGAACCGTTGAAGATGCCATCGCCCAGATTGGCCTCGGTAATCGGACACAGGCCCGCAACGGCGCCCGAGCGGGCCATCGCAATTGTCTCATCATCGGTCATGTGGGTTGCATGAATCAGACACCATCTGGCGTTCACGTCCACGTTGTCCAACAGCCATGCCACAGGGCGTTGCCCGAGCTTGGCTTTGACATCGGCAACTTCTTTTTCCTGTTCCGAAATGTGGATGTGAACCGGCCCGTCCGGAACCTGTGCCAGCACCTGCCTCAGATCGTCCGGAGATGTGGCGCGCAGGGAATGGGGCGCAATGCCGACAGCCGTATCCGTGTTCGCAGTGGACAGCGCAGAGCGGCATTCATCAACCAGCCGCAGGAACCGATCCACATCGTTGCTGAACCGTAGTTGCCCACCTGCAAGCGGCTCCTGATTCACGCCACCATAGGTATAGAGCACCGGCAAATGGGTCAGGCCAATTCCGGTTGTGTTCGCCGCGCCAAAGATACGCTGGCTCAGTTCCGACAGATGCGTGTAAGGCGCGCCACCCGGTTGATGGTGGACATAGTGAAATTCACCAACCGAGGCATATCCGGCCTCAAGCATCTCCATATAGACCAGCGCGGCTATGGCCTGAATCTGGTCAGGGGTAAGGCGATCAAGAAACCGGTACATCAACGTTCGCCAGGTCCAGAAGCTTTCCTTACCTGCTGCACGAACCTCAGTCATTCCGGCCATGGCGCGCTGAAAGGTGTGACTGTGCAGGTTCGCCAGCGCAGGCAACAACACGTCAACACAGGTGTCATCGGGCTGGGCCGACACCCCGGTTTCAAGATCAGCGATGTGCCCGTCCACAACACTGACGCGCAGGTCCTTAACCCAAGCAGATCCTATCAGGCCGGTTTTTGCATAGATCGCCATCGCATTTCCATTTTGTGTAGACTTTAAATTTATACCCGTATACGAAAAAACCACACGCAGGGGGAGCCCAAAAGAATCGCCATGACAAAAAAATCTGTTCTTTGCGGTGCCCGCATCGCGACATTTGCCAGCACATCTCTGCCTTACGGGATGATCGAGGACGCAGCGATTGCGATGAACGACGGGCGAATCGTCTGGGTCGGTGCGCAGAACGAACTGCCAGAAGAGTATGACCAGTGGGATCGCGAGGATGTGGGCGGGCGGCTGGTAACACCGGCGCTTATTGATGCACATACGCATGTCGTTTTCGGCGGTAATCGCGCGGTAGAATTTGAAATGCGCCTGAACGGCGCATCCTACGAAGAAATCGCCCGGGCAGGTGGCGGCATCCTGTCCACCGTCAATGGCACCCGCGCCGCCAGCGAGGACGAGTTGCTTGAAGACGCCCTGAGAAGGGTCGACGCCCTGTTGGCCGAAGGGGTGAGCTGTATCGAGGTCAAATCGGGCTACGGGCTGGATCAGGAAACCGAACTGCGCATGCTGCGTGCCGCCCGGCGCATTCCCGCAGTTCGGCCTGTGCGTGTAAAAACCAGCTTTCTGGGCGCCCATGCTGTACCACCTGAATACAAGGAGCAGGCGGACGCCTATATCGATGCGGTTTGTATCCCCACCCTGCGCGCCGCCCATGCCGAAGGGCTGGTCGATGCGGTGGACGGGTTCTGCGAAGGGATCGCTTTTGATCCGACACAGATTGCGCGCGTTTTTGACGTAGCGAAAGAGCTCGACCTGCCCGTCAAGCTTCATGCCGAACAGCTTTCGAACCTCGGCGGGGCAAAACTGGCGGCATCGTATGGTGCATTGTCTGCCGATCACATCGAATATCTGGACGAGGACGGCGTGCGGGCGATGGCCGATGCGGGCACCGTGGCGGTAATCCTGCCGGGCGCGTTCTACACGTTGCGCGAAACGCAGGTGCCACCCGTTGATCTGCTGCGCCGCCACAAGGTAGCGATGGCGCTTGCAACCGATTGCAATCCGGGTTCGTCGCCTATGACCTCGCTTTTGCTGACGATGAACATGGCCTGCACCCTGTTCCGCATGACACCCGAAGAAGCGCTGGCCGGGGTAACCCGCGAAGCCGCCCGGGCGCTGGGCCTGACCGATACCGGGTTCATCGCCGCAGGCAAACGGGCCGATTTGGCGGTCTGGGATATCGAACACCCGGCCGAGCTGTCCTATCGCATCGGCTTTAACCCTCTGCACAAACGTATTTTTGGAGGCACGCAATGAGCCCTCTTTCGCTCACTCCGGGCAACGTCACTCTGCCTCAGCTTGCCGGAATTTATTGGGACGAAACGCCGATCATTCTGGACGGCAGCTGCAAACCGCGCGTTCAGGCAGCAGCGGACCGGATCGCCGAGGCCGCTGCAGGCGAAACTGCGGTTTATGGCGTGAACACCGGGTTCGGCAAACTTGCCAGCCACAAGATCGCGCCCGAAGATACCTCGACCCTGCAACGCAACCTGATCCTCAGTCATTGTTGTGGCGTGGGCGAAGCCGTGCCCCGGAGGCTGGCCCGGTTGATGATGTCGCTGAAACTGCTGTCGTTCGGACGGGGTGCATCCGGCGTGCGCTGGGAGCTGATCGAACTGCTTCAGGACATGCTGGCACGTGGCGTGACGCCGGTGATCCCGGCACAGGGTTCGGTGGGCGCATCGGGCGATCTTGCCCCGCTTGCCCATATGACCGCTGTGGTCATCGGCGCTGGAGAGGCCGAGGTTGACGGCAAAGTCCTGCCCGGCGCAGAGGCATTGAAATCGGTCGGGTTAGAGCCGATTCCGCTAGGTCCGAAAGAAGGCCTGGCCTTTATCAACGGTACCCAGTTTTCGACCGCATTTGCACTGGCCGGGTTGTTCGAAGCATGGCGTGCCGCCCAGAACGCGCTGGTCATTTCTGCAACGTCGACCG
Organism: Ruegeria sp. CF5; assembly: GCF_056537325.1. Classification (NCBI taxonomy): domain Bacteria; kingdom Pseudomonadati; phylum Pseudomonadota; class Alphaproteobacteria; order Rhodobacterales; family Roseobacteraceae; genus Ruegeria; species Ruegeria sp. CF5. The sequence continues at coordinate 54,918 of NZ_JBQFRI010000014.1, read as the reverse complement.
ATGCCATCATGGGATCGACCGCGCCGTTGCAGCCCGAAATTCACTCTCTGCGCGGCCATCGCGGGCAGATCGAAGCCGCAGGCACCATGCGGGCGACACTGGACGGCTCGGTGATCCGTGAAAGCCACCGTGATGGCGACACACGGGTACAGGACCCTTATTGCATTCGCTGCCAGCCGCAGGTCACCGGCGCGGCGATGGATGTGATACGGCAGGCCGCAGCCACTTTGACGGTCGAGGCCAATGCCGCCACCGACAACCCCTTGGTTCTGACCGATCCCGAAGCCATCGTTTCGGGCGGCAATTTCCACGCAGAACCCGTTGGTTTTGCCGCCGACATGATCGCCCTTGCGGTGTCCGAGATCGGCGCAATTGCCCAGCGCCGCATCGCCCTGATGGTGGACCCGGCCCTGAGCTTTGATCTGCCACCTTTCCTGACCCCCGATCCGGGACTGAATTCGGGGCTGATGATTGCTGAAGTGACCACTGCAGCCCTGATGAGCGAGAACAAGCATCTGGCCAATCCCTGTGTGACGGACAGCACGCCGACCTCGGCCAATCAGGAAGATCACGTTTCCATGGCCGCCCATGGTGCGCGCCGGTTGTCGCGGATGGTGAATAATTTGAACTACATTCTTGGCATCGAACTGATGTGCGCCGCGCAAGGCGTAGAATTCCGTGCGCCGCTGACCACCAGCGCACCACTGCAACGGGTCATCGCCCGGCTGAGGGCCGATATTCCGGCGCTGGCCGAAGACCGCTATCTGGCCCCTGAACTGGAAACCGCACGGCGTCTGGTCGGCGACGGCGCAATCCTGCAGGCCGCCGGAATTCCCATGCCGGAGCTTGCATGATGCAGGTGTTCGATATTCTTCGCGGTGATAGCCCCATCGTGCTGGGGCAACCGCATGGCGGCACCTATGTGCCCGATGCAATCGCCGCGCGCCTGAACGAAAACGGGCGCGGTCTGGCGGACACGGACTGGCACATAAACAGGCTCTATCAGGGGCTTTTGCCGGATGTGACCGTAGTGCAGTCGCATATCCATCGCTACGTGATCGACGCCAACCGCGACCCGGCGGGCGTGTCGCTTTATCCCGGCCAAAATACCACGACACTGGTTCCGATCACCGATTTCGATGGAACGCCGATCTGGACCGAAGGTCAGGAGCCATCGGAAGATGAGATCGAGGAACGCCGCGCGGCTTATCACGCGCCCTATCACACCGCACTGGAACAGGAGCTGGAGCGGGTGCGATCAAGGCATGGAGTGGCGATCCTGTTCGATTGTCACTCGATCCGCTCGCTGATCCCCTTTCTCTTCGATGGCGAGTTGCCGGTCTTCAACACCGGTACCAACAATGGCACGACCTGCAACCCGGCCATCGAACAGGTGGTGCACGGCGTAGCGGGTAAAGCGGCAGACATGCCTTCAGTTCTCAATGGCCGTTTCAAGGGTGGCTGGACTACCCGCCACTATGGCCGCCCTGATCATGGGGTACACGCGATCCAGATGGAGATCGCGCAACGCGCCTATATGGACGAAACCCCACCCTGGAATTGGCGGGAGGACCGCGCAGCAACCCTCCGCCTGCATTTGCAGACGATGCTTGAACGCCTTCGCGACCTGGCCCTGTCGGGCGCATTGACCGAAAAAGGAGCCCTGAAATGAGCGACCCGCGCAAAAATACCCGTGATGTCTTTCCGCCCACCGGCCCAGAGCTGAATGCCAAAAGCTGGGTGACCGAGGCGCCTTTGCGGATGATGATGAACAACCTGCACCCTGATGTGGCCGAGAACCCGCACGAGCTGGTGGTTTACGGCGGCATTGGCCGTGCGGCCCGCACGTGGAACGATTTTGACACCATCGTCGCCAGTCTGAAGGATCTGGAAGAAGACGAAACTCTGATCGTGCAGTCCGGCAAGCCGGTGGCGATTATTCGCACTCACAAAGATGCGCCGCGCGTGCTGATCGCCAATTCCAACATCGTGCCGCATTGGGCCAACTGGGATCACTTCAACGAGCTCGATAAAAAGGGTCTGATGATGTACGGCCAGATGACGGCCGGATCGTGGATCTATATCGGGACACAAGGCATCGTACAGGGTACCTACGAAACCTTCGCCGAAGCCGGGCGCCAGCATTATGACGGTAACCTGACCGGCAAATGGATTCTGACGGGTGGTCTGGGTGGCATGGGCGGGGCACAGCCACTAGCAGCTGTGTTTGCCGGGGCGTGTTGTCTGGCCGTGGAATGTAACCCGGAGTCGATTGATTTCCGCCTGCGCACCAAGTACCTCGACGAAAAGGCCGAGACACTGGACGAAGCGCTTGAGATGATCGACCGCTGGACCAAGGCAGGCGAGGCCAAATCGGTTGGTCTGTTGGGTAACGCCGCCGAAATTTTCCCTGAAATCTACCGTCGCATGCAGGCCGGAGGTATGCGCCCGGACATCGTCACCGACCAGACCTCGGCCCATGATCCGGTCAATGGCTATTTGCCGCTGGGATGGACCATGGGGGAATGGCGCGAGAAACGGGAAACAGACCCCAAGGCGGTGGAAAAGGCCGCGCGCGCTTCGATGAAACAGCACGTCGCGTCGATGGTCGATTTCTGGAATGCGGGCGTGCCCACACTGGATTACGGTAACAATATTCGTCAGGTTGCGCTGGACGAAGGGTTGGAGAACGCGTTCGACTTTCCCGGTTTTGTGCCCGCATATATCCGTCCGCTGTTCTGTCAGGGCATCGGACCGTTCCGCTGGTGCGCCCTGTCGGGCGATCCCGAGGATATCTACAAGACTGACGCCAAGATGAAAGAACTGTTCCCAGAGAATGAACACCTGCATCGCTGGCTCGACATGGCACAGGAGCGTATCGCGTTCCAGGGCCTGCCCGCGCGCATTTGCTGGATCGGACTGGGCGACCGGCACCGTGCCGGTCTGGCCTTCAACGAAATGGTTGCCAATGGCGAGTTGAAAGCCCCTGTGGTGATCGGCCGCGACCATCTGGATTCGGGTTCGGTCGCAAGCCCCAACCGCGAGACCGAGGCGATGCTGGATGGTTCGGACGCTGTGTCGGACTGGCCGCTGTTGAACGCGCTGATCAACACCGCGTCGGGTGCGACATGGGTATCGCTGCATCACGGCGGCGGCGTCGGCATGGGATTCAGCCAGCACGCGGGCGTCGTGATCTGCGCCGATGGCACCGAAGATGCCGCACGGCGGCTGGAGCGGGTTCTGTGGAACGACCCGGCCTCGGGCGTGTGGCGTCACGCGGATGCGGGATATGACATCGCCAAGGACTGTGCCCGTGCGAATGGCCTGCGCTTGCCGGGTATCTTGGGATAACGAAAAGGGGCAGAGTTCAGACTCTGCCCGCCCCATACGTGACCGCTTTTGCCATCTTGGATGGAATGTTCTGCTTTAACCGGACGAGCGCGATCTTATCCGCGTAAACGACGCCAGCATGAAGATCGCAGAGAGGCCGCCAAGCAAAGACCAGAGGCCCGCCGGTAGCGGAACCGGAGCGATCGTGTTCACGACGATATTGTCCACATCGAAATGCAGGTCCGGCCCAAATCCCGTTGCCAGCGTCGCCGGAATGTTTGTGTTGATCAACAGACGGTCGATCGCCGAAAACGCCGCCCCGAAATTCAGAGTGCCCGGCAGCCCAGAACCACCGGTCAGAGAGGCAACGACAGAATTGTTGCGATAGCCGGTGAACGAGATGAAATGTTCATCCTGCGGGATAAAGCTTGCGCCCGAATAAAACAGCAGGTCCAGCGACGACAGGGAAAACAGACTTCCGGCGATATTGCTCAGGTTAATCCCGCTTGAAAAAGGGCCACAGCAAACATCCATGTGCACCCCGTTCCCTACAAAGCTTCCGAAACTTGCCGACGTTGTCGGCGTCACCTCGTACCCAGATTCCTGATAGACCAGCGGTTGTCCGACTACCATATAAGGAAGGCTGTCAAAGGTAATCGTTGTTGCGGTCGCTTTAGAAGGTGCGGAAAAGACAAAAAGCGCCAAGGCAATAAGCGCGAAAGAAGCAGAACGAATTAATCTCATTTCACTACCTTTTTCTCAGGGTGAAAACTCACATCTCTCGATTGTACCACAAATCCTGAATTCCCCAAGCTTGATTTCCGCCACACCCGTCAGTTCCAGTCCAGCACGACCTTTCCTGACAGCCCGGACTTCATTGCCCTGAAGCCTTCCGCGAAGTCGTCCACGCCGAAACGATGCGTTATCACCCGGCTCACATCCAGACCGTTTTGCAGCATGGCAATCATCTTGTACCACGTCTCGAACATCTCGCGGCCATAGACGCCTTTGATGGTGATCGCCTTGAACACGATGCGGGACCAGTCCACCGGAGATTTGCCCGGTGGGATTCCGAGCAAGGCGATCTTGCCGCCCATCACCAGTGCCTCCACCATCTGATCAAGCGCGGCCTGCGAACCTGACATTTCCAGCCCGACGTCAAAGCCTTGCGTCATTTCGAGCTCGGCTATCACATCCTGCAGATCTTCGCGGGTCACGTCGACCGTGCGTGCCGTCGGCACCACGTGTTCAGCCAGTTTCAGGCGGTCTGCGTTGATATCGGTGATCACCACATGGCGGGCACCCGCATGGCGAACGACCGCGGCAGCCATGATACCGATAGGGCCTGCACCCGTGATCAGAACATCCTCGCCCAGCAGATCAAAGCTGAGTGCAGTGTGAACGGCATTGCCCAATGGGTCGAGAATGGCGCCAATCTCGTCCGGAATATCATCCGGCAGGGGCACCACATTGAAGGCAGGCAGTTTCAGGTATTCAGCAAAAGCACCCTGTTCATTCACACCGATCCCGCGCGTGCCGGGGTCAAGATGGAACTTGCCCGCACGGCTCTGACGGCTGTCGGTGGTGATCAGATGCCCTTCGCCCGAACACCGCTGGCCGATGTCCAGACCGGTCACGTTGCGCCCGATCTCGACGATTTCACCGGCGAATTCATGGCCAGTAATCATCGGGACAGGAACGGTTGAGGCAGCCCAGTCATCCCAGTTCCAGATGTGGATGTCCGTGCCGCAGATACCGGTCTTGTTGATACGGATCAGGACTTCATCCGGCCCGATTTCGGGGACCGGAGCCTGCACCATCCACAGGCCTTCCTGAGGTTTGGACTTTTCCAGCGCCTTCATCGTGTTCGCACGCATCAGATCACTCCCAATTCCTTGCCGACCTTGCCAAAGGCTGCCAGCGCGCGGTCCAGTTCATCCTTTGTCAGGGCCGCATTCATCTGCGTTCTGATCCGCGCCTGACCACGCGGAACAACGGGGAAGAAAAAGCCCGAGACATAGACGCCTTCGTCAAACAGGCGGCTAGCCATCTCTTGGGCCAGCGTGGCCTCGCCCAGCATGACCGGGATGATCGGATGCTCACCCGGCAGCAGGTCAAAACCAAGCTTCTCCAATCCGGCCCGCCAGTATTTTGCGTTACCGAACAGCTGGTTGCGCAGCATATCACCTTCTTCGACCAGACGTATGGCCTCGAGACCAGCAGCGACGATTGATGGCGGCAGCGAGTTCGAGAACAGATAGGGCCGCGCCCGCTGCCGCAGCAGGTCGATCACTGGCTGCGGCCCGGCGATGTAGCCGCCGATTGCCCCCCCAAGTGCCTTGCCCAAGGTTCCCGTCAGAATGTCTACATCGACACCGAAGTGATCCGGTGTGCCCGCGCCTTTTGGCCCCATGAAGCCGGTGGCGTGGCAGTCGTCGACCATTACGATGGCATCGTACTTGTCTGCCAACTCCCGGATTTTCGGCAGGTTGGCCAGATAGCCATCCATCGAGAACACGCCATCCGTGGCAATCATAATGTGCCGCGCGCCATCCTCGCGGGCCTGTTTCAACCAAGCTTCGAGGTCGTTCATGTCGTTGTTCAGATAGCGATAGCGTTTTGCCTTGCACAGCCGAACCCCGTCGATGATCGAAGCGTGGTTCAGACTGTCAGAGATAATAGCGTCTTCAGGCCCCAGCAAAGGCTCGAACAAACCGCCATTGGCATCGAAACAGGCGGCGAACAGGATCGCGTCATCCTTGTTCAGGAAATTTGCCAATCGCTGCTCCAGTTCGCGGTGAATGTCCTGCGTGCCGCAGATGAACCGGACCGAAGCCATTCCAAACCCCTTGGGCTCCATCGCGCCTTTGGCGGCGTCGATCAGTGCCGGGTGATCCGCAAGCCCAAGATAGTTGTTGGCGCACAGATTGATGACCTGCCTGCCGCCCACCGTGATCTCACCGCCCTGAGGCGAGGTGATCATTCGCTCACGCTTATAAAGACCTTCCGCTTCGATCTGCGCGAGGGTGTCCGTGATGTGGGACAGGAATGCATCTGCCATGGCGATCTCCTTTGCTGAGTCGCATGTCTAACATAACGGACAAGAATCCGAAATAGGAGATTTTCACTATATTGGAAAATCGTCCGTGGTGGCGGAAAATTGCTGACTGCGACTGTGCGTGCTTAATGACAGATCGAATGGCAACCTCGTTCCATGCCGCCCTGCTGAGGCCACGGCAGATGGTTCGTGGCCGGGCTACTCCTGGACACTGAAACTCACGAGGAGGTCAGGCGTTTTTGACAATCAAAAATACGCGCGCAGGACCATCTGTGGCCTGAATTGCGTGGGGAATGTCCGCGGCATAGCGTGCCGTGTCACCGACGTTCAGATTGCTGACGGCAGAGCCCGATCTGACCTGCACAGCACCCTCCAGAACAGTAAGCTGTTCGCGTGCACCACGGGCATGGGGCTGGCTGTTCAGCGCACCGTCTTTTTCGAAGCTGATGTCGTAAACCTCGTGTCCCCCGGCCTCTTCCGGAGGAGAAAGGATAAGGATTCGACACCCCTGCCCCATATTGTCGATGCCCGGCGCCTCGGAACTCCGCAAAACTTCGATCCGGTCAACCGCATCTCCATCTTCCAGTAGACCCGCAAAATCCACTTGCAACGCTCGGGTGAGGTTCCACAGGGTTGCGATGGTGGGACTGCTTTCGCCTCTCTCGATCTGGCTGACCATCGATCGGGAAACGCCGCTGAGATTTGCCACCGCTTCCAGCGAAAGCCCCTGCGAGCGGCGCGCCTCTTTCAGGCGGGCAGGCAGTCGCGTCAGGATTTCATCAGAGCTTTCCGTCATGACGGATTCTCTGCCTTTTAAGCGGAGGTTTGTCAATTCCGGGTGTGACGGTACGTCCCGAGAGACAGGTTTATGCCGCAGGTGCATAATGCACCCAACCTCAGGAGGAGTGTATTATGAACGATATCGTAATTCTGGACGGGGCACGTACCGCAATCGGTACCTTTGGCGGTGCTCTGGCATCCACCGCACCCATTGATCTGGCAACTGTGGCGACCGAAGCGGCCCTTGAACGTTCGGGGGTCGAAGGCGGTCAGATCGGCCATGTGGTCTTTGGGCACGTCATTAATACGGAACCGCGGGACATGTATCTGTCGCGCGTCGCAGCGATGCAGGCAGGTATCCCGAACGGAACCCCGGCGATGAATGTAAACCGTCTTTGCGGTTCCGGCGCGCAGGCCATTGTATCGGCAGTCCAGTCGCTGATGCTGGGTGACGCCGAGTTTGCCGTAGCTGGTGGTGCCGAAAGCATGTCGCGCAGCCCGTACATCATGACGCAGTCGCGATGGGGCGCGAAGATGGGTGATGTGACGTCGCTGGACATGATGCTTGGTGCGCTGAATTGCCCGTTCGGTACAGGACACATGGGTGTCACGGCCGAAAACGTTGCCGACGAACACCAGATCAGCCGCGAGCAGATGGATGAGTTTGCCCTGACCAGCCAGACCCGCGCGGCAGCAGCGACCGAGGCAGGTTACTTTGAAAGTCAGATCACGCCGGTTCAGGTCAAGGTCAAACGGGAGATGGTTGATTTCAAGGTCGACGAGCATCCCAAGGCAACAACTGCTCAGGCATTGGCTGGTCTGAGGCCGGTTTTCAAGAAAGACGGCCGGGTGACGGCAGGAAATGCGTCAGGCATCAACGATGGTGCCGCCGCTATGGTTCTGGCGACAGCAGAAGCAGCGGAAAAGGCCGGTCTGAAACCCAAAGCGCGCGTGTTGGGATATGCACATGCGGGCGTTCGCCCCGAGGTCATGGGCATCGGACCGGTTCCGGCCGTGCAGAATCTGCTGGCCAAAACAGGCATGGCCGTTGAAGATTTCGACGTGATTGAAAGCAACGAGGCATTTGCTTCTCAGGCTCTGGCCGTAAATCAGGAGCTTGGGCTTGATCCGTCCAAGGTGAACCCGAATGGCGGCGCCATTGCACTGGGTCATCCGGTGGGCGCGACTGGCGCGATCATCACACTCAAAGCCCTGTACGAGCTGGAACGCACCGGTGGATCAAAGGGCCTGATCACGATGTGCATAGGCGGCGGTCAGGGTATCGCGATTGCCATCGAACGGCTGTGACCCTGAAGTCGCAAAGGGGGGCTGTCTGCCCCCCAACGCGCAATTCGCGCAATTTCCCCGAGAGTATTTCTGGCTAGCTGAAGGGGTGGATCAGAACGCCATTCCGGCCAGTAGAACAATCCCCCCGCCAAACACTGCGCCAGCCAGTGCGGTCCAGACGCCCACCGGAATTTTGGAGGGGGTCTCTTCGGTTTTGTGCGTTTGCGCGATCAGGGCGTTCTCCACCAGACTGGGAAGGCGCGGACCAAAGCGGGCCAGAACCAGTGCCGTCTTGCTGAAATCCCGGATGGCGGCGCGAGGACCGATGGATTGCTTGATATAATCCTCGACCACGGGCCGGGCGACTTCCCAGATATTGATATGTGAATCCAAGGATCTCGCCACGCCTTCGACGACAACCATTGTGCGTTGCAGCAGAATCAGCTCGGTCCGGGTTTCCATACCGAAGCGTTCGGTCACTTCGAACAGATAGTTCAACAGGCGGCCCATCGAGATGTGTGAGGCATCCATGCCAAAGATCGGTTCGCCTACGGCGCGCAAGGCACGGGCGAATTCATCCACATCTCTGTCGGCGGGTACGTATCCTGCCTCGAAATGCACCTCGGCCACGCGTTTGTAGTCGCGCCGGATGAAGCCAAACAGGATTTCCGCATAGACCCGGCGCGTGTATTCGTCGATATGCCCCATGATGCCAAAGTCGTAGGCAATAATGTCACCGTTGGCCGCAACCTTGAGGTTGCCCTGATGCATGTCAGCGTGGAAATACCCATCGCGCAGGGCGTGCAGCAAGAACAGGCGCAGCACGCGCTCTCCCAGATCGCGGCGGTCATGGTTTGCAGCATCCAAAGCGGCGTTGTCGCCCAGCGCAATACCGTCAGCCCAGCTGAGTGTCATGACCCGGCGGGCGCAGAGCGGCCAGATCACCGGTGGCAGCCAGAACCCACTGTCATCCTTGGTGTTGGCGGCATATTCGGATGCTGCCGCACTTTCCAGACGCAGATCCAACTCGCCCCGTACAACGCCGTCGAAATGCTCGATCACGTCCATGGGACGCAGGCGGCGCGCGCCCGGAGCAAAGAGATCGACAATGCGGGCCGCGAAGTAGAAGGCGTCGACGTCCTTGCGAAAGGCGCGTTCAATCCCCGGGCGGAGAACCTTGACCGCAACGTATTCACCGGTTCCCGACAGTTTTGCGCGGTGAACCTGAGCGATCGAGGCTGCTGCTATCGGCTCGCTGAATTCTTCGAACATGTCATCGACGGGCTGCCCGAGTTCCTTTTCGACCTCGGCCATGGCTTCCGCTTTGGAAAACGGCGGAAGCTTGTCCTGCAGCACGCGCAATTGCTCGGCCAGTTCGTCACCAACCACATCGGGACGGGTGGACAGCACTTGCCCGAACTTGATGTATGCCGGGCCAAGGGCGGTCAGAGCGCGGGTTGCGGGCGGCATGTCCGGATCGCCCTTGTAACCCAGCCACTGGAAAGGCTTGCCCAGCGCGTGGGCAAGGATGCGAATGGCGCGTGGGGCTTCGAAGGCGTCGAGCACTACGTTCATGGCGCCCGTACGCTCCAGCGTGGCGCCCGTCCGGATCAGACGGATGATGTTGTGGGGTCCGCGCATCCGTCAGATCTTCCAACCGGAATGCAGGGCCGCGATGCCCATACTGAGGTTGCGGTATTTGGCATTTTCGAAACCCGCCTGCCGGACCATGCCCAGGAACGTATCCTGATCCGGGAAATTGCGGATGGATTCCACAAGGTACTGATAACTGTCGCGATCCCCGGCAATCATCTGACCCATGCGTGGGATCACGTTGAAGCTGTAAAGGTCATAAAGTTTTTGCAGCCCGTCATTCGGCAGCTGGCTGAACTCAAGCACCATCAGGCGGCCGCCGGGTTTGAGTACGCGGAACGCCTCGTTCAAAGCCTCTTGCGGGCGGGTCACGTTCCGGATGCCAAACGAGATCGTGTAGACGTCAAAGGTATTGTCTTCGAACGGCAGCGCCATCGCATCGCCCACCACCCAGTCTAGACTGTCGGCGCGTTGTTCGGCATCGGCGCGTTTGCGGCCTTCGATCAGCATCGGCTCGGTCAGGTCCAGAACGGTGGCGTGGCCATGGCCCGCACGTTTCAGAAACCGGAACGAGATATCCCCGGTGCCGCCCGCGACGTCCAGCAGGCGCTGACCGGGGCGCGGGGCCAGCCAGTCCATCATCGCGTCTTTCCAGACCCGGTGGATGCCCATCGACATGACATCGTTCATCACATCGTATTTCGAGGCCACGGAATTGAAAACGCCCTGAACCCGGCCCGCCTTTTCGGCCTCGCGCACGGTTTCGAAACCGAAATGTGTGGTCTTGTCGTTGTTGTCGGACATTGGCCTTGCCGTTGCTTGAATTTCGCCTCTGTTATAGGGCGCTGGAACCGGGGCACAATGCGGCCCATTGGAATAGGAGCCGTGTAATGCCGGAATTGCCCGAGGTCGAGACAGTAAGACGCGGCCTGACCCCTGCCATGGAGGGCGTTTTGATCGAACGGGCCGAAGTGAATCGCCCCGATCTGCGCTGGCCGTTTCCCGAACGGATGGCAGAGCGGCTGACCGGGCAGCGGGTCGAAAGGTTGCGCAGGCGGTCGAAATACATTCTGGCGGATCTGAGCAGCGGTGAGACGTTGCTGATCCATCTGGGCATGTCCGGGCGCATGACCGTGTCTGGAGACCCGCTTGGGCAATTCGTGCATGACCATCCGCAACCCGCCAAACACGACCACGTTGTGTTTCATATGGCCAACGGTTCCCGCGTGACATTTAACGACCCGCGCCGCTTTGGGGCGATGGATCTGCTGCAGACCGCGACAGCCGAGGCACACCGGCTGCTGGCCGTTCTGGGGCCAGAGCCTCTGGGAAACGAATTTGACGAAAACCACCTGATTGATGCGTTCCGGGGCAGAAATACTCCGGTGAAATCCGCGCTTCTGGATCAGGGAATCGTTGCCGGTCTGGGCAATATCTACGTGTGCGAGGCCCTTTATCGCGCCGGAGTGTCGCCACGTCGCAAGGCCGGACAGATTTCCGAACACCGTGTCGCCAATATGGTTCCGATCATCCGGCAGGTGTTGCAGGACGCCATTGATGCAGGTGGTTCATCCCTGCGCGATTTCCGGCAAGCAGATGGAGAACTTGGATATTTTCAGCACAACTTTGATGTTTATGGCCGCGAGGGAGAGCCCTGCCGAACCGCCGGTTGCACCGGAACGGTGAAGAGAATCACTCAGTCCGGTCGCTCATCCTTCTATTGCGCGCAATGCCAAAGATAGCTTGATCCAACTTTTTCCCGTGATAAGGAATCGTACCTGAACGGAACAACCGAAAGCTAAGACCCCATGGCCTTTGAGACGATCATCGTCAACATTGAAGACCACGTAGCCCTTATCAAACTGAACCGGCCGGATGCGTTGAACGCACTCAACACTCAGCTTCTGGGTGAACTGTGCACCGCACTGGAAGAGGCTGACCAAAACGACAAAGTGCGCTGCATCGTCATCACCGGATCGGACAAGGCTTTTGCTGCGGGCGCTGACATCAAGGAGATGTCCGAAAAGAGCTTTGTTGAAGTGTTCAACGAAAACCTCTTTGCGGATGTCAACGACCGGATTGCTGCGATCCGCAAGCCGATCATTGCTGCGGTAGGTGGCTATGCACTGGGTGGCGGATGCGAATTGGCGATGATGTGTGATTTCATCATTGCTGCCGACACTGCCAAATTCGGCCAGCCCGAAATCAATCTTGGCGTCATTGCCGGAATGGGCGGTAGTCAGCGATTGACCCGCTTTGTCGGCAAATCCAAGTCGATGGACATGAACCTGACCGGGCGCCACATGGACGCGGAAGAAGCGGAACGCTCGGGTCTGGTCAGCCGCGTCGTACCTGCCAAAAAGCTGGTGGACGAGGCAGTGGGTGAAGCTCAGAAGATTGCCGAAAAATCCCTGATCACTGCAATGGCCGCAAAAGAAGCCGTAAATCGCAGCTTTGAGCTGCCGCTGAGCGAAGGCATGCTGTTTGAGCGCCGCGTGTTCCATTCGATGTTCGCGACCGAGGACCAGAAAGAAGGCATGGCCGCCTTTCTGGAAAAACGGGCTGCCCAGTTTCGCGACAAGTAATCCGGATCGGATGGCTGGAAACAGGGCGGGCATTGGCCCGCCTTTTTCATGCAGTATCCGGGTTGGAAAAGAATCAGCTTGGCAATCTTCCCAAACTTGGCTAATCAGCGCCGCTATACATGCGCGTGCGGCCCGCTTTGGCCAGAATCACACCCGTGATCCCTGATCCGGTGCGGCCTTGTCCGTCACGCGAACCGAAGACAACCGAACCGAACACAAACAAAGGTCAGAGACACAATGGCAAATTCGCCCCAGGCAAAGAAGCGCGCCCGTCAGAACGAGAAGCGTTTCGCCGTCAACAAAGCACGTCGTTCGCGCATCCGTACCTTCCTGCGCAAAGTTGAAGAAGCAATCGAATCCGGCGACAAGGAAGCAGCAACCGCTGCCCTGCGTGCGGCACAGCCCGAACTGATGCGCGGCGTAACCAAAGGTGTGTTCCACAAGAACACGGCATCTCGCAAGGTGTCCCGTCTGGCAGCCCGCGTGAAAGCACTGGGTTGACCTAGGGTCAATTGACTCAAAACCGATTCTGAATAAAAAAGGCGTTGCATCAGGCAGCGCCTTTTTGCTGTTGCCAGAATGCCGCGCCTTCACAAAGGCGAGAGATTCTTTCCCGGAAAGACCCGAGTCAACATCAGAGTTTCGTTGCCGCGCCGTGCCGGGTCTTGCTACCACTGTCTCAGCGATTCACTCGCTTGGGGGGACAGGCTGTCCTTGGATCATCCTGACGGGCATCGGGTAGTTCAGGGACGAATGTCGTCAGCCGGTACAAACCGGTTTGCCGATCTGCTGCGGGTTTCGGGATATCCCGATTACCTTGGCCCTGTCGAAAATTGAGATTGTCGTGTGCAACTCGGATTCCGGGTGCGCCCTGATTTTTTTCGGGGAATGCTACGGGTTTCGGAATGCAGCACGAGACCAGAGATGACACCGCCAAAACCGCGTTTTGGTGAACGGTTATCTATGTGTGAGTGAATCCCAACCGGGCAACCGGGAGCCAGTAATAAGGCCAAAGGCCAAAATGAATGGGATGCGTGAGGCGCTAGATGACACAAGAGAAATGGGGACAGCTTCGTAACAAGTTGCTCAAGACCGTTGGTCGCAACAATTACACCACCTGGATTGAACCACTCGAATTTCAGGAACTTCAGGATGGTGTGGCCGTATTTTCGGTTCCGACCAATTTTATGGGCAACTATGTAAGTCAGAACTTCGCGGACCTGATTCTCTATGAATTGAATACGGCCGGTGAGGCGGTACAGCGCCTGGCGTTTCGGGTCGCGGCCAATTCTCCGGTGCGTCCAGCCAAATCTGCAAACCCCACGCCAGTGGAAGAACCGGCAAATTCCGTTGCCGCGCCCGCCGAGGCTGCGAATGGAGCCCTTGAGTCGCTACAGGCTGCGCCTCTGGATTCGCGTTTTACATTCGAATCATTCGTCGTAGGGAAGCCCAACGAACTGGCGCATGCTGCCGCGCGGCGCGTATCCGAAGGCGGACCGGTCACTTTCAATCCGCTGGTTCTCTATGGTGGCGTAGGTCTGGGTAAAACCCACCTGATGCATGCGATTGCATGGGAGCTGAAGACGAAGCGACCGGAGCTGAACGTCCTGTACCTGTCGGCGGAACAGTTCATGTACCGCTTTGTTCAGGCCCTGCGTGAACGCCGAATGATGGATTTCAAGCATCTGTTCCGTTCGGTCGACGTTCTGATGGTTGATGACGTTCAGTTCATCGCAGGCAAGGATTCGACGCAGGAAGAGTTCTTTCACACGTTCAATGCGCTGGTTGACCAGAACAAGCAGATCATCATTTCGGCCGACCGCGCCCCGGGCGAGATCAAGGATCTGGAAGACCGCGTTAAGTCCCGCCTGCAATGCGGTCTGGTTGTGGACCTGCATCCGACGGACTACGAATTGCGGCTCGGCATTCTGCAAAACAAGGTGCAACAATATGGTAGCACCTATCCGGACCTGAAAATCGCCGATGGCGTACTCGAGTTTCTGGCCCACCGCATCTCAACCAATGTCCGCGTTCTGGAAGGTGCCCTGACCCGCCTGTTCGCTTTTGCGTCGCTGGTTGGCCGCGAGATCGACATGGAACTGACGCAGGATTGTCTGGCGGACGTGTTGCGCGCATCTGAGCGCAAGATCACCGTCGAGGAGATTCAGCGCAAGGTATCGGAATACTACAACATCCGTCTTTCCGACATCATTGGCCCCAAACGCCTGCGGTCATACGCGCGTCCCCGGCAGGTCGCGATGTATCTGTGCAAGCAACTGACAAGCCGGTCCCTGCCGGAAATCGGCCGCCGATTTGGTGGGCGCGACCACACCACGGTCATGCATGGCGTCAAACGCATTGAGGAACTCAAGTTGACCGACGGCCAGATCGCCGAAGACGTGGAGATGCTGCGCCGCGCGTTGGAAGCCTGAGGGCACCGCATCAAACCCCAATCGCCCCGAGCCCTGCGTTCGGGGCTTTTTCATGTGCGCTAATGCCCACGGTTACATCAGAACTGTGCCCCATGGGCCACGTGCCCCTTGACGGTTTGCGCATTCCGACCCAGAAATCCGTAAAAAATCCTTGTGCCTCAGGGCTGAACCGCTAACTTGCCAGTCCCGCCCATGTAAGCACTCATGTCAGAGGAATTGAGGGTATGAAGATCAGCATCGAACGCGGCACCCTTCTCAAGGCCGTGTCGCAGGCCCAATCCGTTGTGGAGCGCCGCAACACGATCCCGATACTGGCCAATGTGCTTATTGAAGCCGAAGGCGATCAGGTGCAGTTCCGGGCGACCGATCTGGATATCGAAGTCGTCGACAAGGCACCGGCCCAAGTCGAACGCGCCGGTGCCACGACGGTGGCGGCGACTACGCTGCATGAAATTGTGCGCAAACTGCCGGATGGTGCTTTGGTCACACTGAATGCAGACACTGCTGCGGGCCG
This sequence comes from Ruegeria sp. CF5, assembly GCF_056537325.1. NCBI lineage: Bacteria > Pseudomonadati > Pseudomonadota > Alphaproteobacteria > Rhodobacterales > Roseobacteraceae > Ruegeria > Ruegeria sp. CF5. Next base: position 39,339 of record NZ_JBQFRI010000014.1, on the reverse strand, counting down.
GGTGACTGTTGAAGCCGGACGGTCAAATTTCTCTTTGGCGACTTTGCCGAAAGAGGATTTCCCGGTCATGGCGTCCTCGGAATATCAGTCGAACTTCACCGCATCCGCCGCTCTGCTGCGGCGCCTGTTCGACAAATCGAAATTCGCCATCTCGACCGAAGAGACCCGGTATTACCTGAACGGCGTCTATATGCATGTGGCTGACGGCTCGGAAGGCGGCAAGGTTCTGCGCTGTGTTGCGACGGACGGGCACCGGCTGGCCCGGATCGATGCCGATCTTCCCGATGGTGCGGCAGATATGCCGGGTGTCATCGTTCCCCGCAAAACAGTGGGAGAGCTGCGCAAGCTGCTGGATGACGATGAAATGGACATCGCCGTATCGGTCAGCGAAACAAAAGTGCGCTTTGCTACCCCAGACATTACACTGACATCCAAGGTGATCGACGGAACCTTCCCCGACTACACACGCGTTATCCCGCAGGGCAATACCCGTAAACTCGAGGTAGATGCGGCTGAATTCGCTCAGGCCGTGGATCGCGTTGCAACAGTTTCGTCCGAGCGTTCGCGGGCGGTCAAGCTGCAACTGGAAGGTGACAAGTTGGTGCTGTCGGTAAATGCGCCCGACAGCGGTGCGGCTGAGGAAGAGTTGGCCGTGGCCTATGGGGATGAGCGGCTGGAAATCGGTTTCAACGCCAAATATCTGCTCGAGATCGCCTCGCAGGTGGACCGTGAGAACGCGGTATTCCTGTTCAATTCGGCCGGTGATCCGACCCTGATGCGTGAAGGTAACGACCAGAGCGCCGTCTATGTGGTCATGCCGATGCGCGTTTGATCGCCTGACGGCGATGCCTCCGGCAGGGATATTTCTGGCAAGAGGAAAAGAGGTATGTTGGCGCTTACCTCTTTGACCATCTCTCACTTTCGCTCGCACAAGCTGGCCCGGCTTTCTCTGGATCACCGTCCGGTGGCCATCCATGGCCCGAACGGGGCCGGAAAGACCAACATTCTGGAAGCGGTTTCCCTGTTTTCACCAGGTCGGGGTATGCGGCGTGCAAGTGCTGCCGAAATGACCCGGCGCCCGGAAACTGTGGGCTGGAAGCTAACCGGGCTGCTGAATGCGCAAGGCCAGCAATACGAAATCGAAACCTGGTCGGAGGGCGGTGCGGCGCGGCAGGTTCGGATCGACGGCAAAGCAGCAAGCCAGATTGATTTGGGAAAACTGGCCCGCGTTGTCTGGCTGATCCCGTCAATGGACAGACTTTGGATCGAAGGGGCGGAAGGACGTCGACGGTTTCTGGACAGAATCGCGCTGAGCTTTGATCCGGCCCATGCCGAGGCATCGCTGACTTATGAAAAGGCCATGCGTGAGCGTAACCGTTTGCTGAAGGAACAGGTGCGCGATGCGCATTGGTACAGCGCGCTGGAAACTCAGATGGCTGAGGCGGGCAATCGAATCCACTCATCCCGCGTTGCGGCGCTGACCCATCTGAGGGCCGCGCAGGATCAGGCCGAAACAGCGTTTCCCTCGGCTGAACTGGAATTGATGCAGACCGAAGGTACGATGCCCGAAACCGCGGACGATCTGCGGGAAGCGCTGGCAGAGAGCCGGTTTCGCGACCTTTCTGCCGGGCGGAGTCTCGTCGGGCCTCATCGTTCGGACCTTTATGGTGTGTTTGCCGCGAAGGGAATTCCTGCCAAGGACTGTTCGACCGGCGAGCAAAAGGCGCTGTTAGTCTCGCTGATCCTGTCCAATGCTCGGGCTTTGGCGCAGATGCAGGGCGCGCCGCCGATCGTTTTGCTGGATGAGGTCGCTGCCCATCTGGACGCAGGGCGACGGGCGGCGCTGTATGACGAAATCTGCGCATTGGGTGCGCAAGCCTGGATGACGGGAACCGGGCCCGAACTGTTTTCAGAATTGGTTGATCGGGCACAGGTTCTGGAGGTTACGGAAGCCTCTGGCACGTCGCAGGTTTCGCCTATCTGATTTCCGTCTGAAATTGCACGCCTGAACACACAAAATCTGGGGGGATCGCGTGACAATCCCCACCAGAGAACGTATAAGTTACCAAAATAATATAGGTACTGACGGCATGTCCGACGACACACAGGCACACCAGGAATACGGTGCTGATTCCATCAAGGTTCTCAAAGGGTTGGAGGCGGTTCGCAAACGCCCCGGCATGTACATCGGAGATACCGACGATGGCTCGGGCCTGCACCACATGGTCTATGAGGTGGTCGATAACGGCATTGACGAGGCTCTGGCCGGCCATGCCGATCATGTGACTGTCAAAATTCACGCCGATTCCAGCGTATCCGTCAGCGACAACGGGCGCGGGATTCCGGTGGATATCCATGCCGAAGAGGGTGTCAGCGCCGCCGAAGTCATCATGACCCAGTTGCATGCCGGCGGGAAATTCGACAGCAACTCGTACAAGGTCTCGGGCGGCCTGCACGGTGTGGGTGTCTCGGTCGTCAACGCGCTGTCTGATTGGCTGGAATTGCGCATCTGGCGCAACGGCAATGAACATGTCGCACGGTTTGAAGGCGGCGAGACTGCGGAACACCTCAAGATCGTCGGTGAATGCGGCACACGAACCGGCACCGAAGTGCGGTTTCTGGCATCGACCGATACGTTCTCGAATCTGGAATATTCGTTCGAAACGCTCGAAAAACGTTTGCGGGAGCTGGCCTTCCTGAACTCGGGCGTCCGGATCATCCTGATTGACGAACGCCCTGCCGAACGGCTTGAGACCGAGCTGTTCTATGAGGGCGGGGTCAAGGAATTCGTCAAGTATCTCGATCGTTCCAAAACGGCGGCGATGCCCGAGCCTATCTATATCAAGGGTGAGCGCGACGACATCGGCGTTGAAATCGCCATGTGGTGGAATGACAGCTATCATGAGACTGTTCTGCCTTTTACCAACAACATACCCCAGCGCGATGGCGGGACACATGTGGCCGGATTCCGGGGCGCATTGACCCGAACGATCAACAACTATGCGCAATCAAGCGGCATCGCCAAGAAGGAAAAGGTGAATTTCACCGGCGACGACGCGCGCGAAGGCCTGACCTGCGTGCTGTCCGTCAAGGTACCTGATCCAAAATTCTCGTCCCAGACCAAGGACAAGCTGGTTTCGTCCGAAGTACGCCCGGCAGTCGAAGGGCTGATGAACGAAAAGCTGGCTGAATGGTTCGAGGAAAACCCAAACGAGGCCAAGACCATCGTCGGCAAGATCATCGAAGCCGCACTGGCGCGCGAGGCCGCACGAAAAGCCCGGGAACTGACACGCCGTAAAACGGCAATGGATGTGAATTATCTGGCGGGCAAGCTTAAGGATTGTTCGGAAAAGGACCCCTCCAAAACCGAAGTCTTTCTGGTCGAGGGGGATTCGGCGGGCGGTTCGGCGCAAACGGGTCGTGATCGACGGACGCAGGCCGTTCTGCCGTTGCGGGGTAAAATCCTGAACGTGGAACGCGCCCGGTTTGACCGGATGCTGTCGAGCCAGGAGATCGGCAACCTTGTCATGGCGCTGGGCACCGGGATCGGACGCGACGAATTCAACATCGAAAAACTGCGCTACCACAAGATTGTCATCATGACCGATGCAGACGTGGATGGCGCGCATATCCGCACGCTGTTGTTGACGTTCTTCTACCGACAAATGCCCGAGCTGATCGAAGGCGGTTACCTTTATATTGCGCAGCCGCCCCTGTACAAAGTTTCACGCGGCAAGTCCGAAGTTTATCTGAAGGACCAGATGGCACTGGACGACTACCTGATTCATCAGGGGGTCGAGGGTGCCGTGCTAAAGCTCGGTTCCGGCGAAGAGATTGTTGGTCAGGATCTAACGCGTGTCGTAGAGGAAGCGCGGCAGCTCAAGCGTGTGCTGGACGCATTCCCAACCCACTATCCGCGTCATATTCTGGAACAGGCGGCTGTTGCAGGTGCATTCGTGCCTGGCGCCGTGGATGCGGACCTGCAGGGTGTGGCGGACAAGGTTGCCGCCCGGCTGGATTTGATTGCGCTGGAATATGAACGCGGTTGGCAAGGCCGGATCACTCAGGATCACGGTATTCGGCTGGCGCGTATTCTGCGAGGCGTGGAAGAAGTCCGCACATTGGATGGACCGATGTTGCGGTCCGGTGAGGCCCGTAAGACAGGCAGCTTCACCCAAAGCCTGCAAGAGGTTTACAACACCCCGGCAACTCTGATCCGGCGGGACCGCACTCAGGTCATCCATGGCCCTCTGTCCCTGCTCAAATCGATCCTGGACGAAGGCGAAAAAGGCTTGTCCCTACAGCGCTACAAGGGGCTGGGCGAGATGAACCCCGACCAGCTTTGGGAGACCACACTGGACCCCGATGCGCGGACACTGCTTCAGGTGCGCGTGGACGATATGGTCGATGCCGATGACCTGTTCACCAAGCTGATGGGCGACGTGGTCGAACCGCGCCGTGAGTTTATCCAGCAAAACGCTCTAAGTGTGGAAAACCTGGATTTTTAAGCAGGTGTAGGTGTGCGCATATCACTTCGCACACCCTATAAGCTTGCGTAGTGCACCCATAGTTTTGCGCTACGCGATTGTCTGCCGTACCGATGAATTTGATCAGTTTATGGCGTAGTCGTTGCGGTTAGCGAACGCGTTCATAATTCAGTGGTTCCTTGGATTTGGTTGAAGCACTGTATTTTGCGTCCGAGTTACAGAACTGCCTCGGCAGATCTATGTCGGCTTAGCCCGCGTCTCGGAACCTGCAAAGTCTAGTTGTGAATGTCCGCTTAGGACTGCTCCGGGTTTCCTGGCATAGTCTATTGACTGTGGAACGTTAGGCATAGTTGGCGATGATTGACCAAAGCTTTGCCGAGATGTGATGGTTCTAAAATGATTGACCGAAGAATGTTCGCAACCGCGTCTCTGGCGTTTGTGGCAACAAGCCCAACTGTCTTGCGAGCTCGCCAACCCAAACGCGTAATTGTTGTAGGGGCTGGTGCCGCTGGGATGACGGCAGCATATCATCTGAAGAGCGCTGGTATCGATGTGCAGCTTCTTGAAGCATCAAACCGCTGGGGAGGTAGAATTCGACGCCTCTCGAATTTTGCTGATGTCCCGTTGGACCTTGGTGCAGAATGGATCCACGATGAACCTACGATCTTAGGTGAAATCATTGGCCGAGGCCCAGACACGCTTGGTGTAGGTACACTTGAGTATCGGCCCGAAACCTACCAATTCTGGCACAATGGGCGGTTGCGCGATTTTAACTTGCTTCGGCATGCCTATGACGAGGTCAAGTTCTACGATACGACTTGGTACGGCTTCTTTGAACGCTTCGTATTAGCGAGGATCAAAAACAATATTCGATTGAACACGCCAGTTAGCTATGTCGATTTGAACGGCGACGGCATCACAGTTCGAACACATCGCGGGCAGACATTCCAAGCAGATAAAGTGCTTGTCACAGCACCGATCTCCATGTTGCAACAGGGGCAAATCGAAACCTCCTCTGCCGACGTCAACGCAAGGCTCGAGAACTTGCGTGATTTTCAATTTGGCGTCGGGTTCAAGGTCTTCATGAAATTCCGCGAGCGGTTTTACCCTGACATACTGTTTGAAGGATCCCGAAGGAGCGTGCTTTCCAATGGTTGGTCCGAAAAGACCTACTACGACGCTGCTTTTGGAAAACCGACGGATGAGAACCTGCTGGGGTTGTTTACGGCTTGGGACACAGCAATTCCGCGCTCTGAAATGAACCACTCGGAATTGGTGCAAGACGTCCTGCGAGAATTGACTGAGATCTTCGGTAAAGTCGTACGCGACAGCTTCGTTTCGGCACAAGCGCTCAACTGGTCCAAAGAGCCGTTCATTGGAGGTAGCTATTCTATGTCCAATCAAGGTACTTCGGACATAGATGAAATTCTCCAGCCTGTTTCGAACAAACTCTTCTTTGCAGGAGAGGCACTTGGCGGGGATGCTCAGTCAACAGTTCACGGGGCAGCGTTCTCTGCGATCAACGCCGTGTCGCTCCTTCTTCAGACATAGTTAATTCTTCGGCCTTAATTAAGTTTCCGTTTCATAACGCGACTTGAAATCTGGAATGTCGGGTTTAGGCTGGGATGCCAGCCAATCGAGTTGAACACCAAGAACGGTCACACCGAACGCTAAGCGCGCAGTTTGTCACACTCGCAAAGCGTCAACACGGAACATCATACCCAGAATTTTTGCAAAGCTGGCGCAGTGGCATGCGGAATGCGGAATGCGGTATAGTCTTATTACGTTATTCCAAGATGCTTGCCGGTGGCTCCCATGACCGAGAATGATATCGCGGTTAAACCCTCCACAGTTCAAATTGGTGATCTACGTTTCGATGTGCAATCTCACGATCTGTTGGACGCGTCTGGCAATCGGGTCAAACTACGGAACAAGAGCTTGGAAGTTCTCGCATGTCTTGCCAAAAGACGCGGCCAAGTCCTGACCAAGTCGGAAATTCTCGAATCCGTGTGGCCGGATGTGACTGTGTCGGATGAGAACCTGACACAGTGTATTGCAGAAATCCGGCGCGCCATTCGGGACCGTGAGCAAACTCTCCTGACAACACATATTGGAAGGGGATACTGCCTAGAAGCAGACCAGCCAACCTTTCGGCAGCACCACTATCGGATACAGGTCGCAGCGGCGGGCACGGTGATTGCAGCCGTTTTTGCGGTTGTAGTTTGGCTTATGTGGCCAACATCTCAGGTTGATGGGCCTCCGAGGATCGCAGTGCTGGCATTTGATGATTTGAGCGCCAGTGAAGACAGCGGATATCTTGGCGATGGTGTTGCAGAAGGTCTCTTGACGGAGTTGTCGCGATACCGCGAGCTCGCGATCATTGCCAGAAACTCCAGTTTCAGCTTCCGCGACAGCGGGCTTGGCATTTCGGAAATAGCTGACAAGCTGCGCGCCGACTACGTGATCGAAGGCAGCAAGCAAAAGGCAGGCAATCGGCTCAAGATTACAGTCCAACTCATAAACGGACACGATGGGACGCATGTCTAGGCTGAAGATTATGAATCGGACATCGGCGATCTGTTTGATGTGCAAAATCGGATTGTACGCGAAGTCACCAACAAAGTCGGACGCGAAGTTACCCGCAAGCCCCCATTGAGGGGGGGAAGCGAAGCGGTCGGGGCACTTCACAGCTACATCAAGGGCATGCAGCATTTTCAACAGGACACGATTGCCGGAACACTGGCAGCGCGTGATCTGTTCGACGAAGCCGTCAAAAAGGACCCAACTGCGCCTTTTGGATATATTGGCCTGACTTGGGTACACTGGCGCGACCTCTGGTCAAATGAGGTTGATCCAGATTTGCCGAGGAGTGAAAAATTAGCGCGAGCCGAGGCCCTTGCCGACAAGGCTCTGTCGCTCGATCCAGAATATCATTTGGCCCACGTTGCGCGGGCAGATGTGCACATCGCCGCAGGGGAACTGGAAGAAGCGGTTGTACGATACTCGGTCGCGAGTGAATTGAACCCAAACGACGTTCTGGTCATGGTTGGCGCAACGGATGCATTGGTGTTCTTGGGTCGGGAAGAAGAGGCCATCGCGCTTCTCGAGAAAGCAATCGATCTCGATCCGGTTACGCCTGGTTGGTATTTCCACCAGCTCGGCTGGGCTCAGTGGAGTGCCGGACAGTGTGATGATGGTCTGGAAACGATGACGCGGATGCCCAGCATACCAAATAACGCCCTCAGAGTCCTGGCAGCGCTTCAGATTTGCAGTGGGGATACCGAGGCTGCGAAAAAAACGATGCAACGTTTCAGGAAGGCAAATCCCGGACGGACGGTTACCGAAGAGATTGAATTTTTTGGTGAGAGTTGGCGGGACCCGGCCAAGATGGAGCGGTGGGCTAACGCTATGCGTTTGGCTGGCATGCCCTACGGCTCTTGATCAGCTTTGAGAAATTAACCTGAAAGCGGTACTTCCGCCATTTCTCATACAAATTTCAGACCAATTTCACAGTGATCTCACGACACTCTTGATCGCCGAACCTATTGATTGCGGGTATCCGCGATCAAATACGCGACGTTGCCTCAGCATGGCGCAGCTTCATTGCAGATCGCGAAAGCGGATAATCCGCGGGGTGACTGTTTTGGGTAGGTTTGGAAAGAAAGTTGTATTTCTGGCAGCCATTTTGGTCATGGTTTCGTTTATGCCTCATGGTGGCAAAGGTCAGTCAATATTGCCGCCCGACGTTGTTGAAGCACTGGAATCGTGGATTGACCATGAAACTGATTTGCCAAGGCGCGAAAAAGCACCGAACATAGTATTTGCTGACAGCCTGCCCGCTGTAGACGCAAATGAGCCAGCAATGGCCATAGGGCGCAAAACTCGTGGGCTCTATGATCCCGATACTGCAACGATCACTCTGATAAATCCATGGAGCGTCGAAAATCTAAACGACCAGTCTGTGCTTCTACATGAGTTAGTACACCACCGACAGTCGGTAGCGAACTGGACGTGCCTAGGTGCAATGGAACATCCAGCATATAAGCTACAGGAGAAGTGGCTGAACCAGTTCAATCTAGCGCTGGATGTGAATTGGATCGCTATCGTGCTTGCGGCAAACTGCGCACCACGCGACTTCCATCCCGACTGACTTCGTGAAGCATCTGCTGCATTTTACAGGGAAAATTGGAAGTCGACGCGCAGCCGATTTGTCAGCACTATGCCTCATATAGGAAAATGGGGGCATCCATGGTCAGGACACGCAAAATAGTCATAGTGCGAGAGCACATAACGTCTGATGCCTTCGGTGAGCCATGTGAGGCGGTGTGCCGCGTAGCGGCTGCAGCAGTTTTTCCGAATCCGATGGCAGGCCGTTTCGACGCTGACCTCACTCCGCTTTTTGAAATCGGGGCTGAACTTGGGCTACAACTCGCTGAACAAGCAGTGTCGCAGCTTAACGGTCCGCCAGTTTCTTATGGAAAGGCTGCGATTGTTGGGGTTTCCGGAGACATGGAGCACGGCGGCGCAGTCATACATCCCAGGCTCGGCGCTCCGATGCGGACCGCAGCAGGTGGTGGCGAAGCAGTCATTCCATCCAACGTCAAAATTGGGGCGGCTGGGACTTCAATCGATTTGCCACTAGGTCACAAGGACAACCCCTGGTCCTTCGATCATTTCGATACAATGACACTTTGTGTGCCGGATGGGCCTCGCCCCGATGAAATAGTCATGTTTTTGGCATATGCTGATCGCGGCCGTCCTACCCCGAGATGCGGAAGCGGACCCGTCAAAACATAGTGTTTATGTAGTCATTCGCTGCCGATGAGTGGCCTTCGAAGTATCGGAGTCGAGGGCGCGTCTACACACTTTCCGGACTTAGATGAGAGGTATCAAAGTAATGCACCCCACAGAGAAAATAGTTCGGCAATTTCATGAGTCCTGGGATTTGCGTGACCCGGAACGAGGCGCAGCCGTAATAGCCGAGGATTGTGACTTTGAGGACATCGCGCGTGGCGAGAAACTTCAGGGAAAGGAAGCATACAAAGCAGACTACCACCGCTGGCGTGAGGCATTCCCCGATGGGCTGTGCAAGGTTGAGAATGTCGTGGTTAGCCAATGCGGCGAGTGGGCTACTGTCGAGTTCCGAAACACGGGCACCCACACCGGGACGCTGCGTTCAAGCCTCGGAGATTTCCCGCCAACAGGAAGGCGGGCCGAAGTCCGTTATTGCTCGGTGATGCGCGTTAAGGACGGGATGGTGGTTGAGGGACGAGATTACTATGACAGCGCCACGATTGCGCGACAACTTGGTCTGGTTGGATAGCGCATTGGATCAAGCTGCGGTTAAATCCACACTCAAATGTCGCTTCGCTCAGATAACTACTTTGTCCGAATATCGGAACCTGCAAAGCTGTTATTGTAATGTCCGCTAAGGGCTGACCTCGTTCACCTGGCAAAGGCATCCGCTTCGGTTATTGACGGCTCGCGGGAAGCATCCAGTGAAACACGTAGGGGATCACAGGAGTGGGTTCGGCACTTCGCCGATTCCCTGAACGTCGCGCAGCCTCAGTTTGTTGCGCTTGCAGAAGTAGCAGATGCGCACCGCGAGCCGCGCAAGCTCATGCGCAAATGCAGCGCAAGATTTCTAGCGAGCTCAATGTGGAATTACTTAAGCAATGACAACTCTGCCTGTTGTATGAGGATAGCTGATAGGCATTACCCGCACGTTTCGAGGCAGGCGTGGTTTTGAATCTAAGACGCTACTCAAACCGGCATATGCACGCATCGATATTGGTACTGGCAACGGTGACACTTCGCCGTTCCTCAAATTCGAAAGTTTTGGTCAAACGTGACGCAAAATCCTCCGAAATCTGAACTGTACCGGGAACGCCGAAACTTTCCATCCTCGCCGCTATATTTACCGTTTCGCCCCAAATATCATAAGCAAACTTTGCTTTTCCGATAACGCCAGCGACGGCAGGTCCGGAATGCAATCCGATCCGGATGACAAGAGGTTTGCCGGTGTCAGGTCGACCAAAGTTCTTTGCAGCGGCCAGTATGTCGCGTGCAAGATTCATGGCCCCGTCTTCCGGTTTGGGATGAGGTTTCGGCGCACCGACTGTGATCATAATCGCGTCACCGATAGTCTTAATCTTTTCGGCGTTGTGTTGCTCGATGAGATCATCAACCGCCACGAAGAACTTGTTCAGGAACTCGACGATCTTTGCCGGTGCCTGTCCTCGGCTCATTTCAGTAAAGCCAACGATATCGACAAACATGACGGCAACACGTGAATGTTCGTCTGCAATCTGATCTTCTCCGGCCTTTAACCTGTCGGCGACAGTCACGGGCAGAATGTTGTGCAATAGGCGCTCGCTTTCGCCATGCGCGATCTCAAGCTCTTTTTCCGCCTTTGAGGCGGCTCGAATGAATGGCACCACCATCGCCAGCATCAACATCGGCCATGTCACGACCCGCATCGCGAGATCCCCGGACGTGACCTGAAAATGGGGATAAAGGGGCGCATGGGTCAGCATGTACTCCTGTGTGAACACGGCTGCGGCCAAAACGAGAGCAGAAAGAACCAAGGATAATATCAACGGATAAAAAGGCTGCACATAAAGCAGAACGAGAACCAGTAGAATTGCATCCAGAGCACCGAACTCGGTGCCGACAGAAATCGTCGCAGCTATCGCGTGGGATACAAGCTCGGCCAGTGCGAACCAATAGGCCGAACGGAACCATCCCCGATACAAAAGCAGCATGCATGTTGTGAACACGATGACGCTGCCAACGTTGAACCAGGCCATGAGCCAAACTTCCCGGTCCAGGAAAAACAGTATCGACAGGCCATGAGTGACACCCGCAAGGAAATAAAAAATGCGCCAGTAAACGAAATATCTGGCGACTTCCCTGGAAACCCAACCGGGAGCCGTGGTTACAGCGTTAAATCCGCGTTGGATTTTGGGAGTGCCCCGGCCAGCAAAGCTGGGGACACTCCTTCTTAGCAGATTCGATTGACCGCTTTCTTTCACAAACCGATCTGCTCTTTGATGCCACCGATGAAGGTAGCATCGTCAGCAGCCTTCCGATTGGTCAGCAGGAAATCGGCATCCTGCCCTGCGCGATATCGTAGAGTTTTGGTGCCATCGGTTACTGCCGTCCAGATCACTTCTGCCACGACTTCAGGAGGGGACGGCGGGAACGCCTGATTTGCGAAAGACCCCATAACGGCGGTTACGACACCTTGATACTCCTCAATGGCTGGCTCATTGGCAAAATCAAAGCTACGCCCGGAGAAGTCCGTTGCAATCATGCCCGGCTCCACGATCTTCACTTTTACGCCGATGGCCTCCAGCTCGTAATGCAGAGCCTCAGAGATGCCTTCGACGGCAAACTTGGTCCCGTGATAGAGCGTGCCAAGCGGAAAGGTCATTTGCCCACCGATGGAGCTGATATTGACGATGGTGCCGGATTTCCGGGCGCGCATCTGAGGCAGAACCGCTTTGGTCACTTCCAGTAGGCCGATGACGTTTGTATCGAACTGGCGGCGGATACGGTCCATGTCGAAGTTTTCCAGCGGACCGTAAGCTCCGTAGCCCGCATTGTTCAGAAGAACGTCAACCCCGCCAAACTTGTCGAGCGTGACTGCAACCGCGGCTTCGATGGACGCCGGATCGGTTACGTCAAGACGCGTCACCAGAACGTTGTCCAGAGCGGCCAGTTCTGCACCATCGTCGGGTTTCCGCATGGTGGCGACGACATTCCAGCCCTGAGCTTGGAAGTGCTCTGCTGTTGCCTTGCCAATACCGGTTGAAGCACCGGTAATCAAAATTGTCTGGGCCATTTTCGTTTCCGTTTGTTCACGTGAGTTGAGTTCTGCGCGTATGGGTGGTGCTTGGATTATGCGGGGAAGTGGGCGTATGCGCCTGCCGCGATGGCGGTTTTGCCTTCATAGCCTCGTAGTTGAGAACCGGCTTCGTGCGCTTGTTCCCGGGTCGCGCCGGTCACAAAGGCGCGACGTTGCAGATTTGTGTTTTCAGTTTCGTCGGACACAACTTTCTCCTTCAGGCGCGAAGCCTGTTGTTTGGTTGGTCAGTTTAGAGGGGAGTGGCTGGCGGGCTACGGGAGCCCGCTAGCTGGAGGAGGCAATATCAGACGAAGGATACTCCATTGGCTGACATGGGAAGGTGCGTTACGCGCGTTCCGGAAGCCGCCGCAATCGCATTGGCGAGCGCAGGAGCAGCGGGTGGGGTGCCGGGTTCACCGACGCCTGTTGGGGCTTCGGCGGAGGGAACGATATGCACCTCGATTGCTCCGATATCGCTGATGCGAAGCGGCTCGTAGTCCGGGAAGTTGGACTGATCCACTGCACCACCGGTCAGGGTGATCTGGTCGCGCATCACGTGACCGATGCCATAGCCAGCGCCGCCCTGAATCTGAGCTTTTACGACATCCGGGTTTACCGCAATGCCGCAGTCTACGGCACAGGTGACCTTTTCGATCTTGATGCCACTGTCTGCATCGCCAGACACTTCAACCACTTCAGCTACGTACGAGCCAAAGGACTTGTGAACCGCGATACCCTGAGCGCGACCGGCGGGCGCATTGCCCCAGTTGGCCTTCTCCATCGCCAGTTTCAGAACGCCCGCTTTACGCTTTTGATCAGCGTTGCTGTCATCGGCCAGATGGGCCAGACGAAACTCGACCGGATCGCGGCCAGCAGCTTCGGCGGCTTTGCTCATCATGGTTTCCATCACGTAGGCCGTATGGGTGTGACCCACCGAACGCCACCACAGAACCGTGGTTGCCTTGGGCGTATCCGTCAAACCCAGCGCCATGCCGGGGATCGAATAGGGGCTGTCTGCAATACCTTCGACCGAACTGTGGTCAACGCCATCGTGTACAGAGAACGCTTCGAATGCGGTGCCCTTCATGATCGACTGACCGGCCACCTGATGCTGCCATCCAACGATGTTGCCCTGACCATCCAGGCCTACACGGACCTTGTGGCCAAAGGCTGGGCGGTAGTAACCACTGCGGATGTCGTCTTCGCGAGTCCATACCAGTTTCACCGGGCGGCTCCGGTCGGTGATGACAAAGGCCAGCGCGGCCTCGACCTGATAGTCGGCTTCCGGAGTTGCACGGCGCCCAAACGACCCACCGGCCAGCAACGTGTTGATCTCGATCTGCTCGGCTGGCAGTTGGAATATCTGTTGCAGGGCGTAATGAACGCCAGTCGGTATCTGGCAGGCGTCGTGCATTACGATTTTGCCTTCTGTCGTCTGCTCGATGGTGCAGTTCATCGGCTCCATCGGGGCGTGAGCCAACAGAGGGAAGTAGAAGTTCTCTTCCAAAATCGTGTCCGCACCGTCAATCGTCGCCGCGACCGCTGCTGCATCCGCTTTGTTCACATTGTACTGAGGCTCGGTGTCCAGAGCAGCGCGAATTTCAGCCTCGATCTGATCCGAGTCACGTGTCTCGGCCGCAGACAGATCCCATTGGACTTCCAACGCCTCACGCGCCTGAATGGCTGCCCATGTGTTTTCGGCATAAACTGCCACACCGGCCTGATTGGGCAGAGTGGCTGCGTTGATAAAGCCCTTGATCTCCTTCGAGGCGCTGTCGTCGAATCCTACGACGACGCCGCCACGCGATTCCGGACGTTTGATCATGACGACCATCTGGTTCGGCAGGTGCATGTCCATACCGTATTTCGCCTGACCATTGCCCTTGATCGGAGAATCCTTGCGGCGCACAGATTCGTTGCCGATCAGGCGGAACTCAGACGGATCTTTAAGACGCGGCTCGGCAGGGGCATCAAGTTGGGCAGCCGCTGCAACGAACTCGGCGATCGGAGCCGACTGTTCGCCTGCTTTGACGACCCCTTCCTCAATGGTGATACCCGACGCGTCCACACCCCAGGTCTGAGCTGCCGCAGCGATCAGCATCTCGCGCGCAGCAGCGCCAGCCTGACGGTATTGCTGCCACGAGTTTGCCATAGCGGTCGACCCACCAGAGCCCTGGACCTGACCGAAGAGCAGGTTGTTGTAGAGCTGTGGGTTCGATGGGGCGAATTCGTATTCAATCTGATCCATGTTTGCGCCGATTTCTTCGGCGACCAGAGTCGGCAAGCCGGTTGCGGGCCCCTGACCCATCTCAAAGTGCTTGACGATCACGGTCACGGTACCGTCGGCATCGATCTTCACGAACGGGTTGAATTGAGCGCTTTCCGAAGGCGCGGCAGCGAGTGCGCCATCAGGGCGTGCACCGACCAGAAGAACGGCACCAGCGGCGGCTGCGCCTTTCAGGAAACCACGGCGGGAGGTGTTGACGGTCATGAATCAGGCCTCCAGAATTTCAGATGCGCGTTGGATACCGGCGCGGATGCGTTGATAGGTGGCGCAGCGGCAGGCATTGCCCCACATGTATTCGTCGATCTCTTCGACGTTCGGCTTGGGGTTTCCCGACAACAGGCCGACAGCAGACATGATCTGCCCTGACTGGCAATAGCCGCACTGGACCACGTCCAGTTCAACCCACGCTTGCTGAACAGCCGCACCGATTTTGTCTTCGTTCATCGCCTCGATTGTAGTGATCTCGGCACCTTCGACGTCTTCGATATAGGTTTGGCAGGACCGTACCGGCTCACCGTCCAGATGCACGGTGCAGGCGCCACAAGACGCGACACCACACCCAAATTTGGTTCCGGTCAGCTTCAACTCGTCTCGGATCACCCACAGAAGTGGTGTGCCCTCCGGCGCTTGAATATCGCGCATTTGACCATTGATCTTCAAGCTAGTTGGCATGTCGGCTGTCTCCCTTTTGGATTCGCAAAGCATCGGCATTTCTTGACTGGAATAGACAGGTAGACTCAAATACTACTTTTGTCAACTTGTGCTTTACAAGTAGACGCCTCGGGTCTAGATCGGTCACATGACGATGAACGAGAAGAACCTGAAAATCGTAGAGGCTGCGTTTGGTCTATTCGCCCATTATGGCGTGGCGAAAACGTCTATGACTGAGATCGCTGCCGCATCGAAAGTGTCGCGCCAAACGCTGTACAAAGCATATGAAAGCAAAGAAGATTTGATCTTCGCAGCCCTTCTTCACTACGCTGAGAAAACAAAGGCTGAAATCGAAAGTGACTGCGCAACAGCAACTGATCTTGAAGATCGGCTCGACATACTCTTCAGGCATATGTGCGCCGCCCCTTTCGACGCCATGCAAAGGTTACCGCACCTCGACGAGATAATGGAAATTGGCGCCAACCTCTCACCAGAGCGTGTGAAACAGATCAAGGGCAACTACCTTGGGGCAATCGGCGTTGTGTTGGCGCCCTTCGAAAAGGATTTGAACAGCGCGGGTGTCGACCTGTCGCAGCTTCAGAACATGATCAAGAGCATGTTTACACAGATCAAGCGTGACGCAAGCGACGCTGAACATCTCAAAGACCTTTTTGATCCTTTACAAGCAATGATAGCTTTCTGTGTTCGGGGCAGGCCTTAACGGCGCACTTGGGTTGCCAGACGAACCAAATTGGCGTGGATAGTATCAACTGCGTCAGCCTACGCGATCAATCTCTGTAAAAGCGATCACAAGCTTAAGATTGGCCAATGGTCATTATTTGAGTGAAATTGGGCTGAGGTGCCGCTGCCTCATACATCCGGCAGGGTCGGGAAGTTGAATACATCACCGATCGACACAAATCCCGACTATCGAGACGTCGGGCAGCATCCCTGATACAAGCAGCCGCTCTGATTGCACTCATTACCATGCCGGGCGAAATACAGACATTCTCTGTGGCGGCAAGATTATTTCCCACCAGATAACAAAGCGGATTTTTCAGCTAACCGACCGAAAAAATCCTGTCGCTGGCCACATTCCGGACCAGCCGTTCCAAAAAAGCCTTACCGGTGCCTTGAATTTCTGGACCAACCATTCCACATCTTGCTCATGAGCAATGAAACCCTCTCAGTTGGCGACATCAGATCACCTGCAGGCCCAGGTCGGCCTCGTGCCTTTGACGAAGCGGAGGCTTTGGAAAAAGCCTTGTGCGTTTTTTGGCACAAGGGCTACGAGACTGCCTCCGTGGACGATCTGACCAAGGCCATGGGCTTGAGCCGGTCCAGCTTCTATGGAGCGTTTGGCAACAAGGAGGCTTTGTTTCACAAAGCCCTCAGCCACTATTCAAGGCGTGCCTTGAAAAATCTGCGTGCTGTTGCAGACGCTGGCGGGAATGATCCTGTTGGAGCGATGATGGAAGCTTTGGCGAACCCGCAAGGCGGTCGTGACGGCTGCATGCTGATCAACTGCCTTACCGAGCTTGCCCCGCATGATGATGAGGTGGCGGCTCTTGGGCGGCACCACTTGGAAAGCATCGACGAAATTATTGCGGGAGCGCTTGAGCCTTCAGATCCGGATCAGGCCCTCGACAAGGCGCGCGCCTATGCCTCCCTTGCAATCGGCACGCTGGCCCTGCGTAAGGCGGGCGTTCCTGCTGAGCAGATATCGCAAACCCTGAAACAAGCCCGGTTGGTGATTTCGCCTTAGCGCACTCCTCGACCATAAGGACCTGAAACCCAACACAAACTCCAGCAAGAAACGTGACACTAATATTGGACTATTTAGTCCAAAACTTTCTGAACTAAGTTGACCAACGAAGGAAACAGCAATGGCTGATGAAAAACTATTCTCAGGCACCAAAGCCGGTGAAATCGAGCTGAAAAACCGCGTTGTCATGGCGCCACTAACCCGCAATCGGGCAAGGGCAGAAGATGACAGCGTTCATGAATTGCAGGCCGAATACTACGCCCAGCGGGCGGGCGCTGGACTGATCATCACAGAAGCTTCGCAAATCTCACCCCAAGGCAAAGGCTATGCCTGGACGCCCGGCATTTATTCCGAAACACAGATCGAAGGCTGGAAAAAAGTGACTGAGGCCGTCCATGCAAAGGGTGGCAAGATCGTGATCCAGCTTTGGCATGTGGGTCGGATTTCCCATACCAGCTTGCAGCAGGACGGCGGTGCACCGGTTGCACCATCTGCAATTGGTGCCAAGGCGATGACTTTTGATGGCGAACAGTTTGTCGAAACATCGGAGCCGCGGGCGCTGGGCATCGAAGAAATTGCAGGCATTGTCGCCGACTACCGGCAGGCTGCGGAAAACGCCAAAAGGGCGGGGTTCGACGGTATCGAGGTCCATGCGGCCAATGGATATCTGATCGATCAGTTCCTGCGGGACGAGTCCAACAAGCGTGAAGACGAATACGGCGGCCCTGTTGAGAACAGAGCGCGATTCCTGAAAGAGGTCATGGACGCGGTTGTCGATGTGTGGGGCGCCGCCCGCGTTGGTGTCCGTCTCAGCCCATTCTCGAGCGCCAATAACATCTCCGACAGCGACCCACAGGCGACATTCTCCCACGCGGTCAAATTGCTGAATGGTTATGGTCTGGCTTATCTCCATCTCGTTGAAGGACAAACCGGCGGCCCGCGCGAAATTCCGGAAGGGGGCAATCTGAAGGCGCTCTATGACCTGTTTGACGGCGCGAAAATGGGCAACAACGCTTATGACCGAGAAATGGCGATTGAAGCGGTCAAAATCGGATCCCTCGATCTGGTGGCCTTCGGTCGGCCGTTCATTTCCAACCCGGATCTAGTCAATCGGTTGGAGAAAGACACGACACTGAATGAGTTGGATTCAACCACCCTCTATGGTGGCAATGAAAAAGGGTACACCGATTATCCGGCACTCGAAGAGGAAACGGTTGCAGCGGAGTAAAACCACTGCTCTACCAGCCAGATTAACTCTGTTTTGACAAACAAAACCAAAATAGTGAGCGCGCCGGTTTGGGCGCGCTCACCTTGCGGTTACGGCAATCTCCATTGTTGAAGCGGGGAGAAAAATGGCTTCTGGAGACGTTCAGAACCGCGTTTTTTTATTGCAAGAGCATGACTTAATTTAGGATGGCAACTCGCCGTCGACGCCTTGCACAAACCAGTTCATTTCATGAACCTGCTTGTCGGTCAGCGCTTCTCCTTCGCCGATTACAAGTTCGCCACTTGCATTCGTGATAGGTCCGGCAAACGGGTTCAGTGTTCCATCTTGCAGCGCTTGCTCGACATTGGTTGCGGCTGATTTCACGTCATTCGGTAGCGCTTCGTTGTACGGAGCCAGCATGACCAATCCACCACTGATGCCGTCCCAGGTGTGATCGGTTTCCCAAGAGCCGTCCAAGACATCCTGAACGCGGCGTATGTAGTATGGCCCCCAATTGTTCACGATTCCTGTAAGGTGCGCCTTTTCAGCGAATTGAGACATGTCCGCATCCTGACCGAAGCAGTATACACCTGCCTCCTCGGCTCTTTGGCAGGGCGCCGGGCTGTTTGTGTGCTGGGTAATGAAGTCAGCACCTTGATCGAGCAACACCTGTGCGGCGTCTGCTTCCAATGCAGGGTTATACCAAGTATTGACCCAGACCACTTTCACCTCGACATCCGGGTTTACCTTTTGTGCCGCCAGCGTGAAGGCGTTTATGCCCATGATGACTTCGGGGATTGGGAAGGAAGCGATATATCCCACGGTATTCGTTTCAGTCATCATCCCGGCGATTGTTCCAAAGACAACCCGACCTTCATGGAAACGCGCATTGTACACACTGACATTGGGTGCGGTCTTGAAGCCCGTATTGTTTTCGAAGTGGACGTCCGGAAACTTTCCTGCAACTTGCAACGTCGGCTCCATAAAACCAAATGAAGCCGTAAAAATCAGCTCATGGCCAGTCAAGGCTAGCTGGGTGATGACGCGGGTGGCATCGGGGCCTTCGGCTACACTTTCAACGAACGTTGTTTCGATCTGATCGCCAAAATGAGCAATGACGTCCTGTCGTCCGACCTCATGTCGATAGGACCAGCCGTTGTCACCAATCGGAGTTGGGTAAACAAATCCAACTTTTAGTTTTTCTTCAGCTAAACTTGGTCCGGAACCCAACACCATTGAAACAGCGGCGCAAATCCCGCTTGCAACAAGCGTTTTGAACTTGAGCTTGCTTTCCATCGTATATCCTCCCTGTTCATCCACCGGATGCAACGGACCGAGTTTGGCGTGGCACCGTTCTCGCGATTTGCTGCAAGGATCGGGTGACAACACGCATTGCGACGTTGCACGAAGCCTGACACCGTTTCGGCTTCCTGTTCGGATTTGGTGAGGAAAATTATTGATCAGCCACCGATACATTCAAGCGCATACATTCGCTTATTGCGTGCGCAAAATTAGAACGGACTTGCGAGCTTCTCTGTCTTTGATCGAATATCAAAAAACAACCTTCAGGCTGTGTTTCACCTAAGCACACGGCTTGTCACTTGCCGCGGCAAGTAGTCTCCAACCGAGCAAAATCTTATCACGCAGTCGTGGTTTTTGCCCCGGCATCAATTTTCTCCAAGGTCTGCACCAATATTTGCGCCAGAGCTTGAGTTGTCTCGGACATTTGCGCGGGGTTGCGACCACTGAGTGTCAGAATTTCGTAAATGTTTTGGCTTTCGATCTGGCAGAACACCAGATCGCCTCTGGTCACTTCATCGCGCACATCCGCCCAGGTCAAAAAGCTGACGCCTGCACCCTGAATGACAAGCTGTTTTATCGCGCTTACCGAGTTGGATTTTGCTATGGCCTGCGAATTCAGGCCCATACGCTGGATCATGGATTTCACGGTTGCGTTTAATGACAAGGAACGATCCGGAAGCACTAATTGCTGCCCTTGTAGTTCCTCTTTCCCAACCACACCCTTTGATCGGAGCTCTGGTGTTGGTTTCATAACCGCACCGATATCCAGCCTTGTTTCATAATGACAACGGAAACCGAGATCCCCTGGCATGTTAAATGCAACAACCAAATCAAGCTCACCTGCAAGCATCTGCTGAACCAGTTGAGATGTCCCGGCCACAACGACATCAATGGCCACGGACCCGTGTTTTTGTCTCACCTCGTCATAAACTGTCGCCAGAAAGCCTTCGGCAAAGCATTCCATGATCCCCAGACGCACATGACCAACACGCCCCTTCAGGACTTCGATTTCGCTTCTCAGAGTCTGATCCCGGATTTGAAAGTCCCGGATGTATTCGACGACCAGCTTTCCAGCTTCGGTCAAATTCATTCCTTTGGCATGGCGCAGGAACAACGGGGTCCCTAACTCCCGCTCCAGATTCAGAACGTGCCGATTTATCGCAGACGGAGCCAGATTGACTCTTTCCGACGCCTTCCGGATCGAGCCTGAGCTGGCAACAATTTCAAGAACGTGGGCAGCCTGGGTGAGCAGTGGCATTATTGCGTCCTAATTATTAGTCCAGTTTGTCCGATTTATTATCATAGATTGGAACACCACTTCCTCCTAGCCTTAACAAAAGTTCTTAAAGGGTAGAGAAGAAATGACACGTGATGTCCTGCTTTGCGCACCGCACGTACTGACAATGGATACGCAGAATACTGTCTTAATCGACGCCGCGGTTCTCGTGCGTGGAAATGAAATCGCTGCCGTTGGGTCGCGCGAGCAGCTGGTACGCGAAAACCCGCAAGTAAAAATCCAGGAATTTCGTGATAGCTTGCTCATGCCCGGACTCGTCAATGCACATTGCCATTCGGGCATTCTGCGTGGAACGGCCGAGGGATTGCCCGTCTGGGATTGGTTGCGCATGTATATCGATCCGATGCACCGGGTGCTCAATGCGCGTGAAGCAGAAGCAGCATCATGGCTTTGCTATGCGGAATCGGCTTTGTCCGGGACGACGACAATCGTTGACATGTGGCGGTACATGCATGGCAGCGCGAAGGCCGCGGATACAATCGGCACACGGGCTGTGCTTGTGCCGTATGTCGGTGAACACCCGGACTACAACTATTTTGAAACTCTGGCATCCAACGAACAGCTTCTGGATGACTGGCATCGCAAGTCGGAGGGTCGGATCAATGTTTGGGTTGGGCTTGAGCACTTGTTTTATGCGTCGTCCGAAAAGCATCGGGACTTCATTGATCTCGCGCTGAAGTATGACACTGGCTTCCATACGCACAGCAACGAAGCCGAGATTGAATTGCGGGAAATGGACCGCCGCTATGGCAAGCGTTCGGTTCATGTTCTCAAGGATTTGGGTTTCTTCGAACCTCGAAATACTCTGCTGGCACATTGTGTCTGGTTGGACGATTCCGAGATCGAGATCATCGCCGAAAATGGTGTTGGCGTCGCCCACAACCCGGTCAGCAATATGAAGCTGGCAAGTGGCATCGCGCCGGTGGAAAAACTGCTCAAGGCAGGGGTGGCTGTCGGTATCGGCACAGATGGCGAAAAAGAGAACAACAATCTCGATATGTTCGACGACATGAAGTGCACGTCTCTTCTTGGAAAGTTGAACAATCTGGACGCTAGCGCATTGGATGCATGGGAGGTCCTGCGAATGGGCACAATCGACGGCGCAAGAAGCATCGGTCTGGAGAATGAGATCGGTTCTCTGGAGGTCGGCAAGAAGGCCGACATCATTGCGGTACGCACTGACACGCCGCGCATGACGCCATTGATCAGCGAAGGTGAATTCTTCAATCTCCACTATAATCTGGTGCATTCGGCGCGGGGCTCGGACGTTGTCATGACAATGGTGGACGGAAACCAGATCGTGAGTGATGGGCGGCTTTTAACCGCTGATATATCTGACCTGATCGGAGAGGTTCACGACGTGCTTCCAGGATTGTTTGAGCGCCGCGCAGCCTTTCTTTCTGAAAACACCGATGGCGCGGTGAGCCCTGTTTGAAGGTTGGCACCGCTTCTGAAAAGCTACGTATGTCATAAGAAAAACCTTTTGGCGGGCTCCAAATGGCAAAATAGGAAAATATGATGTGCAATGATCTGAAATATCTGCGGCAAACCATCAAGATCGCCAAGGAGTGTCGAGAATCCGGCAACCATCCCTTCGGTGCCATTCTGGTCGGCCCACAAGGTGATATTTTGCTTAGCGCTGGGAACTCCTACTCGTATGAAAAAGGCGTTGGACACGCGGAGTTGAATGTTGCCCGAGCGGCAAGCCGAAAATACCAACCGGAGTACTTGGAGAAGTGTACACTGTACACATCGGTGGAGCCGTGCTGCATGTGCGCCGGAGCCTGCTACTGGGCAGGGATTGGAACGGTTGTATACGGGATGACTGAAAAGCGATTGGCTGTACTAACCGGCGACAACGAGGAAAACCTCACACTGGACCTGCCGTGTGAAACCGTATTTGCAGCCGGCCAGCGGACCGTAGAAACCCGCGGGCCATTTGCCGAGATCGAAGAAGAAGTAGCCGAGGGTCATTTGGGTTTCTGGTAGTTTGATGCGAACCACGAGAGACTTTTGAAAAGCTGATCTTCTAAATTTCAATTGAAATGAAAGGTTGGTTTCGCTCTAAGGCTATTTAGCCATCACGCCCAATAAGCCAATTTCCTTGGCTGTCCTCTTGAGGCGACACGTGATTCATAGCTCCGGTCCACGACCTGTTGGCCGATTAGCCTCACGCCTTCGACCAAAATTTTGAGAATCGTCTGAATTCAGGCCTGCAGAAGCTCTATTCTGCGCCTGCCCGTTTGGGGAAATGGTGTCAGCGTTAGAAGTCGTTTCGAGGCCCTGCTTACGATCCGCTCCAGGAACGGACCGAAAGGGTCGTTGGAAGAGTGCTTGATGGTGGCTACTCGAGTGCGCGCTGAACCCCGAAGTATATGGTCCAACTCCGGCTGGAGCCCGGTGATCTGATCGCCTTCGACAATCGCCGGATGCTGCATGCCCGGCCGGAGCTCGATCTGCAAAGCGGCACTCGGCGTGTACGAGATGCAGGGGCTGAAGACGGCCACGGACTATTATCTTGAACAGGTCGCTATCATGGGGGCCAATCCGGTGCCGGAATACAAGGCGGTTTCGAAATCCACCGTCGAAAAGGGGCTGACAACAACTTTGAAAGAGGTAAATGCCCGCTATGAAGGGTTGGACTGACCCAGCGATCCGCCGGTTTCCTTGCGGATCGACTGGCTACTGCATTTGTTCCGCCCAGCGGCCCGGAAGCCGATGAAAAAGCCGCAACGCCGCGCGATTTCTTCAATGCTCAGTCTGGTGTGTGCGCTCAGATCGCGCGCGCACGTCAGCCACAGGGGCCAGATGTGCACGCTCCCTTCGTGTTGCTTGAGCGGGTTGCTCTCCATAAGTTAGTCGGTCGCGAGAACGCCTGCTGTTCTACCCTGACCAGCGATCCAATCGAGGAATTTGCCAGCTGAATTGCGGTCCGCTGCGCGGGGCATCAGGCAACCAAAATAGCCACGATGTGTCTTGATGCGCCGATCGGTGATCGGTGTTAGCAACCCAAGATCGAAATGATCCTGGAGCAGTGTCTCCCAGCCAAGGATGACGCCATCACCGTTCAAGGCCGCCTGAAGATAGACCATGAAACTGGTAAATTTCCGCTCGGAGGCCGGGGCGGATGGAACAAGCTCTGTCCCATCGAAGAACGTGGTCCAATCGTCGGTGTGAAGGCCCATTGTCAGATAGAGCAGCGCGTGCTCTGAAAGCGCTTTTAGGTCGTCCCCAATCGATGCGGCCACGTCCGGCCGGGCCACTGCGACCATACTCTCTTCAAAAACCAAAGCCTTTCGCATGCCCGGCAAACGGTCAGGGTTGTCGAAAGCGACCACGATATCGCTCTCCAAATCGTAGGCGTCGTTCTGGTCTCGCGAGATCAACTCAATCGAAATATCGGGATGCATGGCCCGAAATTCGGGCAGGCGCTTCATCAGATAGCAACTGGCAAAGCCGATGGTGGTGTTGACGGTCAAGCGCGCTCGGTTCGGGTGCTGGCGTACCAATTCCAGCGCACTGCGGACCTGCGTGATGCCACCCGAGATTGCCCGATAAAGCACTTCGCCTTCCCGCGTGAGTGTCGCAAAGGGCCGTGTCCTGTTCAAAAGCTTCACGCCCAGCTCAGCCTCCAACTCGGCCACACGGCGGCTGGCCGCCGGTTGCTGTACGTTCAATTCTTGCGCCGCTCGAGTGAAATTACGATGTCGGGCCACGGCCTCGAACGCGGTCAGACGTTTCCAGTTCAGTGCCGCCATACCATTCCTCCACGGAATGAAAGGTATAAGCGTTTCGGGCGTTCTAACAATGGATAAGGCGAAATAGGGTTCCGTTGAAAGCAAATACATTCAGAAAGGTGCACGCCATGCCGCCTCGCAAATCGGGCCGGTCCGACGGATTTAACGGAACCTTCCTGTCATGAAGACACAAGCCGCTGTGATGTACAGCACGAAAGAACCGCTTGTGGTGGAAGAGCTGGACCTCGATACACCGCGTGCTGGCGAGGTTTTGATCCGCATGGGGGCAGCTGGCGTCTGTCATTCCGACTATCATGTGATCTCGGGTCAGGCGGATCATGATCTGCCCGTCGTGCTGGGCCATGAAGGCGCGGGCGAGGTGATCGGATTGGGCAAAGGCGTCACCGATCTGTCTATCGGAGATCATGTCGTCCTGAGCTGGATTCCCTATTGCGGCGACTGTTTCTTTTGCGCTCATGAGCAAACCCATTTGTGCCAGACCTACAAAACCCCACTCTGGGACGGCACCATGCTGGACGGGACGTGCCGGTTGACCAACGCGAAGGGCCCTGTACGGCACCTGTCCATGCTGGCGTGCTGGGCCGATCATGCTGTGGTACCGCAGGAAAGCTGCATTAGGATCAGCAAGGCCTTACCGTTCGATGTCGCCGCGCTATTAGGTTGTGCCGTAACCACAGGCGTTGGCGCAGTCCTGAACCGCGCCAAGGTGGCGCCAGGATCAACTATTGTGGTGATCGGTGCGGGTGGTGTGGGTTTGTCTATCATCATGGGGGCAAAGCTGGCGGGCGCGCGCAGGATCATCGCCATTGATGCGGCGCCGGGAACGGAGGCCAAGGCGCGTGAATTAGGGGCCACGGATTTTATACCAGCGAGCGAGGATGTCAGGGCTCGTATCCATGAGATGACTGAGCACGGCGCCGACCATGTGTTCGAAGCCGTCGGAAAACGCACCTTACAGCGGGCGGCGATCGAGTACTGCCGCCCCGGGGGGCAGGTGACTTTTGTCGGGATGGACGGAAATGACGCTACTATAGACCTGCCCTCAACAGGAATTACGCGCGCCGAGATTATTGTTACTGGATCGATCTTTGGATCAGCCTGCACATCGCGCGACTTTGTGGCCTATGCGCAGCACTACATGGAGGGTAACCTCCCCATCGACCAGCTGATAGGACGGCGCTACAGGCTTGACCAGATCAACGAAGCTCTGGATGACATGCTCGCTGGAAAACCTGGGCGCGGCGTGATCCTGTTCGACGAGCCCGCCCTTTGACCCAATCGGCTCTGATCCGTCTGGCCCGCTTTGTTGCCGAAGACCCGCTGAATGCGGATGCCGCTGCACTGGCGGTTCTGCGCGACGGCGTGATCGACACACTTGGTTGTATTCACGCTGGCGCATGCACTGATGTCGCGATCAGGTCGCGAGACGGCGTGCTGGCAATGGGTTCGGATGGCCCTGCACAGGTGATCGGTACCGAGATGAAAACCTCGCGACCGCAAGCTGCATTCCTGAACGCTGTCGCGGGTCATGCCCTGGACTTCGACGATTGGGAAATCCCAGGCAACACGCACCCGACCGTGGTGCTCTTGCCTGCCGTGCTGGCCGTTTCGGGGCCACAAACCCACGGCGCCGACGTCGCCTGCGCCTATCTCGCCGGATTTGAAGTGATCGCCCGATTGGGGGAGGCGATGAATTTCGAGCATTACGATGCGGGCTGGCATTCCACTGCCACGCTCGGTGCGTCCGCAGCCGCCGCGGCCTGCTCGCGGGTTATGGGGTTGTCCGCTGAAGAAACAGCGAATGCGATGTCCTTGGCGATCAGTACGGCAAGTGGGTATACCTGTCAGTTCGGGTCTCATGCCAAACCGATCCAAGCGGGATTTGCTGCGCGGGCCGGTGTCGAATCCGCCTTCTTGGCGCAGGCTGGGCTGACAGGCCAGGAGCATGTTCTCGACCATCCGCGAGGTATGGCTCAGTTGATGGGCGGGCCGGGCGCTCAACGTTTTGACGTGGCCTTGGGGAAGTTGGGCTTGGGGTATGCCTTGACGCAGCACGGGCTTGTTTTCAAACCATGGCCAAGCTGTGGATACACGCATCGGATCATGACCTGCGCGTTGCGCCTGCGTGATCGCCTACCTCTGGGTGAAATTGCACGCATCGATCTGCATCTTCCCGATTTCCATGGCGCCGTACTGCCCTTTTGCCAACCAACGAACCGGCCCGAGGCCCTCTTCAGCCTGCCTTTCGTGGCCGCGATTGGGTTGATCCGAGGTGGATTGACGCTGTGCGACCTTGAGGCCGAGCAATGGAATTCGCCAGAGGTGATGAACCTGATCACCAAGATACACGTACATCCATTCCCTCCAGCACGACCGGACCTGAACTATGCAAAGGAAGATCCCGACCGCATGGTTATCACTCGGACTGACGGGACGATCCTTGAGGAAAGCTGCACCTATCCCTTGGGTGCGCCTCAACAGCCCATGAGCGATGACCGGCTCTGGCAAAAGTTCAATGCAAATGTCGGGCTTGTCCCCGACGCATGGGCGGCGAAGCTTCGTAACTGGCCTGAACAATCAGGCATTCTCGCCCTTTTGACACAGCAGGTATCCCACTAATGAGCAGAATACGATCAGGCCGCGCCGCACGGCGAGCGGGACGTCAGGGTGGTGCTGGATCTGGCCCCAGCGCAGCAATCTGGCCCGGCATTGAGGGCGGTCAATACCAGGTGATCTCTCCCGAAGGCGTCCTTGGTATTCATCGGACGGTCCTGCGTATCCTTGCCGAAATCGGGCTCGTCGGTGCAACACCACGCTGTATCGAGACGATCACGGCTGCGGGCGGGTCTGTCTCTGACGCTGGCAGGTTGCTCTTTCCGCCTCAGATGGTGGAACGTGTACTTCAAACAGCGGGCCGTGGGTTCATGCTTCATGGCCAGAAGCCTGAGTACGACCTTAACCCAAGCGGCACACGCATCCACCTTGGTACCTCTGGTGCGGCTGTACACATTGTGGACAGCGAGACCGGCAAGGTACGTGACAGCACCCTGTCTGATCTCCACGACATGGCCCGTCTTGCCCAGGCGCTACCGAATATCCACATGTTCCAGCGCACGGTCGTGGCGCGCGACATCAAAGACACCCATGCAATGGAGTTAAACACTGCCTATGCCTGCGCAGCGGGCACGGCAAAGCCTATCGGCACGTCATTTACCTCCGCAGACACGATGCGGGATGCAGTCGAGATGTTCCACATGATCGCGGGCAGTGAAGAAGCCTGGCGCGCACGCCCGTTTTGTTGTGTCTCGACGTGTTTCGTCGTGCCGCCCCTGACGTTCGCCGAAGAAGCGCTTAGCATCATCGAATGCGCTGCAGAGACCGGCACGCCCCTAAAGCTCGTCTCTGCCGGGCAAGCCGGGGCCACCAGCCCAGCGCCGCTAGCCGGTGCAGTCGCGCAGCAAACGGCCGAAGTGTTGGCGGGATTAGTCTATGTGAACCTTCTAAATCCCGGCCATCCGGCGCTGTTTGGTGCCCTGCCCTTTGTCAGCGATCTGCGCACCGGCGCGATGTCGGGTGGCAGCGCCGAGCAAGGCGTGCTGATGGCGGCCTGTGCCCAGATGGCGCAGCACTACGGCATCCCCTGCGCCGTCAGTGCCGGTATGACAGACAGTAAAATGCCCGACTTTCAGGCGGGTTACGAAAAGGGCATAACCGAGCTTCTCAGTGCTCTGGCAGGCGCGAACCTGATCTATGAAGCTGCGGGCATGTACGGATCGCTTTTAGCCGCCAGCAAAGAAAGCTTCGTTCTGGACAACGACCTGATCGGATCGGTCCTGCGCGCCACGCGCGGTTTCCAAATCAACGAGGACGCTTTGGCTTTCGACGTGATCCGCGAGGTTTGCCTTGCCGGGCCGGGACATTTCCTTGGCAGTGGGCAGACGCTGCAACGAATGCAAAGCGACTATTACTATCCTGACCTCGCCGACCGCACCACACCACAGGCCTGGGCAGATGCCGGGGCGCCATCGACCCTTCAAGCAGCACGCACACGAGCCAAAGAGATCCTTGCGAGAGATGATGCTGCGGTCTTCGGGGCCGAGACCGCCGCCGCCATCTACCAACGCTTTCCCGAGATTGCGACAAACTGGAAATGACCTGTTTCAGAGAAGCCAGCGTTATTTGGGACGTTATTCGACCACGCAGCATTGGCTGCATTGAGTTCTCTCCGGCCAATCGCTGAGGTCCTCAACAACGGCGGCTGCGATGCCGAAATATATCCGGTCTCGCATATGGTTCGGCGACTAGCCAATTTTTGTCCAACTTTGGCATCTAGTATCGACGATGCACCCTTTTTTCAGTGATCACGTTCCGCTTCTTTTGACGCTCCCGTAAAAAGACAAACATTCCCGATCCCAAAATCAATGCGATACCGATTGCGACAGGCAGGTTGGGCAATTCTCCCCAGATTACCCAGCCCCAGAAAATTGCCATCGGAAGGCCAACATATTCAAATGGTGCCACCGTAGCGGCATCCGCCATCCGGTAAGCCTGACCAAGACAATAACCGATGATTGCAGAATTGAACCCAAGCCCAACAAACAGCCAGCGGTCAGTCCCTTCGGGCCAAACCCAAGCGCGTAGTAAGAAAATCAGGCTCTCGTTTTCAAACTCATTCGCAAAGCGCCCATCCCCGGCTATCGACCAGAACACCAGACTGACGACGATAAAGCACGCCTGAATGTAAACGGCCATCGCCGACGCCTTGGACTTTGCGCCAAGAAAGCGGGTGAGCACGTTGTTAAGGGCATAGGTGAAGGCAGCAAGAACCGGCAGAGCATACATCAGCAGACCAACTTCACGCTCGCCACCGGCTTCCCACGGACGAGTCATGATCACCACGCCCAAGAAACCCACAAGCACTGCGCCAATCCGCATGGGGCCAACCTTTTCGCCTAGCAATGGGATGCTCAGCAAAGTGATCATCAAGGGTGCAACGAAGAACACCGCAGTGGCTTCCGCCAGTGGCATTACTGCAAGAGCCGTGAAGAACGTCAGATTGGCAACGACAATAAGCAAACCGCGCAGGAGGTGAAGTCCCGGTTGATCTGTTTTCAGGATACGCCAACCCCCTTCCATTTGCACCAAGGCAAGGCTGAACCCGATCCCGATCAACGATCTCGTAAAGACCATCTGATGCAGGGGATAACCGCCAGACAGGAATTTGATCAGCATATCATTGACAGAAATCGCCAATATACCGATCAGTACGAACGCGATACCCGCTGTCGGGTTTTGCAGTTTTTGTTCCGCTGTCATGGAGTACCCTTTCCAAATGGCCACTAACACGGACCATTGAACAGGTCACCTCGCTTGTGATGCCTATTTGGAATAAGGCGATTGACCCGAAGCCGGTGTCGGGCTGAGTTTGAGAGCAAGGTTGTTTTGTTGATCTGGCAGCAAAAGCAAAACTGCCGGTCTATTTTGATCCAAGGCCGATAACTCTTGGCGTATCGGCTGCAACCACACGTTAGTTTTACCTCTAACATCTGGGTGGGCGGACGCTTGGCTCAGACGCGCTGGTATAGTTTATGGGTTGCAAAAAAGATCACCCGCTATCACCAGGTCTATTCCGATCACTCATTGTTCAAGGTATCTCCTGAAAGCCAATCCAAGTCGGAAGCGAGGTTAACCAGATGTCAGATCTCTTCGATCTCAGCAAAGAACAAGGCAAACAGCCGCTTGCCGCAGCTTTGCGACCACGCTCACTTGACGAAGTTATCGGACAGGATGCACTCACGGCGAAGGGGTCGATCCTGCAGCGCAGGATTGCCGCGGATCAACTCGGCAGCATTGTTCTTTACGGTCCGCCGGGTATCGGAAAGACGTCCATCGCGCGGGCCGTGGGCAACATGCTCAATAAGGATTTCCGCCCGCTTCATGCGACGCGCGCCGGTGTGAAGGAAATCCGTCAACTTGCGGACGAAGCGCGGATGCGCCCCCTGCTTATTTTTGTCGATGAAGTTCATCGGTTCTCCGCCACACAGGCAGACGATCTTCTTGCGATCTGCGAAGACGGCACCGCTGATTTCATGGGGGCGACAACTCAGAATCCCTACACTGCGTTACCCAAGGCTCTTATTTCACGATCAACGATCCTGAAACTTGAACCCATTTCTCTCGAGGACATGGAAAAAGTCGTTACACGAGGCCTCGATCATCTGAAGAGCACCGGTATCAAGGTAGCCTTATCCGCCGAACAAATGCGGCTCATCGCGGGGCGCTCTGGCGGTGATGCACGCCGGGCTTTGACGACCCTTGAAAGTCTTGCTGTTGGTCATATGCCGGGCGAACCCGTTACCGTAACAGAGGAAATGATCGAAGAAGCCTATATGGCCTCGCCAGTTAACCATGATCGTTCCGGTGACCAGCATTACGACATTATTTCCGCGTTTATCAAATCGATGCGTGGAGGAGCAGCAGCGGACGCCGTGCTTTACTGGCTTGCGCGGCTCATCCATGCAGGTGAAGACCCGCGTTTCATCGCCCGCCGCATCATGATTCAGGCGTCCGAAGACGTGGGGCTTGCCGACAACAGTGCCCTGCAGACTGCTGTTGCCGCTGCTCAGGCCGTGGAATTGGTCGGATATCCCGAGGCAAGAATTATCCTTGCCCATGCCGCCCTTCATGTTGCCCGTGCGCCCAAGTCCGGATCCGCCAATCATGGAATTTCGGCAGCCCTTGCGGCAGTTGCGAGCGAGCCGCCTTTGCCGGTTCCGTTGCATTTGCGCGATACGCATTATCAGGGCAGCGAAAAGCTTGGCCATGGCGGCTACCGGAGCCCACACAAGGATCCGCGAGGCTGGGTTGATCAACAATACGCACCAGGCATCGAGCCGGGACGCTTCTATAAAAGCGAAGCTCGGGACGCGCCTACATTTGAAAAGCGCGCTGACGAATATTGGGAGAGGATCACCGGCCGACCGTCCCCCAGACTGTTCGATTAGGGTGCTTTTGTCCCTACGAACTTCCACTCTCCAGACCGGCGCAACATCAGAAACTCGGGAAACTTTGAAAACTAAAATACCTCAAAGATGCCAGGGCGCTTCTCCAATCTCCTGCTTCAGTGAAATCTCTGAGGTCGTTACGTCAGAATGACATGTGCCGTGACGTTGCAGGTGACACTTTACCTACAGCAGCATTCCCTAAGGGCAAGAACATGCCGGGAGGGAAGTTTATGACCGTTGAAATCGAAAAAACCGAAGACGTCTGGACTATAGTGCACGACAGGCCAGAGGCGCGGAACGCCGTGGATACCGATCACGCGCGGGCGTTGGTAGATGCTTTTCTGGAATTTGAGCAAGGACCGGCCAAGGTCGCGGTCTTCTGGGGAAAGGGCGACAATTTCTGCGCGGGCTGGGATCTGAAGCTGGCGGCGTCGTTGTCTGACCCTGAACTGCGTGAAGCCTATTTTGATATGCTCGCATTTCCGGTCGGGTCGGCTCCTTCGCTGACTGGTCCTCTGGGCCCCTCGCGGCTGGAATTGTCGAAACCGGTCATAGGCGCGATAGAAGGCGCCGCCGTCGCCGGTGGAATGGAGCTTGCGCTGTGGTGCGACATCCGGGTGATGGCCGAGACTGCATATCTTGGCGTTTACTGCCGTCGCTGGGGGATAACTCTGATGGATGGTGGCTCGGTCCGTTTGCCAAGGCTGGTCGGTCAGGGCAAAGCGCTTGAGATTGCCCTGACCGGCCGCAAGGTCGAAGCAGAGGAATGCTATCGCATCGGCCTTGCGGAAAAGGTGGTACCACATGGCACGACCCGGACTGCAGCCGAGGCTATGGCCCGGGAAATTGCTCGGTTCCCGCAGGAAGCCGTGCGGGCGGATCGCCGGTCGATCATCGAAACCCGGGGCATGCCGGTGCGCGAGGCGCTCAAGGTAGAATGGGCCAACGGCCTTGAGGCAATCCGCCGGGAAGGAACCGCCGGAGCCGGACGCTTCCGGGATGGTGCCGGCAGGCATGGCGACTTTTCGAATATCTGAGCCATCAATCTGAATGTAGCCACGTGAAACGACTGTCGCGCCTTGACTCTGCTGGCGCTGCGCGCGACAGACGCCTCATGCTTTCTTGGAGTGGTGTGGATATGTGGCTCACGCGGGCGCGCCGTGAATTGATGGGGGTTTTCCCATGACTGGCGTGCAGATGATCACGGTTGAAAACGGCGACGGAGATCAGCGCCTGGACCGCTGGTTGCGGCGCCTGTTTCCGCATGTCAGTCAGGGTCGCATCGAAAAGATGTGCCGCAAGGGAGAGTTGCGAGTGGACGGTGGCCGGGTAAAGGCCTCGACCCGGCTTGAACCCGGTCAGGTCGTGCGTGTGCCACCGCTGCCTGACGCAGATCACAAACCGGCCGAGGTTAAACGCCGCGTGTCCGACGCGGATGCAAAGATGATCCAGTCCTGCGTGATCTACAGGGATGATCATGTTCTTGCCCTGAACAAGCCCGCAGGACTGCCGGTTCAGGGGGGAAGCGGTCAAACCCGCCATGTGGACGGCCTGTCCGAAGCTCTGCGCTTTGGCTTTGATGAAAATCCGCGCCTTGTGCACCGATTGGACAAGGATACCTCGGGTGTATTGCTGCTGGCGCGAACCCGTGAAGCGGCCAAAGGATTGACGGCTGCATTCCGACACCGCAACACCCGCAAGATTTATTGGGCGCTGGTTGCCGGAGTTCCGACACCCTATCTGGGCGAGATCAAGACCGGTCTGGTCAAGGCGCCCGGCCATGGCAAGCACGGCGAAGGCGAAAAAATGATCCCTGTCCATCTGAACGAGGTGGACGTTACGCCGGGCGCCAAGCGGGCGCACACCCAATACGCGACCCTTTATCGTGTGGCGGGGCGGGCCTCGTGGGTTGCGATGGAGCCGATTACCGGCCGCACGCATCAATTACGGGCGCATATGGCCGCCATCGGGCACCCCATTATTGGCGATGGCAAATATGGCGGATCAGGGCAGGAAAATCTGGGCGATGGCTGGGGCGCGCAACTGGGCGGAATCATCAGCAAAAAGCTGCATCTGCATGCCCGGCGCTTGTCGTTCGAACACCCCCTGACACGAAAAACCGTGACCGTTACCGCAGCGTTGCCGGATCATATGAAAGAGAGTTGGGACACTCTTGGCTGGACCGAAGACCTGGCCGCCGACGATCCTTTTGAGGACCTGCAATGAGCGCGCCCCTGCGGCTGGTTCTGTTCGACGTCGATGGCACTCTGGTTGATAGTCAGGGAAGCATCGTCTCGGCCATGACCGCATCGTTTCAGGCAGCATCGCTGCCGGTGCCCGATCGCCCGGCGATTTTGTCCATTGTGGGCCTGTCCCTGCCGCACGCAATGGCGCGTCTGGCACCTGAACAAAGCGACAGCGTTCAGCATGATCTGGTCGAAGGATACAAGGCGGCCTATCACGCCCAGCGGCTGGAACAGGGGGCAGCAAGCTCTCCGCTCTACCCCGGCGCACTTGAGATATTGCAGGCCTTGCATGCAATTCCCGAAGTACTGCTTGGGGTCGCTACCGGTAAGTCGCAGCGCGGTC
Organism: Ruegeria sp. CF5; assembly: GCF_056537325.1. Lineage (NCBI taxonomy): Bacteria > Pseudomonadati > Pseudomonadota > Alphaproteobacteria > Rhodobacterales > Roseobacteraceae > Ruegeria > Ruegeria sp. CF5. Next base: position 5,143 of record NZ_JBQFRI010000014.1, on the reverse strand, counting down.
TGGATGCGCTGCTTGAGGCCCACGCGTTGGAGCAGTTTTTCGTAACCCGACAGGTTGCGGATCATCACCCGTCCAAACCGCATCCTTCGATGATCGATACCGCGCGATCCGATACCGGTGTTGCGGCTTCTGATACGGTGATGATCGGGGATACCAGCTTTGACATGGAAATGGCCAAGGCCGCCGGTGTTGCGGGTATTGGGGTTTCATGGGGATATCATCATAGGACCGCCCTGAAGGATGCACATTGCGTGGTGGAAACCTTCGACCAGCTTCCGGGCGTGCTGACCAAAATCTGGGACTGAACGTATGAGCGATTGGAAACCGAAACGGTTCTGGACATCTAGCGCTGTGGTGCCAGTTGATGGGGCATACACGGTCGAATTGGATGGCCGTCGGGTGAAAACCCCGGCCAAAGCCACCCTTATTCTGCCAACGCAGGCCATGGCGCAGGCCGTAGCAGCCGAATGGGACGCGCAGGAAAAAGAGGTCGATCCGGCCACGATGCCCTTCACCCGGTCTGCCAATGCAGCCATCGACAAGGTGCGTCATCAACATGCCGAAGTGGCCGACATGCTGGCCGCGTATGGTGATTCGGATTTGCTGTGCTATCGGGCAGAACACCCCGAAGCACTTGTTCGACGGCAGTCGGAACAATGGGATCCAGTGCTTGATTGGGCGGCAGAAACACTCGGCACCCGGTTGTTGCCGGTCACCGGCGTTGTTCACCAGCCACAGTCAGCATCGGTTCTGGAACTGCTGAAACAACAGGTGCGGGAACTGGACGAATTCCGTCTGGCAGCGTTCCACGATCTGGTCGGTCTGTCGGGATCTCTGATTCTTGGCTTCGCCGCAGCGCAGGATTGGCGGAAAGCAGACGAGATCTGGCGGATTTCGCGTCTGGATGAAATCTGGCAGGAAGAGCAGTGGGGCATCGACGAAGAAGCGCAGCGGGAAGCCGAGTTGAAAAAGATCGCCTTCCTACACGCTAAACGGTTCTACGATCTATCGGTTTGAGCCTTTGCTTTAGGCGGCTGCGGGTGACCCAGGGTCACCCTGCACATGCCGTCCATCTATTTCCCTGATACGACCCTTGACGTTTTCTAATGAATGCGACCAAACTTGTGCCCACTAAAGGGGAGACACCTTTGGGGTAACCTTTCCGGTATCTTGATGCCGGACAAAACCGTTTCGTCTGGGGACGGAAAATCAGGAAGAGGTAAAAATGAAAAAATCCGTAATCTTGGGCGCGGCCACCGTTGCCGCTCTGGCAGCAGGTGCTGCCGCAGCGGGTACCGCGGACGACGTCAAGGCGCGCGGCAAGCTGAACTGTGGTGTCGCAACCGGCGTACCCGGCTTTGCGAGCCCGGATGCCAATGGCGAATGGCAGGGCTTTGACGTAGCTGTCTGCCGCGCAGTTGCAGCCGCCGTACTGGATGATCCGAGCGCTGTTGAGTTCATTCCCACCACCGGCAAGACACGCTTCACAGCGCTGGCTTCGGGTGAGATTGACATGCTGGCCCGTAACACCACGTGGACCTTCAGCCGCGACGTCGACCTGAAGTTCGAATTCGTTGGCATCAACTACTATGACGGTCAGGGCTTCATGGTGCCAAAGGCGCTGGGCGTAAGCTCGGCCAAGGAACTGGATGGCGCAACCGTCTGCATCCAGACCGGCACCACCACCGAACTGAACCTGGCGGATTTCTTCCGTGTCAACAACATGAGCTACGAGCCGGTTCCGATCGAAACCAACGCCGAAGCGCAGCAGCAGTATCTGGCTGGCGCCTGTGACGTCTACACCACCGACGCTTCCGGCCTTGCCGCAACCCGCGCCACCTTCGAGAACGCTGCAGATCACGTGATCCTGCCCGAAATCATCTCGAAAGAGCCGCTGGGTCCGCTGGTCCGTCATGGCGACAACGAGTGGGGCGACATCGTCCGCTGGACTCTGAACGCGCTGATCGCGGCCGAAGAGCTGGGCATCACCTCGGCGAACATCGACGAGATGTCGGCTGGCACTGACAACCCCGAAGTGAACCGCCTGCTGGGTTCCGAAGGCACCCTGGGCGAGATGCTGGGTCTGGACGCAACCTGGGCACAGCGCGCGATCAAAGTGGGTGGCAACTATGGTGAAGTGTTTGCCAAGAACATCGGTGAAGAAACGCCGATTGGTCTGGCACGCGGCCTGAACGCACAGTGGACCGATGGCGGCCTGCTGTACGCACCGCCGTTCCGCTAAAAGCCACGGAAAAGGGCGCAGGGCAACCTGCGCCCTTTTTCCATCCACAAGAAACACGCCCGGACAGTTCCGAGCAGAGATCAACTCTGCCGACAGAAAACCGGGATTCACGGGGATATACATAGGTCATGACGACTCTCACTGACCCGCCGAAGGAGCAGTTCCGGCTGTCCATGCTCCTTTACGATACGCGGTACCGATCAGCGACCATTCAGGTCATTGCAATGATCGGTTTCATGCTTCTGGCAGCCTGGCTTATCAACAATACGATTCAGAACCTTGAGGCATTGGGCAAAACGGTCGAGTTCTCGTTTTTCGGTGAACCGGCCAGTTATGATATCAACCAACGCTTGCTGGAATATGACTCGCGCGATACCCATCTGCGCGCCGCGCTGATCGGACTGCTGAACACGCTGGTTGTTGCGGTACTGGGCTGTATCACTGCCACGATCGTTGGTGTTATGGTCGGCGTCCTGCGCCTGTCTAACAACTGGTTGGTCGCCCGGATCATGACCGTTTACGTCGAGATGTTCCGTAACGTGCCGGTGCTGCTGTGGATCGTACTGGCCATGGCTATCCTGATCGAAGGTCTGCCTGCACCGCGTGCGTTCCGGGGCGAAGATCCCGAAGCAACGATGAAGCTGTTCGACTCGGTCGCCATTACAAACCGCGGGGTCTATATCCCCGAGTTCCTGTTCTCACGCAGTTTGGGCGATATCCACCTGTTTGGAACATCGAGCCTGCGCTTTGATGTTTCGCTGGACCTGATCGCGTTCCTGATCGTGCTTGGCGGCAGCATCTTTGCAATGCGCAAAGTGTCGGCCTGGGCCAATGCCACACAGGAAAAGACCGGCGACCGCCCGACCATCTGGCACATCCAGCTGGGCCTGCTGGTCGTTCCGTCGGCCATCCTGCTCGGCGCGCTGGGCTTCCATTTGGGTTTCCCTGAGCTGAAGGGCTTCAACTTCAGCGGCGGCACCCATCTGCGGAACTCATTGATCGCCCTGTGGCTGGCGCTGTCACTTTATACAGCGGCCTTCATCGCCGAGATCGTCCGTGCTGGTATTCTGGCGATTTCGAAAGGTCAGACCGAGGCCGCATCCGCGCTGGGTATGCGTCCGGGCCGCACGATGCGTCTGGTGATCCTGCCGCAGGCGCTGCGGGTGATCATCCCGCCGATGATCTCGAACTATCTGAACCTGACCAAAAACTCGTCACTGGCGATTGCGGTCGGATATATGGACATCACGGGTACCCTTGGTGGCATCACCATGAACCAGACCGGGCGTGAGCTGGAATGTGTTCTGCTGCTGATGCTGATCTACCTGTCCATCTCGCTGAGCATTTCGGCGGTGATGAACTGGTACAACAACCGTGTCAAACTGGTGGAGCGGTAATATGAGTGATGTTTCATTTGTCCGCACGGAAATGTTGCCGGAACAGACACCACCCGCCTCAGAGGTGGGGGTGCTGGGCTGGATCAGACATAACCTGTTCTCAAGCTGGCTCAACGCTATCCTGACCGTAATCTCACTGGTCTTCATCTACTACGTGCTGTCCAACGTTCTGACATGGACGTTCGAATCCGTCTGGAACGCGAATTCACTGTCAGAATGTCGTGAGATCATGATGGCAACGTGGGGCGATACCCATGGTCATGCCTGCTGGGGCGTGATCAAGGATCGCTGGTTGCAGCTACTTTACGGCTTCTACCCGCCGTATCCTGAGTACCCGAATGCAACATGGTCAAACCCACCAGAAGCTGGGGCATGGCCGGCCTATTTCCGACCAAACCTGGCCTTCATCCTGTTGCTCGTCGCGATTGCGCCTGTGTTGTTCACCAAAGTACCGCGCAAGCTTCTGATCGTCACGGCGGCCTACCCGTTCCTGCTGCCCTGGCTGATGTGGGGCGGTAGCATCTGGGGGCCACTGATGGTCGCCGCCGGATTCGCCATCGGGTATATTGCCTACAGGCTTGTGCTACCTGCCGCGGGTTCACTGACGGCCCTGATCCTTGCGATCGTGCTGCCCATTCTGTGGTGGTTGTTTGCAGCCGGCCCGGTTGCCGATACCATTGATGCAGCACTTCCAATCGGCATCGCCGCTGTGGAAAGTCGTGACTTTGGCGGCTTCATGCTGGCGATCCTTCTGGGCGTTGTGGCCATCGGTGTATCGCTGCCTATCGGCATCCTTCTGGCACTGGGTCGCCAGTCCGACCTGCTGATCGTCAAATATATGTGCGTGGGCTTTATCGAGTTCATTCGCGGTGTACCGCTGATCACCCTGCTGTTCGTGGCCTCACTGCTGCTGAACCTGTTCCTGCCGCCGGGCACCAATTTTGACATCATCCTACGGGTGATGATCATGATGACCCTGTTCTCGGCCGCTTATATGGCCGAGGTGATCCGGGGTGGTCTGGCAGCCTTGCCAAGGGGTCAGTACGAAGGCGCCGACAGTCTGGGCCTGAACTACTGGCAGGCACAGCGGCTGATCATCATGCCGCAAGCCCTGAAAATCTCGATCCCGGGCATCGTGAGCACTTTCATCGGTATCTTCAAGGACACGGTTCTGGTGTCGATCATCGGCCTGTTCGATGTAATCGGCCTGACCAACGCGATCCGTGCCGATACCGCTTGGAATGGCATCTACTGGGAACTGTTCGCCTTTATCGGCGCGCTGTTCTTCGTCGTCTGCTTCTCCATGTCCCGTTATTCCATGTATCTGGAGCGCAAGCTTCAGACTGGCCACCGTTAAGGAGTTCAACACATGTCTGAACTTGCAATTGAACGTGAAATCGACCGCTCGAAGATGCAGGTGAGCGACGAGGTCGCCATCGAAATCACCAACATGAACAAGTGGTACGGGGCATTCCACGTGCTGCGCGACATCAATCTGACCGTC
>NZ_JBQFRI010000013.1:0-83675 GCF_056537325.1 Ruegeria sp. CF5 | reverse complement strand
GGGCTGCTGCTCTTCACCGGTATCGGGCTGCTGCTCTTCACCGGTATCGGGCTGCTGCTCTTCACCGGTATCGGGCTGCTGCTCTTCACCGGTATCGGGCTGCTGCTCTTCGCCGGTGTCGGGCTGCTGCTCTTCACCGGTATCGGGCTGCTGCTCTTCGCCGGTGTCGGGCTGCTGCTCTTCGCCGGTATCGGGCTGCTGCTCTTCACCGGTGTCGGGCGGAGTCGTTCCGGTGTCGGGCGGAGTCGTTCCGGTGTCGGGCGGAGTCGTTCCGGTGTCAGGCGGAGTCGTTCCGGTGTCAGGCGGAGTCGTTCCGGGATTGGTCTGGGACTGATTGTTAGACCCGGAAGAGCCCGTATTTATAAGCCAGTCAAAGTAAGAACCCGAGATATTGCTTGCGAGGTCAGAACCCGCATTCAGCGAATCCGCCGGGCTACCGGGCTTAACGATATATTGGTTGTAGCCATCCGCCTGCGCCGTCGCCTGATAGATGAAATGCTGATCATACTCGGAAGGCTTGATCAGAACATTGTCTGCAACGGTCCAGCCAGGCTGCCCGTTGTCACCCAGGATTTGCGACGTGATGTTCTGAGTGATCGTCACATTCTTGGAATCGCCTGAGACATTGATGAGCGGAATTTCAATACCGCCTGTCTGCGTCTTCTCATCCACGTGCAGAACCGAATTCTTGGTGACAGTGATCCCGTCAGCACCATAAACGGAAATACCATGCAGGTGGCCGTTGTAGATCACGTTGCCTTCGATCAGCACGTTGTGGTGGATGACATTCGGGTCGCTGATGTTCTTGCCGTCACCACCCATCCAGATGGTTTGAGTATAATCCCCGTTCCCCATGTCAAAGACATTGTCGCGGATGATGATATTGTCACTGCCGCTGCCGTTTGCGCGTTGAACCTGGATCATGTCACGGTGATCGCCAGCACCTGCAGCGCCGCCAAAATCGTGAATGTAATTGTTCTCGACCAGGATGTTGTCGACATTGTCGAAGACCAACCCATCCGAGCGGATCGAATGGATGTCATTCCCGGAGAAACTGACCCCATCGGAGTTAATCGCGATGGCGCCCTTCCACCATTTCGAGAACTCGGTATTGGTAATGTCGATATTGCTGGACCCGGTGATCATCAGGCCGGTGCCGTACCCGGTACCGTCCGCAGTTGTTCCGGTACCGCTGGCAAAATCGCCGTCGAAGTTCGAGTTGTTGAACGCGATATTCGAGCTGTTGGTGACGCTGAACTTGTTCTGGAAGTGATAGTCACCAGAGCTGAATGTGTAGTCGAAATTGACCGTGTCGAATGTGACATTCGACGCACCATTGAGATGAGCTTCGGAGAAGCTCGCCATCGCGTTCGGATCTGCAGACTTGATCGTTACGTTCGATGAGAACTGCGTATTGTTGAGACTCAACTTCCCATAATTGCCTGCCGCAAGGAGGATTGTTTCGCCGCCTGTTGCTTGCGCCAGCGCCTGGTTCAGCTCTGCCGCGTTGGATACTGTGATCGTTGTAGACATCCTACACCTTTAGATTTCATAAGCGCTTGAAAGCGCACGAGATCCCGCTCACCCAGGACGGAGGGAACAGTCGCGCGGGGGCGACAGAGTGGCCAAAATGCGGCTATATTTGGAAACTTGTGCCTGTTTCGGGACAATTAAGCCCGTCTGCCCATCATTTCCGAGTAAACACGATACTCGATACCGGGAATTGTTCCCCTTCCCTAAGCGGTTGAGTAACGTTTGGATGATTGATTCCCTGATCGCAACAATGGCCACGAAGTTGCCGTAATTCAGGCATGACCCCGCGTATCTCGGTCAGCCATAGGCAATGAATTGCCCGATGCCGCTACGGAAACCCACAAAACTTCATTAAAACCGCCCGGAAACCGGTGGTGTGACGCCATGGGGAGTACCAGGGGGAGTACCAGAGAATCCGCGTAATCCTGAGAGCGCCGCGATAGACACTATAAAACAGCTCGCCTAAGCTTTCGATGAACCGCAGATCAGAAAGGTGCGTCATGCCCGGATCACGTATTCTTGCCCTTGCAGGCGCGGCACTGCTTTTGTTGAGCACTGCCCTGGCCGCCGAGACACCCTGCGAGAGGCAGGACTTCAAACCCAGGCTCTCGACTCAGGCCGAAGGTCAGGCCATCTCTGATGCCGGGGCCCTTGCAACCGCGCTTCAGAATGCACGTGGAGGTGAAACCTACCTGCTTTCACCCGGAAACTATGGCACTCTGAAACTGGGCCGTACGTTTCAATCGCCCGTGGTGATCCGTTCGGCCGATCCCACCAACCTCGCCTGTTTCACGGTTGCGATCTTTGATGGGGCCGAGAACATTCATCTGGATGGTATCCGTTTCGACTATGTCTTCAAGAGAGGAGACCCGCACCATCTCGCCAACTTCGTCGTTCGCAACAGCCGAAAAATAAAATTCTCCAACTCCGTGTTCAGCGGGGATGTTGCCAGCGGCACCGGAACGCCCGAGGACGGCGCCGGGTTCGGGACCGGCCTGCTGGTTTTCAACGCTGACAACGTCGACATCACCAACTCCGAGTTCCTGACTTGGTGGAAGGCCGTCATCGTCATTAACACCGACGGCATAAATATCACTGACAGTGACGTGCATTCGATACGCTCTGACGGTTTGGTCTTCGACAATGTCGACAATATTCTGGTCAAAGATAATCATCTCCATGATTTTGGTGGTGCTGATGGCGTCGGCGATCACCGCGACATGATCCAGATTCAACGCGCCAATAACAGCGGCAGCGCCAACATCACCATTCGTGACAATGTCTTTGACGTGGGTGGCGGGGATTTCACCCAAACGATCTGGGCCGGAGGAGACGGGAAGAATATCGGCGACCGCCAGGTACGGCATCAGAATGTGCTGATTGAAAATAACATGATCTATAACGGTCATGTCCATGGCATTTCCATCTATGGTTCCGACAACATCTCGGTCAGGAAGAACTCTCTTATTAATGTGCCTGGCGGCCATTCCGTGCCTGCGATCAACATTTCGGCAGACTCTTCATCAGTGGTCATCGAACAGAATGCCGTGGCGAATATTCTGGGCTATGAAAATCAACGGGATTGGGTCGTACTCAATAATGCCATGATTCAGGATCAAACTCCGTCGCAGGGCGGTTATTATGATAGCCAGTTCATCTATTACGCGCGTGGAGCAAAGAACGGTTACAATGAATACGGCGTGCGTCCCGGCAGTCTTATCGACCGCCTGAATGCCGGATCAACGCTGGCAAAAAAATATCCCACGCAATGATGGGTAGTGGAGGCGGGGGAAGCACGGCTGGCAGCCTTGGGCGCTGCCGATGTACTGATCGCTGAATTTTACGAGTTGGAATGATTTATCCAGACAATGAGCAGGAATTTTGAATGACCGCCGTTTTGTCAACCAAAGCCAGTGCTCCGGCGACAAGGCCGCTGGTTCTGGTATTGCTGATTTTGTCCTTTGCAATGCCATTCTATTTCTTCCTGGGCGGGCTGAAGCTCAATGGCTACCGCGTGATCCTGATCCTCTTCCTGTTTCCCGCAATTTTTGGCTGGCTGAGCGGCAAAGCGGGAAAGATCAGGGCAATCGATTTTCTGGTTATCGGGTTTTGCCTCTGGGCATGTCTGACGTTGGCCGTCAATCACGGCTTTGGGCCGACATGGCAATTCATCGGGATGTTCATGATCGAAACCCTGGTCCCGTATTTCATTGCCCGCACGTATATCCGGAACATGGAGTCGTTCAGACACTTCGTAAAGTGGCTCTTCCTGCTCCTTCTGGTTCTTCTGCCATTCGCCGCCTTCGAAGCTGTTACGGGAAGAACCCCGCTACTGGATCTGTTCGGCAAGGTGATGAGCGTTTACCAAAAATGGGTCTTCGAACCCCGGCTGGGGTTGCTGCGCGCCCAGACAACGATGCCTCATCCCATTCTGTACGGAGTGTTCTGCGCGCCCGCCTTTGCGCTCACCTGGTATGTTCTGGGGTGGAACAAGTCACTCTTTAAAAGGGCCGGACTGACCTCAATCGTGGGGGGTGCCGTTTTCTGTTCGCTGTCGTCAGGCGCTTTCATGAACGTCATTCTGCAGGTGATGCTGATGGGATGGAACTGGGTGTTCCGGTTCCTCGAGAACAGATGGAAAATCTTGCTCAGTATTTTTGGCGTTCTGTATTTTATCGGCGAGGTTGGATCGAACCGGAACATGTTCCAGATCTTCGCAACGCATTTCACGCTCACACCGGGAACGGCCTGGGCGCGGATCAATATTTTCACATTTGTCTCTGACGACATTCTGCGAAACCCGCTTTTCGGGATCGGACTGCACGACTGGACCCGCCCCGCCTGGATGTGGGCGCTGAGTACCGTGGACAACTTCTGGCTTTTGATGGCGCTGAGGCACGGCTTCCCCGGACTAATTCTGTTGGTTGCCGCCGTGGTGACCATATTTTTTCAGGTCGGGAACAAAACGCTGAGCGGAGCGGCCGCAGATGCACGCCTTGGGTACCTGTTTTCCCTGTTCGGCATTTGCCTTTCCGCCATCACGGTGCATTTGTGGGACTCCACATACTGTTTTTTCATGTTTCTTCTGGGGGCTGGTATCTGGTTTCTGGACGTAGATGACCAAGCAGAGCAGGACGGCGGGGAAAAGCAGGCATCCACACAGGGCAAAACAGTTCAATATACACGGTTCCCGCGGTCGCAATCGGATCCGGCATCGCCCGGACGCCCGGTCCGGTCCGCTAACCGGTAACAGTCCAGTTGCGCCGGGCCATCCCCAGTGCGCGCCGAAGGCGGCGCAGGGGCGGCATCCGGCCTGAAAGGATCGCATCCATCGCCTGTTTCGACATGTCACCACGCAATGACGTCCGGGGGCGCAGGAATGCACCCTGACGCCAGCCCCCCCCGTCACTTGACCAAGCGGCAGAGTAACCCTCAGCACGAAGGGCGCGCAGCACCCGCGCATCGTAGCGACCGAACGGGATGCCTGCCTCGACCACCGGGTGGCCACAGATTTCCTCGAGTTGCTGACGCGAATCGCGCAGCTCCTGCCCGAGCGCGACGTCATCCAGAGTGGGCCAGACGACATGATCGATCCCGTGACTACCGATTGTCATGCCGGCATCGCGCAGAGCTTGCAGATGACCGGAATTCAGAGACCCGTCCTGCCCAATCCGCCCCGTAAGAACAAAAAAACACGCCCGAAGCCCACGCGCGGCAAGGGCGGGCAAGGCAATGTCATGGTCCGAGAGGTTGCTGTCATCAAAAGTAATCGTGAAACTCTCGGGGTCAGGGGACGCCGCAATCTGGTCGAGTACGTGTTCGAACTGACTGATCGAAAGCCAATAGGGTTCCTCACCAGTTTCCAGGGGACGTTCCGGCGCTCCGATACCATGAAAGTTGATACCCCTGAAAACCGTCATCGGCGCGCTTTCCTCAGGTGGGAATGAACCGTTTCTGCGGTGCTGATCAGGGATGAAACCAACCCGGCAGGACGGAACTCATAAGGTCCTGCCGCCTGCAGGTCCGTTCCCCCGGTGCGGAGTTTAAATTCTGCAACAGTGGGATTGATATCAGGGTCTATACCGTCAAGATCGTACCATTTCACCCCAAGCTCCCGACAACGCAGAATGGATTCCCACATCAGAAAATGGCCGGCATTGCAACGTCGGCCAACTGCAGTCGTGGCCCCGAAAAGATAGACGGCGCTACCGCCCGCCCTTCCGACCGTCATTCCGGCGATATCTGCACCGTCCTGCCGGGCAAACAATACCTCATGGATAAAATCACCCCCCCGAAGCGGATAATAGAATTCCGGAGGTATGTCAGGTTGCTCGAACCCTTTGGCAGTCTGAACATTCCGATAAAGCGCCTGAAACCGGTCGGCTGCATCGGATATTGGCACCACATCAAGCTCTAAATCGGCTTTCAGAGATTTGCGCAAATGGTTGCGCCACTTTCCATGCAGGGCACCCATCAGGATCTCTTCGTCCTGATCGGGATCAACGACCACTGTGCGATAGGGCGGGGACCGGTCTGTCGGGCGGAACCCCGCCGCAGCCACCGAGCGGTCCGCAGCCGACACATCATAAAGCGGCAAGGCGGGCAGGCGAAGCCGCAGAACACACCCAACTTCCTGTGCATAGGCGCGCAACGTGGCAAATACCGCGTCCAGCCTGCTCGGGTTCGTATCGGGCTGTTCCCGGTGGTGCATCAGGGGGCCAGCGGCGATCCAGGCGATGCCACGCCCCAGCCCCGGCACGCGCTTGAGGCGCAGACAGGCCGCGGCAACCGGTTTGCCCGCCTGATCCGACAAAGTGATGAATTGCGCCTCGGCCCCGATCCGTTTTGCTGCTGCCTGCGCATAGGTCAGGGTTTGCTCATAGGTCAGATCACGAAACCCCGCGCTGATCCCGGGCCAGTCTTCGGCTGCGACTGTCTGCAATGTAAAGGGTGGGGTCATAGCTGTGTCCGTATCCAGTTGGTCCAGAGTTTACCGGGCCGTATCCCCAGCCGGGGGCGGATCTTCAGAAACCACGCGCGATAATAAAAGAAATGGAGCGCATCCGCCCAAAGAAGCAGCAGCAAGGCCCGCAACCGCGCCGGGGTTCGATCAGGAGCAAGCACTATATTGTGAAATGGCACCAGTTCACCGCCATAACTGAGCTTGTATTCGTATTCCCCCGCACCTGCTTCGATCAGACGAATGCCCGAACCAATCAAATCCTCTACACGCTCGACCAAGCCCACGCGGCCCAGGCCGTTTTTTGCATATTCAGGGTCTATTTCACGGGCATTCAGCCACCAATAGGCCTTATCCCCCAGCGTATAACGCAGCTGGCTCGACAGGAGTGTCTGGCCCAGCCATTGCTCGTCTATCGCCGCCTGCTCCCTGGGCGCCAGCTGCCGCAGCAATGCGCGATAGAACGCTGCGGCCACACACCAGTCGGAAAAATGTCCACCCTTCCCTGCCGCCCGCCATTGCCTTGTATGCAGCTCGATAAAGCGATCCATCATCGCGTCGACCGTATCCGGGGTCGAACTGACATTGCTCAGCGGCTCATCCCTGGTCAGGCGTTTGATATCCCGCCGCACCTCACGTCGACGGCTTTTGGAAAGCGCGCCCATGAATGCATCAAAGTTCCCGGGCAAATCCATTAATGTGTGTCCCCGCAGGCTGCGATCACGCAGAATGGATATGCCATGCCCATCTGCAGCGCGCAGGTTCCCGAGCTGTGCGGCGCGGTCAGAAAGCGGTGAAAAGCTGATGGCTGCACACTTCAGATCATGCACCAGATGCCGGAGAACGATCTTCAGCACAGTTTCCTCGCGGCCAGCTGCAATCGGCAGGCCCATCACCGCAAAATTCGGATCCACACCGGCCAGCCGGGCCACACGCACGGGTATTGGTCCCGCCCATATGGTTTCGATGCAAAAAGGCAGAACAGCTATAAGGTGGGGGCCATCCCGCAAGACAAAGCTGGCCGGACGGCGACTGGCGGCAAAGGTGGGTCCGTAATGATCCCACCAGGCTGATTGCCAATCAGTCAGAAAGTATATGTCGGCGCCGGTCGCGGTGACCAGATCGTCCCAGTCCGCCCTTGTGTCCAGCGAATGGGCCGGTGCCTCAAGGCATTCGATCACAATCCCGGATTTGGCGGACACCGTATCTTTCATGTACTCGGCTCCTGACCGAACAGATGATAGCGGATCACCGCCTCTGACAGCCGCAAACGTGCCTTGCGCTCGGGCGTGGAGCGCAGCAGACCCATCAGGCCAAACACCGCCCCGCGCAGGGCTGCGCTGCTGATAAAGATGGCGCGCACCACCAACTCTCCATACCGGCCATAGTGTTTTCTGGCATAGATTGTCTTGCTTTTCTGTTTTTGCACATACATGCGCGATTTGATCTGCACCGTGCTTTTTGACCCGCCTTCCAGATGCAGAATCCGCGCCACGGGCGCAAACACACAGTCCCATCCGGCATCGCGGATGCGGCGGCACCAGTCGGCCTCTTCGGAATAAACAAAGAATGCCTCGTCCAGAAGACCCACCACCTCGAACACGTGACGGGGTACCAGCATGAACATGCCGGACACCACATCGACCTTACGCTCGGATTTACGATCCCAGTCCCCGTATTCGGCATGACCCAGAAACCGGCCCTGCGGGGACAGGCGATGCAGCCCAAATTCGATCAGCGCAAGATTTGCAGGTCCGGGGTCGGCAAAACAGGTGCGCTGGATCGTGTGTTCATCCTCCAGGACCTGACACCCGACACAGCCCACGTCGGGGTGCTGCTCCAGCCAGCCCACCATCGTGTCGATTGCACCGTCCAGAATGATGGTGTCAGGGTTGAGCAATAGCAGGGTTTGCCCTTGCGCGATTCTCAGGCCCTGATTGTTGGCGGCGGCAAATCCCCGATTGGTATCGTTAGCAATCAGCCGGACACCGGGAAATTCGTCACGGACAAGATCTGCCGAACCGTCGTTCGAGGCGTTGTCCACGACGATGACCTCGTGCGGCAGCTGCGTCTCGTGCGCAATGGATTTCAGGCAATCCCGAAGAATGTCCCGCGTGTTCCAGTTCACGATCACAATGGAAACGGCATATTCGGTATTTGTACTGTGCGGTGATGCAGCCATAGCACCCTGTTCTCGTTAACCACTTACATATCTAAATACTCAGCCACTGATTCACTTTCTGAACACGCTGGCTGTAATCATCTGATGGCCACAGTTGTCAAAAAGCAGCCGCAAAAGTCAAAGTATATAACCAATACATTGAGGTAATAGTTTGGCGGCGAGAGCCTTGGAAAGACAAGGTGGCATTGCGAACGAATGCGATCCGTCAACTGACTGACACATCATGAGTCACCGCTTCCGGGTGCTTCACACCCCCACGGCACGAGGACAATATGCATGAAGATGGCAGATTGTTGAAACAAACTGCGCGAGGCACTCCATCGCGATGACGCATGCATTTCCCGTCAGCCTCCTCCCCGGTCGACGAGATCATTACAGAAGTACAGAGCGGTTTCTGCCAGCGGTCGATCCGTCCTGAACGGCAAACCCTCCAATTGTCTGAGGGTTGGAATATAGTATATGTTTCAATCGCTTAAATCACGAACCCGCAATCTGATGGCCGGGCCTGCCTCCCCTGATCGTGCCAGTATGGCCGGGAAGAAGGGGAAAGCGCCATGGCAACTGCCGCCCAGCCATCACTTGTGGTGACAGCTGACCAGCCCCGGTACCTTCTTCCTGCTATACCCCCGGGATACCCCGGAAGAACGGGGGCTGTATTTGTGCGGCTCATCAGGATTCTGTTGTGAATCGAAGGTAATCTCCTGTAGCCTGATGCTAAGGTTTGGTTTTGAGTATGGGTGTAGGTCATTTGAAACAAGATACTGTTCCAGTCGTCATTATCGGTGGCGGCCCCGCTGGTTTAACCGCAGCTTATGAACTTCAGAAGCTAAGCGACAAACATGTCCCACAAGTTTTTGAGGGCTCGGATCTGGTCGGCGGCATTTCGCGGACCGAAACCCACAAGGGCTATCGCTTCGACATCGGCGGGCACCGGTTTTTTACCAAGGTGCGCGAAGTCGAAAAGATGTGGCACGAGATTATGGGTGACGATTTTATCACCGTGCCGCGCCTCAGCCGCATCTTCTATCGGGGTAAGTTCTATGATTACCCGCTGCGCATCTTCAACGCGCTTGGGAATATCGGGCCTTACGAGACCTATAAGATTGTCGGCAGCTACATCAAATGGAAGCTGCGGCCCAAAAAGCAGGAAGATACGTTCGAAGAATGGGTCATCAACCGCTTTGGCGGACGGCTCTACATGCATTTCTTTCACAGCTACACGCAAAAGGTCTGGGGCATCCCACCTTCCGAAATCCGTGCCGACTGGGCGGCGCAGCGGATCAAGAACCTGTCCTTGCCCAAGGCAGTCTGGAACGCGATCTCTGGCGCCAATGACACCGCCAGCCTGATTGAAGAGTTCCAGTATCCGCGTCTTGGCCCAGGCATGATGTGGGAAAAAACCCGCGATCTGATCGAAGAAAAAGGCGGCACCGTACAAATGCGCTCGGAGGTCGTGAAGGTGAACCGTGACGGCAACCGGGTAACCTCAATCGACGTTCGCCGGTGGAACGAAGACGACGCTCAAAGCAAGACGGTCGAACGGATCGAAGGAGAGCAATTTATCAATTCAATGGCGGTGCGCGATCTGATTCACGCCTTTGATCCACCGCCCCCGCCAGAAGTTGTTGAGGCGGCCAATCGCCTGAGGTACCGCGACTTCCTGATCGTGACGCTGATACTGGATCATGCCGACCCGTTCCCAGACAACTGGATCTACATCCACAGCCCGATGGTCAAGGTTGGTCGCATCCAGAACTTCCGCGCCTGGTCCAAGGAAATGCTGCCCGATCAGAATACGTCCTCGATCGGGATGGAGTATTTCTGTCAGAAGGGGGATGGGCTTTGGTCTTCGTCCGATGCGGAACTCAAGAAGCTTGCCAGCGAAGAACTGGAAAAGCTTAATCTGGCCAAGGCTACCGATGTCGTCGACTGCGCTGTGATCAGGCAGCCCAAGGCGTATCCAGTCTATGACAGTGAATACAAAGAAGCTCTGGATACTGTCAGCGACTGGCTGAAGACACTAGAAAACTTCCAGACCGTTGGTCGCAATGGCCTGCACCGCTACAACAATCAGGACCATTCAATGCTGTCGGCGATGTATGCCGCCCGCAATATCCTGGGCGAGGAAAACGACATTTGGGACGTCAATGTCGAACGGTCCTATCATGAGGAATTCGAAGCCAAGCCTGAAAAAAAGAAAGCATCGAAAGAGCGCTTCGATAAAAACGTCGTACTCGAATAAGGGCCACCTTCCAGGCGTATTCGGATGAATGCCGAGTAACGCCCGGAAGGCATTTCTTTTCGATTTTTGCTTGCACGTATGATCGGCGGGAAGAGTCCCATCAGAGGGGCGAAAATGCATGCCTGCACCCCAGACAAAGAGTCTAAACAGTGCTTTTTGGATCCCCGCTGAGGAGGGGCGCGGTCAGTTTTAGCCCTGGCTACCGCTGCCCTTCACGTCAACAACCCGTCCAGATAGGCCCCGTATTCGTTCTTCGCGAACATCTCTGCCCGCTGGCGCAGCTGCTCTTCGTTGATCCAGCCCAGTTGCCACGCGATCTCTTCGGGACATCCCGTCTGCAACCCCTGACGTTCCTCGAGCGTGCGCACGAAATTGCCCGCATCCAGCAGGCTGGCATGGGTTCCGGTGTCCAGCCAGGCATAACCGCGCCCCATGGTTTCGACCCTGAGCTCACCCTCTTCCAGATACATTTGCAGCAGGTCGGTGATTTCCAGTTCTCCGCGCGGTGATGGTTTGACCTTTCTCGCGCGCTCCGGCGCGGTCCCATCGAGGAAATACAATCCGGTGACCGCATAATTCGAGGGAGGTGTGGATGGTTTCTCTATGATTTCGCGTGCCCGTCCACCCTCGTCGAAGGCGACCACGCCATAGCGTTTTGGATCAGCCACGTGATAACCGAAAACCGTTCCTCCGGTGTCATGCGCATTGGCTGCAGCAAGCAGTTTCGGCAGGCCATGTCCAAAAAAGATGTTGTCGCCCAGCACCAGCGCAGATGGTGCACCCGCCAGAAACTCCTCGGCCAGAACAAAGGCCTGCGCCAGCCCGTCGGGACTGGGCTGCACGACATAGGTGAGGTTGATCCCCCACTGGCTGCCATCCCCCAGCGTACGTATAAACTGATCCTGATCCTGTGGGGTGGTGATCACACAGATGTCCCGTATGCCGGCCAGCATCAGCACCGTCAGCGGGTAATAGATCATCGGCTTGTCATAAAGCGGCAACAGCTGCTTTGAGACGGCCATCGTGATCGGATACAGCCGGGTGCCGGACCCCCCTGCCAATATAATGCCTTTGCGTGTCATCATGGTGCGTTTTCCAACTCTTTCAAAATATCACTCAAACCTTGCCGCCAATCCGGACGGGTAATGCCAAAAGTTGTTTCCAGTGAGGTACAATCAAGGCGGGAATTCAACGGCCGCCGCGCGGGCGTCGGGTAATCGCCGGACGGGATATCTGTCACGTCGCAATCAGTCTCTAACTCAGCAAAAATCGCGCGGGCAAACCCGGCCCAACTGACATCCGGCGCGCCTGAGAAGTGATAGATACCCGCTTTGTCTGCATCCTCGGCCAATTGCCGCGCCATCGACAGGCAGGCCACCGCGATATCCCGTGCTGGAGTCGGGCCGCCGATCTGGTCGGCCACAATCGACAGCCGGTCACGCTCGGCCCCCAGCCGCCGCATCGTTTTGACGAAGTTGTTGCCATGGGCCGACACCACCCAGGAGGTGCGCAGAATGCCATAGGCCCCTTCGGCCCGGACGATCCCCTGCTCACCAGCCAGTTTCGAGCGCCCATAGGCACCCAGCGGCCCGGTGGGATCGGAGGGTTTCCATGGGACCTCTCCCGATCCGTTGAACACGTAATCCGTCGAGACAGAAACGAACGGGATATCCAGGGCAGCGCATTCCCGGGCCATCGCAGTGGGTGCATCCGCGTTGATCACGGTTGCCAGCGCCTCTTCTTCCTCGGACCGGTCCACGGCGGTATAGGCTGCGGCGTTGATCACCATCTGTGGCGCGGCGGCGCGAATGGCCTCGGCACAGGCTGCGGGTCGTTCCAGATCAGCTTGGGAACGGTCAAGGCACGTCACCCCTGCAAAACCTGCCAGTTCTCGCGCAACCTGTCCGGTTTTGCCAAAGACAAGGATGGTCATACCTTCACACCCAACCGCTTGCCGACGCCTTCGCGGTTCTGCAGCGCACGCCACCAGCTTTCATTGTCCAGATACCACTGCACGGTTCTTTCCAACCCCTCTTCGACGCTGACAGAGGGCCGCCACCCAAGCTCTTGCCGGATGCGGGTCGGATCGATGGCATAGCGCGCATCATGGCCGGGGCGGTCGGCGACAAAGGTGATCAGATCGGCATAAGGCGCCGGGCCGGGGCGCAGGCGGTCGAGAATACCGCACAACATCTGCACCAGCTGCAGATTGGTACACTCGTTTTCGCCACCTATATTATAGCTCCGCCCGATCCGGCCTTTCCGGACCACCAGCAGCAATGCTTCGGCGTGATCTTCCACGTATAACCAGTCTCTGACATTGGACCCATCGCCATAGATCGGCAGCGGCTTACCCGCCAGAGCGTTCAGAATGATCACTGGGATCAGCTTTTCCGGAAAATGATACGGCCCGTAATTGTTGGAACAGTTCGTCAGCACCACCGGCAACCCATAGGTTTCGAACCAGGCGCGCACCAGATGGTCGCTGGCCGCCTTGCTGGCGGAATAGGGCGAGCGGGGATCATAAGGGGTCTCTTCGGTGAACTGACCGGTCGCACCCAGCGAGCCATAGACCTCATCGGTCGAAATATGGTGAAACCGGAAACTGTCCGGCCTTCCCCGGCCTTCCCAGTATCCCCTGACCGCTTCAAGCAGCGTGTAGGTTCCGGTGACATTGGTTTCGATAAAGGCACCCGGCCCGTCGATCGACCGGTCCACATGGCTTTCAGCCGCCAGATGCATGATCGCGTCCGGGGCATGCTCTGCCAGCGCCTGATCCATGGCTTTGCGGTTCCGAATATCAGCCTCTAAAAAGGTATAATTCGCGTCATCCGCCACCTCAGCCACATTGTCGAGGCAAGCTGCATAAGTCAACGCATCCAGATTGACCACCTGATGCCCGTCCCGGATCGCCCGCCGCACCACGGCCGATCCGATAAAGCCTGCGCCCCCTGTCACCAAAAGCTTCACGGCGCATCCTCCCACAGAAACGGGCTGTCGAAATCCGCCAGCGCGGGCGCGGCCCTGTCCTTGTCGGACAACACCGGTTCCCCGGTTAGCCCCCAGTTGATGCCGCAGCTGCCCCAGTGCACCGCCCCATCGCAATCGGGCGCATAATAGTCAGTGCATTTATAGCAGATTTCGGTGCCTGGCTCCCGCGTGACAAAGCCGTGCAGAAAGCCTTTGGGTACCAAAAGCTGCTTTCCGTTTTCCGCCGTCAGCTCCACGCCCAGCCATTGCCCATATGTGGGCGAGCCCCTGCGGATATCGACAACGACATCGAACAATGCCCCTCGCCCACAGCGCACCAGCTTGTCCTGCGCATGGGGCGGCGACTGAAAATGCAAGCCACGAAGGGTACCGGTGTTGGCCGAAACCGAATGATTGTCCTGCACGAAATCCAATTCGATCCCATATGAGGCCAGGACCTTGCGGTTCCAGGTTTCGGAAAAAAAACCGCGTACATCACCGAACCGCTTTGGTGTCAGTATCAGGACACCCGGCAAGGCGGTCTTCTCAATCTGCATGTACTCAAAACCCGTGCTAACACAACATGTTCATAGCAATTGAATATCAGCCTGTCATGAACGAGGTGCGAATGCAGCAGAACATGTTGTCGCCAAGGCGACAATCCCAGTGACTATACGAAGAATGTGCAGGGCACCTGCTTTCTTGCCCTCATTCCGTGTCATTCACGATGGAAACCAATCTCAAATGATAAGCGGTACTTATCAGGTATAATGAAGAAATCCACACATGTGAAAGGTAGTGGGCATAATCAGGCGCTTACGCGCAATAGCCAAGCCACTATATTGATAATAAACTGCTTTTTATCGGCAGGAAATGTATCCCACGAACACCGCTACCGTTTCGCACGCGAAACGCTATCCCGCCCGGGATTTCAGCCAGCCCCGCAACTCGACAAGAAATGCATCAGAAACCCCGTCGCCAGACAATATGAGTTGCGCACCATTTCGGCTCCGCTTCAGGTGAATGCCCCCGATCGCCTCAGGCTGTGGTGCAACGACCTTTGATGTTTTCCCGGTGCTCTTCTCCGGGGACTGTATCGCATGTGTCAAAATCTGAATCTCGGCGTCCGGCGTGCGAGCTGGATCGGCGGCCAGCAGTCCGGACAGTTTAGAAATAGCCTTTGGATCATCTTTTACAGCCTTGGCTATAGACAGACCCAGCCTTTCGGGAATGGCCGAGGCAAATCGCAGATTGCTGTCCAATGCCTGATAGATTGAAATGAACGAACCAATCTTTGACCGTTTTGCCCGACTAGCCGAAGCAAACAGCCCGCGCAAGGCGGCGGTTTCGTCTGGATAAACACCCTGCTCTACCGCCCGAGCCACAATTCGCGCGCGCTCATAGTAGCTCAGCCCGACGCGTATCTCGTTTTCCTCCACCATTGCAACATAGGCATCCGAAGCACTTTGAGGCTGCCTGAGAAACGCGCGAACCGTTTCGAAACGCGCCTCACCGGTTTCCTCTGCCAGTACCTTCAGTGCCGTCAGGCGGCGCCAGCCCGAGATCAAACCATAACGCCCTTCCTCCAGCGCCACGACCTCGATCGGAGTTTGTTGTCCGCGGGCCTTCAGACTTTCCTTGAGCGCTGTCATTTCCGCGTCATCCACCGCCATCCGGTCACGGACCAGATAGGTTTCCTCCACCTCCGCAAGCGGCAAATCCTGCACCAACCGCCCTTCGGTCCGGGCGGTACGGAGTTCTTCGGTCAACTCCTCAAGAGCAGCCTGAGCAGCAGTGGCACCCGCAACCTGAGCAACAGGAGGCGCGGATCGTGGCGCGGCGGCGGGGAACATAGATTTCGCCTCGGGGGTGGGGCGGGTTTCTTCGAGATAACCTGCCCGGGCGGGGGTCAGCCGTTTACGTTTGGCCATCGCTTCCTCCTACTCTCGCGCGGATCAGGCATTGGTCGGGCCTGTCCCAAAACAGTCAAAGTGTTTCGCGCGCGAAACATCATCTCATTACAGCATCAGCTCGGGGGTTCCGGCCGCCTCAGCCTGCTGGGCCAGTTCTTCGCCCCGCCAAACCCCGATCAGCAGCTTCTTGAACGAGGCATAGGTGGCGTCAAAGGTTTCCCGCCCGCGCACATAGGTCTCGCGGTTGAAATCGCGATAATCCGCCTCGTAGATGCCGTTGACCTGCTCGCCCGCCTGCCCGATCAGCGCCGTGTAGCCCTGCCAGTGCGGCGACAGGGTGCGGCCCAGATAGGCCTGCATCAGCCCGGCCAGTTCCGCCTGCTGGTTGCCGTCATAGCGGGTGATGACCGTGCGCACCGCATCCCACTGAAAGGCCATCTCAGGCCGTCCCAACGCGCGGGCGGCCATGTTCTCACCCTCTTCGATGGACTGGAAGGTCGAATGCAGCATGTCGAAGAACCGGCCGGTGGAATCAAACTCCAGAAAGGATGCGCCCATGGGCACCAGCAGGATGTCCGAGGCCGCCAGCCCGTTGATCGTCAGATACCCCAGCGCAGGCGGTGTATCGATGAAGACGATGTCGTATTCGTCCAATACGCCATCTTCCTCCAACGTGTCGGTCAGCGCATCCCACAGCTTCCAACTGCGGCCCTGCATACGCCAGACCGGAATCTGGAACTCGGCCCAATACAGGTTCAGTTGGGCGCCAATCAGATCGATATTCGGCCAATGCGTCGTCTGGATTAGTTCACCGCTGCGCACCTTCAGGGCATCCGATAGCGTGTCATCGATCGGGTGAGGGGCCTCGCCCCGGTCAAGCCGTCCCTGATTGTCACGGCGCAAATGGGTGGCGTAGTGGCGAGCGAGCAGAGGAAAGACGGTCTGCCATTCATCCGTTACCTTGCCGCCAAAGATCGAGGTCATCGATCCCTGGCTGTCCAGATCGATGACCAGTACCTTGTAGCCGTCCAAGGCCGCGGACATGGCCAGATGGGCGCAGGTTGACGTCTTGCCGACGCCACCCTTGAAGTTTGCCACCGAGACGATCTTGGCCGGCAGCCCTTTGGGGCGGTAGGGACGATACTCCTTGGCCTTGGAGCCTTCCGAGGCGAAATGCAGACGCAGGCGCAGCACCTCATCCAGCGTGAACCACTTGGCGCCGCCTTCGGTTTCCGATCGCCCTTGCGGCAGGTCGGGGTTACCCTTCAACACCCGGCGGAAATGGGCAGGCGCGACGGGGATCAGATATTTGGTAATTTCCCAGGTCGAAAACAGCCGAAGCTTTTTTTGCCCGTCTTCCTCCAACCCGCGACTTGCAAGATCTGAACGGCCCCGGGCACAGGCATCCGCAATATCGGAAAAGTCATGTGTTCCGGTGGGGTTCCCCAACTCGGCATATGCCAAATCCGGATCAATATTGAAATACGGAGGAAGCCCCTCCGGCGTGCCTGTACGCATGGAAAATACCGCCTATATGCTGCCTTTTCGTCAATATACCACAAAAGGTGGCATATGAAAGCATTATGCGGACAAAATCGAATTTTCTAAGCAAAATAGCAGGATAAGGGCGCTTGGTAGATGGTTTTACGGAGCGGAACAAAAAAATATTCGGTTAAGATTCAGTTATTATATTAGTTACAAGGAAAACAAGGCTATCATAACACACTGATAATAAATGGTATTATTGCATTTCTATTGCTGTGTGCGATTCCGAACCCACGATAAGGTGACTCTGATCCCACGTTGTACTGACTCTGATCCCACGATCCGGCGACTTTACGCTGCCTGTGGATAACTTTACGGTAAGCGTCAATAAAACCACGAACGAAGATTCGGGCAGGACATATGGGCAGGGCAGTATGAGCGGGTCAGGGGCGTTGTTGCCTGACCGGCATCCAACGGGCGATTTTTTTGTATGCGATATCTTCGATGCGCTGCCCAAGACCGATATGGGGTCGATGGAGCATCCGATGTTTTCGCTCTCGACCCGGCCGGACCGGCGGATTCTGAATTACGAACATAACGGGGTCGAGATCACGGTGACGCCGTCGGTGCGCGGCCTTGCGACGATCCACGACAAGGACATCCTGATCTTCTGCATCAGTCAGTTGATGTCTGCGATCAATGCAGGCCGTGCCGTCAGCCGTGTGCTGCATCTGAAGGCGCATGATCTGCTGGTGGCCACCAATCGTGAGACCAGCGGTGATGGCTACAAGCGTCTGCGCGAGGCGTTCGAGCGGCTGGCGGGGACCCGGATCACCACCAATATCGTTACAGGCGAGACCGAGACGACAACCGGTTTCGGACTGATCGAAAGCTGGGAGATTGTCCGCCATACACGGGCGGGTCGGATGGTCAGCGTCAGTGTGAAACTGTCGGACTGGCTGTATCGCGCGGTTCTGGCCAAGTCGGTTCTGACACTCAGCCGCGACTATTTCCGTCTGCGCAAGCCGCTGGAGCGGCGGATCTACGAACTGGCGCGCAAACATTGCGGGCGGCAACCCGAATGGCGGGTCTCGGTCGAGGTGTTGCTGAAGAAGTCGGGTTCGGCCTCGCCCCGGCGGGTGTTCCGCAAGATGATCCGGGACATGATCGCAGCAGATCATCTGCCCGATTACGAGATGACCGAGGACCCCGGTGATCTGATCCGCTTCACACGCCGCGGACAGGTGGTGGAAGGAACCGACAAACCGACCCTGCCGCCGGAGACGCTGGATGAGGCCCGGGGGATGGCACCTGGATGGGACGTCTATGCGCTCGAGGCGGACTGGCTGGCCTATTGGGCCACGTCAGGCAGGCCCGCAATCAGAAACCCGCGCCGGGCCTTTCTGGGCTATGTCACCAAGCGGGTTGCGGGGAAGGGATAGGGTGTTCAGACAGGGTCATCTTGACCTGTATCGCCCGAGGAACCCGAGGCCGGTAAATGCGAGCACGGAAAAAAACGGAACCCAGAGGGGCAGGGCCGTACTTATGGCGGCAGCTCCGGCAATGATCCGTACCGTCCAAAGCGCGGCCTGCGCAACAACACCCGCCGCTGCGTTGTGTTTCAGCCAGAAGGAGCAGGCCTGAGCCAGAAAAACATAAGCGGCAAGTACGGCTGTGAAAGCAAATGGCAAAAGCACCGACGAAAGAATAAAGGCCAGCGCGAGCAAGGTGATGGCACCAGCTACCCCGTTGTACAGAGGCAGATCTCCCGAGGTCAGCGGCTGATGTCGTTTACCCGCATGTTGCCGGTCGGCAGGAAGGTTCAGCAGGTCGTTCAGAAAATACACCCCGGACGCACAGAGGCTGAAGCAGAGGAAGGCCAAAAGGGTCGTCGGCACCACTGAGAGGATCGAAGAATCCTGAGAGGTGAAAAGCGGCACAAAAATCAGGAGATTCCGGATATATCGATGTGGTCGCATCGATCTGAGGAAGGACCGCCACAGAGGCGGGCGCGAAACGATGACCTTTTCCGCAGTTCCGGAAACTTCCGCAGCCGCCACCGCCTGTGTAGGGGCGTTGATGTACAGGCCTGAAGATGCAACTGCCCAGATGGGGGTGTCGGCCTTACTGTCGCCCGCATAGGCGAATGTGTCATTGCCAGCCATCTCGCGGATGGCCTCCAGCTTTTTTGTTCCTTTCAGATTGCGGTTTTCATCGGTCGCCAGAACAGCGTCGAACATGCCCAGATAACAGGCGACCTTATCGGCATATATGCGATGTGCAGCCGTGGCGAGGATAAGGCTCCGGCCATGCTGCTTTTCCTGTTTCAGATATTCAAGAAGCGGGATTTCGTACGGCAGCGCTTCGGCCGCAATATCAACATGCTGCGCGATCCGTGTTTTGGTATACGGAATGCCACGGCGCAGCCACAGAATGAACGGAAAGATATTGAGTGGGTTTTTCCTCAGAAACTGAAGGATGGCTTCGACAAAAAGATCCGTTCTGACCAGCGTTCCGTCCAGATCGACGAAAATTTTTTCCGGCTTGTCACTCATTACAAAGGTTCTTTGTTTGACTTGCACATCCCTGATGGTGAACCGGCTTTTCAGGCCGGAATTGCGGATTGCCCTGTGCAGGGAGCGTGATCGGCATTCTCAGACCTTCACGAGCCGCCCGCCTGTCACCGCGATCCCGGCTTTTTCGAAGACATTGCGTGTATCAAAGATCACCGCCGCCTCGCGTGCGACAAGATCATAATCCGGGGCGCTGTGATCTGTGATGACAGCCACTGCCGCATAGTGTTTCAGGTTTTCTGCGGTCAGCGATACCGACATTCGGCCTGCAAGCTGGGGATACTCGCCGCCTTCCGGCAGGCGGGGAAAATACGGATCGTGATAATCGACTTCGGCACCCAGTCTTTCCAGCTCGTCCAGCAGCACCAGTGCCGGGCTGCGGCGGGTGTCCTCGACATCGCGTTTATAGGCGATGCCCATCAACAGAATTCGCTGTCCGGCCAGCGGTTGCTCTGTGTCCGTGGCGCTGCCGCGTGCCGCCAGTTCTTCGGCAATCCTCGTGGCAAGGGCATTGGGCACGGCATCATTGCTTGTCCGCGCCAGATTGATGATCGGCGTGTCGGATCCCGCATCAGCGGCGCGCCAGGCCAGATAGGCAGGCGAAACCGGAATGCAGGCGCCTCCGATACCGGGGCCGGGGTAGAAAGGCATGAAGCCAAAGGGTTTGGTTGCTGCCGCCTCGATCACCTCCCAGACATCCACGCCCATCGCATCGAGTGCTGTTTTCAACTCGTTGACCAGGGCGATATTGACCGTGCGAAAGCTGTTTTCCACCAGTTTCACCGCTTCGGCAGTGGCGGCCGAGCTGACCGGAACCGCACTGGTAACGATGGCGCGATAGAAATCCTCGATCAGTTGCAGGGACAGAGGGTCGTCCGCGCCCACCACCTTGGGAATGCTGTGCGTGTCGAACTTGTCGTTGCCCGGATCTTCGCGCTCGGGCGAGAATCCAAGGAAGAAATCGGTTCCTGCGCGCAGGCCCCCCGCTTCGAGGATCGGTTGCACCAGGGTGGTTGTGGCGCCGGGCCAGACACTGCTTTCCAGTACTACCAACTGACCGGGGCGCAGATGTTGGGCGATGGTTTGGGCGGCGGCGGCGACAAAGCGCATATCCGGGTCCTGTGCGTCCGTCAGCGGGGTCGGCACGCAGATCAGCACGATATCGGCCTCTGCCAGTGCGGCGCTGTCTTCGGTGGCGCGGAAGCGTCCGCTGTTCACCGCCTGCGCGATCCGGTCGGATGCGAGATAGGATATGACCTGATCACCCTGATTGATCCGGGCAACCCGGTCGGGGTTGAGGTCGACCCCGGTCGTGTCGAACCCTTCGTCATAGGCGGTCAGCGCCAGAGGCAGGCCGACATAACCCAACCCCACCACAGCGACGCGCGCGTCGCGTGCCGCGATAAGCTGTCTGAGGGACTGATGGTGCGAGGTCTCGAGGTTCATAATCTATCCTGATCGTACAAAGTCAGACTGAAATCAATTGGCGTCGCGGCCTCCGGAAATTCCGGTCCTTTCCACGGATAGGGCGGAACGGGTGCGAATCCAACAAATTTGTCAGCCCTGTTCGAGACCGCAGTACTGTGTTTCCGAAAAGGGCTCAATTATGAGCGGCGGGTGGAATTGTTCAGGGCTGCTCGAAAAAAATGAACAGGCCGGTTTTTCGCTATTTTGCGTGCAACGCACGCCGGAATGACTCCTCAGCTAGTGCCGCGCCCTTGTCCCAGCTAAAGCCCGAAGCCTGCATTAACGCCTTTTGTGACAGGTCTGTTTGCAGATGGGGTTCGGTCAGCAGGCGGATGGCCTGAGCAGCCAGTGCCTGACTGGAAAGCGGGTCGAAGTAAAGCCCGCCAGCACCCACCACTTCGGGCAGGCTGCCGCGATCCGAGGACAGGACGGGTGTGCCGCAGGACATTGCCTCGAGTGCGGGCAGGCCGAACCCTTCCCAAAGCGAGGGAAAGACCAGCGCATCCGCGGTATTCAGCAGGGCGGCCAGATCCGGATCGTCGATTTCACCGGTGAACACGATGCTTTCCGAGCGGGCCGCATCGGCAGCGGCGCTGGCCTTGAGGTCTTCGATATTGTCCCAGAACCGCGCCCCGGTCGTGCGCCCGACAATGGCCAGACGCGCCTGCGGCACCTGTGCAAGAATATCCGGCATGGCTTCGATCAGGCGCAGCACGTTCTTGTGCCGGTTGAAGCCGCCCAGATAGACCAGAAGCGGTGCATCAGGTGGAATGCCATAGGCCTTTCTGGCCTGTGTTAGAGCCGAATTTTCATGGATGGGCCGAAAGACGGGTTCGGCCCCTTCGGTGATGATGTCAATCTTGTCACGGGGAATGCGCAGGATGCGTGTCAGATCATCTGCCGAGGCGTCCGATATCGTCATCACCCGGGTTGCCTGCATCTTGGCCAGCCAGCATTTCGCCTGCCACAGCCGGAAATTCAGGCGTTTGGGAAAGATGAGGTCGGGAAAGCGTTCGGGGATGGTGTCGTGATAACACACCACCGTGGGGCGCCGGGCGGGCAGGGGAAAATAGGAATAAACCGCCGGATAAAAGAAGGCATCGCAGTCAATCCGCCGTGCCGATTTGGCCATCGTCAGCAGGTCAGCCCCGCCCCGGGCCCTGGCCCCCGATGAGGCCTCGGACATCGACAATTCAGATCCTGCAACAAGGGTTTCCACCCCATCCGGCACCGGCCGCGCCGGTTCCTGATCGAACAGAAGCGTGTAGCGAAAACCGCTATCGCGAGCCGCCAGAGCGGTGATCAGATTACGTGTGAACCGGCCAAAGCCGCGTTCATTGTCCCAAGGTGTTGCGTCAACGGCGATATGGATCAAATTTACTCGTCCCTGAAATTGAATGGTAACTTATTATAAAGGATAATTATTTTCCAAACCTGGACTCAAGATAGGCGCGGGTGGCGGCCAGCCCGGCATCAAGGTCATGAACAGGCGCATAGCCCAGCCGGGCGCGGGCGTGATCGATCCGGCAGTGCCCCCGGGTCGAGAACAGCTCCAGCATGTAACGATCAGGATATACTTCGCCCTGCGCAGGCAGCCGCCGTTTCACCGCGCGCACCAATTTTTCAAACCTTTCCCTGCCGATCCAGGTTCGCGCAGCGGCGCTGATCCGGGCGGCCAGCGGAGGTGTATCGGGCACTTCGCCCTGCTCCTCAGGCGGCAACCCGGCCTCTAGCGTTGCAAGCGGGATGTGACGCACCGAGCCCCGACCCATGATATCGCCGTAACCGGCCAGCAGATCCGACCAGGCAAAGGGGTCAGCGCCTGAGATAATGAACCGCTCCTGCCCCAGATTTTCCAGCCGTGCCGCACACAGCATGGCCTGAACCAGATCGTCGACGAAAACTGCGTTGCACAGCCCCTCGGGGTCCGGCAGAACCACGCTGCCCGCCGCCATCCAGTCGGCCAGCCGATCAGTCCAGAGCATGCTTCCGGGGCCATAAACCAGTGTTGGCTGCAGAATCGCAACCGGGCAATTCCCCTTTATTAGAGCCTGTTCCATGGCCATTTTGGCCTGCCGGTACGGCGTACCCCCGGTCCCGGACAGGGGACTGTCCTCGGTCAGGTCATCCTGCGGCCAGCCGTCGTAGACGACGATGGAACTGATATGGATGATCCGTCCGATCCCTGCGGCATCCGCTGCCGTTCTGAGTACGTCAAAAGCGGCAAGGTTGTCGGCGGCTGGCGCACGCATGTCATAGGCAAGATTAAACAGAACCTCCTGCCCGTGCAGGGCGGATTCCATGGCGACCCCGTCGTCAAGCGAACCGGTTGTGACACGCACTCCCATCGCTTCAAGCGCTTGCGCCCCGTGGCGGCTGCGCAGCAATGCAGTGACCTTGGCGCCAGCCTCCAGAAGGGCTGGAATAAGCCGCTTGCCGACAAAACCTGTAGCTCCGGTCACGAAGACGGCCTTGCCGCTGAGATGGTTCGGTCCGGCGGCTGTCACGGTCTCTTGTCCTTCGTCAAATCCACGGTCCCCGGCGATGCGTTGTCTTTGAGAAACCTAGCGCAGGGGCACAGCCTATGCTACTCCGCTTGAAGGTGAATTATTGTTAGAGATGCCGGGTGTAGCTCTGTTGCGCGCCCGCGATTGTTAATGAGGAATTGAATGAAGATCGGTGTGATCGGGGCGGCCGGAAAGATCGGCCAGATGCGGGTTCAGAACATTCTCGAGTCTCCTGACGCCGAATTGGCGGCGGTTCTGGATCTGGAGTTTCATCGCGCCGTGGCTGTGGCGGATGGTGCGCCGGCCTTTACCGATCTGGACCGGTTCTTTGCCACGCCGATGGATGCGGTGGTGATCTCGACCCCCGCGCATGTACGTGAACCGCTGTGCCTGCGTGCCTTTGACGAAGGGCTGCATGTGCTGACCGAAAAACCACTGGCTCCGACAGTAGAAGGAGCAAGGCGGATCGTTGCGGCGGCGGAAAAGGCGGGCAAGGCTTTGGGGGCAGGGTTCAACATGCGTTACTACCCTTCCTTTGCCCATGTGAAAGAAGTCGCTACATCCGGTGAGATCGGAGAGATCGATCATGTCCGCATCTATGGCGGCCATGATGGTCTGGGGCATTTCACCCACGACTGGGAATACAAGGCCGAGTTTTCCGGGGGTGGCGCCCTGTGGGATGTGGGCATCCACATGACCGATATGGCGCGCTTTATTCTGGGCGAAATCACCAGCGTTTACGGGGTGACCAGCAACACGGTCTGGAATGTGCCGGGGTCGGAAGACAACGCAATGGCGATCTTCAAGAACCCCGATGGCATCGCGGCGATCTATCAGGCCTGCTGGAATGACTGGAAAGGCTATCAGAGTGTGATCGAGGTTTACGGATCGCACGGTATGGTGCGCGGGGCCTATGCGCCGATGCAGAACCTTGTCATCACCATGGACAAGCCGGGTGGAGCACCCAAGCGGGTGCGCAAATTCTATCCGGAAATCATGGTGCGCGAAAAACTGAAATCCTGGAAGACGACCGCCATCCTGTCCTTTGGCGAGGAATTGGCCGATTTCATCCGGCTGACCCGGGGCGAGACCGGCCTGAACTGCGCCGACGGTTATGCCGGTCTGCGCGCGGTCGAGATCGCCGCCGCCGTGCCGGAAAGTTCGCGCAGCGGACAGCCGGTTGAACTGGACAATCTAGGGGACATGAAAATCCGATGAGCAGCGATCCAACCCTTTCCATCGTTCTGACCATCGTGCAAGGCGGCAGCTACGTGCGGGATTTCCTCGAAGCGGTACGCAGTTTTGACGACCCGCCGCCGCTGGATGTGATCATTCCCTATGACGCCAGCGTCGCGGATGTTGCCCAATACGCCGATGACTACCCCGAGGTGCGGTTTCTGGACCTTGGTGTGATCGACCCCATCCGCCCGATCACCTCCGAGGCAGGCAAGCACGAGCTTTATGATCGCCGCCGCTCGGCCGGGCTGGCCGCGGCCACGGGCGACATCATCGGCATTCTCGAAGACCGCGGCCTGCCGCAATCGGACTGGGCGCGCACCATCGTGCGTCTCTATGCGGAAACCGGCAAGAACGTGATCGGCGGCGCGATTGAATGCATGGAGCCGGTCAGCCCGCTGAACTGGGCCTTTTACGTCACCGATTTCGGTCGCTACGGGCGACCGTTCGAAACCGGCCCTGCCGATTGGGTGTCGGATGTGAACCTGACCTATAGCCGCAAGGCGTTGGACGAGACGCAGCACCTATGGAAAGACCGCTATCACGAGCCGATCGTGCACTGGCACCTGATCGAACAGGGCGAGGAACTGTGGCTGTCGAACGAGGTGGTCGTACATCACCATCGGCCCAAGGCAACCTTCCGGGAATTGCTGCCCGAGCGGTTCGACTGGGGCCGTCTGTTTGGTGAGATCCGGGTGCGCAATCAAAGCAACGCAAAGCGCCTGATGCTGATCCTGGCGGGGCCGCTGATCCCGCCGCTGCTCTGGGTGCGCCACTACAAGCTGCAGGCCAGCAAGGGGCGGGGCATGCGATATCTCAAGACGTTGCCTTATGTCATGCTGCTGTCAACGGCATGGACGCTGGGCGAGGTCTGGGGCTACATCACCAAACGCCCCTGATAGGCGGTGTCACCCTTGGCGTTCAGCCAGATCGTAATAGGTCTTTTCGAACTGGCGGTGCACCCAATCCGGATCGAACCGGTCTTCCTGGCTGCGTTTCAGGGCATTTTCCGCAAGGGCGCGGCGGCGGTCCTCGTCTGACAGGACATCCGCCACGGCTGCGCAGATCGCGTCGATATCGCCGATGGGGACAACCGCACCGACACTGTCGTCGATCAGTTCGACCACGCCCGAGCAGGCGGTGGCCACGGCGGGGGTTCCGGCCTGAAACGCCTCGGCGATGGTAAAGGGCAGCGCCTCCCACCGCGAGGTCAGCAGGAACAGGTCAGCCGCGCGCAGGTGCCGGATCGGTTTGTCCGTGCGGCCAATGAAACGCAGGTGCTTGCCGAGGCCCTTTTCCTGCGCCAGCGCATGCAGCTGCGCCTCGTCCGGCCCGTCGCCTGCGACGATGAAACGGTAACCGGGATGGGTCTCTTTCATCCGCGCGACGCAGTCGATCAGAATGTCGATCCCTTTTTGCGGCAACAGGCGGGCCAGCGTGACGATCACCCTGTCGCCATCTCCAAGCAGGTCGGCGCGCAGCTTTGCGATCTCTTCCGCGCTGTCTTCGGGCGGAGGTGTGACGCCCAGCCCTATGACCTTCAGCTTGTCCTGCGGCACATTGCCGATGGTGGCCAGATCCTCGGCCGAGCGGTGGCTGGGCGTGATCACCAGATCGCATTTTGCGGCAATCCGGCCGAATGCGGCGATCCGCTCGGGCTCGGACCCGTGATAGGTGACAGCCACCGGAATACGCCGCCCGGTGCGGGCCAGATTGGCGACCAGTGCAGGCGCGGATTCATGGCAATGGATCAGGTCGACCGGGTTCTCCGCCAGCCAGCGCCGCAGCCGCCAGGCCGCAACCGCCGTATGGCGCAGCCGGTTGGCGATGCTGCCCCCGTCGCCCGCGACATAGCGGGTCGGCAGGTCCAGAAACCCCGATTGCCGGTCAGGCCCCGCCCAGATATCGGCCGTTCCCGCCAGCGTGACACGATGGTTTCGCGCCTGCAGCCAGTCGCTCAGACCAAGGATATGGCGGGTGATGCCACCCATGCCGAACTGGGTGCCCATTTCGACGACATGAAGGGGTTCTCGGGGGGGATCGGTCTGCATCTGAAGCGGTTTCGGGCCAAATTTCTGAACTATTTCCCGATCATAGCATGTGCGCCGCATTTGCACATGCTGTGGTCACGGCCTGTGCCAGCCCGCATGTATTTGCAGCATGTCCGCAACACCGGGTGCGATCCGGGCAATCGCACGGCTTGTGCCTTTCGATTGTTGCCCGGATCGTGTTTCATACCGGAAAGTCATTGGTAATCTGGTATATTTCGCATGCAGTCGTTGCGCATTTTGATGTTCACCACATTTTACCCGCCCTATTCCTTCGGAGGTGACGCCGTGGGGATTCAGCGCATGGCCCGGGCGCTGGTGGCGCGGGGACACGACGTGACGGTGGTGCATGACGAGGACAGCTATCTGATCCTTGGCGGCAAACCCCAGCCCGAGGGCGACCCCGACGGGGTGCGGCGGATCGGGCTGCGCAGCCGCAATGGCATGATGTCGAACCTGTTGACCCAGCAGCTTGGCCGCCCGGTCGTTCATGCCGGCCGCATCCGCGAGATACTGGCCGAGCGGCAGCCGGATATCATCTGGCACAACAACACATCCCTGATTGGCGGACCGGGCCTGTTGCCGATGGGCGAGGGGCTGAAGGTTTATGAGGCGCATGAGCACTGGCTGGTCTGCCCCACCCATGTTCTGTGGCGACACGGACGCGAGCTGTGCGACGAGCGCCAATGCCTGCGCTGTGTGCTGAACTACAGGCGCCCGCCGCAGCTGTGGCGTTATACCGGCGCGCTGGACCGGGCGCTGGATCATATGGATCTTATTATCGCCAAAAGCGAATTCAGCCGCGCCAAACACCGTGAATTCGGCCTGCGTCAGGACATGCAGGTGCTGCCGTATTTCCTGCCCGATATCGACCAGGACGCATTGCCGGACCCGGCAGCGCATGAGCGCCCCTATTTCCTGTTTGTCGGGCGTTTGGAAAAGATCAAAGGGCTGCAGGACGTGTTCCCGGCCTTTGACCGCTATCCCGATGCCGATCTGCTTATACTTGGTGATGGCGACTATGCGGATGAGCTGAAAAAACAGGCTGCGGGCAATGACCGGATCAAATTTCTGGGTCGCAAGACGCTTGAGGAACTCAACGCCTATTACCGGGGCGCCATCGGGCTGATCGTGCCGTCGGTCTGTTATGAAACCTTCGGCATCATCCTGATCGAAAGCTTCCGTCTGGGAACGCCGGTGATTGCCCGTCGGTTGGGTCCATTCCCCGAGATTGTCGAGCGGGCAGGGGGCGGATCGCTTTTTGAAACCGAAGAGGATCTGATTGCGGCGATGCGCGATCTGCAGCACCAGCCGGATCGCCGCGCAGGGCAGGGAGCTGCCGCGCGCAAGGCATTCATCGATATCTGGCATGAAGCTTCGGTGCTTCAATCTTATGGCGCCGCGCTGGCCCGAGCAGCGCATGCAAAAGGAGACCGGTCACTGGCCCGGTCGCTGGAGGCAGGGGCGTTCGAGTTTGGGTTTAGGTAGAAAATAAGGTATAGTGCCATGGAAACCTGGGGGGGCTTCCTATGGTGTCTCACAGCGCTTCGGGCGGCGAAGCGATCAGGCACTCGTTGTTTTGGCGCATTGCACGTCGGGCGTTGCGGTTGCTCTGGATAGTGTTTCTGGGCCTTTCGATTATCGCAATATTGGTACTTGGCGCGATCGCAACGACGCTGATTGCCAATGCGGCTCTGCGTGATCTCGATGCCGTCATGAGAGCGACCGAAAAGCATGAAACCCTGCCCGAGCCGGATCTTTCACGTATCAAGCGCGTGGCGCTTTTTGTAACGGCTCAGTTTCTGCCCTTGCGCCAGCCCGGTGATGAACTGGTTGTAGCGGGCCGTGTTTTTCAGGATTGCGCAGACTGCCCTGAAATGGTCGAGGTTCCTCATGGCTATTTTCTGCTCGGTACGCCGGTTTTCGAAGAAGGGCGCTATATGCACCTGTTTGAGTTTCCGCCGCTTCGGCAGAACCTCAAATTTGCCAATCAGGAAGGTCCGCGGCGGTTGGTCCGCATACCCCAGGCATTAGCGTTTTCCCGGTACGAGATCACTTATGGGCAATGGCGGCAGGCTCAGGCAGATCCAGAATGGCTGGCGATAACCGGACGGGATCCGTACTTTCCCGATCTGGAGGCGGATTATCGTGATGACCAGCCCATGACGATTGTCGAATGGCGTGATGCAAAGGCCTATGTCGACTATCTCAGCGCGAAGACGGGGCACACCTATCGTTTGCCGGCAGACGCTGAATGGGAATATGCCGCCCGGGCCAGGACGGTAACGCGCTTTCCTTGGGGAAATGACGTGGGAAACAACAATGCCGTTTGCGTCAACTGCTCGTCCATATGGACCGAACGCCGCCCGGCGCCGGTTGGAATGCACCCGCCCAATGGTTTCGGCCTGTATGACATGCACGGAAACGGCTTCGAGTGGGTCGAGGACTGTTACGAGGCGTACCATACTTCCGCAAAGCGCGACGGCTCTCCTAATTCCCGGGAGGTGTGCGAATTCCG
This sequence comes from Ruegeria sp. CF5, assembly GCF_056537325.1. Lineage (NCBI taxonomy): Bacteria > Pseudomonadati > Pseudomonadota > Alphaproteobacteria > Rhodobacterales > Roseobacteraceae > Ruegeria > Ruegeria sp. CF5. The sequence goes on along the minus strand of NZ_JBQFRI010000013.1, from coordinate 54,041 downwards.
AACCCTTCGTGGTGGTGAAGCGGCTTCATCTGCCTGGCAAAGCCGATCAGGATATCGTGTTGATCCGCATTACAACAACCGCGACTACGGACATGCGATCCGGATCGTCCGCGAACTGGACTGACGGCAGGCTTCGGTGTCAGGGGGCCAGCGTTCCGATGCGATGGGCGTTGGCCATGACCGAGAATGTGATGGTCGTTGCCGGAATACTGGGCAGGCTTGAGGCGTCGACAAGATGCACCCGCGACAAACCCTTGGGGCGCCCCAGAATATCGGCCTGTCCCGAACCGGGTTTTCTGGCCATCGGAACCGACCCACCCACGTGAAAGCTGGACCCCGCATCACCCGGACGGCGGGCGAAGCTGAGTGGCGAAAGCCCCGCCAGTTTCAAAACCTGTGAAAGCCGGGATGTGGCCAGTCCGATAACCTTTTCGGTTTCGTCATTGTCTATCACCGTTGGGGCGAGTCGCCCATCAGTGGACAGTGTCAGGTCGATCCGGGCCGAGTGTGCCGAATGCAGAAAGGCCTGCGCCACGATCAGCCGCCGGGCCAGCATCCTCCACAAGGGGGCAGAACCCGGTAATCTGGCACCATAACTGCTGATCAGATCATGGGCGTAGAATTCGTTCCATGTATAGATTTGGGCATGCACGAGGTTTGGTGAAATGTCCGGATCATCCAGTTCGATGAAAATCTGCGGCAAGGTGTGATAGGGCCTCTGGTCGACGTGGCGTGGTGCGCGCCAACGGTGCAGGCTGGGCAGAAAGAAATGCTGACTGTCCTGCAGCCGCAAACTTGCCGTGGGGTCCGGAGATGACGTCAGAAGCAGACGCGCCGTTTCCAGAACACCGGCGGCAATGAAGATACGATCAGCCCGCAAGGTTTCACCGCTGTCCAGCAGCACTGTCACGTGGTCACCGTGTTCCTCGAACCTGCAGGCAAGACCGGCGCGATGGCGGAAGGCAGCGTGATGCCGCAGATCGCCGAGGGTTTGTCTGGCTGAATATATATGGCCCCACGGGCAGCCGTGCAGGCATTGGCCACAATACCGGCAGCCGGGATCGACGGCCAATCGCGCCGCGCCTGCGCGGGTGTGCAGATCTGCAAGCCCGGTTTTATGGCGGCTCAGCAGATCCAGCATTCGCTCGGCCTGTGGCGAGGGGGCCAGTGGCACTCTTTCCTGCATCGAAAAGGCGGGGAACAGGGTCTGTAGTTCGTCCACCTGGCCACTCACGGGCAGAAATTTCGCGACCGCCCGGTAATGTGGTGCCAGATCCTCGATACCAAATGGCCAGTCGGTGATATCGGCGGCACGGTTCGGCAATACGGCCGAGCCCCAGAGGTTGGACAGCCCGCCTTCGGCATGTGAGGCGCGCAAGCCGATCCCTTGGGTCGAAACCAGCGTCTTTTCACCCGGCACCATGGCAAAATCCGAACCGAACCTGCGTACCTGTCCGGGCGGTGTATCGAACTGTGGCGCCTGCCAGCTTTGCTGATCGGCGGCGGACCAGTCGTCCGGGTCCAAGGCTGCCAGATGATCGCGGCGCTTCTGCGCTGCGGTTTCAAGCTTGCGGCCGCCGTCCAGCATCAGAACCTGACGGCCACGGTCCAGAAGGGCAGTGGCCACCGAGACCCCGGACGGGCCGGACCCGATCACCAGATCGGTCACGGCGCGCTACCTGTCTGGATCGGCGTCTGTCCGTTCATGCGGAGACCGGACGTTTCATTTCGACGACAATGTCATCAATGATCTGCTGCAGCGAACGCATCGGGCGGAACCCGGTGACACGCTCCAGTTTCGAGACATCCGGCAGGCGGCGCTGCATATCCTCGAACCCTTCGGGATAAACCGTGTCATAGGGAACGCATTGGATTTCCGAGGCAGAGCCGGTCGTCCGGATGACCTGTTCCGCCAGGGCGCGGATCGTGACCTCCTGATCCGTTCCGACATTGAAGACGTCGCCGCGCGCGTCCGGCAGGATCATCAGCCGGCACATGGCTTCGACCACATCGGCCACATGGCCGAAACAGCGCGACTGTTCTCCGGTGCCATGAACCATCAGTGGGGCGCCCTCCAGCGCGGCCTTCACAAAGTTTGGCAGCACCATGCCATAGCGCCCCGTCTGTCGGGGGCCTGTGGTGTTGAAGAACCGCAGAACCGTGACCGGCAGGCCGGATTCCCGCGCATGCGCCAGCGCCAGAAACTCGTCCAGTGTCTTGGCGCAGGCATAGGACCAGCGCAGGTTGCGCGTGGCGCCAATGGTCAGGTCGCCTTCTTCCTGAAACGGGAAATTCGTGCTCTTGCCATAGACCTCAGAGCTTGAGGCGATGAAGGTGTGCGTGTTGTTCACCAGCGCAGCATCCAGCACGTTCTCGGTTCCTGCCACATTGGTCAGGATTGATCGGCTGGGTTCGTCCATGATCAGCTTGACGCCAACGGCTGCGGCCAGATGAAAGACGACATCGGCGGGGCGCACCAACTCGGCGACCAGTTGCCGGTCAAGAATGCTGCCTTTGACAAAGGTGAACTCCGGATGATCCGCCACAGTGGCAAGATTGGACATGAGCCCGGTCGAAAGATCATCGAGGATCGTGACCCGATGACCTTCGCTGATCAGCCGTTCCGTCAGATGAGAGCCGATGAACCCGGCGCCGCCGGTAACCAGAATATGCATGTGTTTGTACCAGTCACTTTTTGAGAACCAATTTGCCGGATTTTACGCGTCTGCCCATGTGTCCGGCCATAGCTACGGGCAGAAAAGAACTTGCTCACCATGATTTTCCCCGCACCATTGCACGGACGTTCCGCATTATTTTGCGGGCCGTAAGATATGGGCCGCCCCGCCCGGCAAGATGAGCCCGCCAGCGGGCGATGTCGGTGAAATAGAACATCTCAAGCCGGGGCAGATCGTGGATGTCATCCCCCGGTCCGGCCACACCCAGCCTTGTGCCGACTGAGGTGTCGTAATGCTGCGCGATCTGCCTGAGCACGCTGTTGTTCGAGGCACCGTATGGGGGCGCGAAATGTCGGATCGGTTGGCCAAGCCGCGCGGCAATGTCCTGCCCCGATCCGGTCACTTCCTCCTCCAGCGTTTCCGGATCCAGCGTGGAAAGATCGGAATGGCTGATACTGTGCGCGCCAAAACAGACCCCTTCACCGGCCAGTGCTGCGACTTTGTCCCAATCCATCAGGGGGCGGGGCGGGGTGTTGCCCCCGGCCCAGCTGTCCGCACCACCCATCAGGCCCGAGGGCAGATAGACGATCGGGCAGAACCCGTGATCACGCAGGATGGGCCAGGCGGTATCGGCAAAATCAGCAAACCCGTCATCGAAACTGATGATGACCACGCGGCGGTCGGGCGGATTGGCCAGAGCGTCCGGCGTCACCACCGGCAGGCCGGAGGCGGCCAGTGCCTGCATCTGTGCGGCAAAGATGTCGGGCGCGATCGAGGTCGGCCCCGGCGCATCCGAGATCGAGTGATACATCAGGATATCGGCCTGCCAGTCGGGCATGGGTCAGTCTTCCACCACGTGGGTGGCGAAGACCTCGCGATAATTGTTCCATTTTGCGCGGTCGACCCGGCCCTTGCCATCAATGCAATCTGCCGCCCCATAGGCCATGGCAAAGGCGTGATGGGTATTGTCATGGGCGAACAGGCCCTGTCGTCCAAATACGAGCAATCCGTCCAGATCTGAGAGCCACTGATCCACCGTATCGAACCGCGCCTCGTAACCCACATCGTAAACCGGATAGGCGTGGCTCAGCCGCCGGGTTTCGCAGCGGCGCACCGGCACAGTAACCGGCAGACCCAGCTGGCCCAGCCATTTGGTGAACTCCTGCCCCAGTTCCTCGTCGGACATGGACCACCACTTTTCATCCGGATCGCAGGGCAATTCGGCGCACAGCACGGTGACACCCTTTGGCTCGCCACTGGCATTATAGTTCTTGGGTTCCGACATGCGGCTGATCGGGATCGACAGCTCCGGGAAATAATGCGCGTCGAACTCGGTGAACTGGTCGGTCTCAAGAACCAGATACAGCAGGATCATGCCCCGGAAGCGAATGGCGCGGGCGGCCTCGACCACCTCGGGCGGGGGCGCGTCGATCAGGCGTGTCAGCCCGGTCAGTGGAATGGTCGACAGGATCAGGTCGCCGGTCAGTTGCCGTTCGTCTTCGCCTTCGCGGATCGTCAGGCCGGTGATGCGGTCGCCGTCCCGGTCGATCCCGGTGATCTCGGTGTTGAACAGGAATTCAACACCGGATGCGCGTGCACTCTCCTGCATCGCGTCCGAGATTTGCCCGAACCCTTTGCGCGGATAGAAAAACCGCCCGGCGGTTTCACTACGCAACCCCGGCAACAGACGCATCATCTTCATCAGGATCTTGCCGACCGACCCGCTGCCGACCCGGCGTTCTGCCAGCTTGACCGCCAGCTTGTCCGGGTCCAGCCCCCAAAGCTTGCGCACGTAGGGGAAATAGAAATTGTCCGAAATCGTCGGTCCCAGCCCGTCATAAAGCACGGTCGAGAATGTCTCTGCCCCCTGATTTTTCTTGCGGAAAGGTTTCAGCACCATGTCCCCGATCAGCGACGCGGCAAAGGGTTTGGGCAGGCGCATCAGCGCATCGGTCAGTTTCAGCGGGAAGTGAATCCACTTGCCACCCAGCCGGATGCGCCCATGGCGCGGACGCAGCAGCAGATCGTCACCCAGCAGGGCTTTCACATCGGCCAGAACCTCGGGTTCTGCTGCCGGATGAAACCGGTGCGAACCATAGTCGCAGATCACGCCTTCAACCGGGAATGAGGCCGAATTGCCGCCCGCAACGGGGGCGCGTTCGATCACGGTCACCTTGGCCTGACCGGCAAGGGCATGGGCGGCGGCCAGTCCGGCGGGACCGGCGCCCAAAATGATAATGTCAGGCTTGCCGCCGCTGCCATCGGATTGGGAAACGTCCGTCACGTGCGCAGTTCCTTTGCTGGCTCGGAATGTATGTGTCATGTCCGGTCAGGGTCTGAGATGCAGACGCGAGATCATGTCGGCGATCAGTCCCAGCGACCAGATCATGATCGCCGCAAGGAACGAGAACACAGCGGTTTCACTGAGGTTCCACTGAGTCAGGTCATAAACTGTCTTGAAAAAGCCCAGAGCGAAAAACGCCAGCCCCAGCGGGATAAAGACCCGGAGCGGATTGAACAAAGTACTGATGCGCAGGATCAGGATGATAAAGTTCAGAAAGTCGATCGGCCGGATTTTCGATTTTCCCACCCGCTTGCCGTATTCGATCGGCGTATAGATCATCCGCTTGCCGTTCGAGGTCATGCACAGCGTGATCGTGGTGGTGAAGGAAAAGTTCTGCGGCAGCAGCGGCAGGAACGGGATCAGTTCGGATTTGCGAAAGACGCGCAGGCCGGAATTGAGGTCGTTGATCTTGCGCTCGGCCAGGAATGAAGCAAAGGCGAACAGGAATTTCTTGGCCGGCTTCCGCAGCAGCGGCACGTTCTTCATCGCGGCGCCCCGGTCGCCCACCACCATATCCTGATCGCGGCACATGGCCAGCATGCCCGGCAGGTACCGCGCGGGATAGGTGCTGTCGGCATCAAGGATCGCCACATATTCATACTGCGCCATCCGCACGCCGCGCTTGAGGCTGGCACCATATCCGGAATTGACATCGTTGAAGGTGACGGTGGCGCCGCTGGCTTCGGCCTCGGCGCGGGTGTTGTCCTGACTGGCATCGTCCACCACGATGATCTCGTATGGAATACCCAGCGGCTCGAGATGGCTGCGCACATCTTCGACAGTATGGCGGACGGCGTTTTCCTCGTTATAGGCGGGGATGACCACGCTCAGGCTCATGCCTGTTGTATTCGCCATAGTTGGCTCATCGGTCGCGGCACTGCCCGCGTCGATCCGCTCTGCGACTTTGTTCATGAAAATAGAAACCCTTTATTCACTCAATATATCCTGTCCCGTGCCCACCCGCATGACATGTGTGGCATAAGGACCGCTACGGGGGTAATTCCCTGTACTTGTATAGTATTCGAACACGCACAGACTGAACATAGTCAATAAATTTGACCAAATTCGACCGTTTCGACGTCAAGTTTTGTACTTGTTCACACTGCATACAGCAGGTGCGAACGTATTGAGACCGTTATCACCCGGCAAACAGCCGGATGCGGATGGAAAAGGTTATAGGAAGAGGGCCGATGTCAGGGCGGCAGAATTTCACCAGCGGGGTTGCCTGGATGTCTGCCGGGATCTGGGTCGAGCAGGCGTTCAATTTCATCATTTTCGCCATTCTCGCCCGGCTTCTGGGGGTCGAAGCTTTTGGCCTGCTGGCGATGGCGGCCGCCTTTGTTTTGTTTTCCGAATTTCTGGTGCGTGAATCCATCTCCGAGATATTGCTGACTCATGAGGAGTTGTCGTCCGAGCGGCTGAATTCGGTGTTCTGGCTGCTGGCGCTGTTGGGGGCCGTTCTGACCGTACTGCTGTATCTGGGTGCAGGGCCGGTTTCGGTGTTCTACGAAGAAGAACTTGCGGGTCAGCTGCTGATCGGTTTGTCGCCGACAGTGCTGATGATTTCGCTGACGGCCGTGCCGGTGGCGATCCTGCGGCGTGAGATGCGGTTTCGTGTTCTGGCGCTGCGCGCAGCACTGGGGGCGGCCATTGGCGGGGTCGTCGGAATTGGCATGGCGCTGGCGGGTTACGGTGTCTGGAGCCTGGTCGGTCAGCGGCTGGCGATGACTGCCACGAATATCATAATGGCCTGGGGCGCAGTGTCCTGGCGGCCAGCCCTTCGTGTGTCGCGGGAGCATATGCGCGACATTTTGCATTTCAGTCACCGGATCATCGGATTGCGGGCCGCTGAACTGGCTGCGGTACAATCGCCCGCAGTGGTTATCGGCGCGATGCTGGGGCCGGTGCAGGCCGGGTACTATTCGATCGCATGGCGAGTAGTCGAGATTGCTTCGTTCCTCATGATCACACCTTTGCGTACCGTTGCACAGCCCGCCTTTGGGGCAGTGGCACGGGGTGGGGGTCAGGCAGTGGAGCTGCTTTTTGATGTCATGCGCCTGACCGGGTTCGTGGCTTTCCCGGCCTTTGCCGGGCTTGCGGTTCTATCGGAACCGGCGCTGGTGCTGCTTTTCGGTCAGAAATGGGCTCCGGCGGCCCCAGTCCTGAGTCTGATGTCGGTCTTTGGTATGTATCTGTGCGTCGAGAAGGTGCAGCAGACCTTTTGCCTAGCCGCAGGACAGGCCGGGCGGCTGGCATTGCTTTCCTGGATCGAGGTGGCGCTGGCTGCTGCGGCGATCACCCTTGCCGCGCCGTATGGGCTGACGGTTGTGACAGCCGGTTTTGTGGCGGCGTTTCTCATCGTATGGCCGTTCAAATTCGCCAATCTGGCTGCCATCTCGGGACAACCGGTTCTGAGCCTCGTCTCGCTTCACGCCTTACCGCTGGCAACGGCAGGGATCATGGTGGTGGGTGTTCTGGGATGTGTGCGGGTCCTGAACGGTTGGCCGCAAATCACGTTGCTGATTGCCGGGACGTTGGCCGGGGTGGCAATCTACACCGCGCTTGCGTTTTTGCTCATGCGAAGCAGGTTTACCCTGCTCAAAGTGCTGGCCGGGCAGACATGAACGGATCGGATTACCGGGCTGGTGCATCAGATTCCGGTCAGGTGGAAATTGTGCTCTTCGTGTTGCCGGGATTCACTAGGTGGCCTGTATGTCCTGGCTGAAGGCATCAGGCGGCCCGGGTTCCACATTTGCATAAGATGCGGGGCTGAAGCGCATATAGGCAACGATCAGGATGCCCAGCAACAACACCAGATATGCCCATCGAAGCAGCCCCATCCCACGCCAGATGCGCCTGACCGGGCCAAAATTTGTGGCGTTCGGGGTCAGCTTGGCGGCAAATATCAGTGCACCGCTGCAGGCGACGCCAAAGGCCGTGAGACCCAGAAGAAACCAAATCACTTTTGAAAATGTCCCACCCCAGGTGCCGAAATGCAGCACTTCCATCAAGTGCAGCCAGCGCGCCATTCCACCAGAGTCATTCGGCGTGAAGGCCCCAAGAATTTCGAGGGTTGCAGGATCAATGGATACTGTGCTCGCGCCGCTGAATTCCGAAAACCCCGCCTGATGGCCGACAAAATTGAGACTGCCGTATTTATGGCCGGGAATGATCAGGACCGCCGGCTTGAAATCCGGAAGTGCGGCACGGGCCTTTTCTTCGGCGGCATCAATGATCGCTGAATTGAAGTCTCCCGGCAGAGCGGTTTCGCGGTCTGCGGGGGGGAGGGGTTTTGGTGTCGTGCCATCAAACCCCAGGTCAAACAGCAGGAAATAGAAACTGGTTATCGCAGTTATGACCAGCAGTGGTACTGCCCAGACCGCCAAAAGCCGGTGAGTGCCACCGGCCCAGGGCCTGAGACCACCTGAGCGGTTTGGCCAGCGAAAGAGTCCTTTCCAGAAGCGCCGGTAAGTGATGAGGCCGCTTACGGCCTGAAACAGAAGCAGGACGGATGAGGCGCAAATCAGGAGATAGACGGGTCGTTTCGTTGTCAGAAACGTATCGTGGAGATCGCGCAGAATGTTGCGGAAATTTGTATCGGCGGTCTCTTGAACAACATCCCCGGTTTTGGGGTCCGTCCAATAGCTTACATTTTTTCCCCGCTCCGTGCGGCTGTAGGTCCGATCCACGAACCAGGGGGCAGGGCGCTTTTCAATGGCAAGGATTGTGCTGTCGGGATGCGCCTTTTTGATACTGTCATAGATCATGCCAAAGCTGGCGGTACGTTCCTTTTGAGAGATGGTGGTCCAAACCGCCGGTCGGGCAATCGATTCCAGCTCATTGCCAAAAACGAGCAATGTGCCTGTCAGAAACATGAAGGCAAAAAAGATTGACAGGTGCAGGCCAAGCCATGTGTGAAATGTGAATAGCCGGTTGCGGATTTTTCGGTTCATATGAATGACTGGTAGCTAATGAGCTTCCTGAACACTAAATGAGATTGACGCCTGATAGGCAATGCGACTGAAATGCTTTTTTGCACGGTTGAGATTACAATATGCTCTTTTGCACCCCTATCATGATGGCGGATTTATTGATCGCAGGCATTGAGGCGAAAGCCGGATTCGCTGGAGCCACTGAAACAGAAGAGCAGGCATGACCGCCGATACACGTCAAAACGCGCTTTATTGCGGTGATCCGCAGATGCAGTTCTCCAATCTGTTCCGCCGGGATGCTGCCGGTGGGTATACCGCGCTGTTCAGAGGGCGATCCGTCTCCTGGAGCTATAATACCCGTGTGGCGATCCGGGCAGCATGCGATTTGCTGGAACTGCAATCCGGAGACGAGGTCCTTGCTCCGGCCTATAACTGCGGATCGGAGCTTGATCCGTTGATCGATGCGGGTGTTTCGGTCCGGCTTTATCCGGTTGCTGAAGACCTGATTGCCAATCCTGACCGGATCGCGCCGCTAATAACAGAGCGGACACGGGCGATTTATGTGACGCATTATTTTGGTGTGATCCAGCCTTTGCTGGCAGAGTTGCGTACGCTGTGCGACCGGTACGGGTTACGGCTGATCGAGGACTGCGCTCTCAGCCTTCTGAGTGGCGCCACCCCGGCCGAAGGTCATACGGGTGATGTCGCGGTGTTCTGTTTCTACAAATTCGTGCCTGTGTTGGGGGGCGGAGCACTGGTGATCAATGCGCCGGATTTAAACACCACCCATCCGTTTTCGCAGCCCGCCCCGCGCAAGACGGTTGCCAAAGCGCTGGCGCGCGCCGGGTTGGCGAATGTGCTGGGGCCAAAACGTGCAAGGGGGGTACTGCAGGCGCTGCGCGGCAGAGATCAGGTGGCGGTTGAACCGCCTTCCTCAGATGGTCCGCTGGAGGATATCCCGGGGCATTACTATTTTGACCCGGCCCTGCGCGATGCCGGGATGAGCGCGTTCGCGGCCCGTCCGTTGCGGGCATTTTCCGTTTCCAAAACCATTGCATCAAGGCAGGCAAACTGGCGGCGCTATCGGGATATTCTTGATGGTGTGGCCGGTGCGCGCATGCTTGTACCGGAGCTTGCGCCCACGACCTGCCCGTTGAACGTGCCGGTTCTGGTGGCCGGGCGCGACCGGGTTGTGCAAGGGCTGCAAAAGAAGGGGATCGATGCAACACCCTGGTGGGCAGGATTCAATCGCAATCTCGACTGGACAGGTCAGGACGAGGCAATGGCGCTCAAGAACGATGTCCTGTCTCTGCCGCTGCACCAACATCTGTCCGATGCGCATATCGACTATATCGTATCCGAACTGAACCAAGAGCTTTCGGCCTGAGATCAGAGCGCTTTCGCAACTTTGGATCTGATTTTGGATGCAAGCTCCAGTGCCAGGCTCTCAAAGCCTTTCGGCTTCCCGGAAAGGCGCCAGAGCAGAAGGTGCGTTCCGACATAGGCGCAAACGCCGACCAGCACCTTGACCGAGAATCTGATACGCAACAGGGGCAGATCATCCACCGTTTCATAAGCCCAGCCCACGGCGTCGACACTGCCGTAGGCGCTGCTGACAAACAGGACTGCGGCCAGCATGACAAAGGTGGACACAAAGGTGCGCCAGGCCACCAGGATAGGCGTCAGAAATCCTCCGGTTCCAAAATCTCTGGCCATGACAAGCGCCAGCCCAATCCCAAACAGGCTGCCGGCGCCAGAGCCGAGGATCGCGCCCAGGAAGCCATGGTTCGACCCCAGAAGCATGAACAGGATCGTGACAACCAGAAGGATGCTGTTGCGCAGGAACAGGCGTTTTGTATCGCCCTGCACATAGCTTGCGGAACGGACATTGGCCTGCAGCGTTTCCATGGCTTTCAGTGGGGCCAATACCCAGATGACTTGCGATGCTGCCAGCCATTCGAAACCGGCAACGACAACGATCAGGTGGTTTGCAACCAGAGCCATGCCGACACTGGCCGGGACGATGATGCCCAGCAGAATGGCATTGGCCTGTTCAAAAGCCTGCCGGTCGGTGCCCATGGTCCTGGCGGCGCTGGCAAGGCCGGGATAGATCACCCGTTCCAATGGCCCGATGATCTGGCTGGTGAACAGGGTTACGATGCGATAGCCAATTCTGAAAATACCCGCATCCGCAAGACCCAGCGTACCCCCGATGATGATCTGGGGCATGTTGTTGATCAGGAATTGCGTGATCTGAACGCCCAGTGACCATGACGATACATTGATGCAGTCATGCCAGCATTTCAGTGTCAGCCTGGGCCGCATGGGGGCAACGGAAAAGCTCCAGATCACCCGGATCACCTGGGTGATGATGCTGGCCACGACGATGGCCCAGAAATCGCGCCAGAGCCAGGCAAGGCCAACCGCCAGAAGTGTATATGCCATCCTGCTGATCGTTTCTTCGCCCGCCACGAAACCAAAGCGCAGATTCCGTTCCAGCAGGGGGAAACGTGTGCTTTTGACGGAGCTCACAATGGCAATGACGCACAGCGCCGGAATGAGCGAGGTCAGCTCTGCCAGGCCGAAGAACTCCATCAACGGGCCGCTGGCCCAGATCAGAACCGCTGCGGAAACTCCAAGCAGCAGTTGCATGGTGAACACCGTGTTCAGATGGTCGTCGGTTATGTTGGGCTGGCGGATCAGGATCATCGATACAGCCCGCTGGATAATTTCCAGAAACGCGGCAACGATTATGAAATAGGCGATGACGCCAAAATCCGTCGGCGTCAGCAGCCGCGCGGTCACGGCAAGTGTCACAAGACCCAGAATCTGACTGAAGACACCTGAGGCGAACAGGGTCGCGGCCCCCTTGGTGAGGGCGGTGCCGCGGTCGGGTGTGCCGGAATGAGTGTCCGGCCCAGATTCAACAGAGCGTTTCAAATTTTCAAACTTTCCACATTCGCAACAAACTACAAATTAGCGCTCTAGTGTTTCCTGATTACTCCTGAAAAAAAGTTTCCCGCACTTAAAGATTTGCCATTGTGGCAATAAAGGTAAGTCGCTGGTAGTCAGTCCAAAGAGCAACATTCATTTTGTGACAAGATTGCATGTTTTTCACTCAGTGTCAGAAGGCAGCGCGACATTTCAAGAAAGATGTCCAATCCAGGACAGAATTGACCTCTAAACGCGTAAGGATATCAAGTATGTGCTGTCCTGTATTCAATTCGGAAACAATCGGGCTGTGGTAGCCAGTATTTAAGACGGTGTGAGAGTATGAAAATCGCGATTTTCGGATTGGGGTATGTGGGGTTCACGGCGGCTTGTTGTCTGACCCGTGAAGGACATGAGGTAATCGGCATCGATGTGAATGCCGACAAGGTCGCCGAGATCAATTCCGGCCATCCGCCGATCAAGGAACCAAAGGTGGACGAACTGCTGACGGCGGCGCTTGCCAAAGGTCTGATCCGGGCTGTGGTCGAAATCCCTGACCTTTCGGATGTTGACCTGGCCATTGTCTGTGTGGGCACGCCCAGTTCCACTGACGGGTCGCATAACATGAGTTTCGTAGCCGAGGTGACCCGCCAAATTGCCGAAACCGTGTCGCCCGGCCGGGCGCGGCCGCTGACGGTGGCATACCGATCGACCTTCCGGCCCGGCACCGTCCGTCAATTGGTCGAACCGATTTTCAACAGTTATCTGGGGGACAGGGCCACACACGCGGTGGAGATCGTGTATAACCCGGAATTCCTGCGCGAAGTGTCGGCAGTTGATGATTTCTTCAACCCGCCCAAGATCGTGGTGGGGACCAGGGACGGCAACCGGTCCGACGTGATGGATGCCCTGCACGAAGGTCTGGATGCTCCGGTCTTTTATACGGCCTACGAAGAGGCCGAGATTACTAAGTTCGTGGATAATACCTGGCACGCGGTAAAGGTGGCCTTTGCCAATGAGATCGGCCGTATCTGTCACCAGATGGGGGTGTCGGCCAAAACCATGCACGAGATTTTTGTTTCCGATACCAAGCTCAACATCTCGCCCTATTACACGCGCCCCGGGGGGGCTTTTGGGGGATCGTGCCTGCCCAAGGATGTGCGCGCGCTGCAGCATATCGCGGGCGAGGTTGGGGCACATACGCATCTGATCGACAGCCTGTTGCACACCAATCAGGCGCACAAGACCTATCAGGCGCAGGACATCATGGCCCGGCTGCCCGAAGGAGGCAGGGTGCTGATGGCGGGGCTGGCCTTCAAGGCCGGAACCGATGATCTGCGCGAAAGCCCGAATGTTGATATCGCCCGGCGGTTGTTGGAAGGCGGGTATGCGTTGTCGGTCTATGATCCGGCAGTCCGGCCAGCCGACCTGCGGGGGCAGAATCTGGGCTATGCCTTTACCCATTTGCCGACGATGGGCAGCCTGCTGGTGGATCGTGCCACGGCCGAGGCCGGACCCTGGGATTTGGTGATCGGATCAAACCGTATCGTGAACGAGTTGAACCTCGGTAATACAGAGGTGGTGCGAACCTATGAATATGACTAGCCCACCGCCCGCCGTTCAGCCGATCACGTTTGATGAGTTGCGCCAGAGCCAGCCCCTGAAAGGGCTGAAGGTTCTGATCGTGGTCGAAAACCTGCCCGTACCCTTCGACCGCCGTGTCTGGATGGAGGCGCGGACGCTGGCCGCCGCCGGCGCGCTGGTCTCGGTCATCTGCCCAACCGGCAAGGGCCATGAGGAACGCGTGTGGGAGGATGAAGGCATCAAGGTCTATCGCCATCCTCTGCCGCTGGATGCCAGTGGCGCGCTGGGATATCTGTTGGAATATGGCGCGGCGCTGTTCTGGGAAAGCTGGCTGGCGTTGCGGATCAAGATGACGCGCGGTTTTCACGTCATCCATGGCTGCAACCCGCCCGATCTGATCTTTCTGGTGGCGCTGCCCTTCAAGTTGTTCGGCGTGCGCTACCTGTTTGACCACCACGACATCAACCCCGAGCTTTATGAGGCCAAATTCGACAAGCGCGGCTTCTTCTGGAAGCTGATGAAGACGTTCGAGCGGTTGACCTTCGCCTCGGCCCGGGTGTCGATTGCCACCAATGAAAGCTATCGCAAGATCGCCATCGAACGCGGCGGCATGGCGCCCGAGGATGTCTTTGTCGTCCGCTCGGGTCCGGACCTCAGCCGCCTGCAGCATTTGCCCCCGAACCCCGATTGGCGCAACGGTCGCAAGTATATGGTGGGCTATGTCGGCGTGATGGGCGATCAGGAAGGCATCGACCTGCTGCTGGAATCCGTGGCGCATCTGGTGCAGGCCCAGGGACGCGAGGATATCCAGTTCTGCCTTGTGGGCGGCGGCCCCAGTCTGGACAAGCTGCAACAGCAATCCGAAGAAATGGGGCTTTCGGATTTCGTCACCTTCACCGGTCGCGCGCCGGATCATGATCTGTTCGAGATCCTGTCGACCGCAGATGTCTGCGTGAACCCGGACCGGGTGAACGAGATGAACGACAAGTCCACCATGAACAAGATTCTCGAATACATGGCGTTCGAAAAGCCCATCGTGCAGTTCGACGTGACAGAGGGCCGGTTCTCGGCGCAGGAAGCCTCGCTTTATGCAAAGGCCAACGATCCGGTGGATATGGCCGACAAGATCGCCAAACTTTTGGCGGATGAGGGGCAACGTGCCGAAATGGGCCGCTATGGCCGCGCCCGTGTCGAGTCCGAGATGGCCTGGCCCCACCAGGTGCCTGCCCTGATTGCGGCATATAAGCGGATCTGGAAGGGGTAAAACCCTGACCCGCTACTCGGCGGCTTGTTTGGTTTCAATATGCCCCGGTGCTTTCTTCCGGCGCCGGAGCTTCATGGCCGGGGCCTCGATGAAATGCCAGGAAAGCACTGCACAGAGCAGGGTAAAGGGCAGTGAAATCGCCATATTTATGACAGGCGTCGTCACGCCTGATTGTGCCACCAGCTGCTGGATCGGGAAGGCGTAGATATAGACCCCGTAAGAATAGTCGCCCAGCTTGTTGTAATTCAAAAGCAGCGGAACTCTGGCATAGCCGAAAAAGAACACTGCATAAGACAGGCTGACGGCAAAAACCGGCAGGAACAACGGTGTGAACCAAGCCGCGAAAGCCAGTGCGCTCAGCCCGGTCAACAATGCCCAGGACAAGGGAATATGGTGACGCCAGATATAAAGCACCATTCCTGAAAGAAAGGGCAGTCCAAGCCGTGTGAGTACCTCAATCCGTGGGTTCACGTCGATAAAAGCGACGACCAGTGTATAGAAACACAGAAACAGCACTACCAATACGGCAAAGATCTTCTTGTGTCCGAGAAACCCCAGAAGGCCGCATATCAAAACGCCGACATAACAGGTGACTTCGTATGAGAGTGACCAGAGCGAGCCGTTGATCGCGGCCCCGTAGGGGTTGGCTTCGAATACGCCGGGCAAGGTATATTGCAGCTTGAACAACAGCATGTTGCGGATGAAATAGTCGCCCGCCTCGGCCCAGAAAACGGAAGGGGGTGCCTGCGTCAGCAGAAATCCGGCGATCAGAATGGTGATCATGGTCACCATGGCGAGCGCGGGAAATAACCGCAGGGCCCGGGCAGTCAGAAATGCCGTTGCGGACGGTTTCCGATCAAAACTGCGCGTAATGAAAAACCCCGAGATCGCAAAGAAAGCCCACACACAGATTATGCCGAGCGAAAGCCCGTGCAGTACGGATTCAAAAGGCTGCCCGAATTCAGCGCCCCAGCTTAGCGGATAGGCATGCGACACGAGAACGAGAATAGCCGCCCAAATACGGATCAGATTGAAGTTGTTGTCCCGCCCCTCTGACCGATCCGCGATGCGAGGCGCCGTTTTTTCGGGACACACACTCGCAACCTGTTCTTTCATTTCCGTTTTCCCGGGCTGACTGCAGTATTCGTGTAACATGCGCTTATTGGCAGGCAGATTATTGATACAATATCCATGAAATCATTACTCCAAATATCTTGAAACTTTGCCGGAGGTTGCGGAAACAACCTTGTGATTGAATTGGGAAACGTCTCCAAATTTCCCTTCGTTAAATCATTGTCGCCGACATCAGAACGGTACGAAACGCGGCAGGCGGTTGAGGCTTGGTTCCATGAACCGCTGCAGCCGTGCGTCCGCATCCGCCTCGGTCTCACCGGCCAGGATCGGAGTGACAAAACGCACCAGCGCCCCATCGGTACGGCCCATGGTAAAGCCGTCTTGAATAACGCTCATCTTGGCGCGGAAGTCGTTGACCATGCGTTTGCCGCGCTGTTCGAACCAGTAATAGACCAACTGCTTTGACAGTTCTTTCTGGATCACCGCGCGATTGACGGTGAAGCTGCCATAAGGGGTGTTGCCCGGATTGACCTCGTAGGGCTCAAGACTGAAGATTTCCCAGCCACCAACTGGCAGGCAAACCTCGGGCGAATGAATACCCTCCCCATCGGTCTGTTTGTCGTAGAAGGCCACGAACATATTCACGAAATCGCCGGAACCGGTGTCGATATAGCTGGCATTAAGGTAATCGCTGGCACCAAGGGTCTGTGCAACCTCGGGATCCAGGCTGGCGGTCGATCCGGACCAGTCACCAAGCTGGCGTGGGTAAAGAACGAAGGGATCGCGTTCGATGGGCTGCACTTCAGAGGCAGGCCGCAGCATCCAGGTGGCAGAGACAGCGAGGGTCAAAAGCGCCGCAGCCGCCAGAGCCACCGAGGCACGGATTCTCAGGACGCGCAGAGCGATGGCGCCAAGCCCTTCGACATCCAGATCGATCGCTTCAGTAAAGGGCTGCGGATTGGGGGCAAGTCGCTGCAATCCGATCGCCATCAGGAACAGAACGAACACGCAAAGCAGGAAGATGATCCAGCCCTCGAAGAAATGCAGGAATCCTTCGGCCTGCTCTATGCCGTTATAGTTAACCAGAACACCGATAACGCCGATGCGGATGGAGTTCATCAGAATGGTTAGCGGAGCAGCCGAGACCAGAAGAACCACCTTGTGCCAGACAGGGCCGCGGTAAAGCAGAGCAAAAAGATATGAGAAACTCAGGATCGGGAACAGGTAGCGCAACCCGGAGCAGGCCTCGGCCACCTGCAATTTGTAGACCCCCAGATCGATGATGTTGCCTTCGATGAAAACCGAGACGCCAGCCATCTGCACGAACCAGACCCCAAGCTCCGACGAAACCCACTGAAGGAAAATCGTGAGCTTCCAATAGACGAATTGTGGCAGGGGCAGCATGAAGATCAGATGGAGAACCGGCAACTGATGGTATTTGCCGCGTTCCCAGCCGAATACGGTCAGCACCAGGCCACCTGTCCAGATAATCATCGCGTAAGTGACGATATCCGGAATACGCGCCAGATTGCCCAGAACGGCGACGACCAGTGCCAGTGCGATCACCATCACACCTGGCCAGCGATCATCGATAGTGGGGTTGGGTGGGGGGTAATTACGCAGCTCGCGCAGAAAAAGATAAAGCGAGATGACCGGGATCAGCGGTCCGTGGCTGTATTCGGGCGTACTCCAGGCTGCGCCCAGAGAGACAAGCCCGAGCCAGAAAATCGGCATTGACCCGGCCATGAGCAGGACAAACCAAAACAACCCGGCCGCATTTATGGCCGACTGGGTAATCCGGGCAGTATCAAGCGCCTTGCCGCTGGCCTGCATGGTCCGTTCCTTCGAATCGAGGCCAAAATTCGGTGTTCATCATGCACGAAATGATCGGGTTCTTAAGCTTCCGGCCAGTTACCTCGGGATTTTTGACTTCGAACCGGAAAGGTGCTGCAGTACAGATAACTTTGTCTACAAACGGGAAACAATCATTGGGTGCGTCAGGGTTTGAGGAATAGCCGTCGCCCCAGCGTGAAATAGATGGAACTCCCGGTTGCCTGCGCTGACTGACGCTGCTCATCGATCAGGTATTGATACCCGAGGGTCATCGCCCAGTCCTTGGTGATCGCGCGGGTATAAGCGGCGGTGATGTTTGTGCGTGAAAGCGGATCGGTCGGGCCGGGGCCTTCTTCTTCCTGATCCACGTAATCTATGCTCAACGAGAGGGCGGAATCCTGATTGATGAAATAGTCATAAGCGAAATAGGCCAGTGTCTGGCGGGTTTCCCGGCTTTGCGTGCTGGTGTCTACCCGGCGCTGTGCTGTCGCGGTGATCTGTGATCTGTTGACCGTATACACATAGTTGAGATCGCCGATAACGGTCGTTTCCCCGAATGGGCCATGCGTCAGACCGATGTTGAAATCGAACGATCCGTTGGGCCGTTGAAAATCACGGCCAACCGTTGCATTCGTTCTGGCTCCGTTGACGCCAAAAGTATGATCAAGCAGGGCATTCACAGAACCATCCGGAAGCTCTCTGAACCAGGAAAAGCGCGCGACATAGTCTTCGTCCACAGTATTGGTATTGAACGTCCGCAGCGTTTCATCGACCTGGGTTACACCAATATCTGCATTGATCGTGGTAACCGCGGAAACATCATACGAAATGCCCGTAGACAGAGTCGTCGTCTTTCTGTCAGTCCGTTCCTGATCTTCGGCCGTATAGCCGATATAGCCCAGGCTCACATTCCCCTGCAAAACCGGAGAGAAGCGCAGCAGAACAGTTGCAGCAAAATCGTCGTATTCGTTGTCGAACAGGTCCGGATCGGTCGTGTTTGTGTAGGTGCGCTCGTAACGGTTGTATGTAAGCTGAAAGCCGAGCGGATCGTTGAGGCCGGTTTGCCAATCCAAGTTTATCCGGCCATCGGCGCGATCACCGCTGGAAATGACAACATCGCCGGCATCGATAATGCCATCCTGATTGATGTCTGTCAGTGAGCGGTTGAAGTTCAGATCGGTTGAGCGGTATTCAAGCAATCCGCTGAAGCGGCTGTTGGCCCGGTCGCGCAGATAGGTCAACCGTGTGAGCGGGTCGTTGAATTCCGTGTCCGATCCAAGCACCGGTTCGTCATAAATCCGAATGAGCCCCGAGAGGTCAAATGTCAGGGTCGAATCCGGCGTTTGATTCACGACCCCGATACCGAGGAGGTTCTCCCACCGAGATGTTGAACCGAGTGATGGATTGGTCAGTCGGAGATTGTCATCATATCTGAACGTCGACAGGTAATCGAGCGTGACGCTCAGCCCCTCGCCGGTCCCAAGTTGCTGTCCGGCAGGCAGGGCCAGCCTTCGCGCCGGGTTTTGCAATGCCCTTTGCCTGATCAGCTGCTGGCTGGGTGTTTGCTGATTGGATGTCAGTTGGTTGGGCGTTTGTTGACCGGTAGTCTGCTGGCCAGTAGTCTGTTGATTGGACGTTTGCTGTCCGGCTGCCGGCGCAAATGACATGATGCAGGCTGCCCCGCTTGCCAGAGCAAAGGACAGCCTTTTCCCAATTTTCCCCACCTGTTAGCCCCTATTCGAACAAGCGGCGTGCTGGCACTACAATAACGTCTCCGGTCTTGAGTACTGTGCCACCACTAATACTGTTGCCCGTGCCATCATAGTTATAGATAAACTTGGTCATCACGCCTGTTTTTTTGTCTGCCCGCCGCAGTTCGATACGTTTGCGGGCCGCGAATCTTGTTAGTCCCCCGGCCTCGGCCAGAGCCTGAAGAATGGTTGTTCCCTTGCTGGAAAGGAGTTTGCCTGGCAAACCGACTTCGCCGGTCACGAAGATGTCGATCGTTGGGCCCGTTGGAACAGTCCCCTGATTCAGTGGCGGCGGCGCCAGCGATGCAATCGAGACAAATACGGTCGGCGGTGTATTGAAATTGCTCGACAGCGCGGACGTCAGAGAGTTCTTCAGCCCGTTCACCGACTGGCCTGCGGCACGCACCGCGCCGACAAGCGGAAAGCTGATTGATCCGTCCGGCAGAACCAGAACGGTCCGGTTCAGAGTCGGATCTTCAAGGACCTCAATCTGAAGCGCATCACCTGGCTGTATCTGATATGAGGAGCTTTGCGCAGAAACACCCGTTGAAATCATCATAGAGATGATGAGAGCGATAAATGATCCGATAACTGTCCGCATGTTCAAATCTTTCACTTTTTCCCCCTTATGCCTTTTTCAAATTCACGAAACAATCCACAGGAGTCTCGTCGGTTGCAGGCTGCGGCAGAAATGCAGCGGATTCACCGGCACGCTTATTGGCCGGTGTCACTTGTTGTGCGCAGCCGTTCAATTTCATCCTCAAGCGCAGATGTGACATCCGGAGAATGCCCAAGGGCCTGAGCCGCCTGATATGTGCGCAGGGCATCTTCGTTTCGGTCAAGGGCGGCATAGGCCTTGCCCAGATGGTACAGAACCAGCGGCTGATCGGGGAAAGCGCGCGCTGCGGGCTCGAGATAGATGAGCGCCTCGTCGTAGTTGCCGACCCGATAGGCGATCCAGCCATATGTATCCTGAAACGCGGGAATACGTGTACCGCGCAAGCGCCGCGCCAGGATTTGCGCGCGCTGCAGACTTTCATCGTCACTGCGGTGGGTTGTCAGAAGGCTTGCCAGATTGTTGGCCACGACCAACGAGTGGTTGCTGAGCGGGTAGAGCTTCTCATAAACGGCGATTGCCTGATCCAGATCCCCGTCGCGTTCATGAGTTGCCGCAAGAAGCATCAGCACTTCCGGACTCTGAGGTAGTTCATTCAATGCCTCAGACAGCACGGCCCTGGCATCTTCCGGCTTGCCGTGGCGGGTTTCCAGCGTATGAAGCGCAACCCAGACCTGTGCCGTGTCCGGATAATCCGCAAGGATTTTGCGATAAAGCCCCCTAGCTTCATCAAGCTTGTTTTCACTGGTCAGCGCACGCGCTTTCACGAATTGCAGTGGCAGTGAACCGGGGTTTTCCGCAAGCTTCTGGTCGAGACGCCCGAAGGCGCCTTGTGCATCGCCCTGCGCCAGCATCGAACGGATGAGCGCGATATCGGCTGGAAGGCCAAATTCGGGATCGTCCGCCAATTCGTTCAGGAAGTCCGTCAGGTCATCCGACCGGTTCTGAGCTGCCAGCATTTGAGCCCTGAGTTCCTTGGAAACACGCTGCGCCTCCGCTTCGTCCAGATCGCTGAGCGAGTTCAGCACGGCCTCAAGGCGCCCCCAATCCTGCATTCTCAGATAGATTTGCCCCAGCAGCGGCAGAAGTTCCCGGTTGTCCGAGTTTCGACGGAGGGCATTGATCAGAACGCTTTCGGCGATTTTGAGATCGCCCTCCGCAATCAGATATTGGGCATAACTCAGCGACTCTACTGTCGCGCCCTGAGATGTTTCCGCCGCAAGCGCCAGCATTTCACCCATGAGCTCCCGGTCGCCATTGCGCTCGTGCGCGCCGGCCATCAGGGTCATCAGTTGCGGGTCCCGCGGAGCCTCGCCAAGTGCTTCACGTAACAGGGCGATGGCGTCACCGGTATTATCTTCTTCGATCAGCCAGGCAGCCTTGAACTTGAGTGCATCCACCTGCGTGGCGTCCTCCGAAAGGATCTTTTCGATCAGGGCGCGGCCCTCTTCGGACTTGCCGGCCTGGAACAGCATCCGGGCGAACTCCACCTCGTTTTCACGGGTCTGAGTGGTGCGTTCGGAATTTTCCACCAACTCTTTCATCTCGGCAAGCGCGGTTTGCTCATCGCCCGAATGGAATTTCAGTGTCGCCCTTATGGTCTTGAGTTTTGGGGTGTTCGGTCCGCCCTGCGCGATAATCGCGTCCATTTCGGAAATCGCTGCCTGCGGGCTGCGATATTCATTCAAGAACGCAACCAGTCGCTGCGCCGGGTGATAGTCTTCGGCCTGAGGAGCCACTTCCTCCCGCAGCACCGCCTCGGCGGCATCCAGATTGTCCCGATCGATATAGTGCTGAACCAGCATCTGCTCTACGCCCCGGTCGTCGGGGTAGATCAGCATCATACTTCTGAGTTGTTTTTCGATTTCTGCAGGCTTGTTCAGTTCCTGCAGCGCCCGAATCCGGATCGCATAAAGATTGTCCTGTTTCGGGGCAACGACCAAAGCTGCATCGACCTCGTCCAGCACATCGTACCAATCCTGTTTGCGAACCAGAGAGTCGATCACGATATTGCGCGCGGTCATCAGATCCGGGCGTTCCTTGATCAGTTCGCGCGCGGTATGCACGGCAAAGTCCGTACCCGCAGCGCTGCCATCCCGAACCGCATCGGTGTAAGCCAAAGTGTTGTTGATGGCCTGGACTTCGATATTTTCGGGCTCCAGCTCGGCAGCGGCGGTACCATGGCGCCTCACGTCCTCCCAATTGCCCACTTCCAGCGCCATTTCGGCCAGGGCGAACTGACTTTCGAAATTATCCGGGAATTGTTCGACCAGCCGCAGGTACTGACCATAGGCAATCGGGATATTGCCGCGCTCACGCTCCAGCCGGGCAAAGGTCAGGCGGGCCTCTTTGTGCCGACCATTCAGCTTGAAGACATTCCTGAACTCGACCAGCGCGCGCTCGACATCCCCCTGCTCCAGATGGGCCATCCCCGCCTGGAAATGCGCCTCTGCCCGTTCCTCGGCCGAGTCGCAGGCGCTCAGAAACAGGGTCGCAGCGAAAAGGGCAGCTGTCAGACGCTTACCGATGGAAATCCCGGTTCTGCTCATTGCTGCACTCCCGCAAAAATCAGTCACGAAAGGTTCGCGGCTGGCCGGATACGCCCGGAGCGAACCTCGGCCTCAACAGCCGGTGCCGCGCAAAACGACAAAGATGGTCCGGGTCAGAATGGAAAGATCGGTGCCAAACGACATGTTCTTCCAATACTCGATATCGTGGTGCGCACGTTCGGCAAATGAAGAGTTGTTGCGTCTGGAAACCTGCCACAACCCCGAGATGCCCGGGCGCATGGCATAGTAAAGCTTGCTGGGATACAGCTTCTGCTGGTTCACCATCATCGGGCGGGGACCAATCATGGACATCTCACCGACAAGAACGTTCCAGAATTGCGGCAGTTCATCCATCGAAGACTTGCGCAGAAACGAACCCAGTTTGATGACGCGCGGATCATTGCGAAGCTTCTGGTTGCGGTTCCACTCTTCTCGGGCCTCGGGATTGTCCGCCAGATGCTTTTCAAGAACCGCCTCGGCGTCATTCACCATGGTGCGCAGTTTGAGCAGGTTGAAAATCTTGCCGTTCTTACCGACCCGTTGCTGCCGGTAGAACGGGGTCGCACCCTGACAGGCAAGCAGCGTGGCAAAGATCAGCACCAGCGGCACGGCGATCGGCGCCGAAACAAGGACGAACACAATATCAAGGATGCGTTTTCCCATGCTTTTGTAAAACCCCGGATAGTGCGCCGAGGTCGGCATCGCAGGAATTTTAGAGTAGCCAACGCCAGCGTTGGCAACCTCTTTTGAATGACTTGTCACTATACAAACCCCCAACACACACAAATACTCACGAACCACCTACACACCCAGAGACCACTTACACTCAGCACTAAGCCTCAAAATTTTATACAAAATCTATTATATTTTTATGTCTATTTCAGACTCTGCCCGTATTCCATGCTCGGCAAGCCTCCTTTTGTTAATTGTTAACAAATTCCCACTGGCTTGCAAAACATTAATCACCCCTCAGCGCGTCTTAAGCCCATGAAATGATGGTTGCACAAAGCACTTTCAGTACAAGGCGACTGTGTCGGAAACAGGATGAAATCAGCGTGATTGTGCAACATTTCGGCGCAATAAGGCGGCTTTCTTGGTTTTGATGCTGTGAGAGGGGCAAATCGGGAGTGGCAGGACATTGAGAATCGTCGACCACCTCCAATCATAGTATCCCGGCTTTTTGGGGCGATTCAGGGAAACAATTGTGGAAAACTGTTTCAATTGGGGCACCAGCGAGGCCAATGTATCGCCTGAGGAAATTAGTGATGCCTGCCGCCTTGATGTTGTGGCAGAATAAGAGCCAAGTATTTGTTGGTTCGTGTGATATCTCTGCATTGTGTAAGGATTTGCTGGTGGTTCAGGGTGCAAGTTTGGGTAATCTCCGGGAAACCAGGATTAATTTTGACAAAGCGGAAGGCGACCGTGGCGCCATGGCTTCCAGCGATGGATTCTATTTAGATTTCTTCGGGCTCGACCGGCGGCCGTTCACGCTGCTGCCGGATCCGGGGTTCATGTATTGGTCGCCCCTTCACAAGCGCGGCTACTCGATCCTGCAGTTCGGCATCATGAGCTGCGCGCCGATCACGGTCCTGACCGGAGAGATCGGCGCCGGGAAAACAACCCTGATCCAGCACCTCCTCAGTGATATGGAAAACTCGATCACGGTCGGACTGATCTCGAATGCTCAGGGCGGACGCGGAGAGCTGCTGCAATGGGTGCTGCATGCCCTGGGCCTGCCGATCGAAAAAGACGCAACCTATGTGCAGATGTTTCAGGCGCTGCAGGATTTTCTTATTTCGGAATATGCCGAAGGGCGGAGGGTGGTCCTGATCTTTGATGAGGCGCAGAACCTGACCGTCGAAGGTCTGGAAGAAGTCCGCATGCTGACCAACATCAACTCCAACACGGATGAGTTGATCCAGCTTGTTCTGGTGGGTCAGCCCGAGTTGCGGGATCTGGTTCTGGACCCCAAGATGCGTCAGCTGACACAAAGGGTAGCCGCAAGTTTTCATCTGGAGCGGATGGATGAGGTTTCGGTCGAGCACTATATTAGTCACAGGATGAAGATTGCCGGTGGTTCAGGCGAGGAGTTCACCGAGGAAGCCTGCAAGCTGATTTTTCACCGGACTCATGGTGTGCCGCGCCTCGTGAATCAGTTCTGCGATTTTGCCCTGCTCTATGCCTGGACAAATGAGGCGGAAAAAGTGGACGAAGAAGTCGTCAATCAAGTGATCAACGACGGTGTATTCTTTGGTGGGAATTCCCTTGAGAAGGAGCTGACAGTCTGAGATGGGCCCGGTTCGCTATTACATTTCCATTTTTCTGAGACGCTTTCCGTATTTCCTCATCGTGGCCATGATCGTGTCGGCGGTTTCGATCATCGTCGCAATGACCTTGCCGCCCACCTATGTTTCGCAAATGCGGCTGATCGTTGAATCCCCTCAGATTCCGGGCAATCTGGCCGCCAGTACCGTGACGACACCCGCAGCGGAACAGCTTCAGATCGTCGAGCAGCGCCTACTGACCCGACCGGTTCTTCTGGACATTTCCCGCAAGTTCGACGTGCTGCAGGATCAGTCCGAGGCAAGCCCGGATCAGATCGTGGATGCATTGCGTGCCAAAACATCCATCTGGATCAGCACTGGCCTCAACCAGGCCAATTTGATGACGATCAGCTATGAAGCCAGGACCGGTCAGATTGCGGCCGGTGTATTGAACGAATATCTGACCGAAATCCAGAAACTTGACGTGTCTTATCGCAAGGAGCGGGCCTCGGATACGCTGGAATTCTTCGAGCAGGAAGTGGATCGCCTGAACGACGAACTCGACAAGCGCAGCGCCCGGATTCTCGAGTTCAAGAACAAGAACTCGGGCGCATTGCCTGACAGTCTTCAGTTCCGGCTGGCGCAGCAGGGGGCAATGCAGACCAATCTCGAACAAACGGACCAGCAGATATTTGCGCTCCAGGGGCAACGGGAAAAGCTTGTAAAGATCTATAGTTCGACCGGGCAGGTTGTCGGTGTCACCCAGCAAAACCTGACCCCGGCGCAGCAACAGCTGAGTCAGTTGCAGACGCAGCTCGACAATCAACGTGTCATCTATTCTGAGAACAATCCGCAAATCAGATTGCTGCGCGCCCGGATCGCAAAACTGGAAGAGATTGTTGCTGCTGAGCAGGCGGCCAATCCCACGCAACCGGATGCGCAGACGGGTAACTCGGCTCTCGACATTCAACTGGCCCAAATCGATTCACAGATTGCATCGCTTCAGGATCAAAGGGTCGTGATTGAAGAGCGTCTTGGAGAACTGACGCTGACAATCGACCAGACACCGGCCAATGCGATCACGCTTGCAGAGCTGCAGCGCGACCATGATAACATCCAGTCCCAGTATAATGCCGCCATCGCCCGCCTAGCGGAAGCCTCGACCGGAGAACGGATCGAAGTGACGTCCCAGGGACAGCGCATCTCCGTGATCGAACATCCGTCCGCGCCAACCGAGCCCTCCAAACCCAATCGCCTGATGATTGCTGGCGGAGGAACAGCTTTTGGCATCATGCTGGGGCTGGGGCTTGTCGTTTTGCTGGAACTCCTGAACCGGTCCGCGCGCCGGCCGGAAGACCTGATCAACAAGCTCGAGGTCTGGCCAATCGCAACCATCCCTTATGTGCGCTCCCGAGGTGAGAAAATACGGTACCGACTTATCTGGGTTCTGGTTATTTTGGCAATTCTGATTGGTGTTCCCGCAGGGGTCTGGGCCGTACACACGTATTATCTGCCCCTGGATCTGATCGCCGAGAGAGTGATCGACAAGTTGGAGGTTTATTGGTGATTTTTGCTCCTACAAGTTCGGAGAGGGTGTAATGGACCGTCTTCAGGTGGCAATTCGAAAGGCCCGCGAAGAACGCGCAAGCCGCCAGAGCGAACCGCTCGCGCTAACCGAGGAGCAGCACTATGTTCCATCGGGAGACGAAGATGATGCCTGGCAATCCCTGCCCGAGCTGAAAATCGACCAGTCTCTTGTGTCACGCAAGCGTCTGATTGCCTATCGCGGCGGGCCCGATGCCGGGCCTTATGACATGCTGCGGACAAAGATGTTGCAGCAGATCCTGTCCAACGGCTGGCGCCGTGTGGCGCTGACGTCCCCCTACAGTGGATGCGGGAAAAGTACGGCCGCGGCAAATCTTGCTTTCAGTCTTGGGCGGCAGGAGGACCTGCGCACGGTCGTGATCGACTTTGACATGCGGCGCAGGGGGCTGGCCGAGATACTGAAGCAGACCGGCGGTCACAGCATGGCCGACGTCATTCACGGAAAAGTACCGTTTCGGGAGCATGCCCTGCGCCACGGCAAGAATGTGATCTTCGGATTGAACTACACCCCGACACGCAACCCGGCGGAAATCCTGCAAAGCCGGTGGGCGATCGAGGCGCTGGAACGGATCGAAGCCGAATACAAACCTGATATCATGCTGTTCGATACACCGCCGCTGATGGCGAGCGACGACAGCCATGGGTTTCTGAAAAACGTTGACTGTGCCCTGCTGTTGGCCGCGGCCGAGGAAACCAGCATTGACCATATAGATGTGGCAGAACGGCAGCTGGCCGAGCTGACGCAGGTCATGGGGATCGTGTTAACCAAATGTCGCTATATCAGCGGAGCCTTTGGAAATGAGTACGGCTCGTACTGATCCGGCTCCGGCGGACGCGGTCATCATTCCCCACTACAACGACGTCCCCAGGCTGGAACGATGCCTGCGGGCGTTGATGGAGAATGAAATTGCCGACACCGAAATCGTGGTGGTGGACAACGCCTCTCCAGTTTCGCTGGACGGGCTGCATCATACCTTTCCCGAGGTGCGGTTTATTATTGAGGCCCAAAAAGGCGCTGCACATGCCCGAAACAGAGGGGTTGCCGAGACAAAGGCGCAACGGCTGTTTTTCATTGATGCCGATTGCGTGCCCGCGCCTGACTGGCTGACGGTCGGACGCGAGATTGCCAACCGGGCCGATCTGATCGGTGGCCGGGTCGATGTCTTTGACGAAACCCCGCCACCGCGCAGTGGAGCGGAAGCATTCGAGGCGGTTTTTGCCTTCAACTTCCGCAGATATATCGAAGTTCAGGGATTTTCCGGAGCTGGCAATCTGTTGACCCGCCGCGACGTGTTTGACGCGATCGGCGGATTCATCAACGGCGTATCGGAAGACCGGGAATGGACCATGCGCGCAGTGTCCCGGGGTTATGACCTGATTTACGAAGACCGGTTTCGGGTCAGCCATCCGTCCCGGCAGGACTGGCCGGCGCTCAAAGCAAAGTGGCGGCGGACGACTCAGGAGGCGTATCAGTTGAACGGAACCGGACCCGCCGCACGCCTGCGATGGGCAATCCGCGGGTTGGCCATGCCTGCAAGTGCCATGGTGCATACACCCAAAGTTCTGACCAGTGACAAGCTGGATTCAACGGGCGAAACCCTGCGGGCCATTGCAACGCTGATCCGGCTTAGATGCGCGCGTATGATCTGGATGTTACGCCAGGCGGCAGGGCGCTCAATCTGAGCGCCTGACGTAACTGAAAAGGGGCCGCGAAACGGCCCCTTCCACAACAATCAGAAATGTAATCTCAGGCCGCAGTCTTGCGGCGACGCGTCAAAGCAAGACCACCAAGTGCAGTCAGCAGCAACAGGCCGCCCGCAGGCAGCGGAACCGCAGCCACGTCAAAGTCAAAGGTGATCGGCCCACCGGTCGCAGATGCGGAATCGGACCAGCTGAACACCAGATTCTGGCCTTGCGTGTTGGCGCTGGTGAAAATCGTATCCAGCGTTGCAACACCAGCCACAAGCATGACCGACTTCAGAGCTGTATTGGTTGCAGCATCAACCCAGGTCATCGTCAGGTTGGAGAAAGAGCTCAGCACGCGCATCGTGACAGACGCATTCGCGTTACCGACAGTATCGTATGGCGATGTGAAATTTACCGAATAGGCACCTCCGCCGCCATTCGTTGACACTGTACCGGTAAAGAAGTTGTCGGACGTAATATCATAGCTGCCGCCACTCGTTACCGACGTAATCGCACTGGCTGATCCGGTCATCCACACGGCCGCAACAAGTGCAACAGCCATCGTTTTTAAAGCTCTAAGCATCTAATCCTCACCCTTATCCCTAGTTACACACACCCCTTCGGGGGTGGCACTTATCTCTTAGGAATTAGTACTTTATTTACAGTGTGGTGCGAAGCCTTTTTTGGAGAATTGGGGCATTTTTAGGGCAACATAGGGCGCTGAGTGACGCAATTATGCCTCAAATCCGACTTTGTTTCGGTTTTGTAAACAGGCTCTGCCGCACTTGATGATGTATCCGAATCTCTGAAGCCCGGTCGGCAATCGGGCAGGCTTGGCGAACCGCAGAACCGGATTCTGGCGTGGATCAGAATAGCACTATTACGTTCGCGATCCCCGTGAAGACCCAACTGCGGCGGGCTCGCCATGGTAGCCGATGTTTTCACACCAGCGATGACTCCGGTAAACAATTCAGGACCATTCCGGATGATTGTGGAGCTTTGCACAACATCCGAGACCACTGGTTTTTCCAAAGGAAATGAAACAGCACGAAATCCGGACATCCCAGACATTTATTCTTCGTTGCTCCGAAAACTTCGTGTAATTTCGATCAAGCTGTACATACTGAGTACAGGCGCTCAGTTTGCAGACGGAATATGCATTTTGTCCGTTTGGAGTGCCTGATCTTTTTTGAAAGCCGATACGGATGCCTGCCGGTCGGCATATAACTGCAAGAGAACGCTAATGAACGCGTCTGATTTCGATCCCAACGACATAGACCTTAACGCCAAGCGAATCCTGGTGACAGGAGGGGCCGGGTTTCTGGGCTCGCATCTGTGTGCAACCCTGCTTGAGCGGGGGCACGAGGTTCTGTGTGTCGACAATTTCTTTACCGGGCGACGCGGGAATCTGCGCCACTTGCTGAGCAATCCCCGCTTTGAGGTCATGCGGCACGATGTGACCTTCCCACTTTATGTCGAGGTGGACGAAATTTACAATCTGGCCTGCCCCGCGTCACCTTTCCATTATCAGCACGATCCGGTGCAGACGACCAAGACGGCCGTGCACGGTGCGATCAACATGCTGGGGCTGGCCAAGCGGGTTGGCGCCCGGATTCTGCAGGCCTCGACCTCCGAGGTTTATGGCGATCCGCAAATCCATCCGCAGACCGAGGATTATGTCGGCCACGTCAACCCGATCGGGCCGCGTTCGTGCTATGACGAAGGCAAGCGCTGTGCCGAGACGCTGTTTTTCGACTATTACCGGCAACATAATTTGCCCATCAAGGTGGCGCGTATCTTCAATACCTATGGCCCCAACATGCATCCCGACGATGGGCGCGTGGTGTCCAACTTCATCATGCAGGCCCTGGCCGGAGAGCCGATCACGATCTACGGTGATGGCAGCCAGACCCGATCCTTCTGTTTTGTGTCCGACCTGATTGGCGGGCTGATCCGGCTGATGGAATCCCCTGAAGACGTGACCGGACCGATCAATCTGGGCAATCCGGTGGAGCTGAGCATCCGCGAACTGGCCGAAGCCGTGATCCGCATGACCGGTTCGAAATCGGAACTGGTGTTTCACCCATTGCCGCAGGATGATCCGATCCAGCGCCAACCCGACATCACCCGCGCCCGCGACCAGCTGGGCTGGGCGCCTCAGGTGCCGCTGGAAGAGGGGTTGGAAGCGACTATCAGTTATTTCCAGCGCATAGCCATGGCGGCGGGGAACGCTGCAGAACGGGCGTGAGCATGGCGGTTTTCTCTGATAAACCGTCCATGAGGATCGGAGTGTTCCTGCTGTTGATCGCAGTCATACTCGCCGGCCTGTCAGTACTGCTGATTAATGGTGGCCCTCTCTACTACTATGATACCGGCAGCTATATCCGTCAGGGGAACGTAGCGCTGAACACCATCTTCCCCGATATTCAGGAAGCCGGCGGCGCAGTCGCGAGTTACAATACCGACGATGACGGCACGGCAAGCGGCTCCCGCTCGGTGATCTATGGGCTGATCATGGCCGCGTTTTTTCGGGTCAACGCTCTTTATGCCATTCCATCAGTGCATTTGGCGGCAACGGTTCTGGCCGCCTGGCTGCTGGCCAGAACCGCTGGCCGATACCTGGAAAACAACCGGCACACGGCTGTGTTGACAACGGTTCCTCTGCTCGTGGCCGCTGGTGCCTCGCTGCCGTTTTATATCGCATACATGATGCCCGACATATTTGCGCCCATTCTGCTGATTGCCATAGCCGCGCTTACGGCATTCGGCCAGAAGATGGCATTATGGGAGCTTCTGCTGATATCCTGCATAGCGTTGTTCGCCACGGTTTTGCACCCTTCCCATATGGCGGTCCAAGGGTTGATGATCCCCCTTGTCTTCCTGGCTGCATTGACACAGAAGGCACCGGGCCGCTGGCGTGCACTGGCTTTTCTTGTGGCGGTCTGCGCGCTGTCAGTCGCCGAACGTAAGGCATTTCAGATTGCCGTGGAAACCACGACCCAAAAAGAAGTCGTCTATGCCCCCCATATCACCGCCCGGCTGATTGTTGACGGGCCGGGGATGGATTATCTGAACGAGGTTTGCCCGGACGAAAGCGTGCCCACATGTGCGCTGCATGAAGCACTTTCATGGTCAGATGACCCGTATCGGCTGACGGCATCACATATTATTTTCGAGTTGTCTCCAAACCTCGGGTCTTTCCGGCTCATGTCACTTGACGACCAGAAACATGTCGCGCTTTCTCAACGGGATTTCGCCATGGCCGTCTTTCTGTCGCGGCCTGTCACGACCTCCTTCGCCCTCGCGGAAAATGCGTTCCAACAGCTTTTGAACTATAGTATCGGGATGACCATTCCGACAGAGGACATGTTGGAAAATGCGCGTCGGCTAGCCAGATTGGACGAATCTCGATTTGATCTGATCCAGGGTGGGCCACTTGCACAGGATCATGGCTGGATCACATACGTCGATACCTTCCACGAAGTCATTTATGCACTCTCGTTCGCATTCATTCTGATCATATTGCTCTGGCCCGGCAGCGTCGCACGAGAGGTAAAGCTGTTCGCACTGTTTGTCTTGCTTGGAATCGCGGTCAACGCTTTGGTTTGCGGAGGCTTGGCGCAACCCGCAGACCGATATGGGGCACGGGTGATGTGGCTGTTGCCGTTCACGGCCACCTTTCTTGTCCTTGCCAGGTGGCCATTGGCACCTCAATCCAGAAGCAGAGAGATCTCATGATGCCGGACCCTTCCCTTTCGATCAGCGTGGTGATGCCCGCCTACAAGGCCGAGCACCTGCTGCCGCGCGTCCTGCCGCCCCTGATTGAAATGCTGAGCGCAGGTCAGGTGCAGGAAGTTCTGGTGGTGGACGACCAGTCCCCCGACGGCACTGCGGCATTGGCCCGAGAGATGGGGGCGACGGTTCTGACCACACCGGTGAATGGCGGCCCCGGAGCGGCCCGCAATCTGGCCGCCGAGCACGCCACGGGGGATATTCTGTGGTTCGTCGATTCCGACGTCATTGCCTGGCCGGATGGGCCGGAACACATTCGCCGCGCGATGTCCGAGGACAATGTCGGGGCGGTGTTCGGCTCGTATGATGATGCGCCGGACGGGCAGGCCTGGTTTTCGCGCTACAAGAACCTTCTGCACCGCTATCACCATCAGCGCGCCCATCGCGAGGCGCGTACCTTCTGGGCCGGTTGCGGCGCAATTCGCCGGGATGTCTTTCGCGAAGTGGATGGGTTTGACGTGAAGACCTATGAAATCCCGTCGATCGAGGACATCGAACTGGGATATCGCATCGCCGAAACCGGGCGCCGCATCCTTGTCGAGCCGCGCCTGCAGGGCAAGCACCTGAAGGTGTGGACCATGCGCAACAGCCTGAGTACGGATATCTTCTGCCGCGCGCTGCCCTGGGCCCGGCTAATGATCTCGCGCGAGGGGCTGACAGACGACCTCAACACGTCAATGGCCGAACGGTTGCGGGCCGCAATAGCGGGGCTTTTACTGCTGTCAGTTCTGGTATTGCCGGTCTGGCCCGGACTGTGGCCCCTGCCGTTTGTGTTGCTGGCTATGGCCTTTGTCGCCAATCTCGATCTGGTCCGCACAATGGCGGGGCATGGCGGGCCGTGGTTTGCGTTCAAGTGCCTGCTATACCACCAGTTCTATTACGTCTACTCGGCCAGCATCTATGTCTGGTGCCTGTTCGAATATCATGTTCTGGGGCAGAAGCAGAAGCTGCAGGTTACACGGAATTGACGTTTTGGACCCGGATATGTTCAGGGCAGGAAGACACCTTCCGATCTTCAATGTTGTATGGCCCTGGCTGACTACGCTTTGCGGATATCGATAACTACACCGAACGCCGCCGATTGATGGAAAGGTTTATCAAACTAACGGCAACAATCTTACCGGAAGTCTCGCAACGTATATGAAATCCTTGAGGTACTCTCATTTCTTGCAACACAGGGCTGACAATTTTTTGATTTTTGCGGTTATGCTTTAGGATAGGGCTCTAATTTTTGGGTTTCATTGTGCGATGAGTACACCATTTTTATCCGTTGTCGTTCCCTGTTTCGACGAAGAGGAGTCGCTGCCCGAGTTGGTGCGCCGCGTTATCGCCGTGAGCACCGAAGCCGCTGGGGAAAACTTCGAAATCATTCTTGTTGATGACGGATCACGCGACAGGACGCGCTCTCTGATCCGCAAATTCAGTGATGAAAACCCCGCTATTGTAGGAGTTTTCCTATCCCGGAACTTTGGACATCAACTGGCTTTGACCGCGG
Organism: Ruegeria sp. CF5; assembly: GCF_056537325.1. NCBI lineage: Bacteria > Pseudomonadati > Pseudomonadota > Alphaproteobacteria > Rhodobacterales > Roseobacteraceae > Ruegeria > Ruegeria sp. CF5. Next base: position 20,646 of record NZ_JBQFRI010000013.1, on the reverse strand, counting down.
GTTTGCAGATATGCCGGGGCCAGCGCATTCTGATCCTGGACGCAGATCTTCAGGATCCGCCCGAACTGCTTCCCGATATGATGCAATTGATGGATGATGGGGCCGATGTCGTTTATGGCAAGCGGACAGAGCGGCAGGGCGAAACCCAGGTGAAACGCTTTACTGCCCATCTTTTTTATCGTTTTCTCAACTTGTTGATAGACATTGATATCCCCCCCGACACCGGGGATTTCCGTCTTCTCAGCCGCCGGGCGCTGACTGCGCTGAACGAAATGCCCGAACAGCACAGATTCATTCGGGGGATGGTAAGCTGGGTCGGTTTCAGACAAGTGCCGCTGGAATATGCCCGCGCCGCCCGCTTTGCGGGTGACACGAAATACCCGGTCCGAAAGATGTTTAGCTTTGCCATGGACGCGATTGCCGGGTTTTCCATCCTGCCATTGCGCCTTTCGATCTATCTTGGGTTCGTCTGTGCGCTGCTGGGGATCGTGTTCCTCGCTTATACTGCGTACAGCTATCTGACAGGTATCGCCATTCAGGGTTGGACAACGCTGATGTCTGTCGTCCTGATCCTCGGCAGCGGGCAACTTCTGGTTCTGGGCGTAATCGGCGAATATCTTGGCCGACTGTATATTCAATCAAAAAAGCGCCCTCTGTTCATCGTGGAAGAGATCGTCAGACGAGGAGATCACTCGGAAACCGCCCAGGATACCAGCCCCAAAGACCTGAACCCGCCAGAGGGGATTGGATCCCCCAGGCACGCAGCACAATAAGTCAGGCAGATCGGTATGTCAGTCAGAAGCGTTGTTACATTTGTTGTGACAGGCGGGGTCGTCACAGGCGTTCATATTGCAGTCGGCCTGCTTGCACATCACCTCGGCGGCCTTGAGCCTTTTACCGCCAACCTCGTGGCCTATTCGGTCGCATTCTTCGTTTCCTACTTTGGTCACCGAAATTACTCTTTCCGATCGCCCGGGCGCATTCAGCGTTCCATGCCGAAATTCTTTGTCATTTCAGCCATTAATCTGGTCCTGAACCAGGTTATCGTTTTCACCGTTTCGGATGTTCTGGGTCAGCCATACTGGGCTTCTCTGGCTGTGATGGTCGCGATCGTACCGACTTTTACATATGTCATGAGCAAGGCCTGGGCGTTTAGTGATGGTGATTTCTGATGGATGAATTTGAGGGCATGACCGAACCGATGGAAATTACGCCCGCCACAAAATCATCCAGGCCACCTGCGCGCGGTCTTTTTCCGCGGTCCGTCATCCTGTGCCTTTCATTTCTCCTTTGCGGTCTGGCGACTGCGTATCTGCTGTTCAAGATCGTGCAGATTGCGGATACGCCCGGATTCGATTTCCGGTACATCTGGCTGGCAGGCGATATGTGGCTCGATGGCATAAACCCGTATGACCCCGCTTACGAAGCGACCGGTGCTGCCAAGATCAATACAGGGCATATACCGATCATGTGGGTCTACCCGCCGACATGGTGGGCTTTTGCCACGCCTTTTGGAGCGCTTGGCCTGCATGCAGCAAATGTCGCCTGGAATATCTGCGGAATTGTCCTTGTCATCGCCATCTGCGGCCTGGCGGTCCGCTCCTTTTCGGCCGCATTTCCTGCACGCAGCCAAGCCATGGAAGAGCGCCTGGGAGGGTTGTTTTTCCTTCCTGTCTTCAGCGTACTGTTCTTTCTCATGGCAATTCTGGAAGCGACCGCAATCCTGTTTTCCGTGGGCCAGACGACCCTGATCATCGGGTTTGGGATTGCCCTCATGCTCTGGGGCCGGGTCAACAAAAGCCTCTTTCCGGAAGCTGTGGGGTTGATGCTGGTTATGCTCAAGCCTCAGATCGGGGCGCCGTTTGCAATACTGCTTCTGCTGCTCGACCCGCGTTCGCGCAAGGTGGTTGCGATCGCTTTCGTGCTCTCGGTTCTTCTCATGGTTCCATCACTGGTTGTGGCACCCGGTTCTATCTTTGGTTTCCTCAGCAACCTTGGGGCTTATGACGGGTTTACGGCCGCCAACCTGCCGCAATCGATGACGGGTATCCGGCTGGTTGTGTGGGAGCTTGCGGGTATCGATGTCGGAAATCCCATGGCAAGCGTGATCACTCTTGCCATTGTGCTGCTGCTTTGTATCGGGCCTGCCCGCATCGTACGGGCAACGAACGATGATGTCCGAGCCTGGCAGATTTTCGGACTGACAAGCGCGGTCATTGTCGCAGTGGCACCGCTGCATATTTATGACTTCGTACTGATCGCCGTTCCGCTTGCTCTGCTCTTTCGCGGAGGGTGGGCAAGTTCGGTACTGGCGGTATGCGGATCGCTGCTGATCTGGCGTTCGGAAAATCTGGCCGGGATCTGGGCTTTCCACGCACCGGAGGTTGAAATCTTTCCAGGCTCGCGCCTGGCGACAATCGGCGCTTTGTTGTTCCTGTTGGCGGTGGTCAACGTTGTCCTGCGGCTGAACCGGCAAGACACTGGCCGGATGGCTTCACCATGACACGCACGATCTTTTTCACCGGAGCAACAGGTTTTCTGGGTCAGCGCGTCCTGCCTGCGCTGATCGCGCAAGGATGGCATTTACGCGTCCTTGTACGCGATGCCGACCGGGCAAAAGATTTGCCGGACGAAGTGGAAATATGCGTTGGGGATCTGACGGACCCATCCAGCTATCATGGGGCGCTCGACGGGGTTGAAACAGTTCTGCATCTTGGGGCGCTGACCGGTAAGGCGTCAAAACAGGAACATGAGCGGATAAACCGGCAAGCGACGAAACAGCTGATCACCTCTTGCGTGGAACAGGGCGTCAGGCAATTCCTGTTTGTCAGCTCTATCGCGGCGGGATACGCCGACAAGTCCTTTTACCCCTATGCCGAAGCCAAGGCGCGGGCCGAGCAGGATCTTGTTGCCTCGGGCCTGCACTATACGATCCTGCGGCCTACGCTGATCCTGGGGCGGGGATCACCCATCTCGGATGCATTGGATACGCTGGCCGGATTGCCTGTTGTCCCTCTGCCGCAAAAAGGCGGTCCCGTCAGTGTTCAGCCGGTTGCCGTTGAAGACGTGACGCGCGGGATCGTCGAGGTTCTGAAACGCAACGCCTTCGACAGGGAAATTCTGGATTTCGGTGGCCCTGACGTGGTGTCGATGAAGGAACTTCTGCGCACAATTGCCCAGCTGCATTTTGGTCGCGAACCGCGCGTGATGAAGTTGCCGCTTCGGCTGGTGCAATGGCCACTGGCAATGCTGGAGCCACTTGCGCGCGCAGTCATGCCCGCCACTGCGGGGCAATTTGCGGTTTTCGGCAACGACTCCACAATAGCGGAAAACTGGCTGGTGACGGCGTTGCAGCCGCAGATGACAAGGCTGCGTGACCAGATCGGTTCGGCTTCTCAGAACGATGACATGGGGGACGACGGAAATGCTGTCCCTCATGGGCCTGAGACATCGCCGGCCGACGCCCGAACCGAGGCCAAGACGCTGTGCAGGCATATGACGGGAAAAGAGCCGGGCGATGCCGCGGTCAGGCATTATGCAAACGCCCTGAATGAGCTCGGCATGGGGTGCGAAGGCGGCCGGTTTGACCAGCTGACATTGTCGCTTGCACGGCGGGGCGGGATTGGCCTTTGGCTTGCGGACGGGTTTTGCGGTCTGCTTCATCGGCACGGCACATTGCGGCGGCGGCAGGTTCTCTGCGCCGCAATTCTCGAAAATGAACCCGGTACGTACCAGTCGTTTGACGGATCGCCTGATATCGGGGCCGTTCGGGCGTTTCTGCGCCTTGCATGGGTCGGAACCGTATCCGTGACGGCGTTATTGGCCGGAACGGTCGTTCTTCTTCCATTGCGCTTTTGGCTGGGCCGGACGCGCCCGACTTCATCAGGCAGTTCACAATAAGATGCACGTCGTCGTTGTCGGATCAGGCCCCAGCGGAGTGCATTTCGCCCTGACCGCGATTGAGCGCGGGCATCGCGTAACGCTTGTTGATGTCGGAAAAACCGGGAGGGAAATTCCACTTCCACAGGCCGGGTTTTCAGATCTCAAAACCACGCATCCCGATCCGGTACGCTATTTCCTGGGTGAACATTACAGAGCTGTCAGCCTGCCCGCGCATACCGCCGATGAGGACGACGAATATTACGGTCTGCCCGCCTCCAAGGACTACGTCTTTGAGCACCCGGATCTTTTCAGGATGCGAACGCATGGCATTTCGTCACTTGTTTCTTTCGCGGCCGGAGGGTTGGCCGAATGCTGGACCGGTGGCGCATACGCTTTCAACGATGACGATCTGAACCGTTTCGGCTTTGGCTATGATCATATGGCGCCGTACTATGCGAAGGTTGCAGAACGGGTCGGCATTGGTGGAGCTGCCGATGATCTGGCGCAATGGTATCCCGTTCACGACGGGCTACTTGAACCTGTCTCGCTGGATCGAAGCAGCGCTGCCCTGATCCGGAAATACCGGGACCGGCGCACCAGACTTGCAGGCAAGCATCCGGGCATTCGTCTGGGCCGGTCGCGCCAGGCCGCCCTGTCAGGCCGCCTTGAGGATCGCGGCGGATGTACCGAATGCGGCCGATGCCTGTGGGGCTGTCCCAATGGCGCCTTCTATACGCCTTCTCTGACACTGACCGCCCTGAAGACACATCCCCGTTTCACCTATGCTCCGGGACGGTTCGCCAGCCATTTCGTAACAGCGGGTTCGAAGAACCTGGAAAGTCTGGTTACCTATACCGCCGAAGGCGCCACTGAAGAGATCAGAGGAGAGTCTTTCGTGCTTGCGGCAGGCACGATCAACAGTTCCAACCTGTTCCTCAGGACGATCTTCAAGGCCAGTGGTGAAATCGTGAAACTGCCCGGCCTGATGGACAATCAGCAGGTACTGGCCCCGTTCCTGAACCTGTCCATGTTCGGTCGCCCCTATGATCCGTCATCATATCAGTATCATCAGCTGGCAATCGGCATGGAAACCGATAGTGCGGCAAAATTCGTGCACGGGCAGGTGACGACAATGACAACCGGCAGCGCCCACCCTGTGATTGCGCAGATCCCCTTGGGAATGAGCGCCGGGCGCAAGATTTTCACGACGCTCAGATCGGCTCTGGGGGTCGTGAACCTCAACTTCGATGACACACGCCGGGATGGAAACCATGTGACCCTGGACCCGGGACAAGATGCCGGTGGATGGCCTGCGTTGTCACTGAAATATACATCCCCGGATGGTCAGGATCGGGAAATCAACGACGCCCTGTCGCGGTTGAAGCGGTTCATGCGTGATCTCGGAGCGCCCCTGGTTCCCGGAATGACCCAGATCCGCCGCCCCGGAGCCAGCGTGCATTATTCGGGAACACTGCCAATTTCCCCCGCAGGCGGTGAATTTACCGTTACGCAAAATTGCCGGTCAAATGACTTCGAAAACCTGTTTGTTGTTGACGGTTCGGTCTTTCCGGCGCTTCCGTCCAAGAACCTAACGTTCACGCTGATGGCAAATGCGACAAGGGTCGCGACAGAGGCTTTCTAGCGCTGCCACTTACTCTTCCTGTTGGCAGGTTACCCTTCCAGTCGGCGGATCGAGGGCGGTGTCTCCTGACGCCAGCGGGTCGTACCATTCCGTCGATGCAGCCCTTTTCCGATTGGCAAGAAACCCGTTGAAAGGATGCCACGTTCGGACGACAGGTTGCTGTCGCTGCAATCGATATAGATCCGCGTAAAACCCTCATCTGCAAGCGCCCGGCATACATGTTTGAGGATCGCCACATAATACCCCCGGCCCCGCGCGTCGGGCGTGGTAAAGCAATGCGAGACCAAAGCGCAACGCTCTGTCATCGGAAAGAAGTAGACATTTACATTCTGCCCGGGCCTTGTCTGGGCAATGGTGACAGGTTTTTCGTTGGCAAATCCGATCCAGACCGCCATGCCCTCATCCATGTGTTTTCGAACGTCCCAGTGAATCTTGTCCTGATTGGCCGCCAGAAACGCTTTGCTGTCCTCATCCAGTTCCGGCCAGCTTTCAAAGCACCGGATCGCCAGCGGCGGCGCCGACGAGATGTCGATTCCCCGCGCCTTGTCATCGCTCATCGCAAAAAGCAGCCGATACTGACCCACAAGACGATCCCTGAGAAGGGACCATATTGTTCTGAACCCGCCAACAATGCCGTCGCGGCGAAAAGATCGTAAAATGAGATTGAGGCGGTGATAGGATGCCATCAGCCGCGACCGCCCTGTCTTCCTTTGCTTTTCAGCCGACCGTCAGAGTTTCGCCGGTTTCTCAAATTTGTTCTCCTCAACAACTTCAATCGCCCGAACAACCGGGCAACCCCCTCACTACTAAAGACAGCAATCGATTTTCATACCTGGATCAAGGTTATATTCACGGACGGCCAGACTATCCCTGCGATTGAACACCACAAACTGACCACCTGAGGTGTTTTATCAATCCCACCCCACTAAGTGGCAAAATGCAATTCATACTATACCCCAGCCAACCCCGGACAGAGGTTCCCTGCTGCGATATCAATCCGCTTCAGGCCTGAAACCAATTGTGAATCCTTTTGTAGGCAGGGCCCAGTATCATGTATAATCAGAAAGCAGGGCCTTCCCGTAATTTCATTCGGTCATTCAAAGGAGTTAAGCCGTAAAGACAGCTAATACATAGAAGCCGAACAAGTAGCCATTGAACATAGCCAGAGTCCGGAAAACGTTTTGCGACGGTCCGCTTTTTCATTCAAGTGCGCTCCAACGATAGTTTTTGAGATGGGCGATGCACAGGTGTCCGCCACTCAATCGTCACGACACGCGCTGTCAGGAAAATAGCCGAAGCCGAACGCAGGCCCAATACCCCGCGGGAGCGGCGAGCCACATGCGCCAGTTCGCCTAAAGCCCGGTCCGATCTCTGCCCTACAAGTTGTGAAGGGTAATAATTAATGAGTTCGATTGTACAAAAAGGGACATTGCGGGATTATATTTCAATCGCCCGCCCAGACCACTGGGGCAAGAATGTATTCATGCTGCCAGGCGCGGCGCTGGCCTTTGCCATCGACAAGCAGGCCAGTCTTGCCGATTTGATAAATCTCCTGATCGGGTTGATCGCAACCTGCCTCATCGCATCGGCCAACTACACGATCAACGAATATCTCGACGGGCGCTTCGACCGGTTTCATCCGACCAAATCCGCCCGGCCATCGGCTCAGGGGCGGCTGCGACCTCAACTCGTGGCAGTGCAGTATGTATTGCTGACGGCAGCCGGGCTGGGATTGGCAAGCCTGCTCAACCCGGTCTTCTTCTACGCCGCGCTGCTCCTGCTGGTGATGGGGCTGATCTATAATGTCGAACCGGTGCGATCGAAGGACAAGGCCTATGTGGATGTCCTAACTGAGTCCTTCAACAACCCGATCCGGCTGGTTCTTGGCTGGTCGGCAATCACCACGATCGTTCTGCCGCCATCCAGTATGCTCATCGCCTACTGGATGGGCGGTGCCTATCTGATGGCGATTAAACGCTATGCGGAATATCGGATGATCGGCGATCCCGAACGCGCGGGGCGCTATCGCCGGTCATTTGCCCACTACACCGAAGAAAGCCTGTTCCTGTCGGCCTTCTTCTATGCACTGACCTCCAGCTTTTTCCTTGGCATTTTCCTGATCAAATACAAGATCGAGTTCCTGATTACCTTCCCGTTCTTCGCGCTTCTCTTCGTGTGGTATCAGCGCATCGCCAACGCCATGGACAGCCCCACGATGAGTCCGGAAAAGCTGTATCAGCAACCCCGGTTCATGGCCTACGTGATCTTTCTCTGCCTGCTGGTGGGTGTACTCTTTTTCGTCGAAGTGCCACCTATCCAGTATTTGATGGATCACAGTGTCATTCGGGATGTACGCATCCAGTAGCGATTATCAGAGGCCGGAGTTTACAATATGTCCAAGTTTTTTATCTTCATCATTGTTACGGTGTGTTTGAATGCCACCTCGCAGCTTTTGATGAAGGCGGGTATGAACAAGGTCGGTCAGGCCGAATTCTCGACTTCAAGGATCAGCGCGATGGCGCTGGACGCGATCACCAATCCACTGATCATCTTCGGCCTTGTCACCATGACCATCTCGATGGGGACCCATCTGCTGGCATTGTCGCGCTTCGATGTCAGCTTTGCCTTTCCCTTCATCAGCCTCGCCTACGTGATTGTCGCAGTCTGGGGTTATTTCTTTTTGGGCGAGGATGTGAACGCAACCCGGCTGGTGGGAATTGCGACGATCATCCTCGGCACAATCATAGTCGCACGCAGCTAATTTCGCAGGACCCGGATTTTCAGACATGAGGCATATTATCATCGGCGGAAACGGATTTGTCGGGCGTGAAACCGTCACCCAAATCATTGAAGGCGGACGAGATGAGGCGGTCGTCGTCGATCTGCCCGCTTCCTTTGCCGCTACTCCCCCGGTCAACCATCCGCGCATCAGCGTGCATTCCGCAGATGTTTCGGAACCGGGGGCACTCGATCCGATCACGCTCAGGCCCGATGATGTGGTTCATCATATGGCCACGCAGCTGATCACGCCCAACAAGCCGCGCTTTGGGCGTGACGCATTCTTTCGCAAATGTGCGGTGGACGGCACCGCCGAAATTCTCGCCTGGATGAAACGCAATGCCAACCGCAATCTGGTCTTCTGGAGTACCGATATGGTTTACGGCCCGGTGCTGGAGCAACCCAGGACCGAGGCCCATCCGAAACTTCCCTTCGGACCTTATGGGCGCTCAAAAGTAGCCGCCGAAGAGATCATCGCGACTGCGGTGGCCGCCGGCGATGTCACGGCCACGATCTTTCGTCCCCGACTGATCCTGGGCTCTGGCCGGTTGGGCATCTTCGAGCTTCTCTTCAAGGCCGTGGATGCGGGCCGACCGATCCCGCTCATTGGATCGGGACACAATCGCTTTCAGTTTGTCGCCGTACACGACAGCGCCACAGCCACGCTGTTGGCCGCCGAGCAAAACTGTCCAAACGGGGTCTATAACCTGGGCACCGACAATTCACCCAGTTCCTATGACCTGCTGGACCGCTTCCTCAAGGAAACCGGATCCTCCTCTCGGCTAATCCGCACGCCGGGCTGGCTTGTCAAAGGCGTCCTGCGGACACTCAATCTGTTCAAGATCGCGCCGATGGATCCCGAACAGTACGAGATTGCCGATCTGGAAGTCGCGCTTGATACCACGGCGGTTAAACGCGACCTGGGCTGGCGCCCCACCAGTACCGACAATGAACTACTGCTGGCCGCCTATCAGGCCTACTCCAAACACGACAGAGCGAGTTGAGCCTTGGATACGCTGTCAAAACGGACAATACGCATAGCTGGCTGGGCAGCGATCCTGGCAATCCTTGCCGCGACCATTCACGGTATTCTCGTGCATCGCGGGCTGGGACTAGATTTTGCCAATTTCTACGACGCCGGCCGCAAGGCGCGAGCCGGAGAGTTCGGCGGTCTTTATGATCCGTTCGCAACTATCGCGGGTGAGCCACCCTTCGGCAACATGACGTTTTTCAGCCTGCCGCTCACCAGCTATTTCTACTGGCCTCTGGCGCTGATGGGGCCCGTCAATGCCGTGATCGTCTTTAAGATATTTTCGGCGGGATCGATTTTTGCCGGGTTAGGAATTCTTTACCGGCACTACCTGAACTGCGTCGGGCAGAATGACCGGGACCGCGCACTGTATTTTGCGCTTTTCTGGATTGCTGCAATGTTCTTTCAGCCATTCTGGACCGTCTTCCAGATCGGAGGCCAGACAACCCCGTTCCTGTTCCTGCTCTTTATTTTGGGCCTCATCGTCTATGAGCGCGAACACTACGTCACGGCCGCAGCGCTGATGGCGCTGATCGTCTGCATCAAACCCGCCTTTGGCCCTGGCGCAGCATTGTTGTTTCTGTTCGCTCCGGCCCGGTTCCGGATTACCGCGCTGGTTTTGGCCGCCGCCACCTTTACAGCCTCTATGCTTATCCTCGGCTGGTCGCCGCATCAGGCGTTTCTGGAGCTGATGCGGGCGGAAAGCGCCCAGGTGCCGCATCCATCCTACAACAGCAACATGTTCGCCTGGCTGGAACCCCTCCTGCTTCCAGCACACCACTACACCTCTGGCGAACCCTTGCCACCTTTCCTCCGTCTTTTAGGCATCATCCTGCGATTGGCAGTGATCGCAATTCTGGCATGGGGTGCAATCCGGCTGCGGCGCACCGAGGGCAACACCAGAGCGACACGAAATCATGTCTTCATAATCTGCATGCTGGCTTCGCTCGTCTATTCACCGGTTGTCTGGGGGCATTACCTGATGATGTTCTTCATTCCTCTGGCGCACCTCATTGCGTTTCGGCGGGAATTCCCTCTGATTGCGTGGCTTTTGGTCGTCGCGGCAGTTCTTGTTGCGCCAATCCAAAATCTTTTGATCCTCAACCAGGTTCTGAAACTGCCTTTTGCCAACGCCGACTGGTTTCCGTTGTACATTGCGGGCGCACGCAGCCTGTCGATGCTGCTTTTGATGATAGTGATGATCCTGTTCGCTCGCGCTTGGACGGCCACCTATCGCGACCACTCCTGGCGACTCTAGGCGTTCAGTCCCGGCATCAATGAGCTCTGGCACGAAGGAAAAAGCGCTTCATCACAAGTGTCATCGGCTTTTCGACAAAAGAGAACATCAGGCATCCCGCTAAAACGCTGCAAACCAGACACATCAATGAGAGGATATCGGAATTGATGGGCAGCAAGACAACAGAAGATACTTTGTAGAATGCGGGAATGGTCAGTATCTGGACAAGATACACACTGTAAGACGCATCCCCCAGATAAGTCAGAAACCTGTTTTTGATTTGCTTTGTGAACAGCAATCCGAAAACAATAAGAAAAGACGGGATACCCCAAATAATCACGCGATTAGATTGATTGAAATCTGTATCACCCAACAAAGAAAGAGACAAAAGCGCAAATCCGATCAGGAATATTGCAAACCCTGATTTTTCCCCCACCTTAAATCCATTGTTATAAATATACGCAATCGCCATGCCAAAAATAAATTCCATGGAAATAAAGTCACCGGAAATAGTGGAAACGGCCATCAAAACGCAGGTTACCAGCAAGAAAATATGGCCCCATGACTTAATCAGCAATGACAAGCCAAAAATCAGATAAAACAGCATCTCCCATTCCAGCGTCCATCCCACATACACAATCGGAGGGCCGCCGGTCAAAAGCAGTGAGGTAAATGTGAATGATGACAGGATCGTCAATGGGGACATTTCCATCGACCTGAAAACCCCCGGAGCAGAAAAATATATTGTAATAACAAATAGTGTAATCAGCCAGTATATCGGGACAATACGCAAGACACGAGATTCAAGAAACTCACCTACACTTCGCCGCCTTTGCATTTGCGTGTGCAGCATGACGAAACCCGATATCACAAAAAATATATCGACACCATTTGCACCCCACCCGGACAGAAAATGCAGAAGATCAGTCCCCTGCCCGTATGCCGAAGAGGTTTTTATGACATGGAGAAAAACCACGTTAATAGCAGCAAAGGCCCGTAATACTTGAATATTGTTGATCATTTAACTTTCAAGAAACCCTGCCAATTACTACCCCGCAAACACTACCATCCGATCAGATTTTCGCCTACCCAAAAACCCAGTCAGTGTTTGCATCATGGAACATCCGCGAGACATTCGGCAGTGCTGCAAACAAGTCATATATATTGTCTATCTTGCCCCCAAGCACTGAATATAATCCCGGCACTGAGTGGTGCGCGTGCAAAAAAATCGGCCGGCCATCATCAAACTCATTCATTTCCAGCACGGATTTGGTGGTGAACAAAGATTTTTTCAGTTGGACATCCTTCATCAAAGGAAGGTATCGCTCGGAATCCTTGACCATGTGGCGCCACCTGGAGCGCGGCTGAATCTTCTCTGGCGTGCTGGAAATCACCCCATCATCGTACCGCCATGAAAAATGAGGCGTGTATCGAACGTGGGTAAGGGAATAGCAGCCCTCGGCAGGAAACGGCATGACTGAAAAGAACGGGCCATCCATTACAGTTACACCGAGTTGAGACAGTTCTTCGGGTGTTTCAATCAAGACCACCTCGGTCAGCTCATTTTTGGCCTTCATCGCGTCATGCGGGGCGGGGCGCCCCAGATGATTGAGGCGTGCATAAGTGGCATTGAAAGCGGCATCTGCGAAATGAGTCTGGCCATCTGCCAATGTGATCTGCAGTCCGCCACCTTCTGCTGGCTGGGCAGAAACAACTTCTGCTCCTCTGCGAATGTCGATTTGCGCTTTAAGCATGCGCTCCTCAACGATGTCCCTTAACTTGAAAGCGTCGAATGCAAATTCATCACACTGGAACACATCCTCGATCATGTCGTTTGCAAAAAGCGCCTTTTGTGCCGGAGAGGCCGGGCGGATTGGTGTGCCCATATGACTGAACATCTGAAAGAATCTTGCGGCGCTGGTATTGGAGTTTCGCCGGGAAATTGCATATAGCATCTGAAAATCTTCGACGATCGCATCACTGAAATCGTTCATGAAGCGGCGATAAAGTATGGTAGATCGCTTGGCGGTGGCAAAGCTTCTTGGATAGTGGAACCCGACGTGGACACGAGCCTGATTCACAAATGAAGCCTGCGTGAAAAGCTCCGTTTCACGTTCAAACAGCGTTACATTCTTCGACAGACTTCGAAGATAAAGCGCAATGCAAGCGCCATAAAACCCTCCACCTATTACTATGAAACGCGGGCTCATGCGCACCTCAATTCCTAGGGTGGTACTGGCGCGTCAAAGTGCGCCAAAGAACAACCAACAGATCCCGGTACCCTTTGACGCTTGAGATCTTCGTGGGAACTTTCTGACCTTTTGGATAGCTTCGGGTGGTCGGAATCTCTTTGACATTCATATCAAGCTGAGAGGCGCGCACAGAAAGATATGCCAACAGCTCATAGTCTTGAAACACATCGCGAAACGGGGCTACGCGCGGGTCCGTCAAGTATCTCCGGCTGTAGGCGCGGAACCCCTGAGTTGTGTCGGTCAGCCAGTGACGGGCCGCCAAAGACAAAACCGGCGCATGAATTAGCCTGATTGCCATCAACCGCAATATGGGGGTGTTTATTCCCTTGCCCTGCCTGAGAAACCTGGACGCCTGCGCATAATCAACCCCGCCATCGAGGGCCGCAGAAAATTCCGGAATACTCTCGACCGAGTCTTTGTCGTTTCCGTCAATGGTAATGATGCCCTCATACCCTTCCAGCAAGGCCCATGCGTATGCCATGCGTAGCTGTGCCGACAGTTTCCCCGCTGCAGTCTTGGTCAGCAGCGCACGCATCCCCAATTCGGCCAGCATCTTTTCGTCGGTTGAGCCATCCGTCGAGCCGCCATCGGCCAACACGGTGTCGTATTCAGCCAGCAGGCCCGATGCCTGCATCTTTCCCAGCTGCGCATGGATGCGCTCTCCTTCGTTTATGACCGGGATAATCACGACGTACCGGCTTTTTCTGGGACCAAACAGCACTGTCTGGTGTTCAGGTATCTCCCAGTCTGAATGCAGCTTGGTCATGATTGAGCCAACCAATATTGCGCAAGTTCAGCACAGCGCGAAATGACAGCGCCAGTGTCTTTTTCAGGTCGGCGCATTTCAACGGTCGCTATCCCGGAATACCCTGCGCTCTGAACAGCAGCCAGCACACGGCCCGGAAACGGATCCTTCTCGTCGAGAGGGGCAAGATGAGGTCGGCTAAGATGCAAATGCCGGATCAGGTGCGCGTGTTTGGCGATCTCGCTCTCGGTGTCTCCCGCCATTGCCATGTTACCCGTGTCTACAACGAGGCCCACAGCGGGGTGATCGACCTGCCTCACGACCTCGGCAGCCTCCTCAAGATTGACCATGAAATCGCAACCATAGTCCAACGCATTGGCTTCAATGCAGAATACTGTGCCGGCATGCGCAGCAATTTCACCTACTTCGCGAAAAACAGGGACTGCCAAAGCGCATGCTTCGGAGAAGCTGAATTGCCCTTTAAGCCTGTTCTTCGGAGATCCGAAAACCAGCGGACCGGCTCCCAATCCGCTGGCAAAACCAATAATTTGCCTAAGATAGTCCGTCAGTTCCCGCCTTTGATCATCGGTGCCGAACAAATGCAGATCATGGCGACCGTAAAGCAAGGCCTGCATACTGCGTATCGGCAATCCGGCGGCAGCCCAATGTTCCCGTAAACTCTGAATTTCCCGGGGAGTTGCAGCCAAAGGTGCGTGGTGCAAGCGAGCCGGGGCGACCTCGATGGCTGCGATCCCCGTTTTCGTAAGAACATCCGAAACTAATGCATCTTCATCCACATTCCAGGCAATATTTGAGAACGCAAGCTGCATTAAGTTTTCCAATCCCGGGAAAAATCCCGAATCCGGCCGAGTGTTTCCATTGAATTTTCCAGATACACCCCGGACCGGCCCCACAGCGCCGCATATGCAGTCTGCATGTCGTACCGGACCGGCTCACCAGACGTCATTTCCCGGACTTTTTCACCAGTGATGCATTCAAAAACTTCCGCCACCGAAACCGGCTCTGTCGCGATGTTTATCAAGGGGTGCCCGGACGACAAAATAGTCGCCATGTCACTACGGAGACGCCTCAGATCGTAAAACTGAAATGTGGACTTCGCATGCAATCCGGAAACATCCCGGTTTTCCAGCAAATCAAATATCAGGTTCTTTTTAAGACCTCTCCCAAACAGCCCCGGCAAGCGTATGATAACCGCCTTTTCCCCAAATCTGTCTTTGACAAACTCTTCAACCCGGTACCTGTGAAGCCCGTAAGGATGTAACCCATCCGTCGATATCGCGCTGTTTTCATTCACGTTTTCCGCATTCTTGTATACGTCCACCGTAGAAATCAAAACGAAACGCTCTGCCTCGACATCCGCCAGAACATTCAGAAGATTTTCAATCCCCTCCCAATCTTCCTTCGGATTCTTATTTGACCACCATTTAACGGCCTGAACTCCGGCGCAAAAAACCTCGGAAAAATGCTTTCCTCGTGCCTCATGAATATTTTTTGAGTTGTACCGGGCATCAATTTCATTCCCGTCAATATTTGAACCCACAAATCCGGAGTAACCAATGAGTGCCCGCATCTTTATTTTCCGTTATCCACGATTTCGATATTGAGGTTGGATGCCTGCGCAAATAAATCCGAATTGTTTATTTCCAGTGCAGGCGTCTCCCCCACCCGGGACTGGGAGGATCGAAGCAATCGCAGCATGCCAATCGACATCGCCGCCAGAACGCCAAAATTGGCTGCAAACAATACGGACAGGACCAATGACAAAGAGGTCCACCCGGCGGAAACGTCATCCAGCAACACCCAGACGAACAATGCATAGATCGTGTAGGACAGGCTGAACAGGCAGAGAACCATGGTGAACAGCGCAACGCCGACCAGCAATCTGGGTGCTGCTGTTGAAACAAGATAGGCAACTATTTGTGTCTTTCGCCTTAGCGCATCAAGACGCCGGAGATCATGATCCTCCGAGGTTGAAATGCGCGCCTCACGGAATTGGTCACTGAGCGTCACCAGGCGGAAATATCGAAAGAGTCCGCCCCCCTCAGTGATACGGGCGGCGGCCGACCGGCTAAGGCAGAGTGCCCGCAACACATCGGTTTCTATCTGCCTGCCCAGAAACGCAAACAGAGAGAGTTGAATGCATTTCAGTATCATACGGCTTGGGAAATAGCCTTTGGTTACCGGCGAAACCGATTTCACGATCTCAAAATTTCCGTTTAGGCATTCGTCAAGAAGCGTTTCTATGGACTGGATGGAGACCGACTGCGTTGCGTCGCAATAGATAATATCTCCTATAGACAGAGAGAGACCCTGGTAAATCAATTCATCATACTGGTGCCTGTTCTGAAAAACTATGCAGCGCAAGTTCTCCACACCGCTCACATTCTCTTTGATTTTTCTCAACCAGGCGGCACCCGGCGCGGCGGCCAAAAGCAGGATTTCTGCGAATTCAAATTTTCGCACGATATAATCGGACACCATTTTGAGAGCTGAAATATCCTCAGTGGCATTTCCTTCGGAAATCAATATGAACGAGACCAGATTCTCTTTTTGCGCAATAAAAATATCGGAAGCTTTGGCTGTCGATCGGGGGTGGAACTCAGGAGTCATTTTCGTTCTCCACAGGTTCTGTCAGCAGGGCGGGAAACACTCTTTTTCCTGGCGTCCCCTCCAGTTGAACAGAAATTCTCTCTGTCTGACTACCGTGCATGTTAAGCCTCCTAATAGGGACTTGGAAATCCGAGATCTTCATGAGTTACATGCAAGACCGGTCGGTCGGGAAATGCGGACATGACTGCCTGGTTGCTGTCCTCTCCCAGATCTTTGGCAAACACTGGCCGGTCGGGAGAAAGAAACGGGTCGTTCAAAAATATTGCCGAACCGTGATTACCTACACCTTCGGAATAAAATACAAGCGGAGCCGGTTCGTTGTTTGCCGAGGTCAACTGCAGATTTCGAAAGTGCCCATGGTACCCGCGATGGTGATGGTACCGCGTTGCCCCGCGATAGCTCAGGAAGACGGTCGCGCTAACAAGAGACAATATGACCACGCACCAAAGCAGCCCCGTTCCGCCATTGTCGATTTCAAATTGCTTCAACCGTTCTGAAATCTCCTGCAGCCCACGAACTGTGAAATACACAAGAGGCAAGAGCCCGACATACCAGTATCTGGGGCCAATAAAGTAACTACCAGAAAACCAATAGAAAAAGTAGGCCGTGAAAACTGCTGTCAAAAGTACGGCCATCGCATAATCCGCGCGGGCCGGCCGACTCCATATCCAAAAAAACCAAAAGAAGGCTAATGATCCAATACCCCAGCCGAACAAATCGGTATGCAAAGAGTTGAAGTTGTTCAGCGTGTTGATTGATGCCTCGTAAACTGAATGACCTGGCGTAATCAGTTCCATTTCCCCAAAACCAGAGGGCGGTCCGATCTCTGGCCCAAACCCAAGCCGGTTCGCAAACCCTTCCCTGACCCAGGTTTGTTCAAAATACTCTGCCATTGGCGCCGCCAGCGGATCACCTGTCATCAAGTAATTGTATGGAAACACTAACCCCCCGATGAGTGCGCACCCCGCACAATAGGGTAAAAGCACGGTCAGGTAGCGCGCGCGTCCGAGCCCGGCAATCAGAACAATCCCCGTGGAAATCCCCACAGCCAGCCCATCAAGAGGCCGGGTCAGAAAGACCCACCCCATGGAAGCACCCGCGCAAAGCGCAAGAAGCCAGGACATTCCAGCGGCACGCCGATACGCACTTAACAGCAAGCGCCATGCAAGTAACACCAGAACACAGACAATCGGATGTGTCATCAGGCTTGCCGACATGGCGATAACCCACGGCGAAGTTGCAACCAGAAAACTACTCAACCGGGCGTAGCGGTCTTCGAACAGCTCACTGGCTATCGCATACGTCAACATAACTAGGACTGCGCCCATCAACGGATTTATCAGCCACGGAATCCCAGCCAACACACCAACCGAGAGCACCGCTGGCCAACCCGGAGCCAACACGGAAAACCATCGGCCGTCATGTGATGAAATCTGGAAATGATCGAAGGCTGGCCTGACTTCCGGTGGCAGCGCCTCGACCCAAAGAGCGCCGCCGGCATAGGTCTGCGCCTGAAACATATACGATACTTCGTCGGAAACATGCGCGATCCTCTCAAACGAAAACCAACACAAAACAGCGCTTGCAAAAAATGTGAACAGCGCTTGCAAACGGACATCCAGCAAATAGTCCAGAAGGCGCAGGTTGCGATTGCCGGGCAGGCAAACGGCGATTGCGCATATCGTCGTGAAATTCGCCACCAATACCAATGAGTACAGTCCGATCTGCACAAAATATTCCTGTAACTCCCCCAGCCTCAGAAAGTTCAGAATCGAGACAGAGAATCCGGCGCTCAACAAGACAAAGACCGTTAGCCGAATTATCCCCAGGCTTGACAGAATCCTGCCGATTTTCGCCTCACCATAATGGCGCGAAACAATCACCCAGGAACCAAGCAGTTGCATCGCGATCAGAATATACATCGCGAGTTGAACCGGGGACTGAGGGGGGAAAATCAGCTCGTTGTACCAAAGTGGAACAGAAACATAGAGTTGGGCAGAGTTCCCCAACAACAGCAGGAAAACCGAAAGCGCGAATGCCATTGTGGTCTGAATCAGCAAGACACCAAAAACTAATAAAGACACTCCGACACTTGCCAGAAACCACTCTCTGAGGTTCCCGCCGAACAATTCAGTAATGAATACAATGCCTAAAAATGCCACGCCAATCGCCATCAGCGCGGCACCCATATTTTTCCGAGCCCGCCCTGGCGGATTGTTTGAAACACAGGAAGTTGAAAAAAATCTAAACAACCGACGTATCACTTTTACACACACTCAAAACCTTAGCACTAATTCTCCGATATCCTAAGTTCAGTTTCTAAAAGCCCTTTGAGACTGGCTGCGCGATTTTCTTTTCCGCCTCCAACTCGACCACCGGCCTCTTGCCGTGCACAACGGGAACGACCGAAGAATCGGCCAGCCCGGGACTCGGTCCACAAACGTGTCATGAGCTGACCAGACGACACACTTGGCCTCCGGTCAAAAATATCCCTTCAGCTTGCGGGCGCGCTTCATGTTGGAAGGGAGCGATATGACAGCCCTCGCCAGTCTGGCCAGTGACCGCATTCCCGGAATCACCTTGAGCGCGGCCATGCCCTTTGATGCTTTCAACAAGTTTTCGTAGGCTTGATTATCCGCATGTCTGTAATCTTTTGCCTGTAGATCCTTCCCGCCGTTACCCGTCGGAACGGATACAACGGCGGTTGCTTTCCTGTTCACTTCGAACACAACAAAGGATTCGAAAAACCGAATTCCCCAAACCCTCTTTTCAGAGGAATCTGATATTATCTGGGAAAACCGATGGTTGATGCGATCAACCATATTCATGGCATATTTGATGAATGACCGGTGCTTGAGCCCGAAACCTTCCATATACGATGTGTGGGTATCTTCGACCACAAGCAGCCCACCGTCCTTGATATGCGGCAACAGACATTCGGTGGTGACGATTTGCTGTTCGTAGGTATGTCCCCCATCATCCAGAACGATATCGATGTCACCGACTTCCTTTGCGATCTTTTCCAGAAAGGCGGGATCACTTTGGCTGCCTATGTAAATTTCAAAGCCTTCTTCCTCCCAACGCTTCGCGTCAGGGTTCAGTTCAACACCAATTATTCGCGCCTCAGGCCCGAAGAACTCACGCCACATGAACAAAGAGCCGCCACTCAGCACCCCGATTTCAATGAATGTGATATTCTTCCCTGCGTAAGGAGCAAAAAGCGTATCGTAAACGTCAAAGTAAGTTGAATGTTTGCTGCTGCTATACGGGCTGTTCATATACGCTTGATAGCTTTTTGAGTGCATTGGCATTCCCTCAGAATTCATTTCAGACATCCCGTAATTGAAATCGAAAAGCGAGGCTGTTTCCCATACCTCAGTTCGTGTGAGTGTTGGTGCGCGATCATGTTACGATACAAACTATCTTTCTCAATCTATCATCAGGCCACGACACGTTAGTGGCGCGCCGCTGTTGCACGGACCTGAAATTGGTCGCCCGTACACCGGAGAGATTGCCTCAATATGTCAGGTTTGAAAAGTTTCCGGTCGCCATCAAGTTTCAGTTTGAACCCTGTTATTAAGAGTGGGCGCGCCTGTTTGATCGGCTTTTCAGGTAAATGAGAACAGCACATTAAGAACGCTTGCACCAAGGTTTGCAGCTGACAACGCGCTTGGCCAGAAAAAGCATGGGCGGGTTCCGAAGCCCGGAACCCGCCCATGTCGCGGTGATCAATCACCTGTTTTTTTGACTATTTTCGCCGTTATGCGAACAAATCGTAGTACTGATCCAGCGACCCATCAACGAACTGCACTGCATCTTCGATTGCAAAAGCGTCGACGCTGTCACCAAGGAACCAACCCTTTTCCCGACCACCAACGAAGTCGAAATCCGTTTCGGTTTCATCAAGCACCAGAACGCCGTCGACCGATACCTGAAGGCGATCAGATTCCTGATCAACCATCAGGGTCACCTGATGAGTTTCGCCGTCGTTCAGGCCAATATCCTTGATCTTGAACCCATCGCGGAACCCGCCATCGTTGTTGTCGACCTTAGCGACCAGATCGCCTTTTCTGTTCACCTTGAGACCGAAGTTCGAGGGATTCCAGGCAAGCCGTTCAGCACCGGTATCACCTTCGTCCCGAGCAACCGCGACCGAGAAGCAAATCTGCCCGGAATTCTGATATTCCTCGAGCAAGCCAATGCGTCCGCGACCATCCTGTTCGCTTATGTCGATCAGATTACCGGGAAGGGCCGCAACTGGCTCCTGTTCTTCTTCACCGGTATCGGGCCGCTGCTCTTCACCGGTATCGGGCTGCTGCTCTTCACCGGTATCGGGCCGCTGCTCTTCACCGGTATCGGGCTGCTGCTCTTCACCGGTATCGGGCTGCTGCTCTTCACCGGTATCGGGCTGCTGCTCTTCACCGGTATCGGGCTGCTGCTCTTCACCGG
>NZ_JBQFRI010000012.1:0-98977 GCF_056537325.1 Ruegeria sp. CF5 | reverse complement strand
AGGTCAATTCACGCCTGGACTCCGTCCGTTTCAGCAGTTCGCCGAACTGGTGGCGTAAACCGCCCACCAATTCCACTGATGCTCTGCCATCTAAAAGTTTGCGACAGAACCGATAAATTCAGGGGTTGTGTCGCAAACTTTGGGTTTAGGCTGCCGCAGATACGCAAAGTGTCACGCTCGATTTACTTCGCAACCGTTTTGAAGGTGCATATATCATTTCTGGAGACGACTTTTTGGGCTGATGGTTCGCGACGCGACTTCACAACTGCGGCTAAAAGACGGGGTTGATTTCGAACAGATCAATGGTGCCGACAATGCGGTTGCTCGGTAGAGCGCCCAAGACAACTCACTGTTCTTGAAGGAAGATGCCAACCTTGACAGCGAGATCGTCCATGCAGTCGATGAAGGTTCTGAGTTGAATTTCGTGGCAGATTATGGCCCTTTTCCTATTTGACGAAACAGCTGCTTGCGCTGGGTCGCAACGAGTGACCCGGTGCAAGCAGATTACGGGTTGAAAAGAAAAAAGTGGATTTCCGTCTGCATTGGTTTGTTAGATGGATTGCGCGATATCATCGAGTGGTCGTGCTCAATCAATACTATGACCGAGGCACTCGAAGCCCGGCGAAAGACGAACTAAAAGTACCGTTTTGAAGGTCGTTATTCATCAGGGTTTCCATAAATCTGAATCATCAACGCTGCAAAGAACGCTATCCAGGAACCAAAAGCCCTGAAAAATCGCACCCTGTTGAACTTTGGAAAGAAGCCTCGAAATGCTCTCAAGCCTTTGAGGGCTGCGCCGACAAACCACTGTTGATTAGTAACGAGTGTCCTTTGGCTTAATTCCGGGACGCAAAGGTGTGTAGTCCTACTCTCATACTCACGTAGTTGCTCAGGTCATCATAGAAGAAGTTTTCGGACATACGGACGACCTCGTTTCTATTTCTCTATTTAATGCAAAGAATCCGATCCACTTGCGAAACTCGCCGTTTATCCGTCTTTCTTTTGAGCTTTAGGCAGAAGATCGATGGGCAGCGGGAACACAATTGTCGTTGTACCGTCAGTGGCAATGTCATTGAGGGCGTTGAAGTAGCGTAGCTGCATGGAATTAGGCTGGGTCGCTAACAACTTGCCGGCCTCCACCAGTTTCGAAGCAGCCTGAAACTCACCCTGCGCATTGATGACCCGCGCCCGGCGTAGGCGTTCGGCCTCGGCCTGTTTGGCTATGGCGCGGACCATGCTTTCGTCGATATCCACATGCTTGATCTCGACATTCGCCACCTTTATGCCCCAAGCATCTGTCTGGCGGTCCAGTATCTCCTGGATATCGGCGTTGAGCTTGTCGCGTTCGGCCAGCATCTCGTCCAGTTCATGTTTGCCCAGAACCGAACGCAAAGTGGTCTGCGCCAATTGGCTGACGGCGGCGCGGAAATCGGCCACGTTGATGATGGCGCGCTGTGGATCCACGATGCGGAAATAGATCACCGCATTGACCTTGACCGAGACATTGTCGCGGCTGATCACGTCCTGACTGGGCACATCTTCTACGAACATACGCAGGTCGGTGCGCACAAACTGCTGCACCACCGGTATGATCAGGACAAAGCCCGGCCCCGAGACCCGCGTGAACCGCCCAAGCGTGAATAAGACCCCGCGCTCATATTCCCGAAAAATGTAAATCGCTGCCTGCAGGAACAGGATCACCAGTACCAGCGCGATCAGATAGGCGATCCACTCAAACTGGAATGTTTCCATCATCATACACCTCCGCTCGTTTCCGGTTTCTCCTTAATCGCCGCGCCGACTTGCAGCGTGAGACCGTCGATCCCCAGTACGCGTACGTCCTGTCCGGGCTGCAGGCCGGTTAAACCCTTGGCTTGCCATCGTTCACCCTCGACCCAGACGAATCCAGCACCACCGGACCAATCCATCACACGGGCCTGCGCCCCCAACATCCGGTTCGATCCTGACACCGGCGCACGGCGGTAGGTGTGGATCGTGTACCCCAGAAGTACAGCCAGGATCGACGCGCTGACCAGCGCCATTACACCGATCAGCCACCACGAGACGCGGTAGGCTTCGACATCCGTGTCCACAAGCATCGCGGCCCCCATTGAAAAGGCGATGATCCCGCCAAGCCCCAACACCCCTAAGCTTGGCGAAAAGGCTTCAGCTACCATAAACGCAATACCCAGCCCGATCAGCGCCAGCCCCGCATAGTCGAGCGGCAATTGATTAAGCGCATAAAGCCCCAGCGTCAGGCATATGGCCCCGACCACACCGGGAACGATCGCACCGGGGTTCCAGAACTCGAATATCAGGCCATAAACACCAAGCATCATCAGCACCAACGCCACGTTCGGGTTCGATAGAATGCTGAGAATCCGGGTGACCGTTCCCATCTCGATCCGTTCCACGGGCAGGCCAGAGACGTCCAGCGTTTTTCGGGTGTCGCCCATAACCACACTGCGCCCGTCCACGTCCCGCAACAGCGCAGTCAGGTCAGAAGCTATCAGGTCGATGACATTTAGCTTTAGGGCCTGGGCTGCCGACAAGCTCTCGGCCTGTCGCACTGCGCTTTCGGCCCAATCCGCATTGCGACCATGCATTTCCGCCAGACTGCGGATTTGGGCCGCCGCGTCATTGGTTGCTTTGGCCGACATGGCATCTTTTGGTGCCAACGGGTCCTTGGCCGCGTCCCCATTGGCTTCGCTGTCTTTGTCGCCGGGTTCTGGCGGAGGTTGTCCGGGCAAACCGCCTGGCATTCCACCAATCGCGACCGGGGTGGCTGCACCCAGATTTGTGCCCGGCGCCATTGCGGCGACGTGACTGGCGTACAGGATATAAGTGCCCGCGCTGGCTGCATGGGCGCCGGGCGGGGCGACATAGGTAATCACCGGAACTGATGACAGCAGTATCTCGGAAATGATTTCGCGCGTTGCGTCTGCCAGCCCTCCGGGCGTGTTGAGCTGCAATACGACCGCCGCAGTGGGTTGGTTCCTGGATTGTTCAAGCACACGGGCGATGTGACGCACGGTTGCCGGGCCGATTGGCCCTTCGATCACCGTGTGCAGCACCCGTGTTTCGGGTGCATCTGCCATATCAACCTGGCCGTTCAATCGGTCAGCCGACAGGAAGCTCAGGATGATCAGACAGAGGAGTTGTAGCCGTTGCTTTGCAATCTCCATGTTTGCTTCCCTGATGTATTAAGTAGCGCGATCCTCCGTGTGCTCAAATTGGGGGCCTGCAGACCCTTCAGTTGCCAGCGCCCTTGAATGGCAAATCCATGCCTTCAGGAACGGGCCAGATTTGTTACCTGTTAAATCGGCACGAGCGGACACATTGATCAATTTCAACCAGTGACAGATCAAATATGCAGTGCGTGGCCGAGCGCACGCAGACATGCCTCTTGCAGGCTTTCCGATCGCGTCGGGTGTGCGTGAATCGTGGCGCTGATATCTTCCAGGCAGGCCCCCATTTCTATGGCCATGGAAAAGGCTGCCGACAATTCTGAAACGCCCTCACCAACCGCCTGAATACCGACCACTGCATGATCGCTTTCGCGCCAGACAACGCGGATGAAGCCATCTTCGCGCACGGTCGTCATGGCGCGGCCATTGGCCTGAAACGGAAACAGGGTGGTTTTGGTACCTTCCATCTCATTCGGCAGTGCGCCACAGGTCACCACTTCGGGATCGGTAAAACAGACCGCTGGGATGGCGCGTTTGTCCCATTCGACGGAATGGTCCGCAATATGTTCGGCCACCATTTCGCCCTGCGCCATGGCGCGATGGGCCAGCATAGGTTCACCGGTTACATCGCCAATGGCATAGATGCCGCGCATCGAGGTCTGACAATACCTGTCGATCTTGACGAAGGGCCCATCCTGGGTCAGCGCCAGTTCCTCTATACCGATGCCAACGGTGCGCGGACGGCGGCCAACCGTCACCAGAACTTTCTCGGCCACAACTTCGCCCTGATCTGTCTGCAACCTGCTGTCATCAAAGCCCAGTGCCCTTGCGCCCGTCATGACGGTCACGCCTAAATCGCTCAGCCGTTCGGCCACCGGGCGGGTCAGGGCCGTATCGTAGAGCGGCAGGATGTGGTCTTCGGCTTCAACTACGGTGACTTTGGAACCCAGCTTGGCAAACACCGTTCCCAGTTCCAGCCCGATGTATCCCCCGCCGACAACCGCAAGACTATGCGGGGCTTCAGTCAGGGAGAGAGCGTCTGTCGAGGACAGGATCGGTCCACCGAAAGGCAATACCGGCAGTTCGACGGGGGCGGAACCTGACGCGATCACAATGTATTCGGCACTGATCGTATGCTCTGTGTCACCATGCCGGACCGAGACGGTTTTGCCGTCAAGGAACCGAGCGCTGCCACTGACGAACCGGACCCCTGCCTTTTTCATCAACCCCGATACGCCGGTGTTCAGCCGGTTTACGATGCCGTCTTTCCAGGCGACGGTTTTTGCCAGATCGATCTTTGGTTTGGCAACCAAAATGCCCAATGGCCCGTCGGAGGCGTGGGTGATCCTGTGGAGTTCGTCGGCTGCATGGATCAGCGCCTTGGAGGGGATACATCCCACGTTCAGGCAGGTGCCTCCGGGTTTGTTTTCGTCTACAATTACGGTGTCGATGCCCAGCTGCCCGGCCCGAATGGCGCAGACATAGCCTCCGGGGCCGGCTCCGATTATCAAAAGTTTGCACTCGATATCTGACATTTAACCCTCGACAAACAGCATGGCCGGGTTCTCCAGCAAAGATTTCAACTTCTGCACAAAGACCGCAGCGTCCCAGCCGTCGATCACCCGGTGGTCGAAAGAGCACGAGATATTCATCATCGTCCGCGGTTGAAATTGCTGCCCGTCCCACACCGGCCGGACCTGCATCTTGTTGATGCCGACAATGGCCAGTTCGGGATGGTTGATGATTGGTGTGGTTGCGATAGCTCCGAGCGGGCCAAGCGAGGTGATCGTGATCGTACCGCCGCTCAAGTCCTCACGCTTAATTGAGCCCTCGCGCGCGGACTCTGCCAGTCGCGCAATTTCGGTGGCGTTGTCCCAAAGGCTGGCCGCCTCGGCGTGATGCACCACAGGCACAATCAGACCATGCGGAGTTTGCGTGGCGATCCCGATATGCACACCGCCATAACGGTGGATCACCCCGGTTTCGTCGTCAAATCGGCCATTCAGTTCGGGCTGTTCCCGCACCGCCTCGACGATAGCGCGCATCAGGAAGGGAAGGAGGGTCAGCTTGGGGCGCTCGTCTTTGTACTTGGTGTTCAATGCGGCCCGCAGATCCTCAAGCGCGGACATCTCAACCTCTTCAACGATGGTGATGTGTGGGATTTGTCGGTTCGACACCGCCATTTTCTCGGCGATCTTGCGACGCATGCCCACCACGCGCACCGCTTCCACGCCGGTGTTCCGATCCCGTGTCACGGCACCCTGCCTGATATCGCCTGAGGCAATCCAGCTGTCGAGATCGGCGTGGCTGATCCGACCCGAGGGGCCAGACCCCGGTACCTGCCGCAGATCGACGCCCTCTTCCCGTGCGCGTGCCCGCACGGACGGCGAGGCCAACGGTTTGGTGCCGTTGCTGCGTTGCACTGGGGTAGAGGCCAGTTTCTGGGCCGGTTTGTCTACTGTTTCGGGTTCGCTTTCCAACACCTCGACCGGCTCCGCAGCCTTTGCCGGTTCGGGACGTTCGGTTTCATTGCCCTCACCTTCGACCTCGATTCGGATCAGCACCGCGCCGATGGGGATCATGTCACCGATCTCACCCCCCAGTTCCAATACCTTGCCAGAGACCGAAGATGGAACTTCGACTGTTGCCTTATCGGTCATGACGTCAGCAAGTACTTCGTCTTCCCGGACAATATCGCCCGTTTTGACATGCCACTCCGTTAATTCGGCCTGCGCGATACCTTCGCCAACATCAGGCAGTCGGATTGCAAACACGCCCATGGATCAATCCTCCATGACTTTTTTTAGCGCTTCGGCGACGCGCTTGGGGCCCGGGAAATACTCCCATTCCTGCGCATGCGGGTAGGGGGTGTCCCAGCCGGTAACGCGGATCATGGGTGCTTCGAGGTGGTAAAAACAGCTCTCCTGCACCAGAGACATCAACTCGGCCCCAAACCCCGACGTGCGTGTCGCCTCATGCACGATCACGCAGCGGCCGGTTTTCCTGACCGACATGGTGATCGCATCCAGATCCAGCGGGCTCAGCGTGCGCAAGTCTATAACTTCGGCGTCAATACCGGATTCTTCGGCGGCTGCCTGCGCAACATAAACCATTGTGCCATAGGCCAGCACTGTAACGTCCGTGCCTTCCCGACGGATTGCGGCCTTGCCCAGCGGCACGATCTCATCCCCGTCGGGCACATCCCCCAGCGGGTGGTCTTTCCAGCTGACAAGAGGTTTCTCATGGTGTCCGTCGAAGGGCCCGTTATAGAGCCGTTTGGGTTCTAGAAAGATGACCGGATCAGGATCGTCGATGGCGGCGAGCAAAAGTCCCTTTGCATCGGGGGGGTTGGACGGCATCGCCACCTTCAGACCTGATACATGGGTAAACAACCCTTCGGGGCTTTGGCTATGGGTCTGACCGCCGAAAATCCCGCCACCTGTGGGCATACGGATCACGATGGGGCAGGTGAAATCGCCGTTCGACCGGTGCCGCAGCCGCGCGGCCTCGGACACGATCTGGTCAAAGGCGGGGTAAACGTAGTCAGCGAATTGAATCTCAATTACCGGTTTCAGACCATAGGCGGCCATTCCAATGGCAGAGCCGACGATCCCGGCCTCGTTGATCGGCGCGTCAAAACAGCGGGAGGCCCCATATTTCGCCTGCAATCCGGCGGTGCAGCGGAACACGCCGCCAAAATAGCCGACATCTTCGCCAAAAACGACGACACGCTCGTCGGCTGCCATAGCAACGTCATGAGCTTCACGCACAGCCTCGATCATGGTCATCCGCGCCATAATCAGAACCCCGCTTCCTGACGCTGCCGGATCAGGTGGGGCGGCATGGTTTCGTAGACACCTTCAAACATGTCCCGCGGCGAGGGTTGTTTGCCGGAGGCGAGCGTTCCTACAGCCTCGGCCGTTTTCTGAGCCGCCATGACCTCGTCCAACACTTCGGCCTCGGCCTGCGCGTGACGCTCATCGCTCCATGCGCCGATGGTGATCAAATGCTGCTTTAGCCGCTCGATTGGGTCCCCCAGGGGCCACGCCGCAGCTTCGCGTCGGGAGCGGTAAGCCGCGGGGTCATCGCTGGTCGAATGCCCGCCCGCGCGGTAGGTCACATGTTCGATCAGGGTAGGCCCATGGCCACGGCGTGCTCGTTCGCAGGCCCATTTGGCGACAGCGTGCACCGCCAGATAGTCGTTTCCGTCGACCCGAACCGACGCGATTCCGAAACCGTGGCCGCGCGCGGCAAACGTGCCTACGCCGCCTCGGGCAATGCCCTGAAAGGTTGAAATTGCCCACTGGTTGTTGACGATATTCAGCACGACCGGTGCCTTGTAGGTCGACGCAAAAACCATTGCTGCATGGAAATCACTCTCGGCGGTCGAACCGTCCCCAATCCAGCCTGCGGCAATTCTTGTGTCCCCTGAAATCGCCGATGCCATGGCCCAGCCGACTGATTGCACGAATTGCGTACCGAGGTTGCCCGAGATCGAAAAAAACCCGTGTTCTTTTGAGGAATACATGATCGGCAATTGCCGTCCATGCAGGGGGTCTTCGGCATTCGAGAAAATCTGGTTCATCATCTTTACCATCGGATAGTCGCGGGCGATCAGCAGCCCCGCTTGCCGATAGGTCGGAAAATTCATGTCGCCGTGTTGCATGGCGCGGCTGAACGCGCAGGACACCGCCTCTTCCCCCAGATGTTGCATGTAAAAGCTGGTTTTGCCCTGCCGTTGCGCCGTTAGCATACGCGCATCAAAAGCCCGCAGGATGAGCATATGGCGCAGCCCTTCGAGAAGCTCCTCAGCGCTCAGCGCTCCGGCCCATTCACCGACCGCTTCACCTTCTTTGTTCAGGACCCGTACAATGGAAAAGGCCATATCGCGTATTTTGTCCGGGTCGACGTCCACGGGTGGGCGACCGACCGCTCCGGCACGGGGAATTTCGAAATCCGAGAAATCGGGCGTGTCGCCCGGACGACATCCCGGCTCAGGTACGTTCAGGGAAAGTGGGCGAACAACATCACTCATATTGCACCTTTCTGGCTTGCCGCGGCATTGGCGGAGCACTGGGTCGCAATTGCGTCGGCCGTGTCGGTTGACGCCCTGCCGCTGTTCGATTTGATGTCCAGTTACTTATGGTTACGCCCTGCCATGGGGTTCGCGCAATAGGCTATGGCGCAGGTTAGACTTTAGCGGGTTCTGTCGCAAAGTTTGGCACTGTTCAAAGCTAGCGCTCTGAGAGGGCGTCTTTTATCCATCAAACTCTGCAAATAGACGGAATCCGCTTGTTGAATATCCGAGCTGACCTTTGCGGATCATGTGCGACACTTCGATCCCTGCAAGCGTCGCCGTGACCGAGGCAATGGACTTGAAGCCAAGCATCGGGCGAGTTCATCTTTGATGAAACGATGCTCCTGCTATTTAGAGCATGCGCTACCAAAACGACACTTAGTCTGACAGATGGGAACAAAATTTGCGACAAAGCCCTTATGAGCGTCAATAGTCAAAAGTTTGCACCAGATTCTGGGGATCAGCCCGTCGGCATGGGAAGAAGCGCGAGAGCTGATGGGACCGGAATGCACCGCTGTGACGGTTGCCTGCATTTTGCAACGGTTCGGTGACATCAACAGCCCCGGTGGATATCTGCGGGCTCTGGCAGGCAAAGCGGCGCTCGGAGCGTTTTCGCCGGGGCCAATGGTGATGGCGCTTCTGAACGGAACACACCGGGAGGCGGCCTGAGATGCAGGCTCGAACATCCTCGGACCTGATCTTTTGCAAAAGGGAGCCCATTGAGCTTTGTTGACAGCTGTAAACTTGCCGGAAGGATCAACAGGTCCGGCGTGCCGGTCGATATGGCAGGGGCAGTGTACTGCCCCTGCCCTTGCTGTCAGGCCAGTTGATCGAACCCTATTTCGATCAACTGCGTGAAAAGCAAACCGCTGTCATCAAGGATGGGGTTATTGGCGTCAGCCTCAAGATTGGCGCGGTTCAGGTCTTCGGCCTGAATGTCAATCAGGGTGGTGATGTTGCCGCCATTGCCCAAGACTTCGATCTCAAGGTTCCCCTCGACTTCGCGGATGTCGATCTGATCGCCGCTCAGCGCGTTGAAATCAAATCTGTCGGTGCCAGAGTCAAACCCTTCGATCCGGGTTTGGACGCCCCAATTCCAGTTGATATCAACGGTGTCGCGCCCATCCCCAAGGGCCACTGTTCCACCCGGCGCCGGGTCGGTGGGCATTGGATCGGTTGCATCGCCCGAGCTGCCACTCTCGTCGACCGACTCCGTTGCGCCACCGGTGAGGTCACCGGTGCGGATCTGGAAACCGTCGGTGCTTGCCCCTGCGGGGGCTGCGGGGGTCAGCAAAACCGTTCGGTCAACCAGGGTGACATCGTTCTGATCAAAGCCGAAGGGGGTTTCCAGGTTGTCCTCCATCACCTGATCGAAATGAAACTCTACCAATCCGGGGATCAGGTCGGCCTTGGCGACATCCGTAAGGGTCATGCTCTGACCGCTGGGCAGGGTCGAGATCACCAGACCTGCATCGGTATCCTCGACCGACAACCTTTCGCGGGTGCCAAAATAGAGGAAACTGATTTTCATCGTGGACGGGTCAAAATCGTCGATCACCTCGGCGCGGCCATATTCGTGGCTGCGGATGTAAATCGTGTCGGCGTCGCGCGGGCCAACGCCCTGCTCCCAAGAAATCACGCCGCCCATATCCTGGCGGAAATGTTCGTTCCCGACCACACCGAAATTGTCGACGGTCACATCCTGAAAGCCGACACCCTGTACGATTTGCGCTGCATCGGACCAGGGGCTGTCGATCACAATCTCGCCTGCGGGCGATTTGGTTATGATCATGCCGTGAACCGAGGTTCCTCCGAAATCCAGCTGATCGGTTGCAGGGTCGAAATCGGTAAGGTCATCCGCGTTACTGTCTGCCTTGAACACTCGTCCTCCGGCGTCGGTACTGCCGATCACCTCGGCCGGGTTCGAACCGTCGGCGTCATCAGTCAGGGTGTAACCGCCGGTCTCGGGGGTGGACACGTCCTGCCCCAATACGCTGGCGATTTCATTCAGCACGCTCTGATCGTCGACCGAGAAATTGGCCATGGTCAGGTCTTCGAGGCCGAACCCGGTGAATAAGGTTTGTGTCGTCACGCCATCAGTGGTGATGCTGATGCGAACCGTCATTCCGAGCGCATCGCCGGATTCCTCGAAGATCTCAAAATCGCTCGCAGCCACGTTCGCGCTGATTTCGACGACATCACCCATGGCCGGCATGAAACCGTCAACCACCTGCGCCGGGCTGTCATAACCGACGGCGACGTGCATGTGAGTGTGCCCGTGGCCATCTCCGTGACCATTGTTGCCATCGTGGTTGTTGATCAGCGTCGCCAGCTCGTCGCGGACCGTGACATCCAGCGCATAAATGTTTTGCGCAGCCAGCATGTCCAGCGTGACATCTTGCAGCGTGACGCTCTGGTTGTTCGAGGGAACTGCGATTTCGACCGCACCATCGACCTCGGAAATCTCTAGCGCATCAGCTCCGATCCAATCGACAAAGATCGTGTCGCTTGCGGGGTCGAAATTTTCGACAACCGGGTTGCTGCCCCAGGTCCATGTCACAACCACGTCCGCATTCTGCTTGGTGATTGCCGGATTTTCAAAAGCGCCACCAGAATCGTGCGGGGCAGGGGAGGGGGCCGGAGCCGGACCCGGGTCGGGCTCAGGTACTGGTTCAGGCGTGGGATCGGGGTCCGGGGCCGGGGAGGTGTTCCCGATCAGGCTCAGAATTTCCTGTGCGGCAGTGTCGTCCAGAATGGTGAAGTTGACAGCTGTCAACTCAGCCAGTGTTACTCCGACCAGTGTCAACGACTGTTGGTTCGACGGGACCGAAAACACAACCGATCCACTGGCTTCGGTAACGTCCAGATTGGCGGCCGGTATCCAGTCGACAAAGATCGTATCCGTTGCTGGATCGAAATCGGTAACCTGGGTCTCGGCCCCGTAAGACCAGGTCAGGACGACATCGGCGCTGTCCTGGTCGACGTTGGCTGTCCCATCTGGTGTGCCTCCAGTATCGGTGCCACCACCCGAACCGGCATCGGGCGTGCCCATACCCTCGTCTCCGGTTTTTCGGTCCTCATAAAACGCGATCATGTCCGCCGCCGCAGGACTGTCGTAACCGCCAAACTGAGCGATATATTGTAGGATCGAAGTCCCATATTCATCGGTCGATACTGCGCCACCAAGCAACAGGTTCAGCGTGCCATAGGCACCACGCAAATGCGCTGCGGCCAGAAGGCCGGTCAGTGTCAGCTCGACCGTGACTGTGGCGCCGGTGCCGTCGGTGTAGCCGGTGGTCTGGCCTATGAAGTCACTCAAATCCCGCCCCGCGTTCTGCAGGCCGTTTTCTATGATCCGAAGATTCAGGCCAAACGCCTCCTGAATGGCGACGGTCTGGGCTTGTTTGGTTGTAAAACTTTCCAGCGACGTGACACCGTTCTTGCCTGTCCAACTGCCATCCCAAGTGTTGGTCGCGGCACCATTGCCATAGAATTGGTTGTCGTCGTAGTAACCCAGATCGATCAGCAGTGCCTCGCCGAACTGAAAGCCGACGAAACCCAGCGAGTTCATCGATCTGTAGGCCATCGTCTGCCATTCGTCACTATTCAGGTCACCCCAGCTGCTGTAGTCGGGAAAGAATTCAGCGACTGCCCCCCCGGCCCATGTGTCGAGTTGCCAGTCCTGAATGACGCCTGCGTCGTATCGTTCTCGGTCCCAGCCGGATTCGAACGCCAGCAGCGCCGAGAGGAAATCAGTGAATGTACCGTTAGACATGGTGAGTGATCTTTCGTCTTAAGGTTGATGTTTTGCGCGAAGATTTCGCGTAGGTATCAACAAAAACACAAGAGTCATGCCATGATGTGTTCAAATCTTTAGGGCGCTCCGTCATCGGCGATTTATTGCAAATTATCTTTTCTATCAGCGGTTTTCCGTTAACTGTCAGGGATCGCGCACCCATCGGTTAACAGATCATGTAAGACTGATCCGGTCGGGAAAGCCACACAGATATATGGTCTCTGCCAATGATAGGCATGGGATGGATTGAAATATTCTGCAACTGTAGATTGTACAATTCGCGCAGGCGTCTGTATGTCTCGCCCTTGCCTCATAGGTGACCAGCGCGGACGCGCAACTGAAACAGGCAGATTCACCTTCGACCCTTTTTCTTGTCGCACGCCGCCTACCGGGAAAACCGCAAAAAGGTGAGAGGAGCAGAGCCCGACTGTTCCACGCGGCTGAGAATACCCGCGTTTGTCCGGCTTTGTTGCAAAGTTTTGGCTGTTGACGCGCTTGCGTTTAGCGCGTGGATGGCTTTCGGTCCCAACGAGTCGAAAGCCAACTCATGATCTCCTTCAAAGGCGCGATATCCCAAGGATGTGATCCTCTTTGCCGTGTTCTTTTACGTGCGATACGGCGTGTCGTACCGTAATCTTGAAGGAATCATATCCGAGCGTGGCGTTGCAGTAGATCACACGACGCTGAACCGTTGGGTTACAAAATACGCTAGGCTCAGGACCCATTGATTTCCGTTTGGCTGCGTGATTCATCGCGTTCAAAAAATGAGCGGTGATATGTCTGATCTTTTCTGGTTGAGCGACGAGCAAATGGCGCGTCTGGCGCCATTCTTCCCAAAGTCCCACGGCAAACCTCGCGTTGATGACAGGCGTGTCTTGAGTGGGATTATCTTCATCAATCGCAACGGGTTACGGTGGCGCGATGCACCTAGGGAATGTGGACCACACAAGACGCTCTATAATCGTTGGAAGCGATGGAGTGACAAAGGTATCTTTGCCCAGATGTTGGTCGGCTTGGCGGATCTGTTGCAAATTTTTGACCATTGACCTTCATGGAGTTAGCGCCTGACTGGCAAATAGCATTATTCAGTTGAAAGTCTTCTCATGATCTCCTTCAAAGGCGCGCATTATCCGAAGGACGTTATCCTGTTCGCCGTGTTTTTCTATGTCCGGTACGGCGTGTCATATCGGGATCTGGAAGAGATCATGGCAGAGCGCGGCGTGTCGGTCGATCATACGACGCTGAACCGTTGGGTAGCGAGGTACGCTGGTGCTATTGCTGAAACTGCGCGTCGCCGAAAAATGCTTTGTGATCGTTCGTGGAGGATGGATGAGACTTATATCAAAGTGAAAGGCGCGTGGGTCTATCTCTACCGAGCCGTCGACAAACACGGCAAAACCCTTGATTTCATGCTTTCGCAGCGCCGAAACAAGCCAGCCGCCATAAAGTTCTTTGCTCGAATGATGGAGATCAACGGCCTTCCCAGGAAGATTGTTATCGACAAGAGCGGAGCCAATACCGCTGGTATCAAGGCTATCAACAAAATGCTCAAAGGCTTTGGCTGCCCAATTCCAATCGAGATGGTGAGGCGCAAGTATCTCAATAACATCGTGGAACAGGACCACCGTTTCATCAAGCGGCGTACTCGACTGATGCTGGGGTTCAAAGCCTTCGTTTCAGCAGCGGCGACGCTGGACGGGATTGAGGTCGCGAACATGATCCGCAAAGGTCAATTCACGCCCGGAATCTGTCCTTTCAAGCAGTTCGCGGAGCTAGCCGCTTAAGTCAGACTCGCTCGCTGAAACGACATGTTGCGTTCAAAACTTCGCAACAGAGCCCATTGCGGTTCTGTAAAATTCACATTTTCGGTACCGGACATCGATCATGCAATGCGATGCGATTGTTCGTTATGTTCCCGTAAAGGCATGGTGATGAGTGCAAAAGTAATACCGCCTGAAGATTTTAAAATCAGGTGTGAGCAGGGTGTTCTCTCAAGTTACCAATTTGGCACGGAAACGGCGCGGCACTTTTTTTGCAATCGCTGCGGAATTCATACATTCGTCGAGACGCGGCTGAACCCGGGCCACTATCGAGTTAACCTCGGATGCATCGATGAGTTGGACGCTCTTCGCCTACCTGAGGTAATCTATGACGGAAGAAATCTCTGACGCGACCAAGGCGCCTCTTGTGGTCAGAAAATCTCAAATACAATGACGTGGCCAACGATCTAGCTCCGAGATGAATTGACATATGTGTTCTGGCTCGGCTGCCCGAAACTGAAAAAGCGGCCAAAGGTACTGGGTACTACGCGGCTTCAGATTTCCTCAGCACCAGAAAGGTCATCATCCCCAGCGGTGGAAGGGGTCTTTGCTCTTCGACGACAAGGGCATCCTCTTTCAACACTGTTTCGATCTCGAAATCAGAATGCCAGCCAATTGTATTTGCCAGCGGGGCAAAGACGCGTTCCAAAGATGCAAGCAGCCCCCGCTTACGTTGGAAATGGTTGGTGATTACCACTCTGCCGCCCGGTTTGCAGACCCTCGTTATTTCCGCCATCACCTTTTCCGGTTCAGGAACGACGGACAGCACATGCATCGCCGCAACCGTATCGAAATGGTTGTCGGGGAAATCAAGCGTGCGGGCATCCATTTGCCTCAGTTCCGCGACATGGCTCAGCGATAGGTCCCTTACTTTGTCGCGCGCCTTTTGCAGCATGTCCTCGCTGAAATCGATTCCGGTCACCTGCGCCTCGGGCCCGTAATGTTCCAGGGACAGCCCGGTGCCCACGCCAACCTCCAGAACTTTTCCAGGACGTCTGTTGATATAATCAACCGCATGCTGCCGCCCGACATTGGTGACGGCCCCAAACGTCTTGTCATAGACAGGCGCCCAGCGAGCGTAGGAGGTTTGAACGGCTTTGATGTCCATATCGAGTCCTTAACGGTTAGAAGGTACTTCCCTGTCAATCCACGCCCAAGCGACCATTCCCACATATCCGACACAAAGCGCGATCAGCGTGGCCCAGGCAAAGGTCAGCAGAGCGGTCCCCACAACAGCGACACCGATGAGAAAATACTTAACGTTCTCACGGGAGACCCTTGTGGTCTTGAAAGACCAGGTCGGAATGCGGCTGATGAGCAAAAGGCCAATGATCACCATGTAGATGCATATCAATATGCTGGGCAGCAAAGGGGCATCCGCGAAAGCAAAGGACAGATACATCGGCAACATGACCAGCAGTGCCCCTGCGGGAGCCGGAACCCCTTCGAAATAGGCGTTGTCCTGATCGCAGGTCTCGGATTTGCCACCCACGTTAAACCGCGCCAGACGCATAACACAGCACACTGCAAAAAACAGAACGGCGATCCACGCCGCGCTGCGTATATCCTGCAAGGCCCAGAAATAGAGAACGAGCGGTGGCGCGACCCCGAAGTTCAGGAAATCTGCAAGTGAGTCCAGCTCCGCCCCCAGTTTGCTGTCACTGCTGAGAAGGCGGGCAATGCGGCCATCCAGCCCATCCAGCACACAGGCGGCAATAATGAGCTGCACCGCAAGTACGTAGTTGCCCTGAACGCCAAATCTGATTGCTGACAGGCCCGCGCAAATGGCCGTTATCGTCAGCGCATTGGGCAGCAATTGGATTAAAGCAAACCCGGTCTCTTCTTTCTGTTTGGTTGGTTCTGTCACTGATCCAACCACCTACTTTTCATTGGGTGTTTGTAAGCTTGCAAGGATCGTTTCACCTGCAATCATCGTTTGCCCAACACGCACCTGCGGGTCCACGCCTTCTGGAAGATAGACATCCAGACGAGACCCGAAACGGATCAATCCAAACCGGTCTCCTGTTTGCATCTCGTCGCCGGGTTTCGTGAAGCAGACGATCCGTCTGGCCACCAGGCCAGCAATCTGGACAACGGCCAAGTCCTGACCGTCTTTCATACTGATACGCAGGCTGTTGCGCTCGTTATCGGCACTGGCTTTGTCCAGGGATGCGTTGAAGAACTTGCCGGGGCGGTAGGCAACTGCGGTTATCTCACCTTCAATAGGCGTCCGGTTCACATGACAGTTAAAGACACTCATGAACACACTGACACGGGTGAGAGGCGTGTTGGGCATCCCAAGTTCCTTCGGTGGCACTGCCGCTTCGATCAGCGACACCACCCCGTCCGCAGGGCTAACAATCAGGCCTTCTCCTGTCGGTGGTACACGTTCAGGATCGCGAAAGAAATAGTAGCACCAAACCGTGAGGCCGACGCCAATCCAGCCCAGAATGTCGGACAGGAGAAACAGACCGACCGTTATGGCGGCAAAGATCGCGACAAACCGAATACCTTCCGGATGCATTGGTTTGATGAACGTATCGCGCATGCGCATCGCAAGCTTCCCTCAGGTCAAATGTCGGCACTTTGATAAGTGGATTGGTGTGGAACGCAAGTGTGAATAATACTGCCGGTTGCAATCTTTGGAGGCGTACTACAATTCAAAGAATATAACTGATAACATTTTCGAAGCGTCGGTTTGGGCGGTTGACTTGAGGGGCAATTAAAGCGACCCGATGAACTGAACCATTGCCGGCTGAAGCCGTTTCTCGCAACCAAGCTAAAACCTCACTGATTTCGCCATGCAGAGATACAATGCGCAAGCCAAACTATGTTAAATTCCACGATCTCTAACCACTCTACCTAATCACGGGATCAATTTCTCAAAGACGAAGGCGCGCCGTGGGAGAAAGCTCAACCACCTTTAACCCACTTTTAGATGCGACGCTTACCTGCCCGTTGTTCCACGCATAGACGAGCACCACTGTTTTGCCAGTATGGACGTCCTGCACCTCAATAATTGGTTCGGCTCTTTTTGCGCGCTCGTTTGGTTGCTGTGTCTGCATTTTCGTTCCTTGGTATCCAGAAGGTCCATTCCTCAAAATCCAGCGTCAGGCGAAGGCTAGGGGACTTTCGACTGTACGATTTTTTGCTCATCGCCCTGGG
Organism: Ruegeria sp. CF5; assembly: GCF_056537325.1. Classification (NCBI taxonomy): domain Bacteria; kingdom Pseudomonadati; phylum Pseudomonadota; class Alphaproteobacteria; order Rhodobacterales; family Roseobacteraceae; genus Ruegeria; species Ruegeria sp. CF5. The sequence goes on along the minus strand of NZ_JBQFRI010000012.1, from coordinate 81,931 downwards.
AAACGGTGCGGATTTTGGCTCAACTTATAGCTGAGTACCTCGGTTCGTTGACAATCCCACGAAACGAAACGACACAAGACGAAATGGAACGAAACGAAAGCGTGGAAGCCATTGATCAAGCGTGGGAAATATTTTGTTCCTCCGCCGAAAAACGGCAGCGACATCAAAGAGCTCTTTAAGTACTTGATGTCTGTCGGCGCTGGTCTTCCGACTGATGAGTCCGGATTGCCCGCCGGCTCCTGGACGCCAGAGCTTCTTGCGAGCACCATCTCGCATTTCGAGTCTAATAAAACGGGCGTAGACCTTCGGACCGTTCAGCATTGGTTTCAGGACAATGACAAGGGTATTAGCGCCGACAACATTTATTGGCTGGCGCGCGTATTCGGCTGTGACGATCCCGACGCCATCGCCGCGTGGAGGGCAGAACTCAATACCGCCAACAGGCGTTTAGCGACAAAGCGAAGAGAGATGCGGAGTGCTCAAAAGCGCGAAACGAACCTCTCTGATGGTGCTTCCAAGGGCGGCGATCAAGATGCGATCGCGAATACAGGGAACCGCGATTTTTCATTGGAACCAAAGCGGATATCTGGACTGGTGGGACGAACGGAAGCGATGTTCAGTGCTCGTTCTTCAGGTTCTGTCGCAAACTCCGTCCCCACCTGTCAGATCGAACGCAGTTCTGTTAACGCGGGCTGGAATATGACAGGAGCAAACTGTGACGATCTCATTTAAGGGTGCGCATTTTCCGAAAGACGTGATTTTGCACGCGGTTTTCTTCTACCTACGCTACGGTGTTTCATACCGGGATCTGGAAGAAATCATGGCGGAACGCGGCGTTGATCTGGATCATGCAACACTGAACCGCTGGGTCAGTCGATATGCTGGCCTCATTGCGGACGCAGCGCGGTATAGAAAGCGTCCCGCCGACCGTTCGTGGCGAATGGATGAAACATATGTGCGGATCAAAGGGAAATGGGTATATCTTTATCGAGCGATCGATAAACACGGCAAGACCCTGGATTTCATGTTGTCTGAGCGTCGGAATAAAGCCGCTGCGACGAGGTTCTTCGCCCGCGCGCTTGAGGTGAACGGTTTACCGCGCAAGATCGTCATCGACAAAAGTGGTGCTAACACGGCCGGCATCAAGGCGATCAATAAAATGCTGAAAGGTTTTGGTTGTCCGATCTCGACTGAGATGGTTAGGCGGAAGTACCTCAATAACATCATTGAACAGGATCACCGCTTCATCAAACGAAGGATCAGACTCATGCTAGGGTTCAAATCTTTCGCTTCAGCCGCATCTGCCCTGGCAGGCGTAGAATTGGTCAACATGATCCGCAAAGGTCAATTCACGCCCGGACTCCGTCCGTTTCAGCAGTTCATCCAACTGTCAGGATAATCGCCTCTCCAGTATCTTCAATACAACTCTCAAAGAAATTTGCGACAGAACCCCCTGAAAGGCGAAAATCATGCAGCAACACAGAAGAACCAGGAAAATCACGGAAGAACGGTGCCGCGTAATCGGAAGCAATCGCTTCCCGACCTTGAATCGCTTTGCCGGAATTGAGCCGCGCCGCCCCGTTTTCAGCGAAATGTGCTGCCACTTGCCTCGGATCGTTGGAACTCCACGCTGCAGCGTACGAAGAAGCCTTCTTTAGCGCATCAGCAAACAACATTTCGGTTGCCCCTTTCTCGAACATGCCACTCTTAGGCTTTGAAGGTGAGCCCATAGATGTATCTTAGACGTGTAAGTGCAATAAGTCAGAGGTAACCGCGTTTCAGGCGTCCGATCACAGCGCAGCGAAAGAGCGCTCCTCCGATCCGGGCGTTCGCAAAATTCGCAGCGACAGCGTCGGGCGCACCCAATTAACTGTTTTCTGCGGAGGTGACGAAAGTCGGCTACACTTTTGAGCTATCCGACATATCAGCGCATGTCTCGCGTGAGTCGATGCCATGTTCTCTAATTCGTGAGCACTATTCCGTGGACCCAATCAGAGCACACGACTAGCATCAGTGATTACACAGCACGAAGGGAGACACACATGTCAAAGTTCACCAAAAGAACACCTGCCCATGGGATTGCTGCACTCGTTATCTGCTGCATCGCGGCGACCGCACACGCGCAATCGGCAGGCGAGGAAATGTCGTTCTTCATCACTAGTGTGGGCAAGGGGGACGGTGCCAATCTGGGCGGACTAAAAGGTGCCGATGCTCATTGCAATGCGCTTGCTTCTGCGGCCGGTTCTTCCAAAACTTTTGCGGCTTATTTGAGCACCTCAATGTCCATTGATCGCAGCACTGACCCGATGACAATCACCGATGGCATTTCTGCGCGCGACCGGATCGGATCGGGTCCGTGGTACAATGCCAACGGAGAGCTCATCGCCAACAACGTTGAGGACCTGCACAGCGACAGCGTGAACATAAATCTACAGACCGCCGTCGACGAAAATGGTAACCCTGTCAATGGGCGTGGCAGTCAGCCGAACAAACATGACATTCTGACCGGCTCCGATTCCGCTGGATATTTCTCGACGGCAGGTGGCGACACGACATGCAGCAACTGGACTTCGAATAGTGAAGACGGGTCTGCAATTGTTGGACACCATGATCGTGTAGGTCTCAACGATGCTCGGAACATGATATCCTGGAACTCATCGCACGGCTCGCGTGGTTGCGGGGAGGAACATCTGCCACGTTCTGGCGGGGCAGGTCTGTTTTATTGCTTCGCAACTGACTGATCACGCAGCATTGATCCGCGCGTCGCCGTCATTGAACTTGGTATTGCCAATTCAGTTTTGGGGAACGCGCTCCGGAAGCGGTTATTGGGCGGCAAAGCCCAATTGCCGCTCCGGCCTGCGGCCGACACCGAATTAGGAGATTCGCAATTTCTATCGACAGTTTTGCGGACACTGAGATTGGAAGACACCTGGCCGACGCGGCACGTCGTCGCCGCATGGTTTTCTTTACCGGACTACCAGCATCTGGAAAGTCATTCCTGTTGCGTCAGCAGATATCCAATTCGGTCTCCTTGGGACGTCGTGTGCATATCATGCGTTGGGATACGGGGCTCGCGGCGTTTCAGACAGAAGACATCCTCGCAAGGTATCCGGATGTTTCGGATGGAACTCATCCGTTGATCCGAAAGGCAGCCGGATTGTGGGGCAGGAGAGCCCTGGCGCGATGGCTGTCAGAGAAAACCGACCCCACAGACATGATTATCGGTGAAGTCCCTATCATCGGAAACAGGTTTTCCGAGCTCATCCAGGCGCAGCCGGATCAGGTTGAACCAGCCTTAGCTTCCGAGGAAACCACATTCATCTATCCTGTACCCACAAAAAGCTTGCGTGCCAATCTTGAAGCCATCCGAAGGTCTACGTTTGCGGACCCAAAACATCCCGATGAGACCAGAGATGCGCCTCCATCGACAATGGAACTGGCCTGGCGCGAGACATGCGCCAAGGCTGCGGAATTGGGCTTGATCTCTGAGGTGGACATCCATTCTCCGTATGAGGAGGCGATCTATGTCCGATTTTTCGAGCACCTGCTGCAACACCGAAATGCCATCGGAATTGCCGTCGATACGATTTATTCAAATGCCGGGTCAGCCCATGACGTGAATGCAAACATCTTGGAACTCAGTGCAAGCCCAAACGAAGTGCAACGTGCTGTCGCAGAGGTAGAGGCTGTTTCTACAGTAGAAGAAGCTGCCCGAGACGTTGAAAACTGGTATCAAGTTTAGTTTCAGGCAATATTCCGCTCCTTAGGGCATCTCGAAAACTGCAAAGTCCGGTCTGGGCTGCGAACCTGCCAATCATGCAAGCTGCGGAGAACGGCAACTCTGAGCCGACTTTGACCGATGCTGCTCGATGCCCCAATGACAGCAATGCGCAGAAAGCAGACTTTGCAAAGTCTCGCTACGGCATCAAAACTGACGCTTATCGCTGTCTCGGATGTAGTAGGATAGATTCTCAAAAGCGGTCATTGATCTTTTGTACTGCCTACCCAAGCCGCCTTCGCGTTTGGATCGCAGAGCAACAGCGTCATCTCAACTTTTCGGGTTCTAAGCCAGACAGACTCAGATCCTCTGTTGTCCTTCGAAGCATCAAGGCTTGTATCAGGCGTACTCGAAGTCCATATACATCAGGCTTACGTTTTTCTTTTTCGACCAGCTGTCTCCCCAATTCGGCGTTCAGTCTCTCGATTCAGACCGACCACGCCGAGTCGCCGCAATGATGCGGGCGGCAAGTATTAGGAGACTTCCACCATGGCAAATGGCACAGTAAAATGGTTCAACTCGACCAAAGGTTTTGGCTTTATCGAGCCTGAAGATGGCAAGCGCGACGTGTTCGTACATATCTCAGCAGTCGAACGTTCCGGCCTTAGCGAATTGAAAGACGGTCAGAAGGTTACTTTTGACGTCGAAGCTGGCCGCGACGGACGCGAAAGCGCCGCCAATCTGGCACTCGCCTGACCTTTTAAGGGCACCCTTTTCGGGTGCCCTTTTGAACAATGGGCTACTATAAGCCGTTGGAGAACAAGTAACTTGCAACCTAAAGATTGGACGCGGGTGCTCGCGCAATACCGTGTTGCCGATGCGAAGCGCAGTGTTTTTGAACTTGCGATCACTGTTGTTCCCTTATTCGCGCTATGGGCCCTAGCGTGGTTTGCGTTATCTTTTAGTGTCTGGATCGCAATACTACTGGCCATCCTGAATTCCGCGTTTCTGGTCCGTATCTTTATCATTATGCATGATTGTGGTCATGGATCCTTCTTTAGAAACCGTACCGTTTGCAATTGGACAGGCCGGGTTTTGGGTGTCCTTGCGCTGACACCCTATGACGTTTGGCGGCAAAGCCATGCGATTCACCATGCCTCAACCGGTAACCTTGATCGGCGTGGTATGGGTGACATCCCTACATTGACCACTGAAGAATACCTGAAGCGGAAGTGGTTCGGGCGTGCCGCTTATCGTCTGACCCGGAATCCCATCTTCCTGTTCGGTGTTGCGCCGGTCTATACGTTCTTCCTTCAAAACCGCTTACCTCTTGGTTTCATGCGGTCGGGCTGGCTGTATTGGGCAAGTGCGATGGGAACAAACGTCGCGATTGCAGGGATATTGGCTCTGGTTTTTTGGGCCGGAGGCTTTGAGGTGTTGGTATATGTTTTCCTGCCAACCATGATTGTCGCATCATCGATTGGTATTTGGCTTTTCTATATTCAACACCAGTTTGAGCACACGACCTGGGAACGGGAAGAGGGGTGGAATCTTCAGAACGCCGCATTCTATGGAAGTTCTCATTATGCCCTACCAGGCATCCTGCGGTGGTTCTCTGCTAATATCGGCGTACACCATGTTCACCACCTGGCCAGCCGCATACCGTTTTATCGGCTAAACGAGGTTTTGCGTGATCATTCTGAGTTGGAAAATTGCCAGCGTATTACTCTAAATGAGAGCTTTCATTGTGCACGCTTGCATCTTTGGGATGAAAAAAGTCAACGTCTGCTGACATTTTCCGAGGCTTTGTCGAACGCCAATTCCAATAGGCATTTAGTGTAGTCTGGCACGGACCAGATAGGCTTCGACCGTATCACCGCCCAAGGCGCGAATGGCCTCTAATCGGTGAAGGCCTTCAATCAGCACGAACCTCTTGTTGTCCGAGCGTATCTGGATCGGGGTCTTCTGGCCGTTCTTCAGAATATCTTCGGCTAGTGTCAGAACTTTTTGTTGATCAAGCGTTTTCGCCCGTTTCACAGGTACATAGATCAGGTCGAGCGGATATGGTCTTTTCTCCAACATAAGCTACGTCAGCAACCTTTCGTGCATTTGTTCCGGTTCAGAGTTCGCTACAAAAGCGGGGGCTGGAACGCACGTCATAGAACCGAGCGAACAGCATCGCGCAGTTCCTGATGCATGATCCAAGTAGCTGGTTCATCGTCACTTTCGACGTGAGAATATGCGATTACCTGAGCAGCACCGTCATTCTGTGCCGATCCGGCTTCGGGAAGTGCGAGTTCCAGATATTCTGCGATCAATAGTCCGATTTTCTTGAAGACCTTGATGGAGGCCTCGCGGGATTTGTAACCGGCCGCCTGAGACAAGTGACCAATGGTCAGACCTTCCTTGCCTGCGATTGTAAGTGCTTTGAGCATTGTGACCTGCGCAGGGGTGAGCCTGATCTGGCGCAATGCCTCGGCATATTCTCTTTCGCTGGGAACGAAGGTACCGGAGTTTCCCTCCAAACGGCGTTGACCGCTACGTTTCCTGTCTCGTTCTTCGAGAATTTCTTTTAAGGTTTCAATGGCCAATGCTGGTGTTTCGCCGACTGCATCGGCAATCATTGCCTGCGTTTTAGCTGGTGGCTTGGGGAATGCGCGCGCAACGCTGTTACCGCTCAGAATGCCAGCCTTGATCAAGTACTTTCCAAACTCTTCTTCAATCACCCCGGATACGTCAGCGTTCCGCGTCTTACGAACACTGCGGTCCTGAAATGCTCTTTGTTCCAAACCACGAGCTGACATCTTTGAGTCCGGAAGGGTCACTTGAGGGGCATTTTTACGCATCAGAAAAACACCACTACAACTATCGCCGCAACAAAAACCGCTAACGCGATAAACATCTTAACCCTGTAGGACCTGCGATGAGCCTTTTCGGCTTTGAGCATTTTGCCCAAGTTTTCGTCTATCGAGTTGTGGTTCACGGCTTGGTCCTTCCGGATATGTCGGGCGAGATTGATTTCCACCAACCTATTGTCGCGGCACATTTTCGGTGCACGTATCGTTCTGTCGTGTGAACGGCCGATTGCATTCCCAACCATCACCTCTTCGATTTAAGTGAGCATTTGAAGGGACAAGGATCGCAACGCACCTGTCCCGGTTTGCGCGAAAACCACGTTCGCATTTCCATCCGGAATAAGTTTCAGGTGCAAGATATGCATGCTGTGGAACAGCTACAGGATCACAACCGCTCTCCGTTGCTCTGTAACCTCTGAGGCACACCCAACCATCCGCGCTGTTTTTGTCAGTCAGGCGGCCATTGCTCGGGACATTAATCGAAACACAATCCTGGCCCTCCTTACGAAATCCCCAGTCACAGTGTATTTCCTGCGCGCCAAACCGGGTTTCGACGTATCCATTTTGAGGTGCAATCACTTCTTCACATTCTGCGCCGACACGCTGGAACAGCCGATTGCACTCCCACTGATCTCCGGTTGATGCAAGATAGGCATTTTCAGGAACACTTATCTCCTCACAAAGTTCTCCGACATTCTGAAAACCGTGATTGCATTCCCAGCCGCTGCCGTAGGAGCTACCCGTCAAATATGCGTTTTCTGGTACGTCTGTTCTTTGGCAGGATCCGTTCTTGTTTTCGAAACCTTCGTCACAAACCGATCCTTCGGCATTTCCTGCAACTTGGGCAGGAAGCTGCGTTCCTGAGAGCAACACTAAGAGTGTCGGGATCAAACAAAGAATGCAGCGCGTAAACACGATGAGTGACAGATTGAAACGGAGCCTGAGACCTGATCTATCCGGCATCGCGCACGCGATTTATGAGCCATGTTCTGTTCATACGGCGCCTTCTTTGATGGGTCACGCGATGACTGGAGCATGTCAGGTGACCGTTGCGAATGCTTGCGAGGAACGAGCTCATAGCGAAGACCCCAGCGAAACCCGTTCCTACGCTGGGGCACATGCTACAGTTAGTCTGAAGGCCATTGGATCATCGAAGCCGGCAGCATCGCGGCGACGAGTAATTTTTACCAATGCACGTTTGTGGTCCTTAGCCAGAATAGAGTCAAGGAAGTTTCCCTCGTCGCAACGCTAGTTCTGCCAAGGCAGGTGGTTTTGAAACAAGCACGTGACCAAGTAGCCTGGTGAACCGCCGAAAGAAGTTACTTGGCATTAATCGGTTGTTGTAGGGTTTTGGGGTCGGACCAGCAGCGAATGGCAGCTTAAGTCCGCGTCTCTCTTGTCGAGCCTGAGTGCGGCGAAAGAGCGGTACGTGATCAAGGTTTCCTCGTGGCTATGAATGACTGGCCTGACGTCATCAGCAGCAACGCAGCGACATTCGTGCCGCTCCTGTGAACTGATGCTGCGCAAGCACTCGCGGCGCGAGCAAATGGTTGATCTGTTACGCTTCTCGGGAATTGCAAAGTCTAATTGTGAATGTCCGTTTTGGGCTGTCTCCGGCCCTCCGGCGCAAGCGGGCCAATGGCGGGAAAGTCCCGCATTCCTGCCCGCGATCTGGTGTCAGACAAAGGTTCGCTTTTGGCGGATCATCCCATTGATGGCCAAATCTAATTCGGACAACTCCATGCCTCGGCACGTACGCATTGATATTGATCAAGCCGGCATTGGGTCGAACGTTTAAGTTGCTTGCGTGACAACGCTCAATCTAATCCTGAGAATAGCAATGATGTCTTCCTCTCCATCCTGGGTTCGTCCAATAGCAATTGCAGCAGCCTTCTTCGGTCTCCTGACCATATTTTCGGGAGGCACGGCTCTGTTTGGAGGTGCCGCTGCTAAAGCAGCAGTTGGAGATGCAGTGCCATTGGTGCTTTGGTTCAATTTCCTGGCTGGTTTCGTCTATTTGCTTGGCGCATTCGCACTTTATAAATCCAAAATCTGGGCACATCGAATTGCCTGGTTGATTGGCTTATCAACACTATTGGTATTCGTTGTCCTGATAATAATGGCTCTTGGTGGAACGCCATTTGAATGGCGAACCGTCGGTGCAATGACCATACGCACTGGTTTCTGGCTATCGATAGCCATTGCGCTTTCCAGGACAGCGTGAGCCAGCCAAACGACGTCGCGCCCATGCTCAACCAGCTTGGTGAGTCAGGCATTTTGATTGAGATCAAGTGCAAAGGCGAAAAGCTTCGGCATAGTTGGTGCGCTTTTCAGACCGATTTGCGGGAGGATCGGAATGACAGTGCTTATTGCCTACGGTACCGTTGAAGGCCAGACGGCAAAGATTGCTCGTTTTATCAACGACATCATACGAGACGCCGGCCACGAAACAAAGCTGATCAACACCAGCGATCAAACAAGTCTGTTGTCTCTGGAAGATGTGGATCACGTCATCCTGGCGGCTCCCGTCCATGAACGCCGACACCCCAAACCGTTCGAGACGTTTTTAGAAAGGAACAAGGGCGCATTTTCCATGCGAAAATCACTTGTGCTTTCTGTCAGCCTTAAGGCAGCGTTTCAGAAGGGCCAGGAAGACGCGCGGGACTATCTCACCGAAATGCTGATGCGGACAGAATTTGAACCGGACGCAACTGCTCTGGTCGCGGGGGCCGTGAAACCTGATAATTACGGGTATTTTGAAAAGGAGATCGTTCAACACGTTGTCTTACTAGGCCGGAAATTCGACCCACAGGATGGCGTAAAAGAGTTCACTGACTGGGATGCGTTGAAAGAAACCGTAGCAACATTCCTGGGCGACTAATTCAGCCAAAACCCCGTTCACACCGGTGCGGCTCAGCTTTATTGCAGGAGCTCGCCGGTTTGAGATCGCTCAGACGCAGTCAGGAACCCTCCCTTCCAGCAGCCTTCGAATAGCCGTGACGCGTTCACTGATCTCCAGAGCCACTCCAGGAACCGACCCGGTTTTTTCGGCTGAGGTGCTGGCGGGCTTGATTACCGCACTTTCAATCAACTTGCGTCCGGCTTCGATCGCTGCACAGTCCATCACCGCCAGCTCAGCCTGTCGCTTCCGATCCTGAAATGAAGTTATGTTCTCGATTTTGAACCTCTCACGTAATCACCCACATCTTCACAAAACAGTTCATACAATACCGCCACAATCGCTGAAACTCTTTGATCGGCAATCCTGTAGTAAATGTTCTTCCCGTCGCGCCTAGCCTCGATCAACCCTGCAAGGCGGAGCCGGGACAGCTGCTGCGAGGCTGCAGCCTGCCGCATGGAGAACATGTCCTGAATTTCGCTGACCGATTTCTCGCCAGTGAGAAGCAAACACAAAATCTGCAGACGGCCGTCATGCGCCATCGCTTTCAGAAAATCAGTCGCTTGAAGGGCGTTTTCGCTGAGGTCTGACTTCAAGTGGCGCTCCGGGAACAGTAATTCATCTTGATATCACAATCTCTGACAACAGTCTCTTCGCCGCGCGAGTGGCGGCGGATATGTTGTTGCAGGTGAGACAATCACATGGTGCCATTCTCACAAGAGCAACGAGAGGGCAACGCGATCGTGAACGCCCATCAGAACAACACGGCATTCCTCGCATCCACGATACACGAGCTATTCTACAAACTATGCCCATCATCCTCACGGGTGTGGGCAACCTGCTCTCGCGTATGAACAATCTCCTGCACAACCTCAGCAATCCTGCTCGACGCAATCTGGTGCAGCTCACCAACAACGGCTTCGGCATGTTGATAGCTATCCGGCACCCCTCGGTTGCGGAGATGAGCCGCCGCGGTTGAGATATCCGCCGCACGCCATGTCATCGTCGTGCCAAGCGTTACGTTTTCATGGTCGTTGTACCGGGCCAGGAACGCATTGCCATCAAGCCCGATGCGATTTGCGGAGCCGACGATCTCCTCCCTCACAGCCAGCCATTTCTCGGCTTCGGTCGGGTCCAATGCATCCAGCTGGGCCGCGCTCATGGGTGTGGTGTACCTGCTGTCCTCGATGGTGAAGGCCTGTAGATCCGGATCGTAAGGGCGTAGATCTGCAACCTCCCCTTTCAGCTCGCCGATCTGAACATCCATCGCGGCGCGCAGCCCGGGGTCTTCGACCTCCCGCGCAAGACCTTCCATGTTGTCGATGGACTTGAGGATGTCTGCCGTCTGCTCCTGCAATGTAACAAAGGCATCTTCGCCCAGATGGTCCTGCATGTAGCGGACATAGCGGCTGGATGCCGTGACATAGTCATCGGATGTCTGGAAATCGCTGTCGCCCACGATATCCGCAAGTGCGGACAAATGCGGATAGCTTTGCTCATCATTCCGAACGTCATTGATATGGGCGATGACCTGGGTCTTCAGATCGGGACCGATCGCTTCCAAGTCGGCTCCCGAACGACGGTGCTGCTCCAAGGCATCCATGACCGGTCGGGATACATAACTCGGACCTCCCGGATCACCATAGTCGTCAAAATGATTGGCCTGGTTCAGCAGATATTCCAGTCTTGAGACCACAGGGGCGTCTCCTTCTATGAGTTGGATGGCAAACTCTTCAATCTTCTCTTTGACGGCGTTGGCGCGCGCATCAAAGAGATCAGACATACGGGCGATAGACAGGGCCATCACATCGCCCGCTGCATCGCGGGCTTTTGCTTCGACGTCCGGCGTGGTCTCGACCACCGACATCCCGGCCTGAACCTTCCAGGTGTCGGTCTCCACTTCCTGACGCAAGCCACGTTCCAGACGGGTGGTGGCGGCTAGTTCAATTCCAAACTGTTCTGCCACCTCGACCTGGATCGACCGCAGCCGGTCGATATTCATTTCGCTGGTCATGCCGGTCTTGAGCCAGTGCCCATGATCCACACCTCGGCAGTTCACAACTAGATGGACATGAGGGTTCTCAGTGTCGTTGTGGAACACTGTCAGGTAATCCCAGGTGTCACCAAACTCTCCGCTGCTGAAGACGCGTTCTGCAAACTCAAGACCTGCCTCATGAGCCGCATCCGCATAGGTCCCTTCCGGAAAGGACACGATCATATGACGGGTATACCCATAGTTGGTTTTGCCTGAGAACCCATCCGCCCAGCTCTCGATGAGATCACCCACCTGATCCGCATCGAGTGGCGTCACCCCATTGTCCCGGATGTCCAGAACACCTTCAGCCCGAACGGTCAGGTAATTGATCTGACGACGCAGTTCCTGCGCGTTTTTCACCCCACCCTTTCTTACTATTTTGACAACCGCCTCCGGCTTGCCAAACACGGCCCCAAGCCGGGCTTTGACCGACGACGCGCGCGAGATCAGGAACTTCATTCGCCTGGCAGTTTGCAGCTGAACATCGATCCGCCGAGATTGATCGATCCCCTTCTGGGCTTCCCGGAAAGCAATCTCGAACAGGTCAGCTGCAGTGAGATCAAGGGCTGCCGTGGTCATGTACCGACACCCCCCTTTTCCTCACGCAGGATCCTCCGAATGGCGGCCTCCGGCTCCCGGTTCCTACGCGCCGCTGTGATCAACGCCTTCAGATCCTGGCGCTGCTGGATGATCGCACGATGGAGATTTTCGACGTCGCGCCGATCATCATCCGTCCAGATCACCGAGCCGCGCTTGGCCGATTTCGCAAGCTGATTCAGGTTCGTGTAACCCCCCTGAACCTGCCGCAAGTGTTTCTGCCAGAGATCCACAACAGCCGGGTCAGGATCGAGATAACCAATCAGCCGATAGATCAATCGCTGGATGATCTGGTTGCGGCTCTTCGCCCCGAGCGCGGTCACTGCCGCCTCCAAACGCTCCATCGCATCCACTGGCAAACGCACGGAAAAAACGGTGGTTTCTTTAGCCCTGCTCTCGCTCAAAACTTGCTCAATCAGCTATCAACTCTTGGTTGAATCATTTTGTAACACAACTACCTTATCCTGTCATACACTCCAAGAGGAAACCGGGGGTGATTTTAGAAATCCGCATTTTCTCAAATTGCCCCCGGAACAGTTTTGCTCTTGGAGGCAATCTCCACGCCGGAAAAAGGGTCCCGCCCCTTTTCCAACCAACAGGCGCGGGTGCCGGTGGACCGGCGCAGGGCAATCACGCGAAGCGGGGGCTGCCCGAACAGCGCCCGTCACATTTCGGCACGTTCAAGTTCAGTATGACATTTTCTGCGCGCCTCAGCGCGCTCTGTTTCCTGCCGATTGCGCGGCGGGTGTGGCAGGGGTGCAAACTGCCGCGTTGCGGCCGGACGGAGCCCCTGCCCAGCCGTTAGGCCGCGCTCCACGTGTGGCGCAAATGTGGTCCGGCCTCTAGCCGGAGCACGGGAAAGGGCGGCTTGCGCCGCCCTGCCCTCTCGTCAATCGGTGACGGGCTCGTCATCGCTCCGCTTTGGGAAGGCCACCATCTCGACGCCGGGGAACATGCTGTGCCGGACCTGGATCGAGGTGATGTTGCCGGCCTCATCGGTGTTGACGAAGAGCACCCCGCACCGATCCCAGAAGTTTTTGCCTTCTTTTTCACCGGTCTTGACGTTCAGTTTTAGAGTTTGAGTTGCCATTGTTTGATCCTCGCTATGGCGTGTTTCGATGAACATGGGAAAAGCGGGCATCAAGGGGATGTCAGCAGGGAATTTGATCCGCGCGGAATGCGCCGCAGGCGCAGGGGAAATTCCCCGTTGAAGCCCGGTGCCCCGGTCGGGCACCGGGCGTCTTCCCCGACTGCCCGCTTATGTTCATCCCTTCAGAAACACGGCAGCCGAGGATCTTCTCCGGCAACGAGGTTGAAACAGTCAGACCTAGTTAAAGGAAGGACGTTCTGGGAATGCTGCGCGCGGAACATCTGTGCAATGCGATGTGGTAAGTGGCGGCAACATCACCTCGATCCATCAGAGGCGCATACCTACTAACAAGTGGTCGTGGCCTTTCCGGATCGGTATGACCTTCGTCGCAAAGGAGGGGGGAGCACCGGTGGCAAAAGTCACCCATTCCTACTGGCGGAGGCCAAAGATCGGACGGCCCGGCCCTGATCCGCGCACGTGCGGAGCAGGTGATCAGCCGGACTCAATTTGAAATGGCGGAGTCTGACCAATAACCGGCGCTAAATCTCTAAGTTGAACTTTGATGCCCGAGCCATACCAAAGGTCAGGTAATCGGACGCAATGGTTGTTCACTCATCCAAACACTAGATCACTCCGTGTTTCGAACCCCCGCTCCAATCAGAACAGGCATGACCTGCTCATCAGATTTGAACTCGAATATCCGTTCAACCCGAAGGGAGCCAAGCCGTGCCGCCTCCAGCGCGGTTTTCATTTGATTCAGCGTCAATCCGAAACCGTCATCATCTGACGCCTGCCAATCCCACTGCACGAAATGTCCACCCTTGTTGAGCAAACCCGCCAGCACTGCCACAGCGCCACAGTAATCTGGAAGAAAGGCGCAAACGGAAGAAGTGCAGATCAAATCGAAACCTGAAATCTCGTTCTCTAGCCCCGGAACATCTCCAGCCAAAATATCTCCATGAACCGCTCTAACATTATGCAGCTGCTTTTCCTGCAGGACGGCAATCATATTCTCAGAGGTATCGACTGCGACAATTTCCTTCACATACGGTGCAATTTTCTCCGCCAGCAATCCGGTGCCGCATCCAAAGTCGAGCACGCGTTTTGATCGCCAATTCTTCCCACGAATATCCAGGTGCTCGTCCAGCGTGGCGAAAGCGCGATCCGCATAGCGTCTGACGTCGCTATTGTCGTCCCAACCATCGGCATAGTCGTTCCAATCATCAGTCATGTTGCTTGCGTTTCCTTGTGGGTTTGCATCGGCCCCAACACATCTGCGCTGAGGCAGACGCATCGATACGAACGCGCGACATTGGCTAGGTTGGCGAGAACAGTCAACATGGGTTTGGAACGGCATATGGAGGGAATAGAGGCGACCTCGGCACGCCTCTCCTGACAATCTTTCCCGCAAGAAAAAGGCCCACCGAAGCGGGCCACAAGTTTAACCAAAGGAAAGTCTCGAGGTATTTGATACAGGCTAACGCCTGCGCGCGCGATCGACAACACCGTCGGCTGTGATCGTGGCAATGCGATCCTCGGTGCGCCGGGTTATCTCCACCCCGTCACCCGTCATATGTGCCTCGGCAAATTCCGTGAACTTGAAGATGCTGCCATCGGCTTCAACATGGGTTTCAACTTCCGTCGAGCGCCGTTTCACCGACCCGTCATGGCGGATTTCGATGATCGTGTTGTCGGCCATTCGGACTGTCACGGAATGCTCATCCACAGCCACACCTTGCCACCACATATCTGCATCTCGCCGCACAACAATACGGTTTGGGTGCAGCTTGATTTGCACATCGTGTGTGGCTTCCGGATCAGCAGCTTTGACTACGACGATGGCTTCTTGCGCGCTGGGGTCACCATGGATTGATGCGCTTCCGTTCTTTGGCGGCCAGAGCTTTGGCTGTTCACGTGGCTTGCCCTTCTGGTCCGTATGAAACCCGACAAACATCTGCGCGGATTTCCAGACGCGGTGAGCGGCTTTCTCAAGCTTGTTTAATGACGTGTCCATGGGTCTATCCAAATCCGTTCTGATCAGGTGATTGCTATTGAAAATAAGCCGGGTGACCGACCTCTGATAGCTATGCGCGACGGTGTGTTTGCGCAATGCCACTTTGAGCTTTCATCATTGAGGCTGACACAGCCAGAGATTGATAGGCAGGGCACAACGCGCCCTACCCTGTTAGGTTCAGAAGCAATCCGGCACCCAAGCATCGATCCGGGCTTTCTGTGCCTCGGTCACGCCCAGTGCATCCTGATGATCTTTGTCATTGAACAGCTTGTGCAGCGCCTCGTTCTTCGCGCCTTTCTTGGATTTCGCGAAAGCTTTGAACATGTCGGTTTCGTCATGCAGGTCCAGCAGGTCCTTGTAGAGATCATCCAGCTGCCAGCCTTTCAACCGTTTGAAGCAATTCTCTGCTGATGGGTTCCAGATCGCGCGGATGTCCGCGCCAATCTCAGCCTCGATCTCCGCCATGAACTCCGGGCGTTGGGTCAGGAACCGCCGGGCCAGAAAACTCGTGATCTCTCCATTGCGGGTCTTCTTGCCAAATTCGCGAAACGCTTTGAACGCCTCCACGCTGCTTTGTGCGGCCATCTCCTGGAACTGGTCATAGGCTGCCTCTGCCGCCTCATCCCGTTCCCCGCCAAGGCGCGGGTCGAGGATGAACTGGTCGTCGATTTCCGGCGCGTTCCGCTCAGCGCCGCCATAGCCAAACCCGAACAGGTTGCTGGTCAGACCAGACGCCGGGGTTGCGGAGAAGGCAAACAGGCTCAACACATAATCAGGCTTGTCCAGCAGCGCTGTCTGGACCGCCGCCAGCCGGATCGCCACCATGTCGTCGATGAACTTCTGCGAATAGGCCGGTTTTGGTGTCTCTACGGCCTCTGGTTCTTTGACCGGGTCCAGAACACCGGCTTCAATGGCGGTCTGCACATGTTCTGCCGCGACATAGGCCGATGATGTTTTGATCTCGCCATCGTTGCCGACATAGACAAACACGCCGGACAGCTCGCGCTGCGCGTCGGAATAGAACGGCGCCGTATAGTCCTCAAGCGCGGCCAGCTCTTTTTCGCCGGCCTCGTCCAGAGCCTCACCCTCATAGAGTTCGGCAAGTTCGTCATACCGTTCAGCCTGTTCTTCGGTGAACTCCCGGCTCACCATCTCCAGACGGTGCATGCCTTCGATGCCCGAAAACCCATAGGGAATGTAGCTTTCGTCATGGGTGTCCACCCAGTCCCAACCTTCCGCCTCGCGCAGCTTCGCTGCTTCTGCCGCCAGTTTCTCGGCAAACAGATGATCCAGTAGCGCGCCGTCATTGAACAGGGTTTCATCGGCAAAGAGATCAGCGGTGACGGTGCCGCCTGCTCCAACATAGGCTTCCTGCCCGACAAACACCGCCTTGCGGTTGGTGCTGCTGACAGCTTCGGACGTCAGCGCCTGTTTGACATCATGCTCACTGAACCACCGGCACTCCTTGGCCTGTTCCAACACCTCCAGAATTTTCTCTTCCTCAGTGCTGACGGTCATGGCCTTGGCCAGACCCATGCTGATTTCACCCGCCTTGAGCGCGTCCAATACGGCGGTGGGCAGACCAGCCAGCGCAAGACGGCGGCGCACATGCGCTTCCGTTACGCCAAATGCATTGTTGATCTTGGCAACAGACAGGGATTTCTCCGCCATCTTGCCATAGGCACGGACCTCGTCCACCGGGTCCAGTTCTTCACGCGCGGTGTTCTCTGCATTGGCCCATTGCTCGGCCACAAAGGGATTGTCCGTGACCTTCACGGGAACCTGTGCCAGATCAGCACGTTCGGTCACGGCGATGTTCAGAGCCCGCAAGCGGCGACCACCGGCCACGATGGCGACTTTGCCATCTGTATCCCGCAAACCGCTGAGGTTCTGGATCAGACCGCACATGACCAGACTGTCAGCCAGCAGGGCGATACCTTCTTCGGCAACGTCCTGTCGTGGGTTCAAGTCGGACAGGTAGAGATCGGACAGGGCGATGGTTTCAATGGTTTCCGGTGCGGTGAATGTTTCGACTTTGCTCATGGGGCAAATCCTTGTTTGAGTGTTTCGCTTTGTGTTAAGGGTGCCCTACCCCTTCCGGGGTAGAGCGGGGCCGCTTAGGCGGCTGCGTGTTGTTTCAAGAAGCGGAGCGCGATGTTGGCTGACAGGCCTCCCTTCTTGAGCAATTCCACAGCTTCACGTGTTCGCAGTTCGATGATCTTTGCAGGCATGATTTCACCTCCTTTCTTGCGCTGGTTGCGCATGCAGACCCCGCCCCGTTGGGACAGGGCTGGTCTCAATATTCGCTGGGGCACATGATGGTCAGGACACGGCGTGTCACTGCGGGATCAAACGGGCGGTCGGACCCGTACGTGTAATCCGCGTCGTAAAGATCGATTTTCCAAAACAGCTTCTGACCGCTGACCGTCACCGTTCCGAATGTGTGATCGCCATAGGGGTCATTGCCTTCGTCAAACTGATCATCTGACGCCACGGCTGCCAAAGCCGCCGTCTGGAAATCCACTCCTTCGCCCGACATGCCCGGCGTGACGAACATCTGTCCCTGAATGCCCTTGGAGTGCATCTCAATCGCCGCAGTCGGATCAATCAGAGCTTTCCGGAACAGGTCATTCTGAGTTGCAATCTCTGCCGCCTGAAGGCTGGTGTCATTCTCGATGTCTTTTGTCGTCTCAAGATTCAAAACCGTCTCTCCTTTGTGATGCGACCTCCGGGGCTGGTTCCCTTTGGTGCTGGTTTTGAGCCGAGCCCTGAAAGGGCGTCGTCTCTAAAACCTGCCCCGTGGCGAACGCGGAGAGGGGCGAGACAGGACAAATCGACAAGAGTGGTGCGGCCCGCAGCGCAACGCGCGAGGACACGGTCTTGTCTATTTGTCTTGTCCGAGGGGGGAGGCCGCGCCTTCCCCCTGACGTCGGGGGGCGTTTGGCTTGTCCAAATCCCGCCTGACCACCAAAAGAAGCCAAAGGATTTTCGATCCTGCGGGAGCGCAAAAGGGATCGAAACCCGAACGGGCAGATCACCACGGCATGGAGCGACCATGACCCAAAGCCCCTGCCCCGGCTCGCAAGAGACGGTTCAGGGGCTAATGGCTCAGGGAGATCATGCCGGGGTGTTCTGGGTGGAAGCCGATACGTCGGCTGGAACCTAGAGTCCGCTCACGAGACGACAGGCTCGGGATTTGCCAGGGACTAAAGTCGCATCCCGCTTTCTGGCTACGAACAGAACGTCGGGCTCCGATCTTCGCTGGTTCCCATCAAGTAAGTTCCGCGATTGACCCCGGAAATCCGATTGTGCCTACTGCGCGGATTGAGGAGAACTGATGCATGCAAGAGCCATTAATTCGCGAGTTGCTGGGCAGGATGCTTGCCCATCGTTTGCTCATTGAACGTTTGATTTACCGCCTTCGAGAAGTCGATGATTTCCAATCCATGGGACTGGAATCTGACTTGAGAAAGATCGAAGCGGATATCGAAGCATACAATTTGCCAGAGGGGATTTCAGAAGCGTGCCAGGACGAGCTGGAAAACCTCGGTGATCATGTCCATTCTGGCCGGGTGGCCAAAGAATAGATCGCTCAACCGCGTTGAGTGTGAAAGATCTACGATCGCTGGCGGTTGGTACTAACCACCGACGGGAACATACCCTCGACGACGCTTTTGCTTCTCAAGTTTATGGAGCGCTTCACTGGCCTGGGCTTCGTCATCATATGTCACCATCATGGCTTGCCCGTTTGTCCCGATACGTCCCCAAGTACGAAGGATGGACACTTCCCCAAACAGCGTAGGCTGCAACTCTATTCCATAGAACCGCGCCATGTTGACGTCCGGGTCCACATGGATCAGGTGGACAGGTGTGGTTGCCGTCAGTTCCATGACGCGATTGTCGACAAACTCAGCCTGTCTGTCCAATGACATTGCGAAATCAATTCCCGTGAAAGGATTCTGATCCTGAATCGAAAATGACATCGAGTGCATCCGCTACTACTATAGCTGACCAATATGTAGGTAATAGGATCGGCCATGTTTCGTTTTCTACTATTTGCTTTCGTGATGGGTCTTGCCGCCAGCGCAGGCACGGCGCAGACACCGCCTTCGGCTGATGAGGTCGCGCAATACGACGGTCTCTTCGCAGCCGCTCACACCGGCAACGAAGAAATGATCCGGCAACTCGTTACGGCAGGGGCAAACGTCAACGCGCGGGACTCGCGGGGTCGCACACCAGCCCATGTGGCTGCCTTTGCTTCCGAGGACGAGGCATTGAGTGCACTGGCTGAGGCTGGCGCCGACATGAACGCATTCGAAGATCAGGCCTACGACGTTGTCACGATTGCGACCGTTGCAAATGATGCGGAATTGATGACGCTCGCAATCAAATTGGGCAACGATCCAGGCCTAACGACCAGCCCTTATGAAGGAACGGCACTGATCGCGGCCGCGCATCTCGGTCATGTTGAGATTGTCAGACGGCTGATTGCCGCTGGCGCGCCTCTGGACCATGTGAACAATCTGCACTGGACAGCGGTTATCGAAGCCGTTGTGCTTGGTGACGGCGGCCCGGATCATCTTGCAGTTCTGGATGCGTTGTTGGCAGCGGGCGCTGACAGATCGCTTGCCGATCGTAATGACACTACACCACTCGAACACGCCGAGCTACGTGGATTCACAGAGATGGCAGAGCGGCTTAGAAAAGAGGATTGAGGCCAATCCAGCAGGCTAAAGCGGTGAAGTTACGTGAATGGCACCGATGGCAGCTTGGATACGACAGATCTCTGTTCAAAGTGGTGTCGTGGCACAGTGGTGAAAAAGATGAGTATGTTATCCATTTTAACCTCTCACGCATCACCCACATCGTCACAAAACAGTTCATACAACACAGCAACCACCGCTGATACTCTTTGATTGGTGATCCTGTAGTAAATGTTCTTCCCATCGCGCCTTGCATCGATCAACCCAGAAAGGCGCAGACGGGACAGTTGTTGCGAGGCAGCGGCCTGGCGCATGGAGAACATGTCCTGAATTTCACCAACAGATTTCTCACCGGTGAGAAGCAGACACAATATCTGCAGACGACCATCATGCGCCATGGCCTTCAGAAAGTCGGTTGCTTCAAGGGCGTTTTCGCTGAGGTCTGCCTTCAATTGGCGCTCCAAAACAGTGTTAAATCTTGATATCACAATTTCTGCCATCAACCACCTCCGCGGCGCGGATAGCGTAGCAATCTATCTTCATGCCTGCGTAGTGGTTGGCCATTGGACCTTTCAGAATTTCCGCTCATACTTAGAGCATCTGAGCATCAAAATGAGATATTCCCGATGATTAAACTGATCATGTGTTTGCACCGCCGATCGGACATGAGCCGAGAAGAGTTCCAGGATTATTGGCTGAACAAGCACGGGCCATTTTTTCAAAAGAACGCTACGGTACTGCGCTCTAAGCGGTATGTATAAAGCCATACAATTGACAGCCCTCTGAATGACGCGATGCGAGAGTCCAGAAGCATGCAACCGGAATTTGACGGTGTGGCTGAGGTCTGGTTCTCTTCTGAAGAAGATCTGATGGAGGCGATGGGCACCACTGAAATGCAAGAGCTAGGCGCAGAGTTGCTGCAAGACGAGGCCAATTTTGTCGACCACACAAAGTCATGCGCATTTATTGTTCAAGAGCGGGAACTCTAGACCAGTCGAGTAAAGTCGTTCAGCCCACACGCGGCATTCACCACTTTCCCCAGCGAAGCAATGCGCACTTCGCCCCGCAGACCGGCCAGGGCAATCCGAATCTGTTCTTCAGAAGAGTAGTGTCTGCGTGTCTGGCGCTTAATGCCCCTGACTAACTTGCCAGCGGCATATTTCGATGTTCCGGATTTCCTGTTAATCCAAGTCCAAAACCTGTCCGGCGAGCGCAGACGTCAGACACCCAGAGCAACTATACGACGAGAGCGAAATGGGCAATCTTGGTTTTACCTTCAGGTTCGCGAAGAATGGCGATGTGGTGATCAATCATTACGGTCGGCGCGCGACGACTCTTCGGGGCGACAAGGCGGAATGGTTTTTGCAAGACATGAATGGTCTGGATTTCGAGGGCCAACAGCAGGAAATGGCCCGCGTTACCGGCAACTACAAACGGGGCAATGAACGCAAGGCGCGCAGCCATCCCCGAAACCGGTAGGCTTGAAAAAAGATACGGAACCGGCACAGCGCCGCTGTGTTTGGCACCACTCAGGTCGTCGAATTGAGCGATGGTCATGTGCAGCTCTCGATGCGCCTCAGCCTCCCAGCCCCGCCTCGACATCCCAAAACGGCCTGTCCCTCCCGATCCGTTCGGCAAGGAAATCCACAAAGGCGCGCACTTTCATTGGCATATGACGGCGGTCGGGAAACACCGCATAAAGCGCCTGTTCCGGCATTGCGTATTCCGGCAAGACCCGGATCAGACGGCCAGCGGCCACATGGGAACCTGCTACAAATGTTGGCAGTCGTCCGATCCCAAGTCCGTCGAGTAACGCGGCACAAAGCGTCTCGCTGTTGTTGACGCGCAGTGTGCCTTTGGTGCGAGTCCGCACTTCTCCACGCGGACCTTGGAACACCCATTCCATAGGATCCCGTGAATAGGCGTAGTGCAGGCAATTGTGCGCCAGCAGATCTTCGGGATGCTGTGGGGCACCCTTTCGCGATATGTATTTCGGTGAAGCGACAAGGACGCTATGGATCGGCGCCAACCGGCGCGCGATCAGAGCTGAGTCAGGCAGGGTGCCGGCCCGGATGGCCATATCCAGCCCGGCATCGACCAGATCGACAATCCGGTCATCCATGGTCAGGTCCATCGTGATATCAGGATAAGTGGCCAGAAACTCGGTGAGCAACGGCGCGATGTGTAGCCGCCCGAAGGACATGGGCGTGCTTATCCTCAGATGCCCGACCGGTAGACCCTGAAGGGCCGCGACAGCGTCTTCTGCTTCCTGCGCCGATCCAAGCGCCTGTATTGCATGCGTCAGGTAGATTTCCCCGGCTTCGGTCAACGAAATGCTACGTGTCGAGCGATGAAACAACTGAGTGCCAAGATGCGCTTCCAACGTGCCAATTCGTTTGCTGACGGCTGATTTCGTGATCCCCAACCGCCGCGCTGCCGCGGCAAAGCCACCGTTCTCGGCCACAGCGACAAATACCGGGATAGCGCCGATTTCGACCATGTCACCCTCACACTGTCAACTTTTTCTCATCCTTGAGTATCCAAAATAGCCAATTATCCCACCTTGGGAAACACGTTAAGTCGTCCTCAACACGTATTGGATGGAGGCGACCATGCCCAAAATGCTCATCAACGGGATCCTGCGCGACAAGCCAGCGCAATCTGATGGACGCTTTCACCGGTTGCCCAGCCCGTTTCGTGGCTGGATCAGTTCGGATGCGCGCGCGGACTTTCCGGCGGCTTCTGGCCGTTACCATCTCTATATGTCGAAGGCATGCCCGTGGTGTCACGGTGTTGATCTGGTGTTGTCGCTCAAGGGGCTGCGCCAGGCCATAGGCATCACCTGGATGGACCCGGTGATGTCCGAGGACAGCTGGGTCATCGATCAGTCCAGCTTTGACGAGACGGCCGGGGTGCCACGTGACCGATATCTCTATCAGGTCTATCAGCGCGCCGCGCCGGCCCTTACCGGCGCGATTACTGTCCCGCTGCTGTTGGACACTCACAGCGGCCAGATCGTCAGCACCGACTCCGCAGATATCATGCGAATGCTCAACACCGCCTTTGTGGACGCGACTGGTCCGGACCTCTATCCAGCCGAAATCGCAGCTGAGATCGACCGGTTGGCCGAGATCATCCAGGCTCCTATTCGCAATGGCGTTTATCGTGTCGGCTTTGCCACCACACAGGACGCCTATGACGAGGCGATCCATCAGCTTTATGCGGCGCTGGACATTGTCGAAACAGTGCTGAGCACCCGGCGTTTTCTGGCTGGCACAACGCTGACCGAAGTTGATCTGAAGCTGTTCCCGACGCTTCTGCGGTTCGATCCCGTCTATGTGACGCATTTCAGGATCGACCGGACTCGGATCAAGGACTACCCGGCCCTTTCGCGCTACCTGGCGAATTTCTCTCAACTGCCTGACGTCGCTGAAACCATCGATATGCAGCATATACGCGCACATTATTTTCTCAGCCATCGTCACATCAACCCAAGCGGCATCATCCCGATCGGGCCAGAACCAGACTTCATCATTGCGGCACCAACAAAAGGAGCCGCATGATGCCCCGCTTTGTCAGGAATCTTCCACCGACAGCGCTGATCATTGCAATCGGCGCACTTGTCGGGGTCAGTTTTACCTTGACCAAGTTTGTGGCAATTGCGGACATCGCGCCACAACTTGCCTTGTTCTGGCAGCTCCTGGTCGCAAGTCTAGTTCTGTTCGTCATTGGGGTGATTTCCGGCAAGCATCCCCCGTTGCATCGCAGGTATCTGGCCTATTACCTTGGGGCTGGCATCCTTGGCATCAGCGGGCCTGCCCTGATTGGCTATACTGTGCTGGGATATGTATCCACCGGTTTCTATTCGGCGCTGGTCACGCTCTCACCGCTCTTCACATTTGCGATCACAGCTTTGGTCGAAAAGCGAATGTTACCCGCATACCGGCTGATCGGGATTCTGATCGGGCTGGCTGGCATCAGTTTTGCCTCTCATAGTGGCTTCGACCTGTCAAACGTCGCGCCGCACTGGATCGCCATCGCGATGGCCGGCCCGCTTCTGCTGGCAATGGGCAATGTCTTTCGCAGCCGGGCTTACCCGCAAGGCGGTGATCCCATGGCGCTGGCAGCCGGAACTCTTGGGTTGCAACTGCTGGTGATCGGGCTGCCGGTCCTTGTCAGCGGTCAGGTCTCGCCCGGTTCGTTAGGTCCTGGCCCAATTGTTGCTATCATCGGGATCGGACTGATCACCGCACTCAGCTACGTGCTGACCTTCGACGTGCAGCGGCGCACGGATGGCGTCGGATTTGCCCAGGTTGGATACTTCGCCACTCTTTTCGGCATTGGCTTCGGGGCTTTTGCTTTTGGTGAGCCAATCCGCCTCACTTTGGTTGTAGCGCTTGCGGTTCTCTTTCTTGGGCTGGCCATAACCAACGGGCACATCCGCTTTGACCACCTCCGGCGTCTTGCATTCAAAACGCAAGCTGGAATGCCGCTGAACGTCACAACACACAAAACATCTGTCAAGGAGAACAAAAATGCAGATCACCAATGAATACAGCTCGCCGCACGCCACACTGGTTGCCGAACTCTATACAGCCGTCGATGCAATGAACGCAGACGACGTTGTCGGATTTGTAGCCGAAGATGTCACATTCCGCCTCGGGAATTTCGATCCGATTTTGGGGCGCGAACCTGTCCATCAGGCCAACGAAGCGTTCTTTCAGACCATCATGGCCATGCGACACACAATCACCGGCATCTGGTCGGACGGCGACACGGTGTTCTGTGACGGAACAGTCCATTACACACGCAAAGATAGCAGCGAGCATGAAGTCCCATTCGCCGCGCGCCTTGGCCTGCAGGAAGGTAAAGTGGCTGATTACGTAGTCTACGTGGATATCTCAGGGCTCTAGAGGTGCTGATACGGATATGCGGCTTCGGGTTTCAGAAGCCGCCATTCGCGTAGTACTGAATCTTGGTCGGTACGGCTCAAATCCCGCATTTCCTGCGCTTGGCGCATACGACAATTTTAGGTTTATCGAATGTCTGCAACCCTTAGGCGACAGTCAGTAATGCAGGACTCTTCGGACTAGTGCGCCCCCAGCAGGTTGCACCCAACCGGTCATTCCAAAGCATGCCATTGGACTGTTTTTAATCTGCCTCTTCGCTGCATTGTAATCGAAGAAACGAGACTTGCAATTTAGCCGACCTTGACCCTTGAGCGCCTGGCGCAGAGAGTGTCTGAAAATCAGGAGCCCCATTCATGTCACTTGAATTTTTACTAACTTCAATGGTTGTCGTATTACTGCCTGGAACTGGGGTGATCTACACTTTGGCAATCGGCCTCGGCCGCGGATTTAAGGCGAGTGTCGCTGCTGCTGTTGGATGCACCCTTGGAATTCTACCCGCGGCTGTAGCCAGTATCATTGGTTTAGCAGCGCTGCTTCATACCAGCGCTTTGGCGTTTCAAGTAATTAAGTATCTTGGGGTCGCATATCTGTTTTTCATGGCTTGGCGAATTTTGAAAGATGACACCGTCATGGAAATGCCCGAAGATAAAAACCAAATCGGGTATCTGCGCATCGCGACAACAGGCACCTTGTTAAACGTTTTAAATCCCAAATTGTCCCTGTTCTTCCTGGCATTCCTTCCTCAGTTCATTTCTCCATCAGCGCCAAACGCAACAGCTTCGCTGATCTGGTTGGCGATCTTATTCATGATAATGACCTTCATTGTTTTTGTCGGTTACGGCGTGTTTGCCGCTTATGCACGCGAGTACGTAATCCGCCGCCCCAATGTTATGAAGTGGATCAAACGGTGCTTTGCTGGAACATTCGGATTTTTGGGAGCCAAGCTCGCTATTACCAACTGACGCATTCGATCAATAAGTGCTCGCTGCGGCCCTCGGATGAAGCGCAACATCACACCAATTTTGAGTGTCCAGGACCGGCCTATAACTACCGGTAACTGATAGTAGCCATCGCTGCGCCGCGGCCCATCAGGCCGGACTTTTGCTGCGAGCGCAAAATCGAAGTCATGCCGAAATTGTAAATCGCGGTCAAAGTGTGAGTTTGATTTCGGCATCCTAACGGCAGCAGTGCATAAGTCGCGTGTCGATTCACAGCAAAGCAGGCAGAAAGGAAAAGCACGCTTGAAACAGATGCCTAATTTAGCGTCAGCATAAAGGACGCATTCAAAAATTAAACTTAAACCCTAAGAAACTTTGCCACACAGCAAATCAGTTTTCTGCCTGCCTGCCTGAGCTGGCGGTTATTTTGTGCCATTCTCCCTAAGGTGGAGCTCCAGAGACTGTAAGTCGGAGAGGCGAATGCTTGCATAGCTTCGTTCAATCGCTCCAGCTGTTTCCAGCGTGCGCAGGCAATTGTTTGCTGTGTTTCGTGTCAGCCCGGTCATTTGCCCGACTTCTTCACTGGACAGATTGAAAACGCTGTGCCTTGGGTTCAGTTTTTTGAGGCTGATCAACATTGTGATCACGCGGCCCACAGGGTCCCGGTTGAGCGCGGCTTCAGTTAGGGTCAGGTAACTGTCGATTTGGAAAAGCACGTTCATGGAAATGTGACGCCAGACGTCCGGGTGGCGCTTGTTTACCATTTCGACGTGTGTTGCTGGCACCAAGAGTATTGCGCAATCGGTTCGTGCAACACCTGTACCCCGATGCCGCTCGCCGGTGATGACAGCGGCGTCGCCAAACCAATTTCCGTCTTCGTACAGTAGAACCAGCCGTGTTTCATCGTGATGATAGCTCAGATATGCACCGACAGAGCCGCTTGCGAGGCCAACCATAAAGCGCGGATCATCCTCGACTTCAAAAATGCGCTCACCTTTGGAAATCTGATGAAACCGCGCTCCGCTTAGCCAATCCTGCTGTACAGCATCCGGCAAACGCGAAAGCCAGCCGTTTTGCCGCAAAAAGTGAACCGCTTCGTCCCGATCCATATTTGCCCTCAAATGCCCGTTGACGTGCAGTTTAGGCGGGTAGCCCTTGGTATCATACCCCCAATTTGATGATCCGATCCGTGGGTGCACGGCGGATGCTATTATTTGGGAGCAACAAAGTCATGATTACGCAAATCTTAAAGTACACCAGTTCGTTTGCCGCGATTTGCAGCGCATCATTTGCCATGGCGCAAGACAGTCCAGATTACGCAGCGAATGTGCCAGACAGCATCATTGTGCCGGACAGTTTTGAGACGCGGTTGGGAACACTGGAGTATTTTGACGGTCTCCCAACCCCGGAAACAGCTACGGTTGCCTATGATGCGCTCAACCTTGCGCGGGGGATCACCGCCTTCATGGACGGGATGCCCGCCGCGTCGACCTACGCGATGTGCCGCGGACTTGCTGAATCCGGAGCTGTTACCGGAAGTTTCGGGATTTTTCAGGATCTCTACAATGCCCGATCCTTGCTGCTAACGCCTAACACCACAACAATTTATGTGATGGGCTGCACCGATCTGTCGAATGGTCCAGTGGTTCTCGAACTGCCATCAGGCATTCTGGGGCTGATCGACGATGTCTATATGCGCTATGTGGGTGATGTCGGGAACGCGGGGCCAGACAAGGGCAAAGGCGGGAAATACCTGATCGTGCCCAATGACTACGATGGCGATCTGCCCGAAGACGGGTACTACATCCTGAAGACGCCAAGTTACATGAACTGGCTCGCGCTTCGGGCCTTCCCTGGCGCAGATGGGCCAGCGGCCGAAGTCAGTCGTGTCAAAGAGAACTTGCGCATCTACCCCTGGTCCGAGCGTGACAATCCGCCTGAAATCGGATTCGTCGATATGACGGATGTGCAGGTCAACACGATCCACGCTAACGACTTTTCGTTTTTTGAAGAAATGAAAGCAGTTGTCGATGCAGAGCCCGAGGGCGCTTTGCCTGCGGAGCTATTGGGAGATTTGTTCACCTTGGGCATTCGCAAGGGGCAACCGTTTGAGCCCGACGAAAGTTTGACCCAAACTCTTACCGAAGCAGTCGCCATCGGAACTGCCGCTGCGCGCTCTTTGATCTATGCACCCCGTACCAGAGCCCCCTTCCTGTATGAATCCGGCTATTGGAAAACGCCGTTTGTTGGCGGTGATCACGAATTCCAGGCAGGCGATGTAAAGCTTGTCGATGCTCGCACGCTGTTTCACTACTACGCCACCGGCATCACCCCGGCGATGGTGGCCAAGAATGTCGGCGTTGGCTCGCAATATGCAATGATCAACCGCGACAGCAATGGTCGCTATCTCGAAGGTAGCCAAACCTATTCGATTACCATTCCAGCCAACGTGCCGGTGAACAACTATTGGTCGTTCGTGGTCTATAGCACCCAGACACGATCCCTGCTGGAAACAGATCAGAAACTGGCGGGTGTTGACAGCACATTGCCGACCCTCAAAGCCAATGACGATGGCAGCTATACAGTCTGGTTCGCCCCCCAAGCTCCGGAGGGCAATGAAGGAAACTGGATTCAAACCATGCCGGGCAAATCGTGGTCGACCATCCTGCGTCTCTATGGCCCGCTTGAGCCCTGGTTTGATGGCACCTGGCGCCCCGGTGAGATCGAGCTGGTCAAATGATCATTCGCGAAGCAACAAAAAATCAGGAGTTCTGAAAATGAAATCCCCGCTCCTTCTGACTGCAACGCTTTTGGCGACTACGTCGCTGGCGCAGGCCGAAACGATTGCCGTCACAGCAGATAACTTTGCCCAAGCCGAAACCGCCTGGAACTTTGCCAATTGGGCACGCAAGGGTGCCGACAAAGAGATACTGCACCTGCGCGAAGTGTCACCTGTTGGGGCAGAAGCCCCCACAGTGCGCATGAACTGGGATACGCTTTATTCCATTCAGATTGTCGATGTGTCTGACGATCACGAATTCACGGTCACCATTCCCGATTCCGACCTGTATGTCTCGGTGCAAATCATGGATGAAGATGGTTTTTCGCCCTACTTCATTGTTGAGCCGGGCGAACACAGGCTGACTGTTTCGACTGATTACGCATTTGTCATGTTTCGGACAGAGCTTAAGGACCGCACCGATGCTGCGGCGTTGGATCATCTTCACGACGTACAGGATATGATCGCTGTTTCGGACTATGTTGAAAGCAGCCCCTATGTTTCGGCAGATTTTGATCAGGAGCAGCTCGAAGCGCTGCGTATTGCCTATAAAGATGAGTTTTTGAAGGCTGGTATTGATTACACCTATGCCAAAGCACCCGGCGCGGCCGACCAGCACCTGCTCGACATTTCACATGCTGCCGGCTGGGGCGGGTATCCGCCAGAGTTGGGTGTTTCAAACGCCTATTCCAGCTCGCCGGCATTGCCCGGAGATGAATGCCTTGACATCACTTTTGACGATCCCAAGAACAATTTCTTCACGTCCTTCACGCTCTATGATGTTGAGGGCTATCTGATGGCCGGGAACACGCACATCAACTCGAATATGTGGGAACCTAATTCGGATGGTACTATCACCGTGCATTTCAACTGCGGAGACACGGCGATCAATTCTTTGTCGTCTGGCGGTGAGCCATTCAACTACAGCGTAAGAAACTATGGGGTCAGCCAAGCCGTACTGAATGGAGACTTTCGACCAATCAATCCAAAGCCTCTTGAGAACTGAGGCGTATTTTGTTTACCGATGAATTCTCGAAACTCCCAGCGACGGAGTTTCGGGATTTGGTCAATCGGAGCTATGCTCAGAAAGTGCCGAAGCCCTGAACTTGGGCTCACGCCCAACGCAGCGCTTGGCCCATGCCGGAGCCAGTATCCGATTGTTCGCGGCCCAATACTTGCCATTGGTCGGAGCCAGTTATGGCTGCGTTGCGGCCCGCCAAAGGAAACTTTCGCTGCAATCGCGAGATTTGGTCGCCGACGAACTGACGTCCTGCGGACCAACCCGCCATTCGTTTGTCTTCGCTGAATGTCCGCAACTCGAAAAAAGACCCGACGGTTCGCCGGGTCAGTTGGTGATGACGGGGATCGCCACTCCATAATGTGGTGGTCAGAGGTGCTCCCAAATGCGCTTCAGCTACTTGTGCTCATATTTCAACCACGAAACGCCTATTCGAACACCGATTGCTGGCAACGCCTGAATGGTAGTTTCATGTCAACGCCTTGAAATGCTCCCCGGCGAATGCCATGAACTTTTTCACCGCAGGGCGGCTGTAACTTTCGCGGGAAGCTATCAGCCAAAGCTTATGGTGAAGCTCTTCATGTTTGAAGCACTGGACCAAGTCGGGGGTCGCATCGCCTGTTACACACGGTAACAAACCCAATGCATCGCCAACTTGAAGTGCTGCCACCATACTGGACACAGCATTCACCTGATAAAGAACTTGCGACGGATCAATCTGATCATTCAACCAACGGACAGACTTCATGACACTTGCGATATCTTCGGAGTAAATCAGAAACTTGTGCCCGCTGGCCTCCGCCAAATTTCCGGGTGCACCGTGAATCTTCTGATACGCGAGATTGCAGTATACACCGAGCGGGAACTGGGCAACTTTTTTGGCAATAAGTGTGTCCCCTGATATCTCGTCGAGAGGTCGGAGGGCTACGTCAGATTTTCCCGTCTCAAGCGGCGGCTGATCCTTATCCCAGGCAATGTCGATCTGAAGTTCGAAGCTGATACCTGTATTTTTCTCTCGAAAGGCGGATACAAGCCCGGCACCGAACCGCTGCATGGCCTCTGCGTTACCTGAGAAACGGATAACACCATGTTCGTCTCTGGCGAGCTGCTCAGCCGAGACAGATATTTTCGACGCCGCGCGGCGCATGCCTTTCATTTCGTCCAGCAGAGCCAAACCTTGCGCTGTGAGCTTGTAGCCGCGGTTGTCTCGTTCAAATAATTGAATTTTGAGAGCGTGTTCAAGAGCTTCGATCCTGCGTGCAACTGTGGTCTGGTTCATGCCGATGACGCTGGCTGCCGCTAGGGTCGAGCCCTCTTCAGCGACGGCAAGAAAAACGCGAATGTCGTTCCAGTTGAACACGAACGTAACCCCGGTGAGCATTCTGCAAGTTTGCAGTGTCATACCCTACTATTCGCCATTTTTGCAGATCAGACCAGCCGGTAGCTTAAGTTTGAATACAACGGGAACGGAGGGCTGGAACTATGAACGCCATGCCAGAGAAAACCAGAGACATTCAAAACCATCACATCGACAGCACAATCTGGGACAAATTCAGCTTTCGCGACGACGACATCGTCATTGCGACCTACGCAAAATCCGGCACCACTTGGATGCAGCAGATCATCAGCCAGCTGATTTTTCGTGGCAAAGAGGGCCTGCCTGTCGCCGAGATGAGCCCGTGGGTTGATCTGCGGGTGCCGCCGCCGGAAGTGAAACTCCCGATGATCGAAGCACAAACTCACCGCAGATTCCTGAAAACGCATCTGCCAGTCGATGCGCTCGTGTTCTCGGAAAAGGCCAAATATATTTACATTGGCCGCGACGGTCGGGATGTCGTCTGGTCACTCTACAATCATCACGTCAATGGTAACGAGGCCTGGTACGATGCTCTGAACAATACACCCGGACGCGTCGGCCCGCCTCTGGCGCCTCCCATCGGAGAACCTCCAACATATTTCAAGAATTGGTTGGAGAACGACGGCGCACCATTTTGGTCATTTTGGGAAAACGTAAGATCGTGGTGGGCGGTGCGTAACCTGCCGAACGTCAAGTTGGTGCATTTCGCGAACCTTAAAGCCGACATGGAAGGTCAAATTCGTGAGATTGCTGAATTTATCGGCGTCGACATAGATGACGAAATGATGGTGGATGTGTTGAAACACTGCTTGTTCGACTACATGAAATCCAATGCAGAACAATCAGTGCCACTTGGGGGCGCGTTCTGGGAAGGCGGTGCAAAGACTTTCATACACAAAGGGGCCAATCGTCGTTGGAAAAGTGATTTACCTCAAGACTTAAGTCAGCGGTACGAGCAGATAGCCCGCGAGCAACTGGGCGATACATGTGCCAACTGGATTGAAACAGGCACACGTTAGGGTTCTGTCGCAGGTGGGAACACCCGACCGGCGATACCACCACGGCAAACATAATTCTAAAACATTGCTCTGTAACGCGATTGCATTAGCAGAAGCAGACCTTCGCCGCGTCACAGAAAGCTGGAAACAATGGGCTCTTTTCCCTTATTCGCCGCGCCGTGCACGAACGGCAGGTTTCTCTAACGTACTATCCTGCCCCCTACCGGAGCAGACACCCGAAAGATCAAGACCTAAGACCTTTCGCTGGATTTAAGGAAAAACGGCCGACTCCATCACCTAAAGCTTGAACCTACCGGGTTTGTGCGTGTTCTTCGGTGCGTCGGTTTTGTATGTGTGTCTTGGCCTATCCAGCTTCAACTCATGCTTGACCGTTGAGGGCGGCCCTTTCCTGCCATTCACCAGCAGTTTTTCATGCTGCGGCGCGGCGCGTCGAACCTGATGGGGTGGATGGCTCCTGCTCCACCGGCGTCGCAATGCGCCATAGTGCAGTTGTCATGACTGCTATGAGAGGAGCCACCCAATGCAGGTTACAACAGTTGGCATAGATCTCGCCAAGAACATCTTTTAGGTCGATGGCATCGCTGAAAATGGCGATGTTGTTTTCAATCGCACGATAAGGCGGGCGCAGCTTTTGGGTTTCTTTGAAGACCTTCCAGCTTGCTTGGTAGGAGTGGAAGCTTGCAGTTCGAGCCATTACTGGGCGCGCCAATTGAGCGCTCTCGGGCATGATGTCCGTTAGATCCCGGCCAATTACGTGAAGCCTTACGTCAAGCGCGGCAAATCTGATGCCGCCGATGCCCAAGCGATCTGCGAAGCCGTGACACGCCCGACCATGCGGTTTGTTGCAATCAAAACGGAAGAACAACAAAGCGTCCTGTTCCTTCATCGCGCTCGTGATCTCATCGTGCGCCAGCGCACTCAGATCAGCAACATGTTGCGCGGGCTGCTCGCAGAGTTTGGAATTGTGATTGCCCAAGGAATTGGCAGCGCGGTGAAATTTGCAAAAGATGTATTGGACAACAACCGCCCAGATATTCCCGAAGTTGCAGTCGATGGCTGACAAATTTGAGCAATCAGCTCGTGGCTTTGCACCTGCGGATCCGTTGGTACGAAATGCGTATGCGCCTTCAGGCAAAGCAGGATCCACGTGTGGCGCTGCTTCGAACCATACCGGGTGTCGGTCCGGTGACAGCTTCAGCCATAGCAGCAACGATCGGCGATGCGCGCCAGTTCAAGAACGGTCGCGAGTTCGCAGCTTGGCTTGGCCTGACGCCGCTCAACCGATCCAGCGGTGGCAAAGAGCGGTTGGGAAGGATCTCGAAGATGGGTGATCGATATCTTCGACGCCTCCTGGTCACAGGAATGACGGCTCGGCTGCGACAGATGAAGGTGAATCCAGATCGTGTCGACCCTTGGGCCATCGGACTGCTTGAGCGCAAGCCAACCAGGCTTGCGACCGTGGCGATGGCCAACAAAACCGCACGGATCATATGGGCCGTCTTGACTAGGAACGAATACTACCGCCCACAATACGCCTAAAGCAAAGGAACAAAAACACCGAGACAGCAAGACTAACGAGTTGATGGCGCACAGTCAGCCCGCCAACCAAGACACCCCGTCGAATGTCCAGGACACAACGTTGTCCGCGAACCTGTATGGGACTTGGTCTGCGGAAACCATCAGGGCCAGCGGCCACATGTGCCGCGCAAACAGGCCGGACACATGTCTGCTTCTGACCTGTGCGAACTCATTCAAATACGTCTTGCTATGCAGGAGCAATCCACACATGCCGTTCGCTGCAGGCGCAAAATCAGGCGATGACCGAACTCACAGTTTAGCGGACAATGCTGCCGTTGAGCCAAAGGTTCGATCTTCTCGGCGGATCTCGAAACCTGCCATTCTGGTTACTGGAAGGATACGCCACTTTCAGAAGTTTCGTCGTTCGTCACAGCATTCGGATGACGCTCGACAGGGATTTTGCAGCCCGATGTAAATTTTACAGCGTTTGCTTTACACTTCCGCCAGAATGCTCCGGGGAAGTGAACCTCACGAATGACCGACGCAAAGCCCAAACGCCACCTTGCCGCCATTCTCGCTGCTGACGTAGAGGGATACTCCAAGTTGATGGGCGAGGACGAGGAAGGCACACTCGCTGCGATGACCGCCCATCACAAAGACCTCATCGGTCCGTGCATCGCCGAGCATCGAGGTCGGCTGGTAAAGACCACAGGTGATGGACTATTGGTCGAGTTCGCGAGTGTCGTGGATGCAGCGCGGTGCGCAGTGGCGGTTCAGGAGGGCATGCGAGCCCGAAACGCCGAAATGCCCGAGGACAAGCAAATTCTGTTTCGGATTGGCATCAATCTCGGGGACGTGATCGCGCAAGATGACGACGTCTTCGGCGACGGTGTGAACGTCGCGGCACGACTGGAGGGTTTGGCCGATCCCGGTGGAGTCTGTATTTCGCGAGCGGCTCGCGATCAGCTGCGCGACAAGTTTGATTATCCTCTGCAGGACTTGGGCGAGGTCGAGGTCAAAAACATCTCTCGGCCTGTTTGGGTGTTCAAGGTGCTCTTGGACGGCAGCTCACCGGCAGCAATCAGTCGTCCGAGTCGGAAGTTACTTTGGCGAGTGTCAGCCGCCATTGTGATAATCGGCCTACTTTTTGGCGGTGGTCTGTTGTGGTGGCATCAAGCCGGGTCGACCGATCCAGCCGACGCAATTTCGGCGTTATCCGACAAACCATCAATCGCTGTCCTTCCCTTTGACAATCTGTCTGCCGACGCGGAGCAGGAGTATTTCTCGGACGGTGTTACTGAGGACATCATTACCGATCTGTCGAAAATATCCGGGCTTTTCGTAATCGCACGGAATTCGGCCTTCACCTATAAAGGACAGGCAACGAATGTTCGTCAGGTCGCCGCAGACCTGGGTGCGCGCTATGTACTGCAGGGCAGCGTCAGGCGGACCGACGAGAAGATACGGATCACAACACAGCTCATAGACGCGGCCACCGAAGGGCACCTTTGGGCCGAGCGCTATGATCGCGACGTCACAGACGTGTTTGCGGTTCAGTCCGAGGTCGCGCGACAGGTGGCAAGAGCCCTGTCGGTAACGCTCAAAGCCAACGAGAACGAGAGGCTGTACCAGAAGTACACAACGAACATCGATGCCTACGATGTTTTCTTGCAGGCGCGCCGCACTGTCGATGTGCCAAGCAGGGATAATATCCTGCGCGGTGAGAAACTCTTTGAGCAGGTGATTGAGCTGGACCCGAATTTTGCGGGCGGTTACGCCGGGCTCGCGTTCAACCTCTCGGTGCAGGTGCGTTTCCAATACACTGACACGCCATCAACCCACCTGTCACGGGCACTAGAATTTGCCAGAAAGGCAATTGAACTCGACAGGGATTTTGCGTGGGGGCACATTGCTCTGGGAGGCGTGTATGTCGCCAGCGGCGACGCAGATGCAGCCGTCGACGCTGTTTACCAAGCACTTATCCTCGAACCTAACGGCTACGAGGCTAACCTCTTCATGGGTTTCTATCTCCAGTTTGCAGGGGACGCCGCAACTGCCGTGGACTATCTGTTGATCGCCAAACGTCTTAGTCCCGTGGAGACATACCGGGATGTCTCGTTTCTGGCTCTGGCGCAATTCATGAACCGAAACTACGAAGAGGTCGTGCGCCTTTGGACGAAAACATCTAGTAAGCCGAGGGGGCAGGTTCAAATTTTTTTGGCGGCGGCCTATTCGCTGCTTGACAGGCCAGAAGAAGCCGCTGCGCTCGTGGAGCAATATTTGGAAACTAATCCGGATTTCAATCTAACGGAATGGCGGTATCTTGAAACCTGGAAATCCGAGGAAAATCGGACGAGGATGTATGAAGCGGCGAAAGCCGCAGGGGTCCCGGAATTTCCCCGCGAAAACTAACTTGCCAACAGCAACGTGCGGTAATTCGTTCTCAACGGGTAGACCTTTGCGCACTGGGATGCCTTGCTCGATCAGAAAGGCGCGGATCTGATTGATCGTTTCCGTCCGGCGAGACACCAAACGTGATCTGACCCGGTGCAACGCTTGAAGATCGAGCTGTTCCTGGCGCTTCTCCGAAACGGTTTGCAGGTTACCCTGATTTGCGGAACGGCCCAATGCGGTCACTCGATCGAGGGTCGAAATCCCGCGTTTGCAGCCCGCATTCCAGACCTTCGCCGTTTGTGTGAATACTGGTTAAACCATCACAGAGATACTTCCGGCTCCTGCAATGGAATTATGCTGGATGCGTTAATGGCTGTGTCGCCGTTGCTACGGAGTTAGGAGAACTCAACCAGAAGCCGTTTTGCCTTGGTGAGATCCGGGGATTCTTGTCCCTCGCTGAACCAGGCATAAATCGGGGCTAGCAACTCCTGAGCGGTGCCGGTTTCACCCTCGTCTCGCATTAGGCGTGCTAGCCCAACCGAAGTGCGCAACTCCCATAGTTTGGCATTCTGCTTTCGGGCAATTCCGAGTGCCTGGAGATAGGACTTCCTGGCAAGGATATTTCCACCTAGACCGGCCCGTTCAGAGTCTCCGAGTATCCGAAAAATCTCGGCGTTGGCCCACCGTTCGGAACCTTGATCGATCATGGTAATGACTTTGTCCCGCGCCTTTACCGCCTGCTCATGTTGGTTTACCGCCAACAGATTGGCGACATGATGGGAATAGAGGTAAGGCACATAAACATGCGTGTTTGATTCTTCGCACCGTGCCATACCTTCCTCCATCAGATCGGCGGCTTCTTCCGGTTGGCCCCTTGACGGCAACACAGCCGCAAGAACCAGCATTGCGATCCCCTTCCACATCACTAACCCATGCTCTTTCGCCACCTGGATCGCTCGACGGCTGAATTCTTCGGCCGTTTCGTGCTTGCCAAGCAGCCACGCCAGCATGCCGTAGTGGGTATAAGCATAGCCAATGGTGTTTGAATGACCCAGCTGTTCGGAATGCTCCGGAACGCCGATCATCTCGTCCCATGCCTTGGTCGGGAAACCGCGGCAGGCCAGACCAATTGCACGGTAACACCGCAGACCCAAGTGGGGGCTCTGACCGTATTGGCGCGTGAGATCCGGCTCGCGTTCCGGGTCGTACAGATCAAGCACCCGTTCGTAGTCACTCTCTGCCGTTTCAAAGGCACCGGTCATCGTTCGGCTGAGATAAAAGGACCGGGCGGACATGAACGAGTGATCCGGGTTGTGGTCGCCTGAAGCGGCATCGAACATTTCCTCGGCAATTTCGAGTGCGTTCGCCTGTTGACCACTGACATGAGAGATGACCCAATTGCCATAGTAGATCGGGAACCGGTGTGGTGATTCGCCGATAGAATTGACCAGGCGGCGCGCCTCGGCAAAACCGTCAACCGTAACGGGATGTGCATAGCCGCGCCCAGCCATGTTTGAATGGTTGAGCCGTAGCAGTAGCTCTAATTCACGTTCTCTGTCGCACTCGCCTTCCTTTGTACCGCGCACCAGGCGCAAGGCGCTCTCGAAGTGGCTTACGGCTTCGCGGTGGGCCGGACGCGCAAACGCATCGTCGCCGGCCCGTGCCCAATACCGGATCGCCTTTTCCCTCTCGCCGGCCTGCTCGGCATGGTAGGCGAGGATCTCTGGCTGTGCATCCCCTTTTGCTTCAAGCGCCGTGAACAGGTCGGCATGAATTGTTTGGCGTCGTGACTTCAGAAGGCTTTCGTAGGCTGCATCACGCACCAGCGCATGCTTGAAAAGATAGCTAGCTTCTGGGGGCGTGCCGCGACGGAACAACAGTTCCGCTTCCACCAAGCGATCCACCGCAGCCACTAGCTCACTATCCGAGTGGGTAGTGATTGCAGCAAGCGTTTGGTAATCGAAGGTTCTACCGATCACCGATGCGATCTGAGCGATTTCCTTGACTGGATGCAAACGATCCAAGCGCGCCATCAAACTGTCGTGCAATGTTGCCGGAATGGACAGTGCACTGAGCGGTCCCGTTAGCACATAGGCACCGTCCTCCTCACGCAGGGCACCGGATTCCAGCACCACCTTGGCAATTTCTTCAACGAACAAGGGGATACCGTCGGTCTTGGCCGTGATCTCGTCGAGGACCGGATCTGGTAAGGGCTTGCCTCCACCGACACGCGCCACAATGTTAGCAACCTGCGAACGGCCTAGTCGATTCAACATCAGGTGGGTAACGACCGGATGGCCGCCAAAGCCATGTTCGAATGTTGGGCGAGCGGTCATGAGAACTAAGATGCGCGAACTGGCGACCGAATTCAAAGCCAGCTCAACGAGTTCCAGCGTTGTTGGATCAATCCAGTGCGCATCTTCGATCACAAAGCAAACAGGCCGCGCCTCTGCTAACCCCACGAGCTGATCGATCAAAGCCTGAAGCAGCCTTGAACGCAATTGTTCCGGGCTGAGGTCGGGCGCGCCGTAGCGCGTTTCCGCGTCAAGTGCCAACAAAGGTGCAATCAATGGTGTGTGAGCAGTGGTGTTTGACGTGCCTTGCCCTAACAGGGCTTCAAGCTTGTCGAGTCTCGTGTCGTTGTCGTCTTGCGCAGCGAATCCGGCAGACAGGCGTAATTGCTGGATCGTTGGATAGAGGGCGCTATCGGTGTGGTAGGGCGAACACTGATAACGGATTTTCGTGTGATCTTGGTCTCGCAATTCGTCGAACAGGGCTTGCGTAATACGCGACTTGCCAATCCCGGCCTCTCCCGTCAGCAAGACCATCTGGCCTTCGCTTTTTTTAGCTTGCCCCCATCGCTCCATCAGCAAAGCCAGTTCCTGGTCCCGACCAACGATCTCTGACACAATCGCGGAATCTCGCCCCGCAAACCGGCTCTCCAATGTCCGCTCACCGACTACGGCGTAGGCGGCGACTGGGGCAGCCAGGCCCTTTACATCGTGCTGGCCCAGGTCGTCGAGTTCAAACAGACCACCCAGCAACCGACTTGTCGGTTCGGCCAATACGATTTGACCCGGTCTAGCCAGCGCTTGAAGGCGCGCTGCGAGGTTCGGCGTGTCGCCCACCACTGCTTCTTCGCGCGCCGACCCCTCGCCGACAAGATCGCCAACCACAACCAATCCGGTCGCGATACCCATCCTTGCTGCCAACCGCGTTCCGTCCGGCGCGCTTAGACGCTCAATTGCCTCAAGCAATGCAATGCCAGCACGAACCGCTCGCTCAGCCTCGTTTTCGTGTGCCCTTGGCCAGCCGAAATAGGCCAGCGCACCGTCACCCATAAACTTGGCAACGTGGCCGTCAAGGCGCGTGATCTCGCCAGCAACAGCATTCTGGAAACCCCGGATCACTTCCCGCATTTCCTCGGGGTCGAGCCCTGCTGAAAGGGTTGTTGAGCCAACCAGGTCCACGAACATCACAGTCAGCTGACGTCGCTCTGCGGATTGATCGGGCGTGGGAACCGGGGGAGCGCTTTCATTTATGGACGTTTCAGGGCTCTGTTGTACCAACTTGGCCGCATTCGCCAGAAACCGACGACGGGGCCCAAGCGGCAACCCCAGGTCTTTCAGATCCTGTTCAGTGACGTGGGGAATATCCAGCAGGGCGACCTCGTTTTCCACCAGCAAATCGGTATATTTTCCAAGTTCAAGCCGCTCCAGCCACTGTTTGAGATCTTCCGCCATTCGAGTCCTCCTGTGGACATCCTACCAGATAACAAGGATTAGACGAGGTTTTGCCGATCGTGGCTCGGCCCGGTTCTGTCGCAAACTTTTTGGATGGTTAAGCATCATTGAAATTGGTGGGCAGTTTAGCCTGCCAGAACCCGGGATGGGCGGCGACGGTGCGGGCCAGCAGGTCGGGGATGGTCAGATCCCATAGCGGCGCAGAGGCGTCGCCCGCCACATGGGACAGGTTGTTGGCGGGCGCGCGGCCCGGCGTTTGCGTTTCCGTCATGTCTTTTCCCCCCGTTTGGTCTTTGTCCCGAGATCGCCGGCCAACCGTTCCAACAGGCCTGCTGCGCCCCCCGATGCAATGCGCAGCACCAGGATCATGCCGCGGAGCATGGTCACTTCAATGGCCAATCTGAGTCGAGAGTGTCTCACTACAATGTGTTGGTGCGACTCGATGTAGTTTTCGCATATCCGGTCTGGATGAGGATCAGTTTGGATAACATCAAACCGGTGCGGGACTGGGTGAATGAAACAGAGTCGCGGGAAGGCGTCTCTTAGTCGTTTGTTGCGACAGATGATCTGTCGATTTTGCCACAGAAGCTAGTCCCAACTGACCGGGAGTGAGCATAGAGCAGATCTTGCCGTCAAGCTAGGGTGCTGCAACTTCAGTAGATGGCTCGCGGCCCAATCCTGTCATTCGGAACCGTATCGCAATGCTGCGGTCGTAGCCCACTTTCTGGACATTCGCAGCGAAAGCAAAACCAGGGAACACACGGACTCACAGATCGCATAAAAAACGGCCATTTGTTACCCTATGCACGAACCACAGGTGATAGTGATTTACTCATGCTGCTGAGACTACGTCTATGGCATCGCGGACTGTTTTCAAGCTCCTCCTTTGGAATGCCACCAAACGCGAGCTGCAACGCCTGTGGGACAGCTTTAGTTGTCGCAAAAGGCTCTGCACCGGATGCTAAAATACCAAGTTCCTTCAAGCGTGTGACCACTGGTTCGGCTCGAATGCCTTTTTCGAGTGGCACCCAGGTAAAACCTGCATTGGGATGCGCGAGGATAGGCATCTGGAAATCTCTGAGGAAATACGAGCATTCGCGGCTCGCAAAACGAAGAAGAAAAAAGCCACTCCAACGGGGCGGCTTTTTTGTTTCGACCGCGCAGACCGCCAAGCACGTTGCTCAGCCAAAAGCTTAGCTTTTGTTAGGTCAAGTCAGGTCTTCGATACGTGCGTCTGGTGCATTTCTTTTAACGGATTCAACACCGTTGTCCCGAGCAGACGCGCTGGTGTAGCTCTCACTGGTGCCGATCACCTGCCCGTTGCTGGCCTTCAGGTTGAACATATACCCACCTGCTTTGGTTTCTTGGCGCTCGTATCTATCATCATTTGGTGCATTCGTTTTTACCGACGCAATGCCGTTCTCAGCGCTTGCTTTTTGCACGTAGCCTTCACTAGCCAAGATAATCTCGCCATTTCCGGCTTTGAGCCGAAATCGGAACTCTCCGGCCTTGTCTTCAAAGATTTCAAATTTCTCAGCCATGTGCTTTACCTCTTTGCCATTGAACAATAATTCACGACGACGTTGCTATGTTCTCCGGTCGGCAACAAGGGAAAAAACCATCGCCAAAAGGGTTTCCAAGTAGATGACTGTGAATGTCACATTGGTGTCATTTTGACACCTTTTTCTTGACGTGAGGCTCAGGCAGTTCAGGGAGGGGGGCATCGGGTGCCAATTCATCCGAAATAACACGCCCAAGTCACTTCAAATGACTATCACAACCAACCAACAGAGGCCCGTTTGAACACCTTTTCGATTCTTCTTTCACTTTGTCTCGTACTGCCCGTGGGATCAGATCTTCTAGCTGAGAACTCTAGTTCTCAAATTTTGCTTACTAATGAAATTGTCGAGCACGGTGGAGGATGCCGAAGAGATTCACCGCCGGGCAAATGCTGCCACGCTGGAAAGCAACCATACCACTGCCACTAATCCGATCAGACAACCCAGAAAAACACATGCTATTCTCTCGTAAAACCAAATTAATTTCCATCATCGCCGGGCTCGCCGCGTTGTCAGCCTGCGGAACAACCTATCAAGTCACAGAGCTTTCAGAGACTCATCAAGCCGAGGCAAAGGCGATGTTTGCTCAGGAACATAACCCGCAAACGACCACGACCGGAAGACGGCTATCTCCAAAGCAGGCCATCAGCCAATTCAATAGGGTGGTGCGTCGCGTTGAACCGGTAGCGGAAAATTTCTGCCGCCAGAATTCTCAAGATCGCAAGACGTTTGATTGCGATGTTTTGATCAGGGTCGACACAAAGGCCGAAGAACGCAACGCTTTCCAAACCTACAACAAAGAGGGCCAGCCGCTTGTCGTGTTTACGTTGCTAATGATAGCCGACGCCCGCAACGAAGACGAACTGGCTTTTGTCATGGGGCACGAAGTTGGTCATCACCTTGCCCAGCACATAGAAAAGCAGCAACAGCAGGCGGTCGCCGGTGCACTAATTCTAGGAGCTTTGGCTGCTGCCGGGTCCAGCCCTTACGTGGATCCAAGCATAAACCAGGCGAATATCGAGAATGCGGTGAATCTGGGGATGAAAGTCGGCAACAAGGCCTTCAGCCAGACCTATGAACTCGAGTCCGACGTCATTGGAACATATATCGCCAAAACTGCAGGCTATGATCCTGTCAGGGGTGCCAAGTTCTTCGCACGCCCCGAGAACCTAAAATCAGCCGACGGTCAGCTGAGTTTCTGGGGAACACATCCGCCAGATGATAAACGTATCGCCGTGGTACTGGCAACGGTGGACAAGATGGAGAGCACTGGGTCAAAAACCCTTGAACGAGTGGAGCGCAAGAGGCCGGCCTCCCCAGATTGATCCTTCTTTGACGACACCATGAGAACCCCTACCCCACCCTTTCGGCGGGGTAGTGAATATCGAATTCAGCGTAAGCGCCGGCTTCGTTTTCCTCAAGATCAGAGTGCGGTGCTGCCAGCTTCGCCTATTGAGAGCGGCCCCAACCGGACATCCAGCCAAACTAAGATTGCTGCACCGCGGCTTCTGCGAAACGGACATTGATCCAGACTGAGTAAGAGCGGTTGGGAATACTGACGAGCTTGTTTGATGGCGCCATGGCGAACTCATCCAAGCAGTTCTCGTATCTCACCATTTTCGAGTACGGCACTATCACGAGGCTCGCGCATGGCTGTTTCCAGCATTGCACGAGCCAGTTCGTCGGAGGTCACTCCGATTGTCGGCATAAGCCTTTGGAGCGGCTTGAAGACATAATCTGCTGGTTTCCAATTGCTCCTCGGCCCGGAAGGCGCAATGTAACCCGGACGGAAAGCGAACTTCCGTTCGAGGACGGAGGCGAACAGTGCGCTCTCTGCCTCGCCCTTGATCTTCAATGCAAACGACATGCCGCCACCGTCGGGTCGAGCACCTTGGGCCGAAAACAAACAGAACGTGGCATTTGGGGAGACCTTTTCGCAGGCGAAGAGCAAAGCACTTAGCCATTCAACGGTGATTTCCTCGTATTCCGCACGGCTGACGCGCGAGGAATAGGTGGCTAGGCAATGGAAGACCGTATCGATACCAATCAAGTGAGTTTCGATTGCCTCAGCATCGCCGAACGATGAGAAATTTGTTTCGCTCAGCTTGGCGTGATCTCGGCCCGACGGTCTGCGCCCAAGCGAGACAACCTCTTGCGTGCTATCCTCGTTCAGTAAGGCAGAGAGAACCGATGACCCCACCATCCCGGTCGCACCGGTCAGCAGAACCCGCTCAAGTGGTCGCGTTGTCTTGTCAGATGGATTGGGCACGACGTTCTGCCTCAGCCTTCAAGCCGCGATTGAAGGCCTTGTAGCCGCCCACGTACATCTTTGCCAAACGACCGCCCATCAGGAACGTGATGCCCCCCATAATCTCGTCGGATTGCACGAAGCGGGTTGTCCCATCTTCTAGAGGCTCGACCTGGAAATGATGGTTGTCGCGAATGCCGCCTGGTCCCTTCTCGGCCCAATAGAACTGCGTTCCGTCCACGACTGTGATTGTGTGATCCAACGTAGTCAGCTTCTCCTTTGACGCATCAAGTTGAAAGTCGACGGTGATCTTCGAACCGTCCTTGATCTCACCCTTGATACCGACGAGAAACGCAGCCCAGTTCCCGTAGTTGGCCGTGTCAGTCAGTACCGACCATACCACCTCTGGCGGCGCATCGATCACGATGTCGGTGTGAATCCTGTGATGCGAGAAGCTCACCTTTTTCGATGATCCGTTTTCCATGGCTTTCTTCCTTACGTCTCAGGCACTGATTGGCGACGGGCCATCCCTGCCCTGAACTGTGATCCTCCCGAACCGATCCCGCATGCGCTTGGATCGGAAGAGATAGATCGAGATGATGATGTAGTTGATGCACTCCTGAATAAAGTTCCGGTAGCGATCCGGGCTTTCCAGCATATCGAATGTCTGTACCGCACACA
Organism: Ruegeria sp. CF5; assembly: GCF_056537325.1. NCBI lineage: Bacteria > Pseudomonadati > Pseudomonadota > Alphaproteobacteria > Rhodobacterales > Roseobacteraceae > Ruegeria > Ruegeria sp. CF5. The sequence continues at coordinate 37,856 of NZ_JBQFRI010000012.1, read as the reverse complement.
TGGTGGCAAGCGCGGTGAACATGACCAGCATGGCAATCGGCGTGAAGCTCCAGCGCAGGGCGTATCCCAAGAGAAACATAGCGCCGGAGGCGGTGATCAATATCCAATGAAGAGTCTGCATGCCCGCTGGGAAGGTTTCGTTTTGCAGCGGCATGAGCGGGGCCAGTCCGGTGAAATACTCAAGTAAGCCAAGCAGTCCCCAGCCGAGCATGACAACCGATGCCAGCACGACCAGATACTCGAAGCCTTGCGAGATACGGTCCATGATTGTCGTCATCGCCGTCACCCCAACATCCGCATCATGAACCGATCGAACATGCGGTCGCTCAGGATGCGACGGAAGAAAATGGCCTGCCTGACGCCGACACCGGCGGCGTAGCGGGTTTTGGGCTTCGGAGCCTGGATTGCACCAACGATGACGTTGGCAATCACGCTGGGGGGAGAGGCCGTGCCTTTCTCCACGCCCATGTTGCGGAACCAATCCGCCATCTTGTTCGCAATGGCGCTATATGGGCCGTTACCAGAGGTCTCTAGTAGCGGATCGATGAACCCGCTCGTGATCTCCGTATCGATGGCACCTGGCCGAACGACGGCAACGTCGATCCCGAATTGCGAAGTCTCCGTTCGGAGGCAATCGCTGAACCCTTCGAGGGCAAATTTACTTGAGACGTACCAGGCTGCCAAAGGTGCGTGCACCTTGCTCTCGCCGGACGACACATTGATGATTTTGCCCCACCCCTGCTGGCGCATATGCGGCAGGACCAATTGGGTCAGGCGGCCAAGCCCGAAGAAATTGACGTCGAACTGATAGCGAGCCTTGTCGATGTCCGTTTCCTCGACCGACCCATAGACAGACAGGCCGGCATTGTTGACGAGGATGTCGACGCCGCCATGGTCGCGCTCGATCTGTTCGACTACAGCGACAACGTCCTCCTCCTTGGTCACGTCCATCTTGATCGGGATGCATCCAAGCGCTTTCAGGTCGTCCATGATCTCGACCCGGCGCGCAACTGGATAGACCACATGCCCTTTCTTGACGAGCGCTTCTGCGGTGGCCTTGCCGATACCGCTGGACGTGCCGGTCACAAGGGCAACTCTCTTTTCATTGTTGTTCATGGCTTCGCCCTCAAACAGCAAATGTTTGACCGGTCATCTTTTCCGAGAGCAACCAGAGACGCTTGGCCACATCATGATCGTCGCAGATCGGATTGCGGATCGCGACGCCGGTCACCCCGCTCATCTCCTCAGGGCCCGTAGGTCCGTAGTAATCCCCACCCTCGACCTCCTCAGACAGGGCGGCGAACAGAGACGGTTTGGCAGCGTTTTCGTTGGAATGCAGCAGTTGTTCGACTTGCGCCTTCATCGCCTCACGCGAGGCGTCATCTAGGTCCTGGAACAGGCCGGAATCGGAACCGCCCGGGTGCACCGTCAGCGACTTCAGAACCTTGCTGGACGCCCGAAGGTGGCGGTCCAGCTCGTCGCCGAACAGAAGGCAGGCAAGCTTCGACTGTCCATAGGCCAAACCAGGGTCTTGGCCACAGGTCAGATCATCGAAGTGAATGCTCGCGCCCTTGTGCGCAATGCTCGACAGCGAAACGATCCGCGATGCTGGGTTATCCGTGATCAGGTCGATCAGAAGAGCGGTGAGAAGGAAATGCCCGAGATGGTTGGTGGCGAATTGGAGATCGACGCCTTCCACGTTTGATTGCACTGAGTAAAGCAGAATACCTGCGTTGTTTATCAGCACGTCGAGTTTTGCATAGCGGGCACGAAACGCCTCAGCAAAAGCACGGACCGAAGCGAGATCGCTCAGGTCCAGCAAGATGATGTCGAGTGATGCAGATGGAACTCGCGCGAGGACCCCCACTTTGGCAGCTTCGGCTTTATCCTGGCTACGGCAGGCCATGACGACGTGAAAATCGGCCTTGGCCATGCCGACAGATGTTTCAAATCCAATGCCGTTGTTTGCACCGGTGACGATAGCGATTCTTCGAGATTGTGCAGACATATCAGTTCCTGACGGATTGACAGTTGATGTATGATTGTCATCATATTGACACTCAGCGTTCATTTGTCAATATGTAAATCATGGAAGATCGCTACGCATACATCATCGAGGCCGCGAAAGGCCTGTTTCTCCGCTACGGGGTGAAGCGAACCGGCATGAACGATATTGCCGAGGCCGCGGGCATTTCTCGCCAGACACTCTACAAGGCATTTGCCAATAAGGATGAAGTGTTACAGGCTACGATACGGTCCCTGGCGGACAAGGTTGTCCTGGATATCGAGGCCGGACTGGACAAGGTCTCCGGTCTTGGCGCGCAACTGGATCTCATTTTCAAACACACCGTCATTGAGCACTATGACTTCCTGCAGTCCTCGCCCAATGCCGAGGACATCATTGCGGGCGTGACAGCCTCCAGTCAGGAAGAGCTTGAGGCAGGCGCACAGAGAAACACCGAGATCATTGCAGGTGTTCTGGAACCCTTCTCCGGAAGTATCGAGAAGTGCGATCTGACCGTCAGCCAGTTTGCCGATTTCGTTCAACGATCAGCGACAGCCGCAAAATACGCTGCCAAGAGCAGAAGGCACCTGCTTGAGCTTCTGGCGGCGCTTCGAGCGTCCGCGCTAATGGTGACGGGTGCCGATTAAGGCGCATGGAGCGACCCACACTAGTGGCGTGGGATGTTATGGTAGATTTTACAAGTCAACGTCGGGTTGTCGTGTGGGAGGACATGGCGGATCGGAGGATCAGTCATGGAACCTGCACCAAACTTACCAGCAATACGTGCACTTCGCCCAGCCTGGAACAAAGGCCGCATAGTCGGCCAAAAGAGACCGCTGAAGCCTAAGCATGTCTGGGCAATTCGCGTACGGCTTGAATTGGCCGAAAACCATCGAGACCTTGCTTTGTTCAATATGGCGATCGACAGCAAACTGCGCGGTTGTGATTTGGTCAAAATGAAGGTCGCCGATGTCATGGCATCGGGGCAGATCAAAGAACGCGCTTCGGTTCTGCAAAGCAAGACGCAGAAGCCAGTACGGTTCGAAATCTCCGAAGGCACACGTACATCTGTTGAGAAATGGATGGAAGACGAGCTTATGGTCGGCTCAGAGTACCTCTGGCCAGGTCGGTTTCATGAGCGCTTGTACATCTCTACACGGCAATATGCGCGGATCGTCCGGGACTGGGTTACATCGATCGGGCTCGAGGCAAATGCCTACGGTACGCACTCAATGAGGCGAACGAAGGTTACTCAGATCTACAAGAAAACTGGGAACTTACGAGCCGTTCAGCTATTACAGGGCCACACAAAGATGGACAGCACAGTCCGATATCTCGGGATTGAGCTCGAAGACGTTCTGGCTATCGCAGAAGCCATTGAAATCTAGATGTTCTGGGCCGTCTTCTCAGGCGGCCCACAGCCGACATTCGACTGAAAAGCTCCGACGCTGCGTTGCGGCTGCCACAAAGGAGACATTCCCCTGCTATCCAACTTTACATAAGGTGCAATTGGGCGACTACTTAGGCCTGCCTCAGAGCTATCGGAAGTTGACTCGATAAGCATGGCGCTTGCACATTGCATCCAGCGTAATTTGATAGAGAGATTTCCATGGAGGGTTCCAATTTTTGGGATGTATTGTCAGCTTTGGCCTGGCCCGCGGCGATTGCTGCGTTGTTCCTGTTTTATCGCTCCAACCTTACAAGACTCATTGATGCGTTTACATCAAAGTTCGAGCGGGCAGCGGATATCAAATTAGGGAGCATCGAGCTAAAAGGAGCCAGGCTAGACCCGTCACCAGATGCGCCAGAAGTGGCAATCGACGGAAATGACTATTCCAGAGAAAAGGCTAGTGAAGCTGATCGTTCAGAGCGCGACAAACTCTACAACGCAACGCGTTCGCTAATGCTGGTGCACCGCATCCGTCCATCAGAAAAGAAGGGACAGGAATTTGATATTTCCATTTTCTTGGTCCGCAAAGTATCGAAAGATAACACCACTGCCCGCTTCAACGATGTCGATTATGTCGAATATTATCTCGGGCGTTGGTTTGGTGGCAAACCGCACGGATCAAAATTCGTAGTGCGCACGCCTGACAATGGTTTCGCCATGACTACATCTGCCTATGGTAGCCCATTATGCGTTGCTAAAATCCACTTTCACGATGGCGAAGTCGCGGAGACCTATAGATACTTGGACTTTGAAATGAAAGAAGTGTTTGGATAGCACGGCCCATACCTGCCGATCAGCAGGCAGCGCAAATGCCGTGGTGGGCTCGTCAAACCGGACTTGCGCCGCGAGCGCAAAATCTGGAGGTTGCCGAACTCACAGCCTGAGCAGACAAACCTGCCATTGGCGCGAAACTCTGAAGATCCGATTTGATTGCATTGCCGACGTTGGGGCTATGACGGCGTTGTGCCATAAGCGGAAGTCGGCTTTGGTCAGCAGTGCCTCAAAACTCTAGCAGATTGTATAGCCTATTCAGGCATGCCGCCCGCACGCAAGCCGTCGAGTATCACATCGAGATGTCTCCTGCATTTGAATCGCAGGAGCTCTTCGTATAGCGAGACCGTCGCTCCCGGGGCGATCTCCAACAACCTCTCAACCGCGGCAACACTATCCCGCGGGCGGCCGAGTTGGCTCGATGCCGCAGCCAAAACGAGTTGGGTAGTGTCCCAGCCCGGGTTAAGAGCCATTGACTTGCCCGCCATTTCCGATGCCTGTTCAGGTTGGTCGGACAGCAGCAGCGCCATCGCAGTGCCGGTAAGAGCGAAATAACTGTCGGGATCGGTTGGGCTCAGTCGAAGTGCGCGCTGGAAGCAAGTCAGGGCGATGTCCGGCCTACCGGCGAAGGTGTTGGCCCAACCCGCAAACATCGAAATCGGCGCCGTATTCGGGATTATGGAGAGGGCGCGATCGATCGTGGTCAGACCTACGTCATAGTCTCGGTCAACCACCAACAGGACGAAACCGGCTGTAGCCAGCGCATTGGCATCGTCGCTGTTGGTGGCAACCGCGCGACGGGCCAATGCGACGCTTGTCGCCGCGTCGGAGACCTGGGTCGTTTCCCACCCCCGCGTCAGACGCTGTTCGTAACACCAAGCGACATTTGCGAGCGCGGGTGCATAGTTTGGGTCATGTTCGATGGCTTCGTTTAGCAGACGTAAGGCTTCGCTGTTTTCGTCTGGTTGCATGGCTTAGGCATGGGGTAGAGCTCGAAGATAGAGGTCATACGCATCGAGGTTTTCCGGCGGAATCCTTCGCGACCGTTCGATCTCGGCCTTACGCAGCGTCGGCCCTATCGCGCCAACCACACTTTCAGTGATTTGATCTTGCAGATCGAACACATCTTCGACGCTGCCATCAAAGTTGTCCGCCCACAGGTGAGCACCGCTAGCGCCCTCAATCAGCTGACCGGTGATGCGAATACGACCACCCGCCTTGCGCACAGTCCCTTCCAACAGATAGCGAACACCAAGTTCCTTGGAGACCTGCCTTACGTCCACGGATCGGCCCTTGTAGGTAAAGCTGGAGTTGCGTGCGATGACGAACAACTGGTCGAGCCGGGAAAGCGCCGTAATGATGTCCTCGACCATTCCATCTGCGAAATACTCTTGCTCTGGATCGCCACTCATGTTGTTGAACGGCAGAACGGCGATGGATGGCTTACTCGGCAATGGCCGCTCAGGCTCGGTTGACGCAGATACTACAGATGTACCACCAACACCTGACTTCACTCAGAACACCCTAACCGGTCGAGCAATATTCTTGACCTCTACCTCGCCCAAGTCTTCCAGTGCAATCTCCATGCGGTCGCGGATCTGGTCGCGGACTGCGCGGGAGAGGCAGATACCGCCCTGTTCAGACAAAGCCTCCAGCCGTGCGGCGACGTTGACGCCGTCGCCGAGCAAATCTTCGCCCTCGGCAACCACGTCACCAACATTGATGCCTACGCGGAACTGTATTTGCTGGTTCTCTGCAATTTCAGCATTGCGCTCACCCATGCCAGATTGAATCTCCAGCATGCAGCGAACTGCGTCAACGACGCTCGGAAACTCGACCAAGAGGCTATCGCCCGCCGTATTGGCGATGCGACCCTCATGCTCAGCAATTTTCGGATCGATCAACTCAGCGCGGTGCGCGCGAAGCGAAGCGAAGCCAATGTTCCTTCCTCATCGGCACCAATCAAGCGGCTAAATTCCACCACATCCGCTGCCACGATCGTCGTGAGTTTTCGTTTTGTTGCGTCTCCAGACATGTCCCCTCCCAAAAATAGGTATATACGAAACTCGGCTGGACCGACAACGCGATTGGAATGAAACAACATGGGCGCTGCTGGAAAACACTGATGGATTTTAGCGGAAACCTTAGGCTGAGGCCGCTTTGGTCATGCGTGACGTCGGTGGGACTCAGGTCTACCTCTTATTCTCGTCGGTCACAGCACGGCGGCAATCAGCGCATCCCGGATCTGGTGCAATACGGGCTTACTCCCGCTTTGGGTCACAAGTACCCGTAGCGCGCGCTCTGAGCGCCTTGTTAACACTGATGGCTGCCGTTCGAATACAACGCAGCATCTGTCAGTTGGTGCTCATTGCCGACCTCGGAAGCCGTGCAGTATCGGGCCGAAAAACCAGACTCTCTCAGATAATGACAGCCCATTGCAGACATTGACCACCCTCTCTTGGCGCTGCGGTTGCAGCCCGCTTTCCTTACATTCGCTGCAGGCACAAATCTAACTCTCTGCAAACTCACGGGTTGCGGACTTTGTTGCCATTAGCCATAGCGCAGAGATTTGTGAGATCGATGGCCGCGATGCGCAAAAAGCGGGCTTTGCAAAGCTGGGCGTGTGGCCCACACCAGTAGTTCATCAAACCTGCGTCGAACGGCTGGTTTGGGCCAAGAATTTGATGCTGTATTCCCTTTGTATTGCCCACAGTCAAAGAAATCGACCCATACCAAAACTATCCGCAACAACAGTCGCCTAGCTGAATTGGAGGACACGGAACGGTAGCGTAGGAACAAAAAACACAGCAATCGCCTTCTAAAGGTTTCAAGACTGACTTGCATGATTTGCATTCATAAAACCACTGGCACGAGTCGGCTGGCATTCTTTCGGTTTCAACGTGTCCACAATCAGGGCAGGTCAAAGTGCTATCGAGCACCACAGTTCGTTTTGTCATTGTCTCACATCTGCATGATTAATAAATCGTTGATTTGAGCCTCATTGAACACGATGACCCATGCCAACGCGGTAATCGCCGTGCTTCCAACAAGCCACCATTTCAGATTTACCAATGTCCCGTTTCGATGCGATACGAACCACGAAACCGCGACCAGCGCTGTTGAGATGGCGAGAATATAGTAGCTTGCCGTCGCTATTTTTCCGAATACCGCCAACCAACTGCCACCCATGCCCAGCAACATCAGGGCCATTGGAAGAACACAGCATGTTGCGACCCCCAGAGCGGAAACCGATCCCAAGTAGCTGAGGGTCACATACTTCTTCATCTTTCGCTCCCCGGGTAGGCGATTTGATTGTGTTGAGGCACTGGCATTCAGAGCGTATAACTCCTGTAGTAACTACAGGATCAAGTGGAGGCGCTTCACATGATTGCGATAGGTGAGGCTTCCCGGCAAAGTGGAGTCGGCATAGAAACCATCCGCTACTACGAACGCGAAGGTATCGTACCAAGACCCGCACGAGCTCTGAACAATCGTCGTCTCTATTCAGCGAGCGATGTGGGAAGACTTCGATTTTTGAAGAAATGCCGCGACTTGGGGTTTCCTCTAACTGACGCAAAGGCGCTTTTGGAACTGTCAGAAGGAAGTGCCGAAGACTGCCGGTCAGTGAAAGAATTGGCCGAGGCACACATTGCCAGCGTTCGAAGCAAGATTGATGAGCTTAGACACCTCGAGCACGCCTTGAGTGAGCTTACGGCCAATTGTGATAGTGGTAACGTTCACTGCCCGATGCTGCAAAGACTGAGAACGATAGATGATATCTGACTCCGGCCACTGGGCGGAAGCTCAGTATCCGAGATTTAGCCAGATCACGTCAGACCAAGGTCTGTGGTGCGGTAACAGATTGTAGTTCGTAGTCGATATCACGATGAGAGCGAAAGTAACTGACCTGACGATTGGCAATTGGTCGTTGTCGCGAGTCTTTCTTGCGACCAGCATTTTCGTGATGGGTACTGCTACCGGAGTCGTCGAAGTCTGGGTTTCGATTCGAAACCAGAACGCAGTCTTGCAAAACCCTGCCAACTCTGCAGCGCATTATATGGAACGCGTGGTAACAACCAACTGGCTTGGCTTAAGAACGGAAGCGCTCAAGATGCTTAGAATGCAAACAATCAGGATGGCGTGCACGGCCTATTCAGTTTTACGATCAACGGCTGACAGGATCACGTTATCTTCAATTGGTCCATCGATTACCGTTTGCACTCGCGTCCAGTTGCTGGTGTCATTTTCACGGCAAGCGATAGCCTGACGTTCAAAGTCGTTCAGGCCAATTTTGACGCGCTCAGAAAACCTGCGACACCAATGCCCGGAGGTGCTTCTGTAGGTCTCTTTCGGTTGAACCACGGCCACGAAATCCAGATTTGGATCGTTGACCTCGAATGCTTCTCCGCTCAGGTAACTTTCCAGACCTTCCTGAATTGCATTTGCTAAAGTTGCCTCACGTTGAGCTGATAGAGAATCAACAGTTTGTTCCCAGCGAGTGATCCGCCAATGGCTCCATGCCGTTCCCAAGCCAATTGCCGCGATCAGACAGGCCACCAGTAATGATACCTTGTGCTGGCCATGGCCAAATCTGCTCCAGCGCCGCACCCTGGTGTGTTTTGTGGATGTGGCTGAAGCAATGTCGCCTGATATCTCGAACGCGAGTTCTAGATCCATTGCAGCCCGCACGACAGCGTTTTGCTTGCGCATATCTCGAATTCGTTGGGCAACATCCGAGTCTTCTTGTTCGGCTTGCAAAATCTCCAGTTCTTCGGTGGGGCTGCATTCGCCGTCCACGAACCGAAAAAGAGCTTCTTCGTTCAGAATATCATTCATCCTGAAACCTCCTTATTGCCGCACGCGCGCGAAAGAGACGACTTGTAACTGTGCCAACGGAAACTTCAAGAATTTCAGCTGTTTCGGCATAACTGTGGCCCTCAACGGATATCAAAACAAGTACAGACTGTTGCTCGGGCGGTAAGTTGCGGACGAAATTCAACACGGATATCAGATCCGTATTCGCCTCTGCTCCGCCTTGTATCCATGTTTGAGTCCCATTTAGCGATTGTTGGTACCTTTTTCGGACAGACGAACGGCGAAGGTTGCTCACGTGTAGGTTTTGCGCGATTTTGTAGATCCAGCTGTCGAAGCGGGTTCCTGGTGTCCACATATCCTGTTTGCTCAGTGCGACGGTTACGGCTTCCTGCGCCAGATCGTCTCCATCTGACACATTTCCGGTCAGAGATCTTGAGAACCTCCGGATTTTTGGCAGTGTTTCGATCAAGATATCTGAAAAATCTTCGCTCATACGTGAAACCGGCGCAGGGTGTTATGATCTAGACAACGCGCGTTGGCTTGTTTTCTTCCTTAGGCCACTGAAAAAAATTTGGATAGTTTGGATTAAAACAGAGAGGATAATCGTTGTTAATTTCAAAGACACATTTTGAATAGGCTGGCAAAAAATGTCGTATGATAAAGAAAACCAAAAACACTGGTCTTCTGGCAAGGCCCTCTCTGTAAGTGCTTTGGCCACCGCACTGATTGTCGCAGGTCCGGGCTGCCTACCAACAATCACAGGCGATATCGGTGCTGGTATGGCTTTTGCGAAAGACAGCGGTGAAGGCGGCGAGAGCGGCGGCAGCGGTGAAGGCGGCGAGAGCGGCGGCAGCGGTGAAGGCGGCGAGAACGGCGGCAGCGGTGAAGGCGGCGAGAGCGGCGGCAGCGGTGAAGGCGGCGAGAGCGGCGGAAGCGGTGAAGGTGGTGAGAGCGGCGAAAGCGGTGAAGGTGGTGAGAGCGGCGAAAGTGGTGAGAGCGGCGAAAGTGGTGAGAGCGGCGAAAGCGGCGAAAGTGGTGAGAGCGGGATTTCTTCAGAACGAGAAGGTGGTGGTTTAAGCCGGTCACAAGAGGCTGATATGATTTCTAAAGGTTGGAACTAGAAGAGTGGCTTTTATCAACCGAGTATTTGTACTGTTCCCGTTGGTACTTTGTGCCTGCGATGGCGGCGTGACGACGCCCACACGGAACGAGAGTTCGTTTTACGCTGGTCTTAGTACCGCTGAAACTCAAATTCCGATGGGCACATTTCAAAAGTCGCTGGAGACGAAAGTCAGCGGACAAATTCTCGCGTGGAAGCTTACATCTGGCGCTTCCGGAACGATTGTTCCTACAGCAACGTGGAAATCAACGACTGATCATTGGTGCCGAAGCTTCAGAGAAACAATCACGTTACCAGCAAATGGTCAAAGAAACCGGTCGGGAACGGCCTGTCGTGTGGATGAAAAGTGGAAAATAGTGGAAAGTTAGTGTGCTAGAGACAATCCCTGCGATTATTAGCGAGACCACCCGAAAAGAGTTGGTCGAGTGCATTCAAAACACGACGTTTGTCGATGGCCGTGCAACGGCCGGCAAACGGGCGGCACGGGTCAAGAAAAACGAGCAACTTGGCGATAGCGACCCGTCAATTAAGGCAGAATTACAAGCCAAGATTTTGAAAGCCCTAAAGGCCAGTGATCGGTTTCAGCGCTTTGCCTTTCCTAACAAAATAGCAACTCCATTGATCAGTCGTTATGGTCCGGGAATGGAGTATGGGCTGCATGTCGACAATGCCGTGATGTCAAATGGTGCTATCCGTACCGATCTATCCGTTACTCTGTTTCTCAATGATCCAGCAGACTATGATGGTGGAGAGCTAGAGATTTTCTCCGGATACGGTCCAGTGAAGGTGAAATTGCCCGCCGGCGCGGCTGTGATCTATCCATCATCAACGCTCCATCGGGTACTTCCAGTTACCCGAGGCGAAAGGTTGGCTGCGGTGACATGGGTCGAAAGTCAGATACGTGATCCCGCTCGCCGAGAAGTTCTTTTTGACATTGGGCAGGCGCGCAGCCGACTTGAAAATGATGTGCCTTCAGCTGAAGAGACGGACCGTGCCAACCGCGCCTACACTAATCTTCTAAGGATGTGGGTCGGAACTTAGCCTGTACGACGTTATCGCAGTTGATCGAACAGATCGTGCCCTACCTGCACAATTGAAGGTAGCTCTGTCAGGCCCGCGTTCCAATTTGCTGCACACATGTAATAAGCTAAAGTCAGGCTATTGAGTTTGATGCACTTCCCATTTCTGTTTGGAATACACCACATGATAGGTCTGACCTCCAATAAGTAGGCGACCATGGGCATTAAACGCTGGCACATAAGTCGTCGACGCAATCAACGAAGCCAACGCAGCGGTACTAAGAAATTGACCCAACTTTCTTTGAATTTTCATTTTCGCCTCCAATTTTGATCGTCACGCTTCGCGACATTGCAGACAGGTTATTTCTGGTTCGGATTTCCCACATCGGGCTTAGGTCTGACGAATTTCAAGCCGAACGTCTTAGTCAGATTAGTCAAACCGGTAGTGTTTTTGCAGAGTTAATTGACAAGTTTAGTGGGAGTTAACCCCGACACCCTTCAATTCGTCATCAGGTTCGAGGTGAATGACAAAGACAGAACCTGGATACAAACGATCCAGTTCTTCCTCGATGTCATTGCATATATCGTGCGCTGCGCTGACTGACATTGTGCCGTCCACAACAAGATGAAACTCGACGAAGATGACATTTGCAGATCTGCGCCCTTTGAGGTCGTGGTACTCTAAAGCTGCGCCGAGATTTGCTTCGATTGCGTTGGAAACGGTCTGCAAGTCATGATCCGAAAGTGTCACATCCATCAGGCCATCGACGGATGCCCGAATAACTTTCCAGCCCTCCCACAAGATGTTCAGCGCAACAAGAATTGCCAGAATCGGGTCGAGGATCAACCAGCCTGTGGCAAGCGCCAGTATCAGACCTGCGATCACACCAACTGAAGTCATAACATCCGTAAATATGTGCCGGGAGTTTGCCTCCAAAGCAGGCGAACCCTCGCGCCTGCCGATTTTGAGCAATAGGTAGGCCCATGCGCCATTCACACCCGTTGCAATGACATTGACGACGATTCCAAGCAGCGGCGCATCCTCAAGATGCGGGTTTGGGAGTGCCAGCACAGCTTCTCTGATGATCAAGAACGCCGCCAGCACAATTAGTACGCCCTCGACGACGGCAGAAAGATACTCGGCTTTTTTGTGACCAAAGGGGTGGTTTTCATCAGGGGGTTTATTGGCAACCCGAACTGCGAAGTATGCCAGCAACGCCGCAACGACATTCACGGTGGATTCCATTGCGTCCGACAACATCGCCACCGAGCCTGTCAGCCACCAAGCCAACAGTTTCAGAGCCAGTACCGCAATAGATATCGGAATGGACCAAAGAGCGATTTTTTGTGTCATTCGGCCGCGACCCTCAGTCAATCATGAACAGAAACTCGGGTGATTGATGAGCTCCGATGTTCAAAAACGTAAAACAGGTGTTTGGTGAAAAGGGAATAGGCCTCACGGCTTCCTGCCGGCGACCGACGACAGCATCTGGTCCCTCTGCATGGCGCCAAACGACTGTTACTCTGATGGAAGCCCCGTCAACGAAACAGGAACCGCCTTGAGATAGGCGGCAATCGCCAAACGGTCCTCATCCGAGAGGCGTGATGTGTTCTCGATGACCTCCGCCATCTCACCACCTGCGCTGTCATAATCCGGAGTGAAGCCAGACTTAAGGTACTCGGCGATGTCAGCCTCGGACCAATCAAGTTGGTCTGAGGTCAGCCCTGGGATGCGCCCCTTTCCGCCGGGGTTAGGTGCGCCTGTGAGCCAGAGATCGCGTTTCAGACCCCCTAACCCGTTGCGTGGTGTATGGCATTCAGCGCAGTGTCCAAGTGCCTCCACTAAATTCCGGCCGTGTCTTTGTTGGTCGGTCAGATCACCTTCGACCACCCAGCCTGGCGACATGAACAAAAGCTTCCATCCGCCCAATCCGCGTCGAATGTTGAAGGGAAAGCCAACCTCATGCACCTCGCTTTCGGCTGCGGTCGCTGGCAGCGTGCCGAGAAATGCGTGAAGCGAAACGACGTCGTTCGCCGACATGTTGGTGTAAGATGTATAGGGAAACGCTGGAAAATAGTGCTGTCCTTCGGGTCCTGTCCCATGGATCAAGGCATTGGCCAGATCAAGGGCAGACCAGGACCCAATACCAACTTCTGGGTCACTGGAAATGTTGGGGGCAATGAACGTGCCGAATTCCGTCTCAAATCGGCGACCACCGGAGAGCATGAGCTTGTCCTCACCAACCGCATCCGGCGCTGAATGACAGGATGCACATCCCGCGGCGTGGAACACGATTTCACCTCTGGCGAGATCTGGGTTCAAACCGTCGAGTTGAGACTGATCCATTCTTTGTGGACGGGTCAGCACCAAACCGGCCAACCCAAACACAAGTGCAAAGAAAGCGGTGAAAAGGAAAACCCGCTTCACAGCTATCTACCAATTAGTCTTTCGGTGCTCTGTACGCTTTGTGACATGCAGAACAGCTTCCACCCAGATCGCCCATTGCCGCTTTCAGGGCATCAACATCTTGACCAGCCGCAGCCTGCATCGCAACAGCTGCGTCTGCCATGGCTTGCCCTTTCGCGCCCACGTCAGGGAAGTTTTCCCAGATTGCCGGCAGGGCTCGGGTCGACGGATCGGACACATTGTCAGATCCCTGGGGCCACATCGCGGATTGGTCGATCTGCGTTAGCACAACAAGGTTGTTTGCAGCCCGTGTTGCGGCCTCGGCATCATAATCTACCTCTCCCTTGGCCATGCCGCCAAGTGTTCCAAGATTGAAGGCGTAGAGCTGCATGATTGAGGTCCGAGCTTTCACAGCCGGGTTTTCGCCTTCGTGGGCGATGGCAGCGCCAATTGCAGCCACTGATAAAATACCGGCCGCAATGATCGAAATTTTCTGCATCATGGTGTGTCTCCCTGTTCAATACTCCGAATGCTATCTTGAACGAATTTACTTGTAATTGTTTGTTATTGGTCGTCACCTGTTAATTTATGAACAACGAAAATTGGGATGATATTCGGTACGCACTAGCCGTTAGCAAATACGGTTCGGTAAACGCGGCGGCGGCGGCCCTGGGCGTTACGCATGCCACAGTCTTGCGCAGAGTGGCCGCATTCGAAGAGCGCAATGGCTGCCGGATTTTTCAAAAAAACCCGTCAGGATATTCCGTTCTGCCCGAAGCTAGTGCGATCTTTTCGGCCATGGAAAGCGTCGAAGACGCTGTGCTGTCGGTGGAGCGAGCGGTTGTCGGGGCAAACCGGTCTCCTATGGGTCACGTGCGAATTACGTCTACCGATAGTCTTTGTCAGATCGTTCTCCCTCGCATCCTAAACGAGATCTCACTTCTTTACTCAGGCTTGAAATTGACTCTGCTGAGCCAAAACAGCCACCATCATCTTTCCAGACTGACGGCAGACATTGCTGTGCGCCCATCGGTAAAGCTCGGGGAAGGGCTAGTAGGGCAGCGTGCAGGAACGCTGTCCTTCGGCGTCTTTGACGACGGTTTCCCAAATCGCAAATGGATGAGGCTTGATGGGGCGTTAAGCCGTTCACTTCCTGCTAAATGGCTAGAGGCGAATGTGAGCGCCGATGAAATGACCAACGGAGCAGACAGTTTTCTGGTGCTACAGCAGATGGCGGCCTCAGGAGCGGGTAAAACCTTTCTACCCTCATTTTTTGGCGACGTGGATACCCGGCTTAAACGGTCGCAGGACGTGTGTCCTAAGATTGAGGTTCCGCTGTGGGTCGCGACGTTAGAAGAAATCGCGCAAACCCCAAGGTTTGCAGTTGTTCAAAGGGCATTAGTTGAACGCATATCTAAAGCGCTAGGTAAGTAGTCTAATGCAACAGAGATTTTCGAGTTCTCGCATTGTTTGATTCTCAAAATTTGCAAAGTTCAGTCGGAATTGTCCACTTTGGGCTGCGATTTGCCGAATGCAAGTGCAGCATGCCTTTAACTTTGCATGGTAGGTCTGGGCTCTTCGCAGCCATTAGATCGGTCGCAGCATGTTCACCTACCCGGATTCCCCCGCCCAACAGAGACGGCCCAAACCGGTCATTGAGCTTTGCTATCCGATGCTGCGGCGCGGCCCGTCGAACCTGCCGTTCGCTGCGTGCGCGAAACTTGAGACCGATCGAACTCACGGTTTGCGGACAAAGTTGCATTTCGCTGTGCCTACCTGCCCCACTCTCTCAAGTTGTCGACAATTAAATACACGGAAGAAGCGCTAACTGCCTGACCTGAATTGCTCCACCGTTTACGTGGAAGACGATGGATTGAGAATTGAAGCAAAGGCCACCGCTTAAAGTTGACGCGAACACTGTATGGCAATGAGATAACGCAGGTTTGTGAAACAGATATCACGAAATGTCGTAGCGATAACATAGCCCGACCAGCGACGGTTCACCTAACAACAGTCAAACCAAATCAGATGGAATTAGTCGCAGACCACAATGCGCGGGAAAAATCGCAGGGTTCAATCAAGCTGAAAAAACTTGGCCAAGGCCAAAATCTTCCGGTTTGACGATTCTGGCCACTACCAACCAAATAGAGCCACTCATGGATACATCATCAAGAGGGCAGCGCATGTCTCAGCACCGCAATCAGATTGGTTTCCCGCAAATTGGCAAGCCTGCCAAGGATATCCTCGACGCGATGGACGCGGCACGGGTTGGAGATTGGGATTGGTTCTCTCTCAAAAACCTGACCGCCTCTTACTATGGCGGAAGTGACGTAGCCGACGTTGCCAAGGACGCTTTTGTCAAACATATCGGTGACAACGTCGTTCACCAAACCGGTCTGCATCCGTCGGTTCGGAAGTACGAAACCGAAGTGATCGAGATGGTGAAAGAGCTCTTTCATGCCCCTGAGAATGCAGCAGCGACCATCACGACCGGTGGGTCGGAATCCATCATCCTGGCCCTGAAAACTGCGCGCGACCGGGCGCGTGAGCTCAAAGGGATCACCAAACCCAATATCATCGTGCCGCAGTCGGCCTATGCCGTCTTCAACAAATTGAGCCACTTCCTGGATATCGACGTCATCCAGATGGACGAAAGCCCCGACTACCGGGCTAACGTGGCTGGCATGAAAGCGGCCATCAACGAAAAAACCATCATGTTGGTGGGGTCCTGCCCGCCGTTCCCTCTGGGCGTTGTGGACCCGATCGAAGAGATCGCAGCCATTGCCCAGGAGCATGATCTGTGGATGCATGTGGATGCCTGCATCGGGGGCTTCATGCTGCCGTTCGCTAAGGAACTGGGCTACGACGTCCCGAACTTTGACTTCTCGGTACCCGGTGTGACCTCTATGTCAGCAGACTTCCACAAATACGGGTACAGCTATCGCGGGTGTTCGATCCTGGTCCTGCGTGATGCGGATCTGGTAAACTGGCAGGGTTTCGAGGTCGCGAACTGGAACGCGGGTGACTATTACTCGAAGAACACAGCCGGCTCGCGCAACTCGGGTCCGATCGCTTCGGCCTGGGCCGTGTTCAACTACCTTGGCCGCGAAGGGTTTCTGCGCGTCACAGCCGAAGTTATCAAAGGTCGCGAGGCGTTCTGCAATGGGATCAACGCCATCGATGAACTGGAGATTCTGGGTACACCCCAAGGCCCCCACTTTGCCTTCAAGGCCGACGGGCTGAACATTCTTGCCATTGCGGATGGTCTTATGGATCGCGGATGGGCGATCAATATCGGTAGCAAACCGGACGCCATTCTGCTGATGGTATCTTGCCACCACCATGAAATTGCCGACGATTTCCTGAGCGACCTGCGAGACGTGGTCGAAGCAGTCAAATCCGGAGAGATCAAGGCAAAGGGCGAAGAAGAGGTTTACGGAATCTACTGATGTGCTCAAGGGAGGGTATGTGATGGAAATTCGCAAACTGGCTGTTTACGCGGAAACCGTAATCACTGAGGCTGGGAAGCCTAATGCACAGGAGGTCACGCGCGTGGCGGCAGCGGGCGTGATAGCAAACCCTTTCTCCGGCACATTCCAAGAGGACCTGAGCCAGCTTTTCGATTTTGGTGGCTTGCTTGGGGAAAGGCTGGTTCAGGCCGCCCTGCCGCATCTGCCGCGTGCCGCAGTGTCTTACGGGAAGGCTACCATCGTTGGCGTGAACGGCGATATCGAGCACGGTCACGCCATGTTGCACCCAAAGCTGGGAAAGGCCATGCGCGATCCTATTGGCGGCGGCGCTGCGCTGATCCCGTCAGCAGCAAAGGTCGCCGCGGCTGGTGCAGTGCTGGATGTACCACTCGGCCATAAGGATGATGCCTGGTCATTCGATCATTTTGATACAATCAGCCTGTCTGTTCCCGACAGCCCTCGGCCTGACGAAATCATGATGGTCATAGCGCTTGCCGATGGCAGTCGTATCAATCCGCGTGTTGGCAAGACGCGCGCCGAAATCTGAGGACACAATGACTCCTGACAGAGATCGTCTCGCACAAACGCTTATTGAACTTGTCCGAATTCGGAGTGTGAATCCATTTGATGAAAGCGCCAAGGAAGGTTTCCGCGAACAAGAAATGTCGGATGATTTGCTGTCCCGGTTTCGGACCTTGGGCATGGAAACAGGCTGGCGTCAGGTTGCACCCGGGCGACCCAATGTTTGGGGTCGATTAAAGGGAAACGGCGACGGGCCGACCATTATGCTTGCGGCTCATATGGATACGGTTGGAACGGTAGGTTACGAAGCGGCATTTGAAGCAGAGCTGAAAGATGGCCAGATCAATGGTCGTGGATCTTGCGACATGAAAGCCGCATTAGCCTGCTATTTCGAAGTCGTTCACTTGCTGCGCGAGAACGACATCACATTGCCGGGCGATTTGATTATCGCTGGAATCGTCGATGAAGAGCATTTGCTGACCGGCTCTGCCGAGATGGGTGAAAATGGCCCCAGTGCGGACTTTGGGATTATCGGAGAGCCATCGAAGTTGGCGATTTGTCCGGCGCACAAAGGTCAGCTATGTGCCAAGATCTACACCAGCGGTGTGGCCACACATTCGTCGCGACCGGAGAAAGGTGTCAACGCTGTCGAACATATGGGCGCAGTCATTCAACATCTGTCGGGGTTGAACGTAGAGCTTCAAGAAAAAGGACCATCTCACTCTTTGTGCGGTAGCGGTCGGTTTTCGATGAACGTCATCCGTGGTGGAACTTTTGCTTCTGGAATTCCGGATCAGTGCGAAATGGAGGTTGACCGTCGCTTCCTGCCCGGTGAGGACATAGATGATATTCTGAATGACTATCGCGCGCGTTTGGCTGAATTGAGCAAGATTATTCCGGATTTTCGGGCTGAAGTCATCGGACCAACACTGCTGGCGCGAGCCTTGGATGTGCCCTTAGATTCACCCCTCGTCGAGGCAATTTCAGGTGCGGCAAAAGCAACACTTAAATGCGAACCCCAGATCACTGCGTTCCCTGGCGGCACAGACGCGCCTAACCTTGGGTTTCCTTGTGTGATCTGCGGCCCAGGGGATCTGGCGCAGGCGCACAGTACGGATGAGTATGTTGAGCTGGAAGAAATGGTGCGGGCGACTGAGATTTATCTGAGAACGGTTTTGTCTTTGAACGGTTTTGAGAGCGCCAAAGTGAACGGCTTTTTTAGTCAAGTTTGCGTTTGATCGACTTCTCGCAGATTGCGCGACTTCAGCCGAAAAGTGGCATATAAATCAGTCAGTTGTTCGGAAGCCTGCCGTCGCCATTGAGCTATGCAGCCCTTGTGTAGACTGAACAACCGTTGAAAGCCGCGCACCGTTTTGTTGGAACTCCAAGCTGCGATATAGGTGTCCAAGATGACCAACGTTCGGCAAGTACGCCGCAAATAATCAACAAGCCTCAAGATTGTGGAAACGTTGGATTCGGTTGCAATTTATCGGGATGGTGAGTGCCTCTCGCACTCACCTTTTTCAAACTGCAGGCCCATCAAATGGCCGAACTTGCAAAAGAAAGCGGTCGGGTAATTGTCCCGGTAGTAGAGGTAATTGGCTGCTGCGACACTGGCTACAACAAGCGAAACTACAAGCAGCCGCCGTTTCTTTTCCAACTTCAACCACCGTTTTCTGATGAAGCTCTGCGGAAAAAACTCAGGCCAATGTCATGCATATCGGTTTGCCTCGAGCCCTTCGAACGAAATGTCGGGCTGGCGCTCAACGACCAGGTCCGCAACGGCACGGCTTGAGCCACAGGCCATTGTCCAGCCAAGCGTTCCGTGTCCAGTGTTCAGAAATAAGTTCTTGAGTTTTGTGCGCCCCAATACGGGTGTCCCATCCGGTGTCATTGGGCGCAGCCCGGTCCAGTTTTCGATTTTGGTCTGGTCGCCGCCATCGGGGAAAAGGTCATTCACGACATAGCGCACCGCATCGGTCGCGTGTCTGCCGAGTTTCTTGTTGAACCCGATGATTTCCGCCTGACCGGCAACACGGATGCGGTCGCCAAGCCGTGTCAACGCAACCTTATAGGTCTCATCCATGATTGTGGATTGCGGTGCCGCGCCAGGGTCTTTCACCGGCAAGGTGATGGAATAGCCTTTCACCGGATAGATCGGCAGATGAATGCCCAGGTCTTTCAACAAGACGGCGGAATAGGGGCCAAGGCAGCAGACAAACCCGTCCCCTTCAAACGAGCCATTCTCTGTCAGAACGGATGTAATCTGATTGTTGCGGGTTTCGAAGCCCTTGATCGTTTCATTGTACCGGAACTTGACACCCATTTTTTCGGCTTTGGCGGCAAGGGCTGAGGTAAATTTCCGGCAATCGCCAGTGCGGTCGGACGTTAGTTGCAAACCACCGACAATTTTCTCCGCGACATTGGCCAAGCCCGGTTCTGCGGCGATACAGGCATCGCGATCCAGAACCTCAAACGGTGAGGCAAATTCACGCAGAACGTCCTGATCAACCTTTGACGCCTCAAGCTGTTTTTCGGTCCGGAACAGTTGCAGTGTTCCGAGGTTTCGCTGGTCGAAATCGATTGGAACGTCTTTCAACAGATCCGTCAGTGCGTCTCTGCTATAGCTCGACACCCGCACCATGCGGCTTTTGTTGATGCGATAGGATTCCTCGTTGCAATTGCGCAGCATCTGCAATCCCCATGCCCACATAGACGGGCTGAGCAAGGGCCAGATTGTCAAAGGCCGGTGCCGCATCAGCAACCATTTCATGGCTTTCTTGGGAATTCCCGGCGCGGCCCATGGGGAGGACATTCCGTATGAAAGCTCACCAGCGTTTGCAAAGCTTGTTTCAAGACCGGCTTCCCGCTGCCGGTCAATGACCGTGACATCAATGCTCTGCTTTGCCAGATAATATGCTGTGGTGACGCCGATGACACCCGCACCGAGTACGATGACTTTCATTCGCTTAAGCTTTCACTGACCCGAATTGGCTGAATTACTCTGCTTCAACAGCAGTGACGATCACTTCGACGCGGAGCTGCGGACGCGCAAGTTTGGCCTCGCCGCAGGCCCGAGCCGGCGCATGACCCGCTGGAACCCACGCATCCCATACGTCATTCATTTCATTGAAGTCGGCCATGTCAGCTAACCAGACAATGGCTTGCAGCATGTGCTTGCGGGACGAGCCGTATTTTTCAAGAAGAGCGTCAACGCGGGACAGACAGTCTTTTGTTTGCTCGGCCACAGTGTCGCCGCTTCCGACCTGACCGCAGAGATACAGCACGCCGTTGTGTTTTACGACTTTGCTCATGCGTTGACCGGTTTCAAAACGTTCTATCATTTTATTGTCCTTGATTGGGAAGTTGGGTGTCTTCAGTTCGCAGTGTGACTTTTTTCTGTTAGGATATGAGCCCCACTATCTGTATCTGCTTGCCCGACAACGAATTGGTGTTGTTTCGTACCTTCTCCGAAATCGAAGGTTGAAGCTTGACCGCGACGTGAAACCAGTTGCGATCGATACTTCGTCAATCGACAAGTCTGTAAACTTCAGGAGATGGAAGGCGCGTTCCAAACGTATGTTCAGGTAGACGGATGTCGGCGTTTCCCCAAAAAACCTCTGAAACTTGCGTTGCACTTGACGCGGCGACGCCTCCAATGACTTCGAAAGCCCATCAAGGCAAAGCGGATCTTCCACGTTTTGTTTCATCATCGCTATGGCGCGACACAGAGTTGAATTTCCTTTCGCAAGTCGAAGGTAATGGTTCTCGGCCTCAGATCGGTTCGCGGAGGAAGAAAAAGTCAGGCCAATGTGGCTCAGAACTTGCTGCGCGAGAAACTCACCGCAGTCATCAGCGACCATAGACCCGATCATGTGCAACGCCGCAAGTTCACCGGTCGCGGAATGCACCTTGCCATGGCGGAAGGCTGGCACATCTTCCGGCGCTATCTGTATTGCCTCTTCATCAGCAGCTTCAAAAAATTTGGTGTGGATACAGAAGCTGTAGTTTCGAAGGAAAGGCACCTGAGCCGCAAGCAAGACCGCACCGCCAACGAGCCCGATGCGATCTGTGCATGGTAAGTGTGTTCTCAATAACCGTGTACCGATTTCACTTGGCAGCCATGGTTTGCTTAGGCCGCCAAACAAAATGACCGTTCGCATTGACAGGTTGGAACGCAAGGAAAACGCACTCTCTACACTGCGAACAACTTCAATTCGGTACTTCTTTTCTGATGCAAACCTATTCGTGAGTTTAAGCAACTCTAAACATGCTTTCACGGCATACATGGAGTTGTAGTCCTGAACGACAAAGACCACTTCTTTGGCGCTGCCGCTGTGCTCTCCCCAAAAATCATTTGGGTCGGCAATGATCTCGGTCTGATGCAACATAGCGTACCTCGGATAGGTGTTTGGCTCAGGGATCGTTGGGAGAGTTTTCCGGAGGCGTATCTGCCTTGTGTAGAAACTTGGAGAATTCCTGGTCCGGCACCAAGCTGCCGCCAGTCGCCCAAATCACGTGAACTGCGTTACACATCACAGGGCCTAAACAGTTTTCTTTCAGGTATTTCTGACCTTCATCAGAGCCCAGAACAATTGCGGGGCCGCCCAGACCAGCTGCAGCAGATGGTTCCAGTTTTTGCCCGGTTTTTTCCCACGCAACCCTCAACCAGCGGAAAAGGTCACTATCGCGTACCGTGTAAACACCACTCAGCAATGGCTGCATAACCTGCGCTACAAACCGGCTTACTTCGGCGACAGCCATTCCATCAGCTTCGGTCTTGTTTGTCAGGCCGATGTCGTAGACGGATACAGGTCTTTCTAAACCCGACGCCAGTTGAACCAAAGCGCAAGGGGACTGAGCAGGTTCGACGAAAAAGCTGTGCGCGAGTAAACCAAATTCCTGCACGATCCCGTAGGCTATTCCGCCTGGCGCCCCTCCGATCCCACAAGGAAGATAGAGAAACAAAGGCGTGTTTCGATCTATCCTAATACCTTTACTCTCTAACTGTTCACGCAGCTCTGACGCTGCGGCGGAGTAGCCGTAGAAGAGTAATTCGGATCTCTCATCATCAACAAAATAGGTATTGGGGTCATTGTCCGCTTCGGCGCGGGCTGCGGAAACCGCGGTGCCATAGTCGGCTTTGTGCTGTACAACCTGCACGTCATAGTTCCGCAGCCGCGCAACTTTCCATGGTTTTGCATCCGACGACATGTGAACAACGGCACGAAATCCAAGAGCGCGCGCTACGACACCAATGCTAAGTCCAAGGTTTCCGGTCGAGCCAACAGCAATAGTGTATTTTCCGAAAACGGACTTGATGGAGTCATTAGCGAGATGCTCGATCGGATCACAGGGCGACATCAAATTCAACTTGAGCGCCAACGACAAGGCGTACTGACACACCTCATAGATTCCGCCTCGAGCCTTTATCGAACCTGCCACAGGCAAGTTGTTGTCAGCTTTGAGAAAATACCGACCTTGCGAGAACCCGAATTCGCAATCTTGTGCCGTTAACTCTACCAAATCAGATGCCAAAATGCCCCTGCTGGTTTTCAACTCCGGAAAGCAGTTTTCAAGTAACGGGGCAAATTTTTCCCAATTGGCGACCGCTTCCGCCACCTTTTGGGGATGAGCAACGTCGTTTGAAACGTCCTGAACCGATATTCTGTTGGAATTGATCCACAGCACCGGGTCTCCTGATAGAAGTCGGGCTTTCAAGCTATGTTCCATAACGAATTAGACCCCGAAGTATCGCACCATTAGAGATTGAAGGAATTGCCCCGTCGCAAGGGAGTATGCGACGGGGCAGGTTTGTGGTCCGAATTTCAGACCACCTGGGAGTGTATTAGCTGGCGTAAGCGGGAAAGGCCGCGCACAAGTCCGCAACGGCGGCTTTGCAGCGCGAGACTGTCCCATCGGTTACGCCAGCGGCTTCTGCCTCAATGAGGTTTGCAATCAAGTTGCCAAGTTCTTCAAACTCGGTTTCTTTCATGCCGCGAGTGGTGGCGGCGCTCACTCCCAAGCGCAATCCAACCCATTCGGGCGGACGCGGGCTGTCATTTGGAATTGCGTTCTTGTTTGCAGTAATATTGGCCTTTTCCAGAACAACTTCAGCACGTTTGCCGGTGATGCCTTTCGGGCTGAGATCAACCAGCACTAAATGAGTATCGGTACCACCGGACACAATGCGTAACCCGCGACCCTGCAGCGTTTCTGCAAGTTTGGCCGCATTGGTTTTGACCTGAGCGCCGTATTCTTTGAACTCATCTGTCAGCGCTTCGGCGAGGCAAACCGCTTTCGCTGCCAGTACCTGGCTGTGAATCGAACCCTGAACGCCCGGGAATACGGCCGATTGCAGCTTTTTGAACCACTCCTCATTATTGGTGAGGATCAGGCCGCCACGAGGACCACGCAACGTTTTGGTGGTTGTACAGGTAACGATGTCGGCGTGAGGGAAAGGTGACGGGTGCACACCTGCTGCGACAAGGCCTGCAATGTGCGCCATATCCACATGGAAAAAGGCTCCTACATTCTTGGCGATCTGGCCCATGCGATCAAAGTCGATCTCACGTGGGTAAGCGGAACCACCAGTAATGAGCAGTTTGGGCTGGATTTCTTTAGCCAGATCCTCAAGCGCGTCGTAATCGATAACTTCGGTTTCAGCATCAACACCATAATGGTGCGGTTCGAACCAGCGTCCGGACAGGTTGGCTTTCAGTCCGTGGCTCAGATGGCCACCGGCCGCCAGATCCAGCGACAAAACCTTGTCGCCCGGCTTGAGCAGCAAGAAGAAGACCGCCAGATTGGCTTGGCTGCCCGAATGAGGTTGAACGTTAGCATAGTCGCAGCCGAACAGCTCTTTCGCACGATCAATTGCAGCCTGCTCGACGATGTCGACAAACTGTCCACCGCCATGGAAGCGGTTGCCGGGATAGCCTTCCAGTGTCTTGTTGGTCATCTCGTGTCCGAGGACATCCAAAACCGCACGGCTGACGATGTTTTCTGAAGCGATCAGTTCGATCTGATCTTGCTGACGCTGTTTTTCGTTAACCAGCGCTTCTGCAACAACAGGATCGGTCACCACGATAGGGGTCGAAAAATGTTGCGACATTGGATTTCCTCCAGAGGGGTTTCGATTGAATAAAAATCCGCAGTTTGTCTGGCCAAAGCAAATCAGTATTGCTATTTTTTTGGCGCAGAAAAACTAAGGCTAAACCAATGTCACTTTCTCCCCGCCGCCCAAAAGGACCGCACCTGAACGCCCTGCGGGCATTTGAAGCCGCTGCCCGATTGAAGAGCTTTGCTGCGGCTGCCGACGAGCTATCCGTTACTCCAGGTGCAATCACTCAACACGTCAAATCCCTCGAAGCTTGGGCTGGGGCTCAGTTGTTTGTCAGGAACGCGCGAGGCATAACTCTCACGCCTTTGGCGGAGAAACTCTTACCCGGATTTAGCAAAGCATTCGATCAGCTTGGCGACGTCGTGCAAGAGTTGCGTGCAACTGCACAACCGCTGAAAGTCAAAGTTGCCGCCCTGCCATCGGTTGCGCAACTTTGGTTGGCTCCTCGGCTCGGGAAACTACGCCTTGTCGCTCCGGAAATTTCCGTTTCGGTGGTGGCTCTAGAAGCCCCACCAAACCTCGCTCGGGAGCCGTTTGATTTGACACTCTTCTATAGCCGCGCGGTGTTGGGAGAAAACGAAATTCCAATCTCGGATGATATCATTTTTCCAGTGTGCGCTCCTGCGGTTGCGGCACGCCTGCATTCAATCACTGATCTTTCGAATGAGACCCTTTTGATTGACGAATCTTGGACAGATGATTGGCAATTTTGGTTGAACGGCCAGCCAGATGGCAACTCCGTGGTACAATCAGGAACGACACATTCTCTATTTTCCGTAGCCTTGGAGGAAACCCGCCATGGCGGGGGAGTATTGATGGCACACGAATTGCTGGTGCGCGAACTCTTGGAAAGTGGAGCCCTCGTTCGCCCTTTCGAAGGTTCACTGAAGCTTCCTCGGAAACTTGTAGCCAAGTACACTTCATCATTTCGCAGGTCGCCTGCCTTTGACAAGGTGCTATCGCTCCTGCTGGACGAATTGCACTCAAACACAGCGTAGCCAAACTCAAGTCGATTAGCGTTACAAGCTCATATTAGTGCCGTAGAAAATGGGTCGGAAAAGTTGGTATCGCCACCCCACCTCATTGCTTAGCAACTTTCTCCTTTTCTGATCTAACCCAATCCCAAAAAACTCGTACATTTGGTTTATTGAGGTTTTCTTCGGATGTTAGGACGAAATAGCTTTTCGGAGCCTCTATCTCCTGCTCGAAGGGTTTTACTAACCGTCCAGAAGAAATCTCTTTGTCCAACAAACCTGTATGACCGATCGCGACTCCGCCCCCGTCGATGGCGGTTTGTATCAATGCGGAGTACAACGAAAAACCGAGAGAATTCTTAAGCTCAGGGCCACCGACTTCTAACAGCCAATAATTCCAGTCCTCGTCCCAGTAGAGATCATACAGTGCTGGTACACTAAGAAGGTCATCAAGTGTCATCCCATCGGGGTATTCGCGCAGCAATTGGGGTGAGCAAACTGGCGTCAGCCTTTCAGACAGAAAGCGCATTGTGACGAACTCGTCAGGAGGCGTCTCACCATGCCAAATCATGATATCAAGATTGCCGGTTCGGAAGTCTGGTTCTATCAAATCTGCGATGAGTTCGGCTTTGACGTCCGGAAAATGGTTCAGAAACCTTTGGACAAGCGGCAATACCAGCCTTTCAGAAACAACATGCAAAGCTCCAATTCGCATCGGTTGTGCCTCATACTGCGCCTTGAATATTTGCGTCTTTCGTTTGAAGTCACCAAGCAACGATTGAGCGATTTCGAGGTACTTTTGTCCAGCTTCGTTAAGCTCAACCCCTCGTGAATGCCGTTGGAACATTTCAACGCCCAAACCTTGCTCAAGGTTTTTAACCTGATGAGCTATCGCCGCTGACGTTAAGTTCAATTCGTCTGCCGCCTTCTTGAAACTGTTTAGGCGCGCTGCTGCCTCAAATGCGCGCAGCGAATAAATCGGGGGCAAGCTGGGCATACTCTCTTCTTCCAAGTTACGTAGAGCTAAATTCAGTGAAGGTTACTTCCATTTGGTCGTTTTCCAGACTTGGGAATGGGTCTTCGGCCTTTATCGAATTACCAGCTTCGACATAAATATTATTTTGTCAATCTCCTGCAATCGACAGTAATTCGATTCACATGCCGAGTTTTACTCAACCGCTTGTAAATAAGAAAAAAGTTGATACTTTCCATGTATACTTCTCCCCATCTCTCTATCCATTGAGATACTACCATTTGACTTTAGGCATAAAATTTCTTTGCCAAGACCAAAATCTTCCAGTTTGTCAGGATCGCCTCAAGGTCGGACAAATTATGTACTGTCGGACCTCCTGCATGTGGTGGGCGGTTGAGACAACAGAACTTGGGAGGAGTTATGAACTTCAATCATTTTTCTAAGTTTGCCGTAGCAACCGTGTTTGCTACGGGAACGATGCTGTCGGCCATTAACCCGGCGCAAGCAGACGAGCGGTTCACCTTGGCACACCCAATGCCGCCTGAGCACATCTTCCATCCGACTTCCGAGAAGTTCATGGAAGCCCTGGGGGAAGGATACGAGGTCGAGTATCACCCAGGTGGAGACCTCGGCGACTGGACGTCTTTGTTTGAGCAGTCCATGCAAGGTGCAGTCCCAATGACCATGACCTTCGCGGCAACAGAATTCGATCCGCGCCTGAACATTTTCGCAGCTGGGTACATTGTCGACAGCTGGGAGCAAGCCCGCGAGCTCTATGGGCCTGGCGGCGCACTTATCCCGGTGTACGACGAAATCCTGGCGGACCTCGATATGAAACTCGTCGGCGTGCTGCCGGTCGACTTTGGGGGCTACGCGATCCGCAAAGGTGTGGGCGAAGTACCGCTGAACCTGCCGGAAGAAGGCAATGGCATCAAAGTTCGTGTGCCTGGCCTGGAAATCGCCATCAAACGCTATGAACTGCTGGGCTTTAGCCCGGTTCCGATGCCATTCTCCGAATTGTATACCGCCCTGCAGCTGGGCACCGTGGACGGTCGTACTTTTGGTCCACCGCCGGAAATCTGGCAGATGCGCGACGTGTTGGAAGCATACGTCTACAGCAAGGACTATTTCGAGCACGCCTATTGGCTGGTCAACAAAAGCTGGTGGGACGGTTTGTCTGACGAAGACCGCAGTGAAATCCAAGGCGCGGTAGACACAGCCGTTGGATGGGCCTGGGACGAGGCCCAGAACATCAGTGACAAAACGCTGGAAGACATTCGTGGCGCAGGAATCGATGTCGTTGAGTTCTCACCCGAGCAGCTCGAAGCCGTGAAAAAGATTGTCTACGAGCAGGAATGGCCTTTCCTCGAAGAAATCGTAGGCCCGGAGACAACCGCAGCCCTGAAGTCTGCGGCCGGCATCAACTAACGATGCCTCCTCCCGACTGCCCGGCAAATTGCCGGGCAGTTTTTATCAGAACAATCCATGTAACGGGGGGAACAAATGACACCCGAAACTACGGGAATAACCGCGTTTGAACGGGGGTTCTTGTTGATCCTCAAATCAGCAATGATCTTCTTTGCGCTTTCACTTGCCATACTGATGTTTGTCACCGTGATCATGCGGTACGGAATGTCCAACCCATTCTTGGCGATCGAAGAAGCCTCGATTTTGCTGGGAATTTGGCTGTACTTTGTGAGCGCCAGTTACGTTACAGGCACGCGCGCGCATATATGCGGCGGCGCGTTGCATCTGGTCGTTAAGAGCGAAAAGAAGAAAAACTATGTGCGTCTGATGACGTCTTTGATCTGCCTGGGCGTAACGTTGGTCGCGCTGTACTACGCCGCTCAATACGGCTGGTTCACATTCGAACGAGGACGAAAAAGCACTTACTTGCAGTGGCCACGATCAATCTGGGTCGCAAGCATGGTGTTTGGTTTTGCCGTAATGGCGCTGTTTTTCCTGCTTCAAACCATGCGTGATGCCATGAAAATCCGAGATTTTAACGAACAAAACGTGATGGGAGAATCCTGATGCTCGCGGTTTCTGTGGCACTCATACTGATTGTCGTCCTGCTGATGCTGGAGGTTCCGGTTGCGTTTGTATTCGGACTGGCATCGTTGGTAATTGTTCTGATTACCGGGCGAGACATCGCCTTCCTCATTCCCTATGCGTACCAACAGGAAAGCAGCTTTGCGCTGCTGGCTTTGCCGCTCTTCGTGATCGCAGGCTCGTTGATGGGGGCCAGTGGCATTTCGGATCAGTTGGTTCGATTTGTGAACGCATTTGTTGGCTCCATCAAAGGTGGGCTTGGTGCCGTAACCATCGTGACCTGCGCCCTGTTTGGCGCAATCGCTGGCAGCGGGTCTTCCGCGATTGCCGCAATCGGTTCGATGATGATCCCCCGCATGGTCGAGGCCGGCTATCCGCGTTCTTACGCCATTTCACTGGTTGCGTGTTCCTCGGTTCTGGCCATTCTGATCCCTCCGAGTGTCGCGATGATCCTGTTCGCGATCACAAGTGGCCTTTCGGTCGCCGCCTGTTTCCTTTCCACCATCATTCCCGGTGTGCTGATCATGGCGATCTATGTGATCATGAACGGGTTTGAGGCGCGCAGGTTCAAAGATCTTGAGGTCGAGCCCAAGGTGACCCTGCCGCAGCGCGCTGGGAAAATCTTCCGCGCAACCAAAGGCGCCTTCTGGGCCCTGCTGATGCCGGGGATCATGCTGGGCGGGATCTATGGTGGGATCTTCACACCGACCGAGGCCGCAGCTGTTGCCCTGATCTATACCCTTCCCGTCGGGTTCATAATCTACAAGGGTCTGAACATGCGCACGACGACGGATGCGCTTGTCGAAGGTTCGCGCAACACTGGCGCCATCATGATGATGCTGTTCTTCCTGTTCATCATGAGCCGCGCAATGGTGCAAGAGAACATCCCGAAAGACATCGCCGACTTCATGCTTTCGATCTCGGACAACAAGATGGTCATTCTGCTGATGATCAACCTGTTGCTGCTGATGCTGGGCATGTTGGTTGACGATACGGCCGGCGCTGTTTTGGCGGCGATTGTTCTCCTGCCTGTTACCAATGAGATTGGCATCCACCCGATCCACTTTGCGGCCATTGTCGGCACCAACCTCGGCCTGGGGAATGTCACGCCACCCTGTGCCCCACTCCTCTTCATGTCCGGGGCGATTGGGGGTCAGACAATTGACCAATACATCAAACCCACTCTGAAATTCATGCTGATTGGCCACCTGCCTGTGGTGCTGCTTGTGACTTACATTCCCGACATTGCGCTGTACCTGCCGCGCACCCTGATGGGGATACTGTAAGCAGTCTGAGGCCCCGCGCAGACAGGCTCGGGGCCTTCTTACACGAAATCGACTGAGTAAAGGGACAAACTATGCCGCTCAAAGATATTCTCGTTGCATTCAGCAATGGCAGCACGTCAAAAACCGTTCTCAACTTTGGTTTGTCACTGGCTGACCAGGCAGGCGCAAAGATCACCGCAATTCACGTGACACCGCCGGTGATGGAAGAAAACCAGATTCTGTCCTGGATGCCCGAGCGGCTCATGAAACAAGTTCAGCGTGCTAACGAAGAAGTGCCGATCAAAGCCAAAGAGGCGCTTGACCAGCAAATCGGTACGTCCAGAACAGTGAACTGGCGTGTGGAGTTGGGGGACGTTTCAGACAAGCTTGCATCACACTCCCGCCTGCATGATCTTTTGATTGTTGGGAAATACGCTGAAACAACCGAAGAATCCGGAGCCCATGTTCGGTCGGAGCATATCGTAACACGGTCGGGGCGTCCGCTTATTGTCGTACCGCAGAGCTGGAATGCTGGAGGGCCGCTCAAAAGAGTGGTCGCTGCCTGGGATGGCGGTTTGACTGCGACACGAGCTCTGTGTGATCTGCTGCACCTGATGCCGTTCATAGACCATTTGGATGTGGTGAGTGTAACTCAGGCGAGCGAAAACGCATCTCCTTTGAAAGAGCTGAAAGAACACCTTTCACACCACTGCCAAAACTTCAGTGTAACTGCGTTGAAACCCGAGGGGGCGACCGCCATCCAAATCCTAAATTACTGCCGGGAAACCGAGGCCGACATCTTGGCAATTGGTAGCCGAGGGACCCCCCGTTTACGCAGTGGGCTGGTGCACGGTGGAACTGGGCGTACGATCCTTGATCGGTCCGATACACCGGTTTTCGTATCTCATTAATCACTTCGACCGAAGAAGCGCGGATATGCACGTCACTCTGCAGGTGGGCAAACCAAGTAAAAGCACGTCCAAAATCAAAAGTCGGCGCACTACTAATACTTGTCCGCAACTTCACTTTACGCGGTGAGTTTCCTTACACCCAGTCTCACAAGTGGTGTGGCAGCCCGCTGAAAATGTAGCGGGCTGCGTTTGTTCGTATGAGTTGGTCTATGGGTTTGAGAACACAATCCTAAATGCAGATCTTCGCTTTAGATGAGCCCTACCAGCCCTTCGGAAGGATTGAGTCTTTGAACATTTTGTCCATTGCCTTTTGCGGCAGGAACCGACGCAAGAACGTCAACATCTTTGCATCTTTTCCGATGAAGCGCGCAGCCGTGTTGCACACCGTCCTCGAGCAGATGGAGAAAACACACGTGGACGCGCTGATTAAAGATTCGCTTAACCCTGAGCCCGTGGCAATTATACGAGCCTGTTAGGACTTATTGGGGGCCGAGCACCAGTTGTGAGGACGGCAATCGAATGTCCGTTTTTGGTAGGGACGGCCGGATGTATTTGCTCCTGTAGCAAATGGCAGCTATCCGCCCTTCGTGCCGTACTTTAGCCCCCTACCCGTCCCGATCCAGCTTCAACCAATAGCGTGTGTACCGGAGTTCACCCGTTCGGATCAGAGCGCCCTTCTCTACTAGATCCTGGAGATCCCGTGTCGCAGTGGCGCGCGACGTTCCCGTGATCGATATATAGTTCTCGGCACTTAACCCCCCTTTGAACCCATCCGGCCCAGCCTTGAATAGACGGGTGATTACCTTGCTTTGGCGCGCATTGAACTGATCACGATGACGGTCATAGAAATGCGTCTTGGATATGAAGAACCTTACCCGCTCAAGAGTCACCTGCTGCGCTGTAAGGACAGTCTCGGCAAACCAGATAAGCCATGGTGTCACGTCTAGCGTCTTTTGATGACGTTCGAGCTGATCGTAGTAAGCCTTCCGCTCTCGCTCAATCGTGAAAGCAAGAGCAATCAGGCTTGGTTGCCCAATGTTCTGTGCCAGGGACTTTTCAGCCAGCGCCCTGCCCAAGCGGCCATTGCCGTCTTCAAAGGGGTGAATGCTCTCGAAATACAGATGGCTCAATCCGGCCCGGAGCAGTGCGCGCAATGGTTCGGGACCATCCGGTGCGGTCCGGTTAAACCAGGTTACGAACTGGTCCATTTCCGCTGGAACCTGATTTGAAGGTGGCGCTTCGAAATGCACCGTTGGGCGGTTGAGCCTGCCTGAGACGATTTGCATTGCATCCTCATGGCTCCGGTATGATCCAATCGTTTCCAGATGCCTGTCGTGGGAAAGAAGCATGTCATGCCACCGAAACAGGGTGTTATGTGACAGTGGTTCCGAATAGGTGGAATAAACGTCCACCATCATCTCTGAAACGCCCTGCTCGCGCGGTTTGGATGGATAGCTGTCGGGAGCCAGTCCAAGATGCCGACGCAAGGAAGATTGCACGCTGAGCCGATCCAGCATCTCACCTTCGATCGCGCTGGTCTTCATCGCTTCTTCGCTTAACAGATCGATACGCAATTGATCCCGATCCGAAGCGTTCACATGATGAACCGCGCCAAGCACTTCCCCTGAGGACAACAGGAATTGTTGCTCGTACGGTTCGAGTCTTGCGGCATCGAAACGAAAAGTCGGCCAATCATGGTTCTGCCAGTTCCACATCGTGAGGTATAAGTCTCCTTTCTATAGCTCAATATTTATGGTTACGTGATTTATAGAGGTCAATCCTATTGCTCACCTTATTTAAAATCTTCAATCCGATCATCGATTGGACGTGTAATCGGAAAACGGTAAATCTCATCCTCTTTCCTAAAATTTATGTAGCATTGGTGGTCCGCGACAGCATTGCCTTTGGGGACATCTCTCCCTTTTCGATCTTAGCCAGCAAAGAAATCAGGTAAGCCCTTGGAGATTGGATATTCTCAACACGTTGAAAGATGTATCCGAGAACAATGAAGCGAATAGCTGGGCCAAAGGTTGATTTAATTGCATACCAGGTTTGGCCAAGCCGTAGATACTCGGCAATATCATCCATAAGCCTATCACAGTGCTGCTGATCTTTAGCAAAGCGTAGTTCTGAGCATAGCCGTGGAAAACTGCGCTCCATTTGGTCTGGAGAA
Source organism: Ruegeria sp. CF5 (assembly GCF_056537325.1). Lineage (NCBI taxonomy): Bacteria > Pseudomonadati > Pseudomonadota > Alphaproteobacteria > Rhodobacterales > Roseobacteraceae > Ruegeria > Ruegeria sp. CF5. Next base: position 4,806 of record NZ_JBQFRI010000012.1, on the reverse strand, counting down.
ACCTGAATCTGAGAAAGTTTCTTTTTCTTAACTTCCGGATTCAAAGAGTCCTCTTTGTGCCCCTCAATTTGACTGTCAGTGGCCCTCAAATTTTCTGTATCCGTCTGTGTTATCTCGGAGATTTCCACAGAGATTTCTGCCAGCAATTCGCTGAGTACATTCGCATCTGGTTTGCGACGCAGAGCATTGCGTACGGTGGTCATCAAATCAGAGATCGCGGTGTCGTTTGCTACGAGTTCCCTAAGGCGCGCCAGAGCGGCCGAAACCTTGTCGCGGAGTACAGTGAATTCCAGAACTTGATCAGCATGCCTCTGGGCTTCCTGGATGAACTCAGCGTGCCGTTCAGACAAAGGCATCAAGGAGAGCCCAGTTGCGGTGACTACCCTGCCCTGTCGATCCCGGCGCGCCCATCGCTTGCCATTTGCGCTCATGACTCGACGAATAAGTCCAAGCTCAACCAGCGTCGAGATATGACGCTCAACTGTCTGCACGCTGACATGAGTTCGTTTGGCGATCGCTGCGTTGGAAGCGAAGCAGATGTAATGATCATCCTGATCCGCAGCAATCTGATCACCGCCCACAAAGGAAATCATGGTTCTCAGGACATTGAGAGTTGTGGATTTTAACCCAAGAGGTTTTCGAGCTTCTTCAACGGCGCGAAGAAGTATCCATTTTTTGGGCGTACAACTCCCCTGCCCTGCCGTTCCCGACAAGGTTGCTCCATTTGGAGCCAATGCTGTTAGTGTTTTCATGATTATTTTTCGGCAGACAAAAATTACCCGTTCGCTCAAGAGCGTTTTTTCTTGTGTGGCGATTCGTGTGCTGCTAGATTCTAGGTGTCTAATCTAAGAATTGCGCTTTGCGCAGCAGCCCTCGAAGCTCCGGTTTCGGGGGTTTTGTTTGTTTGCCTTCCTCCTTTCTGCTCGTCCTCAGTTCTTTTTCTCGGTGTTTACAGCTGTAAACTCAGCGTGTGAGCGCTTGATGATTTCAGCCATGTTTTTGTCCAACCAGCTAGCGAAGCCAGCGTTAGCTCCGGTCCTTTTGACCGAAACAGTTAGTGATCCGTTGGTGGATTTGATTGTAACGCCTTCAATTGGGCTTACTTCTGCTGCACTTTCTCTTTGTCGTGCACCACGTTTGACAGCTGCTTTAAGGAGCATTTCCAGCCGATCATCTGACGACATCGATGGCTCAATGGTTGCAAGCAGGTTGGCCGCTTCATCTTCCGCCAGCTTGCCTGCAACGAAGTGTTCTGCAAGCACGGTCCATTTTGGGCGGCCAGATTTTGGGGCTGCGCCGATCATGTCACCAATCTTTGCAGGAACATGTTGCGTAACTTTTGTCAGGTGAGACAGCCCTGATTTCGAAACGTTCAATACTTGCCGCACCGTTGCAGTGTCATGCCCTGAAGTCAGGATCGCCTCGGCGAAACGTGCTTTCTCGTAGAAGGAAAGATTGCGCCTCGCAGCATTCTCAAGTCCCTTGGCGAGAAGCGCTGAAGCATCGTCGATATCCTGAACATTGGCGCGGACTTTAATACCGAGTTCACGACAGGCTTTGAGCCTCCTCCTCCCATAAATTGCCTCGTATCGACCGTCGGATTTCGATTTTCTGACAAGAATGGGAACTTGTTGGCCACCTTCTTGGATGCTCGACATCAAGCTTTCAAAGCTATCGTCTTCTTCGTCAGTGTTTACAGCTGTAAACTCACCAAGCCTATCGGCTGGCCCCCAATCGTCGATCAGACCAGGGTCAATTTCCCTGATTGCGGCCAAGGAGCCCTGAAGCGCACCAAGTGCAGGGGCATTGGGTTTTGGGGCTTTATCGATGGCCTTGGGGCTAGAGCGCGCGATGGTGTTTGCGATCCCCGACATCTCCTGAAGCGATTTTCTAGCCATTAGATGCGTCCCCATGCTTGATGGATCATTTGCTCTACCTCAGAGCCGATCGCATCCATTGAGTTCTTTGCCCGATCATAAGTTGCGCGTGTCATTTCCGACCGCACGACTTCGTAAATTGATTGCTTGAGCATTGTGGCGTCACTGATTGCGGTGCTTTTGAGGGCCGTAGCTGACATAACGCGATCCTGAAACAGTGCTCGCATGAACGAAGCCAGTTGTTGAGACGGTACGTCTGTCGGCTCGTCACGCGTTATCAGGAATTTGAAGTTATCGTATTCGAGCGTAGCGCCAGCATCTTCAATGACTGCCATGTAAGCACCAGCGAGTTCGAGAAATTGAGCCGTCGAAGACACGTCCAGCATCGAAGGTGTCAGTGGCACAAGCAATGAACTGGCAGCGGCCATCCCGGCTATCGTCAAGAATCCAAGTTGGGGTGGGCTATCAATCAGAACTAGGTCAAAATCGCCTTCTACCTGGGCCAGGGCATTCCGTATTCTCGTAAAGAACGGATGGTCCGGGTTGGAGTGAACGGCAGATTCTGTCTCAAATTCGGAAAGAACAAGCCGTGACGGTGCCACAGATAGGCCGGGGAAGTATGTCGGAAGTACAACGTCCGCTATATCTACCGGATCTTCATATCGAATAGCATCGTAAATCGTCAGCCCGTCAAACTCTATTTCCGGGCTGATGCCGCACATGGATGTAAGAGAGCCTTGAGGATCCAGATCAACAGCCAGTACACGGTAACCGCGAAGCGCAAAATAGTGAGCCAGGTGAATTGTCGTGGTGCTCTTGCTGCTGCCACCTTTGAAGTTCATCAACTGCCAGACTTGGAGCTTTTCTCCTTCGGTCCGGCGAGGGATATAGCGCCCTTTTTTGCGAGAGGTTTTCTCAAGCGTTTCGCGAGCCTCCAAAAGCTCATGGGCGTTATAGTAACGTCGACCGCTGCGCACGTCTTTTGGTTCAGGAATCGTTCCTTCTGCGTGGACCTTGCGCATGAATTGACCTGAGACACCTAAGAGTTCGGCCGCTTCTGGGGCTGCAAAGTTGCGCAGTGATTTGGTGTTATCGGGGGCAAATGCCGCAAGAAGATGTTCCCGGATAGCCGAGTTTAATCTCTCAGAAATTTCCGTGGCGAGAGCCGATGGTCGTTCTGCCATAAGTGGTGTCACGGGAATCATGTAGTTGCCTCAAATTAAAGAATGTGGTCATTTTTGCGCCACTTGAGACAAACAGCCGTGATTCATTGTCCTAAGTCAAGGATTTTCGCTTATATTGTGGGTTCTACAAAGCTGAAAACTACATACGCTTTGCATCAGAGCCAAGTGGTTTACAGCTGTAAACCTTGTTGGAGTGGTTCTCGGCTTTATAGCCCATGAAGTTCTGCCGTGCAAAAAAGTAGGCGCGCGCACAAAACTCTTCTGAATGCTCCGCCTCGAGTTGAGTTTTTCATAGCGAGCAGTTGGCACAAAAAGTAGCGGCTTGCTCTCCAAGACAATTAATGGGGAAGGGCAGGGGGCCAAATGAGCTAATCGGGTACTTCCTCACCTCAGCAGATTCGCCGTCGGATTTTCGGAGATATCCACATCGTCATAGTATTTCTGGGCCTGAGCCATGGAGCGATGCAGCGACAGGCGCATGGCGGCCTGGATCGGGGCGCCGTCCAGTGCAGCCTGGGTCAGGAAGCCGGAGCGCAGCCCGTGGGGGGACGCGAAGTCTTCGGGCAGCCCGGCCAGTTTTAGCCGGTGTTTGACGATCTGCGCAATGGCATCCGGGGACAGGCGGCGCTTCAGCACCCGGTCCGCTTTCGAGATCGGGCGGAACAGCGGGCCGTCCTGAATTCCGCCTACCTCAATCCAATGCGCGAGCGCCTGTGCCGCGCGGCCCTTTAGAACCAGCCGTGGGGTCTCGCCCTTTTGGGTGGTTTTGGTCTCCAGCAGCGAAATCCAAATCACCCCTGTTTTGTCGAACTCCTTCAGCGACACGTCCTCGCGCATCAGCCCGGTGATTTCCGAGCGGCGCGGGCCGCCAGAAGCCCAGCCCAGCATCAGCAAAGCCCGGTCGCGGCAGTCTCGGCGTGAACCCCGGCAGGTGGCCAACAGTTGCTCCAGCACGTCGCGGGTGATCGGGTGCTGTGATTTCGGGGCAGGGAGCCGGGCCGCAGCGCGGCGGGCCCTGGCGCGGGCCTGTTTCACCTGGGGAGCGTCAAAAGGCGAGGGGAGATTCTTCATCCGGTGAAACGCCAGCCAGGAGGCGATGCGCCGGACCAGCGTCGAGGGCGCCGGGCAGGCGAGGGATTTGCGCAGCCCTTGCGCGATCAGAGCTTCGGCGGTTTCGCGCGCGCGGTCTTCCGAGACCGCGTCACTCAGGTCGCGGGCGTGATCCAGGATGAAGGACAGAGCAGTTTCTTCGGTCTCGGGCCAATCCAGCGCAGCATCGAAGCGCGCCGCCTTCCATGCAGTTATATAGATCAGGTCACGCTCATAAGCCCGCAACGTGTTGGCGGCCGTGCCACGCACATAAAGATCAGTGAGCGCCTCCTGATCTGCCGCAGACAGGGCGGGGGAGGGAGTGGGAAGATAAGGGGCAGGAAGCGTCATGGCCTGCATCATGGGGGATATTTTCGGGCAAATCAATCATAAGTGATAAGCGGTACTTATCAGATGTAAAAGCAAAGTCAGAAATTGACTCATGTAATGTGCAAAAAGTGCGAATTTTGATCGTAAAACAGGTAGGTGGTTGCGCTAAAACCCACAAACACTTTCCAACAGAACCATTAGCGAAAGGGAAAATTGGTTCTGTCGCAAACTTTTAGATGGCAGAGCATCAGTGGAATTGGTGGGCGGTTTACGCCACCAGTTCGGCGAACTGCTGAAACGGACGGAGTCCAGGCGTGAATTGACCT